>NZ_JACTVI010000065.1 GCF_014495685.1 Streptomyces sp. TRM68367 | reverse complement strand
CCTCGAACGCGGTATCCGCCGAGACGACGGCCTCGCCCACGCCTACCGCAACTGGCTCCAAGCCGCTTGACAGGCAATAGGAGCATCAACGGGCCTCCCCCGCACGGGGGAGACGACCGCCACCGGCGGGGGAGGCCCCGGCCCCGTCCGAGCGGCCAGGCTGCTGCCATGACCAGCATCGACGTCCAGGACCTCACCAAGGAGTACGGCACCCGCCGGGCCGTGGACCGGCTGACCTTCCGCGTCCTGCCCGGCCGCGTCACCGGCTTCCTCGGCCCCAACGGCGCCGGAAAGTCCACCACCATGCGGCTGGTGCTCGGCCTCGACCGGCCGGCCTCCGGCTCCGCCACGATCGGCGGCCGGCCGTACCCGGCGCTGCGCGAACCCCTGCGGCACGTCGGCGCCCTGCTGGACGCGCAGGCCGCGCACGGCTCCCGCACCGGCCGCGACCATCTGCGCGCCCTTGCCGCGAGCAACCGCATCCCGCCGCGCCGGATCGACGAGGTGCTGGAGGAGACGGGGCTCGCACCGGCCGCACGACGCCGGGTGAAGACGTACTCCCTGGGCATGCGGCAGCGGCTGGGCATCGCCGCCCTGCTCGGCGACCCCAGGGTGGTCCTGCTCGACGAACCCGCCAACGGCCTCGACCCCGAAGGCATCGTCTGGATCCGCGCGCTGCTGCGCCGCCTCGCGGAGGAAGGGCGCACCGTGCTGGTCTCCAGCCACCTCATGAACGAGACCGCCTCTTTCGCCGACCACCTCGTCGTCCTCGGCCGAGGCCGCCTGCTCGCCGACACCCCGATGCGGGAGTTCATCCACGCGCGCGTGCAGCCCCGCGTACGGATCCGCACCATGGACCCCACCGCCCTCAAGTCCGCTCTCGCCCGGCACGGGTACGACGCCGTGGAACACCCAGACGGACACTGGACGGTGCCCGACGCACGCGTGGACGACATCGGGCGCCTCACCTCCGCCGCAGGGGTGCCCGTCCTCGAACTTGACGCGGAGGAAGCCACGTTGGAGCAGGCCTACCTCGATCTGACGGCCGCCGAGACCGAGTTCACCGCCCAGCCCCAGGAGGCCTGACCCATGGAATTCGCACCCGTCCTCCGCGCCGAGTGGATCAAGATCCGTACGTTGCGGTCGCTCCTCGGCGCCCTGGGCGCGATCCTGCTCGCCACCCTCGCGTTCTCCGCGCTCGGCAGCCTCGACGCCGGCGGCCCGGACGCCGACCCGCTGTTCTCGGCCTTCTTCGGCGTCGCCTTCGGGCAGATCGCCGCGATCGCGTTCGGCACGACGGCGGTCGCGTCCGAGTTCCAGGGCGGCGCCCTGCGCGCCACGCTCGCCGCGGTACCGCGGCGCGGTCGGTGGTTCGCGGCCAAGATGCTGGCGATCGCCGGGCCCGTCCTGGCCGTGGGGCTCGTCACGGGAGGCGCGAGCCTCGCCGTCGGCCGGGCCGTCCTCGGGGCCGGGGCGGACGGGCTGTCCTGGGCCGAGGGAGTGCGTGGAGTCATCGGTTGTGCCATCTACCTGACCTTGATGGCCCTGCTCGCGGCCGGTCTGGCCGCAGTGCTGCGCAGCGGCGTCGCCACGCTGAGCGTGCTGATCCCGTTCCTGCTCATCGTCTCCTTCGTGATCGGCGACATGTCGGGCACGGTTGCCGATCTCCTGCCCGACAAGGCGGGACAGGTGGTGTTCCGCGAGACGTGGGACGGCGTCCTCGGCCCGTGGACCGGCCTCGCAGTGACCGCGCTGTGGACGGCGGCCGCGCTGCTGGCCGGAACGTGGCGGGTGCGCAGCCGGGATGCCTGACGCGCCGCCAGTTGTCAGTGGCGGCGGGTTTACTGGATCTCATGAGCATCGCGCACTACGTCGCCCGCATCGAGGAGCTGTGCTTCCGCCCCTTTCCGGCGGAGCACGGCCCCTCAGACGTGGGCCACTCGGGACCGGGCCACCACGTCGCCGCGTTAGGGACCAGTCACGGCATGCCGGGAGGTGATCCGGCGGAGCGGGCCGTGACGGTGGAGCAGTACGAGAAGGACCGGGACGCTCTCTTCGAGATCCTCGCCCGGCGCTGGGGGCTCACGGCGCCCTACAACCTGCAGACCCTGCTGCTGCGTACCGAACGGGAGGAGATACCCGAGCCCTGGGCGTCCCTCAGCGCACGCGCACGCGTGGCCTGGGTATGGGAGGTGGAGGGCACCGGCCGCTGGGTCGCGGTGGCCGTCGCCGACCAGGACGAGACGGACGAGGTCCAACTCCTGGCCGTCGTCACGGAAACGGGCCCGCCGTGACCGACGGCTTCGTGGGCCATGGACGCAGCCTCGTGACCGCAGGACACGCACCCGCCCCGACCGGCTAGGCCTGCGCAGCAGCCTCCCGCAGCCGTGCGAACTCCTCCGCCATCGACGCCGCCGTCCAGTGCGCGTTCAGCCCGCTCGGGTTCGGCAGCACCCACACGCGCGCGTCCCCGATCACCCGCTCCTGCGGACCCACCTGAGCCTTGCGGTCGCCGAACGCCGCCCGGTACGCCGTCACCCCCACCACCGCCAGCCACCGCGGCCGCAACCGCGCCACCTTCAGCGCGAGCAGCCGCCCGCCCTCCCGGTACTCTTCGACGCTCAGCTCGTCCGCCCGCGTGGTCGGCCGGGCCACGACATTGGTGATGCCGAGCCGGTACGACAGCAACCGCTGCTGCTCCGACGGCTTCATCAGGCGCGGCGTGAACCCGGACAGATGCACAGTTATCTGCACTACGTCTTCTCGTTGGTCTCGGTGCTGGTACCTGAGATCAACGAGGAGACTGCAAGTGGATCTGCGTCATGAACTGATGGAAGGGCGGGCGGACGTTCCCCGCGTTGGGACGGTGGTTCCGGCGAGGAGGGTGCATCCTCCGTACATCGTCCTCAACGGGTACGACGACGAGATCGAGCCGGCCACCGCGTACCTGCGGGACCTGGCCCTGAATGACAGCAGCCCGCTGACAGTCCGCAGCTACGGGTACGGGCTGCTGCGTTGGTTCCGCCTGTTGTGGCTGCTCGGGGTCGGTTGGGAGAGGGCGACCGAGGCCGAGACTGCGGTGCTGGCCGGGTGGCTGCGGACGGCGCCGAACCCCCAACGACGGCGCAAGTCGGCCGATGGCCCGGCCCCGGGCTCGGTGAACTTGCGCACCGGGAAGCCGGTTTTGCGAGCTGGCTATGCGCCACGGACGATCAACCACGCGCTGTCGGTGGTCAGCGGGTTCTACGAGTTCCACGCCCACCAGGGCAACGGGCCGGTCACCAACCCGGTGCCAGTCTCTCCGCAGCGACGCCGGGCGTTGGCCCATCGCAGCCCTTTGGAGCCGAGGCCGGTGCTGGGCCGGGCCCGGCTGCGCCAGAAGGTGGCAGACCGGCCGCCGCGGTCGATCCCCGATCACCTGTGGGACGAATTGTTCGAGCGCATGGGATGCGAACGCGACCGCGCACTGCTGGAGTTCTACGTCTCCAGCGGCGCCCGTGCTGAGGAATTGCTCGGCGTCGGCATCGGTGACCTGGACTGGGCTGGTCAGCGCGTCTACGTGATCTCGAAGGGGTCGCGGGAGCGTCAGCCCGTTCCGGTCTCGCCGCAGGCGTTCGTGCGGTTGGCCCGCTACCTCGAGGAGATCGGCACTCCGCCAGCGGACGAGCCCATGTGGCGGACTCGCCGAGGGGCAGACCGGCCCCTGTCCTACTGGGCGATGCGGCGCATCATCCAGCACGCCAACGAGGCGTTGGGCACCAACTGGACGCTTCACGACCTGCGGCACACTGCTGCGAGCCGCATGGCCAACGGCGGCAAGCTAACGCTGCCCGAGGTGCAAGCCATCCTGAGGCACGCCAACATCCAGACCACCAGCCGCTACCTGACCATGCGCGTCGAGGAGCTCTTCGACAAGCTCACCGAGCACTACAACACTCCGCGCGTCGAACGGAGCTTCCCCACCGGCTACGACGCCGACGACATCGCGGCGGTGTTCGGTGCCTAGGTCCCAGCTCAGCCGCACAACGGGCGCCAGTCGGCGGCACGGGCCGGTTGCTGAAGGTCTCGACTTCGCCAGCCGATTCGTCGGCGGGGCTATTACGCCCGAACCGGCCGTCGCTGCGGTTCCGCCCCGTCCGCACGGGGACCTCGCCACGGCCTCCGTCGCTCACATCGGTCGGCTCGCCGCCACGGTCTGGATGGACGCGTGCCGGGTGACCCGAAACCAGCGAGCGCAGGCCGCCCAATGTGTCCTGGAGTACCTGCTCGACTTCCCCGGTCAGACATGGCAGGAACGATGGGATGCCAGCCCTGTCGGACAAGGGCTGGTCGCCGCGAACACGCTCGGAACCCGTCGTTCCACCGGCTTGGCCATCACCCCGGGGGTCCGGGCGCTCTACTGCCTGCGCGTCATTCAGCCGACTCTCCTCACTTTCCGGCGCAATGTGTTGCACAACTTCGCGCCGATGTTTGTCGCCGCCCAAGGCGATCCGCTCCTCAATAAGTACGCCGCGCAGGTTGAAGCGCAGCCGATGCGGCACATCCACCGTCGAGAGGCAATGTCGGAGCTGTGCACCCTCCTCGCGGTTCAGGGAGTCTCGCTGAGCGATGTGACGCCGTCGGCGGTGCTGCACTTCACCCAAGAGAACCGCCGGGCCCGCAGTGTCCTGCAGCCGGGGAACAAGGTGGCCAACCGGCTCGTGGGCCAGGGGATGTGGAATGTCCTACATGCCATGGGGCACTTCACACCCGCGACGCCGTCCACGCTGAGGGCTGCCCTGATGCGTGGCCAGCGCACCGTCGAGGAAATGGTCGACCAATACCCCATCCGCAACAGATCAGTGCGGGGACTGCTGATCGACTATTTCGCACGACGCCGGGTCGACACGGACTACTCGACCCTGAAAAACCTGGTGTTGCTGGTAGCTCACCATTTCTGGGAGAAGATCGAGCGCGTCAACCCCGACCAGACCGACTTGCGGATCTCGCACGAGCACTATGCGGCCTGGCGGCAGATGATCACTATGAAGGACAACGGCAAGCCTCGCGCCGGGCAGGACAGCATCATCATCGCGGTCCGCAGCTTCTACTACGACCTGCACACCTGGGCCGCTGAAGAACCGGAACGCTGGGCAGCGTGGGTCGCCCCCTGCCCAGTCCCGCCCAGCGAGCTCCACGGCCTTGGCACCCGTCGGCGACGGATCAACGAACGCTCAGCCGACCGCACCCGCCAGCGTCAGCCGCTGCTGCCTGTGCTGGTCGAGCATGTGGAAACGCGATACGACCGTGCCCGCTTGCTCCTGGAACGGGCCAACAAGGCAGCGGACGGTGAACTCTTCACTCACGAGGGGACCGAGTACCGGCGAGTCACCACGGAGGCCGACCGCAAGCTCCTCCGCCACGGCGACGCGGTTCCGACACGCGTCATCGAGGAGGCAACCGGCCAGATCATCCACATCGGGACCGAGGAGGAAGCAGCCTTCTGGGAGTGGGCCATGGTGGAGACCCTGCGGCACTCCGGAGTGCGGGTGGAGGAACTCGTCGAGCTCACCCATCTGAGCGTTCGGCAATACCAGCGGGCAAACGGCGAGGTCATCGCATTGCTGGTGATTGCCCCGTCGAAGACGGACCGTGAGCGTGTGATCCCGATGTCCGCCGAACTCTTCCATGTCATCGCGTCGATCATTCGCCGGCATGGCCGGACCGGCCGCCCGATCCCTCTCGTCAGCAGGTACGACTCACAGGACAAACAGTGGAGTGCGCCCATGCCGTTCCTGTTCCAACGGCAGAACGGCACAACGCCCGCCGTTTTCAGCATCCATGCCGTCCAGGAGATGATCAGTCGGCGCGGGCAAGCGCTAGCTGAGGTCCACCCCGGTTTCCGCGGACTGAAGTTCACCCCGCACGACTTCCGCCGAATCTTCGCCACTGAGCTCGTCAACAGTGGCCTGCCGATTCACATCGGAGCGGCCCTGTTGGGCCACCTCAATATCCAGACCACCCGTGGTTATGTCGCAGTATTCGACGAGGACGTCGTCCGCCACTACCAGGAGCATCTCCACCGACGACGCCAGGTCAGGCCCGAGGGCGAGTATCGCGACGCAACGGCTCAGGAATGGTCCGAGTTCCAGGAGCACTTCGACCGCCGCAAGGTCGAACTCGGCTCCTGCGGACGCCCTTACGGCACCCCTTGCCAGCACGAACACGCCTGCATCCGCTGCCCGATGCTTCACATCAACCCGAAGATGCTTCCCCGCCTCGCGGAACTGGAAGCCGACCTCCTCGCCCGCCGTGCACGTGCAGAAGCCGAGGGCTGGGTCGGTGAGATCGAGGGCCTCGATCTCACCCTCAGCTTCCTGCGCTCAAAGCAGCAGGAGACCCAGCGGCGAGCGCAGCGTCCAACTGTCGAACTGGGTATCCCTCGTCCCAGGCCGGGGATGCCTGATGATCAAACGTGAGCGATCAGAGTGCGCTCGTCGGGGCAGCGCCGTGCGTCGGCAGCGTGCCAGCGGTCAGGAAGAACGTGACGGCATACATGAATCGCCCTGTGCGGACGGCATCGTCGAACTGGACCACGAAGCGGTCTGCATCCTCAGGATCAAGATAGCCCCGGCTCGCGGCGGTATGCGCCCACGTGCGCAAGCCCATGACGTTGTCCACCGCCGACGGGTCGCGCACCACCAGAGTCCTGGCCTCGACTGTGATGTCGCCAAGACCGCGAGCCGAGAGCAGTCCGGCGTGCTGGTGGGCCAGCGATCCGTTGCGCAACGCCCTATCAGCCCGAAAGCGCAGGACCCGGCGGGCAAGGTCCTGGTCATCGATGTCGAGTACCTGGGTGTCGTAGTCCGGATCGGCCAACGCGACTCGGCCCCCAGGGCGGATCACCCGGAGCAACTCATCCAACGCCCGGAACGGGTCGGCGACGTGCTGCACGACACGGTCGGCCCAGGCACCGTCGAATCGACGCGCTCCGAACGGCAGCCGGTGCGCGTCTGCAACGGCGGCATGCGACAGCCCTCGTGCCCGCGCCTGTCCGATCATGGTCACGGAGCTGTCGATCGCGACGACCTCCGCCCCATAGCAAGAGCGGAGTGCCACAGCAGCGTCCCCGGCGCCGGCTCCGACTTCGAGGAACACTTCGCCGGGTTTGGCGCCCAGGAGCTCTTGCAACCTCTGTTTGTAGGCGGCATAGAACGGCTCAGCGCCCAATCGGTCCAGGACCCTGACCCACTCAGCGGGCTGGGACTGACTGTCCACCGACGTGAAGCCATGAGCAGCAGACTGATCATTCATGCGAGCACGCTACGCGCCCCGATCAAGCCCTTGAACCTCTCCGACCAGGCTCGTGTCACCCGTGGGGGTGAAGTGCAGAGAAGCAGCACCGGCCAGAAGCGGTTGCCGGGGCGGGCGAAGTGGTGGCCCGTCGCGGCCGTCATCAGACCAGGGTTGATGCCGCAGAACAGCACGCGCAGACCGTCCGCGACGACGTCCGGTACCAGACGGTCGCGGGCGGCCTCCAGCTCCTCGGGGGTGAAGCGCGTCAGAGGATCGCTCCGGGGGTGTAGCCCGCTGCCTCCGGGTGCTGCTTCACGATCTCCTCGATCCGGGCCACGACGGCGGCGGCCTGGTCGCCCGCGGCACCGGTGAAGGACAGCTTGTCCGCCATCAGCGCCTCCAGCTGCGGCCGGTCGAGCGGGAGGCGCTCGTCGGCGGTCAGCTTGTCGAGGAGGTCGTTGCGCTCGGCGCCCTGCTCGCGCATCGCCAGCGCCGTCGCCACCGCGTTCTCCTTGATCGCCTCGTGCGCGACCTCCCGGCCGACGCCCGCGCGCACCGCGCCCATCAGCACCTTGGTCGTGGCGAGGAACGGCAGATAGCGGTCCAGCTCCCGGGCCACGACCGCCGGGAACGCGCCGAACTCGTCGAGCACCGTCAGGAACGTCTCCAGCAGCCCGTCCAGCGCGAAGAACGCGTCCGGCAGCGCCACCCGGCGCACCACCGAGCAGGACACGTCGCCCTCGTTCCACTGGTCGCCCGCCAGCTCGCCGGTCATCGAAGCGTAGCCGCGCAGGATGACCATCAGGCCGCCCACGCGCTCGCAGGACCGCGTGTTCATCTTGTGCGGCATCGCGGAGGAGCCGACCTGGCCCGGCTTGAAGCCCTCGGTGACCAGCTCGTGCCCTGCCATCAGCCGGATCGTCTTCGCCAGCGAGGACGGCGCGGCGGCCAACTGCACCAGCGCGGTCACGACCTCGTAGTCCAGCGAGCGCGGATAGACCTGGCCGACCGAGGTGAACGCCTGCGCGAAGCCCAGGTGTGCGGCGATCCGCCGCTCCAGCTCCGCCAGTTTCGAGGCGTCGCCCCCGAGCAGGTCGAGCATGTCCTGCGCCGTACCGACCGGGCCCTTGATGCCGCGCAGCGGGTAGCGGCCGAGCAGCTCCTCGACCCGGCCGTACGCCACGAGCAGTTCGTCTGCGGCGGTCGCGAACCGCTTGCCCAGCGTGGTGGCCTGCGCGGCCACGTTGTGGGAGCGGCCGGCCATGACGAGCTCGCCGTACTCGCCGGCCAACTTGCCCAGGCGCGCCAGGACGGCCACCGTACGGTCGCGCATCAGCTCCAGCGACAGCCGGATCTGCAGTTGCTCGACGTTCTCGGTGAGGTCTCGGGACGTCATGCCCTTGTGCACGTGCTCGTGCCCGGCGAGGTCGTTGAACTCCTCGATCCGCGCCTTCACGTCGTGCCGCGTGACCTTCTCGCGCTCGGCGATGGAGGCCAGGTCGACGGTGTCGAGGACACGCTCGTAGTCGGCGAGCGCCGCGTCCGGCACATCGACGCCGAGGTCGCTCTGGGCCCGCAGCACGGCGAGCCAGAGCTGCCGCTCCAGCTTCACCTTCTGCTCGGGCGACCAGAGCGTGGCGAGCTCGGCGGAGGCGTAGCGTCCGGCGAGGACGTTCGGGATGCGGGGCTTGGCGGGCGCAGTCACGCGTCCGGAGTTTACCTGGCGATTCGCGCAGGCCAGCGCCACAGGGGTCTTCGTCGGAAGCTACAAGGGCGCTACGGGAGCGACTCTGCGAGCTCGGCCAGCACCTCCGCGTGGCACAGCTCCGGCGCGCACCAGCAGGCCAGTGCGTTGCCGCGCAGCGCGGGCACCAGGGCGAGCAGGCCGGGCCGCTCCAGCAGATACGCCCGGTACTTCGCCATGACCTCGGCCCGCGTCCCGTCCCGCTTCTTCGCCGGGGTGTCGTAGGCGAACGGGTTGTACAGGGGGTGCTTCGGCAGGTCCCAGCCGCCCATGGTCCAGCGGCGGCCGACGTAGACCAGGTCCTCGGGCGCGCGCTCCATCCGGGGGCCGAACTCGTGCAGGCGGCCCCTGACGTTGATCACGCGCGTGGTCACGAGGACCTACCCCTCGTACGGTGACAACTCGGGCCGTTTCGGCGGCAGCCCGTCCCCGGACGACCGCCCCGTCAGCCGCCGCCCGATCCACGGCAGCAGGTGCTGGCGGGCGAACCGGGCGTCCGCGGCCCACCGTGCCGCCCACCCGGGCGGCACCGCCGGCGGCAGCGGTGTGCGCCACCCGGTGTCCTCGGAGTCGTAGCCGAGGGTCTGCCACACCGCCTCCGCGACCCGGCGGTGCCCCTCGGCGGTCAGGTGCAGCCGGTCCACGTCCCACATGCGCGGGTCGGCCAGCGAGGGCGCCCCGTACAGGTCGACGACCAGGGCGCCGTGCCGCTCGGCCAGCTCGTCGACGCAAGCGAACAGCGCCTCCATCCGCGGCCGGAACCGCTCCAGCACCGGGCCCTGGCGGCCGGGGCTGCGCATCATCACGAGCTGCTTGCAGGAGGGTGCCAGTTTCCCGACCGCCTCCTCCAGCAGCGCGCGCACCCGGCCCACGTCGCACTTGGGCCGCAGCGCGTCGTTGAGCCCGCCGACCAGCGTGATCACGTCGGCCTGCATGGCCGCCGCCGTGTCGACCTGCTCGTCGACGATCTGCCGGATCAGCTTGCCGCGCACCGCGAGGTTGGCGTACCGGAAGCCGGGCGCGCGGGCCGCCATGCGCGCGGCGAGGAGATCGGCCCAGCCGCGGTACGTGCCGTCGGGGAACAGGTCCGACATGCCCTCGGTGAAGGAGTCGCCGACCGCGACCAGGCTGGTGTGGGTGGGGTTCGTCTGCATGGCGACAGAGATGGTAACCCGCACCCATACCTAGCGGTCGGTCAGCCGGGAGCGCACCTCGAAGGCCCGAGCCACGGGCGCTTTCACCCGCCCAGCCTTCACCCGCCCCGCCCTCACCCGGCCGTCCCCGGGCCCGGCCCGGCCCGGGAGCCTCACGCTCGCTGCCCGAACAGCTCCCGCAGCACGTCCTCCATGGTCACCAGTCCGGCCAGCCGGCCGTCGGCGCCCAGCGCCGCCGCGAGATGGGTACGGCTGCCGCGCATCGCGGTGAGCACGTCGTCCAGCGGCGTGCTCTCCCGGACACGCGCGATGGGCCGCATGTCCCGCAGCCGGAACGGCACGTCACGCGGCGAGGCGTCCAGGGCGTCCTTCACATGCAGATAGCCCACGATCCGGCGCCCCTCGTCCACCACGGGGAAGCGGGAGAACCCGGACTGGGCCGACAACTGCTCCAGCTCCTCCGGCGTGACCCCCACGCGCGCGTAGACGACGTGCTCCAGCGGGAGCACGACGTCCCGCACGGGCCGGCGGCCCAGCTCCAGGGCGTCGTGCAGCCGCTCCCGTGCCCGCTCGTCGATCAGGCCCGCCTCGCGGGAGTCCTTGACCAGCCGCGCCAGCTCGGCGTCCGAGAAGGTCGCGGCGACCTCGTCCCTGGTCTGCACCCGCAGCAGTTTCAGCAGCAGGTTCGCGAAGGCGTTGATCGTGAAGATCACCGGGCGCAGTGCCCGGGACAGCCCCACCAGGGGCGGGCCGAGCAGCAGCGCGCTGCGCACCGGTTCGGCGAGCGCGATGTTCTTCGGCACCATCTCCCCGAGCAGCATGTGCAGATACGTCGCCAGGGTCAGCGCGATCACGAACGACACCGCGTGCCCGGCACCGGACGGCACGCCCAGGGCGTGGAACACCGGCTCCAGCAGGTGCGCGATCGCGGGTTCCGCGACCACACCGAGGACCAGGGTGCACAGCGTGATCCCGAGCTGCGCGGCCGCCATCAGCGCGGACACGTGCTCCAGCCCCCACAGCACGCTCTTCGCCCGCCGGTCCCCCTCTTCGGCGTACGGTTCGATCTGGCTGCGCCTGACCGAGATCAGCGCGAACTCGGCACCCACGAAGAAGGCGTTGACGACGAGCGTCGCCAGACCGATCAGCAGTTGTACGGCCGTCATCGCTGCGCCTCCTCCTCGCCCACGAGGGGCGCGTGCAGCAGGACGCGCGCCGCCCGGCGCCCCGCCGTGTCCACCACGTCCAGCCGCCACTCGGCCACCTCGACGGAGTCACCGACGGCGGGTATGCGGCCCAGCTCGGTCGCGACCAGCCCGGCGAGCGTCTCGTACGGCCCCTCGGGTGCCCGGAGTCCGACCCGCGTGAGCTGGTCCAAGCGCGCGGACCCGTCCGCCGAGTACAGCGCGTGCCCCTCCTCGTCGGTGCCGGCCGGGGCCAGGTCGGGCGTCTCGTGCGGGTCGTGCTCGTCGCGCACCTCGCCGACGACCTCCTCGACGATGTCCTCCAGGGTGGCCACACCCGCGGTGCCGCCGTACTCGTCGATCACGACGGCCATCGTGCGCTTGCCGGACAGCCGGTCCAGGAGCCGGTCCACGGTGAGCGTCTCCGGGACCAGGAGCGGTTCGCGCATCAGCTCGGCGACGGACACGCGCAGCCGGTCCTCGGCGGGCACCGCCAGCACGTCCTTGATGTGGGCGGTGCCGACCACCGAGTCGAGGCTGTCGCGGTAGACCGGAAACCGGGACAGGCCCGTCGCGCGGGTCGCGTTCGCCACGTCCTCGCAGGTCGCCTGGGCGTCGAGGGCGACGACCTGGACGCGCGGGGTCATCACGTTCTCCGCGGTCAGGTCGGCGAGGTTGAGGGTCCGCACGAACAACTCGGCGGTGTCCGCCTCCAGGGCGCCCTGCTTGGCGGAGTGCCGGGCGAGGGCCGCCAGTTCCTGCGGACCGCGCGCGGCGGCCAGCTCCTCGGTGGGCTCCAGGCCGAAGCGGCGGACCACGCGGTTGGCCGTGTTGTTGAGGTGGCTGATGAAGGGCCGGAAGGCGGCGCTGAACCAGCGCTGGGCGTTGCCGACCCGCTTGGCGACCGGCAGCGGCGAGGAGATCGCCCAGTTCTTGGGCACCAGCTCGCCCACGACCATCAGGAACACGGTCGACAGACCCGTGCCGATCACCAGCGCGATCGAGCCGGACGCCGAGCGCGAGACGCCGACGTCCTCCAGCGGTCCCGCGATCAGCCGGGCGATGGACGGCTCGGCCAGCATGCCGACGACCAGGTTCGTGACCGTGATGCCGAGTTGCGCCCCGGAGAGCTGGAACGTCAGGTTCCGTACGGCCTTCAGGGCGCCCTGCGCGCCCCGCTCGCCGCGCTCCACGGCACGCTCCAGTTCCGCGCGCTCGACCGTGGTGAGGGAGAACTCGGCCGCCACGAAGGCACCGCAGGCGAGCGACAGCAGGATCGCCACCAGCAGCAGGAGCACTTCGGTCATCGGGTCACCTCCGTCCCAGGGTCGGCCAGGGCAGGGAGGGGCGCGCGATGTCGTGCACGGGGACTGGGAGGCTCGCCCATGGGCGGACGCTCACACCTTTCATAGAGGAACGAGTAGTCCTCCAAGAGTAAAGGATGCGCAAAAAGAGGCCGATCGGCCTGTGGAAGACTATTCGGTGAGCGGTTTCACCCAGCGCCGCCACTTCTCCTCAGGCGCGTATCCGGCGGCCCCCCACGCGTGGTGCGCGGTCTCGTTACGGGTCAGCACCATCGCATCCGCGCGGCGCCCCCCGAGCCGTACGAACCGCTCTTCGGCGGCGGCGAGCAGAGCCGACGCGATTCCCTGGCGGCGGTGATCGGGGTGCACCGCCAGCCGGTACAGATGGCAGCGCCAGCCGTCGAAGCCCGCAATCACCGTGCCGACCAGCTCGCCCTCCTGTTCGGCTAGGATCAGCGCCTCGGGGTCGCGGGCGACCAGGCGCTCCACGCCGCCGCGGTCGTCGCTGATGCTCGTGCCCTCGGCAGCCACCTTCCAGAAGGCCAGCACGTTGTCGAGGTCCTGCGGCCCGGCGGCCCGTATGTGCAACTCACTCATGCGGTGATCACATCACGCGGGGTCACCGGTGCCCAGGCAATTCCGGGATACGGACGGTCAGGCCTCCCGCAGCGCCTTCATGACCGGGGCGAAGGCCTCCATGTATGCCTCCAGGACGGTCAGATACGTGAAGCCGTAGCGCTCGCGGAGGGCCAGGACCCGGGCGGTGATCTCCTCCGTGCTGCCGACCAGCATGATGGGCAGGTCCAGCACCTGATCGACGGTCATGTGCGGGGCGGCGTACTCCATGAAGGGCCGGACCGCGGCCTCGCGGTCCTCCGTGGTGATCACCATCTGGATCAGCAGGTTCAGCTCCGCCGGCTCCGCGCGGCCCTGCGCCAGTTCGCGGTAGCGCGCCACGCGCTCGTCGAGTTCGTCGGCGCTGATGGCGGCCAGTTGCCCCGAGGTCCCCGGCACCGACCGCGCTCCGGTGAACGCCGCGACGTCGGCGTGCTCGGCGGTGAGCCGCAGCATCCGGTCGCCGTTGCCGCCGATCAGCAGCGGGACCCCGGCCTTCTGCACCGGCTGCGGCTGGTGCTCGGCGTCGGACAGCAGCCGGTTCAGCTCCTCGACGGTGCGCCGCAGCTGGCCCACCCGCTCGCCCGGGGTGCCGAAGGGCAGTCCGGCCGTCTCGTGCTCGTCCCGTACGTAGCCGGTGCCGAGGCCGAGTTCGAGGCGGCCGCCGGTGAGCGCGTCCGTCGTGGCGACCTCGCGGGCGAGCAGCGCCGGGTTCCAGAAGCCCGCGTTGAGCACGAACGTGCCCAGCCGGGGGCGTTCGGTGGCCTCGGCCGCCGCCACCAGGGCCGGGAAGGGCGCGGGCATGCCCAGGTGGTCGGGGACCAGGATCACGTCGTAGCCGAACTCCTCGGCGCGGCGGCACTTGGCGCGCCACTCGTCGGCCGGGGCGGCGGTCAGCAGGTTGACTCCGAAGCGGAACGGACGCGGCATGAACTCTCCTCGACCACAAGGGACTTGAGTGCCTTCCGCGATTCCATCACTCGTGCGCGATGGCCGCCAGCACATTCATGCGGGAGGCACGCAACGCGGGCAGCAGCGCCGCCACGACACCCACCACCGCCGAGCCGATCACCACCGCGACGAGCGTCCCCCACGGAATCGCGAACGCCGTCATGCCCTGCAAGGCCAGCACCTGCTGAGTGCACACGCCCCACACCAGTCCCAGCGCGAGCCCCAGGACCGCGCCGAACACCGCGATCACCACCGACTCCAGCCGGATCATCCGGCGCAGCTGACGACGGGCCAGGCCGATCGCCCGCAGCAGCCCGATCTCCCGGGTGCGCTCCACCACCGACAGCGCGAGGGTGTTCACCACGCCGAGCACCGCGATCACGATCGCCAGGCCCAGCAGCGCGTAGACGAGGTACAGCAGCACGGCGATCTGGTCGTGCACCAGCTGCTTGTAGTCGGCCAGGTCACGGACCTGCACCTGGGGATAGCCGTCGAGCGTCCGCTCCAGGTTGGCGCGCAGGTCGTCGGCGCCGGTGCCGGAGGCGGCGTTGACGTACAGCACGGAGTCCTGCCCGCCCGGCGCGTACCGCTCCAGCGTGGCCAGACCGAAGTAGATCCCGCCCTGCGTGCCGAAGCCCTCGGCGGACTCCTGGTCGGTCAGCGCGCCCACGGTCAGCTCGGTGGTGCGCCCGCCCTGGAACTCGACCGGCACCGTGCTGCCGACCCGCACCCCGTGGTCACGCGCGAAGTCCCGGTCCATGGCCATGCGCCCGGCGGCGAGCGCGGCGGCGCTGTCTCCTTGCGCGTACGTGATGTTGGCGACCTCGTCGAGTTGCGGGTCGTAGCCCGCGGCGGTCGTCTCCACCCGGTCACCGTCCGGCAGGCGCACCGCGACCGGCGCGAACCGCGACCGCACGACGAGACCCGAGCCCTCCGTCTCCTGCACCGCCTTGGTGACCTCCCGCGGGAACGGCACGAACTGACTGTTCTGTACGACGAAGTCGGCGCCCAGCGTCTTGTCGATCTGCTGGTCGAACGACCTGGTCATCGAGGCGCTCGCCACCGACATCCCACCGACCAGGGCCAGGCCGACCATCAGGGCCGCGGCCGTCGCCCCGGTACGGCGGGGGTTGCGCAGGGCGTTGCGCTGGCTCATCCGGCCGACCGAACCGAACAGCGCGGGGAAGGCCCCGCCCAGCACCCGGATCACCGGCCGCACCAGCAGCGGACCCGCGATCACTGTCGCGATGAGGGTCAGCACCACCCCGAGGCCCAGCAGCGACGCCGCCGACGCCGTCTTCGTGGCGACCGCGCAGCCCACGAGCGCGGCGGCCCCGGCCGCGCCGACGACCGCGCCCACCACGGCACGCAGCCGCAGCGGCCGTCCGACGCCGCTGACCTCGGCGTCCGCGAGCGCCGCCATCGGCGACACGGCGGCCGCGCGCCGGGCCGGGAGGTAGGCCGCGACGAAGGTGACGCCGAGACCGACGACGTACGCCGACACGGGCGTCACCCAGCCGATGACCATCTCGGCGGACCTGATGTTCATGCCGAGCAGGCTCATCAGCTCGATCAGCCCGACGGCGAGCCCGATGCCCGTGGCCAGGCCCAGCGTGGAGCCGACCAGGCCGAGCAGCAGCGCCTCGGTGAGCACCGAGCGGCGGACCTGGCGGCGGTCGGCGCCGAGCGCGCGCAGCAGGCCCAGCTCGCGGGTGCGCTGGGCGATCAGCATCGAGAAGGTGTTGACGATCAGGAACACGCCGACCAGCACGGCGATCCCGGCGAAGCCGACCATCACGTACTTGATGACGTCGAGGAATCCGCCCAGCTGCTCGACGTCGGACTCGGCCTGCTCGGCTGCGGTGCGCAGGTCGTAGCTGTCCGTGCCGACCGCCGCGGCCACGCGCCGCTTGAGCTCGTCGTCGCCGACGCCCTCCGCGGCGTCGACGGAGATGCTGGTGGCGGCCCGCGGATCGCCCAGCAGCTTCGTCCGCGCGGTCGCCGGGTCGAAGAAGACCAGCGCCGCACCGGGGTTGGTGGTGGTGAACGTGACGATCCCGACGACCTCGGCCCTGAACGAGCCCGGCGGCGCGATCACGGTCAGCGTGTCGCCGATCCGCACGTCCTTGCGGTCGGCGGTCTCCGAGTCGAGCATCGCCTCACGGTCCCCGCGCGGGGCGTGCCCGGAGGTGAGTTCGACGGGGCTGCGTTCGTTCGGGGTCCAGGCGGTGCCGATCGTGGGTGCGCCGGTGGTCGGGCCCACCGACTCGTTGTCCTCGTCTGCGACGGTGATGCCCGGCACCTCCGCGTCCGCGCGGGCGGCGGCGACCCCGTCGACCTGAGCCACCCGCTTCGCGAGCGCGGCCGGCAGGGTCGGCGTCCGCCCGGACGACACCCGCTGCTCGTCCAGGGTCTCCTTCGGGCTGACCGTGACGTCCGCCGCGGTCGAGGCGAACAGCCGGTCGAAGGTGCGGCTGACGGTGTCGGAGAAGATCAGGCTGCCCGCGACGAACGCGACGGACAGGACGACGGCCAGCGCGGACAGCAGCAGCCGGCCCTTGTGCGCGAGGAAGCTCCTGAGCGTCGCCTTCAGCACGGCTCAGTCCTTGCCGGGATTCCCGCCGAAGGGGCGGGTGCCGCCGAAGGAACCGGTGCCGCCGGGGCCGCCCAGGGACGCGTCCGGGGGGATCGCGCCGGGTGCGGGGCCGCCGTCGTCGTGCACGCGGAGTACGTCGAAACGCTTCATCCGCTCCAGCACCGCTTCCGCCGTCGGCCGCGCCATCTCGTCCACGATCCGCCCGTCGCCGAGGAAGAGCACCAGGTCGGAATGGGCGGCGGCGCCCGGGTCGTGGGTGACCATGACGACCGTCTGCCCGAGCTGGTCGACGGCCTCGCGCAGGAAGCCGAGGACTTCCAGGCCGGCCCGCGAGTCGAGGTTGCCGGTCGGCTCGTCCGCGAAGATCAGCTCGGGCCGGGAGGCCAGCGCCCGCGCGCACGCCACGCGCTGCTGCTGGCCGCCGGACAGCTGCGACGGCCGGTGCCCCAGCCGGTCGCGCAGCCCGAGCGTGTCGACGACCTGGTCGAGCCACGTCTCGTCGGGTTTCTGGCCCGCGATGTCCATGGGCAGGGTGATGTTCTCCAGTGCGTTCAGCGTCGGAATGAGGTTGAACGACTGGAACATGAACCCGATCCGGTCCCGCCGCAGCCGGGTCAGCCCACGATCCTTCAACCCCGTGATCTCGGTGTCGCCGAGCCACACCTGCCCGGCCGAGACGGTGTCGAGCCCCGCCAGGCAGTGCATCAGCGTGGACTTCCCGGAGCCCGACGGCCCCATGACCGCGGTGAACCGGCCGCGCACGATGTCCACGTCAACGGAGTCGAGAGCCAGCACCGTCGTCTCTCCCTGGCCGTACGCCTTGGTCAGGCCGCGGGCGCGGGCCGCGATCCCGTCGGCCGAGGCGAGGCCGGGGGCGTGCTGCGCAGCTGGTGTGGACAAGGCCGCCTCCTCCGTGTGAACGTCCTGACTTTCTTGTCCCGCACGAGCCTAATGTGATCCACCCCACACTCGGTATCCGCCGTGGGTCCAGGTGCCAGCAGGTGTAAGGGGCACGCACCTCCCTCGGTGGAGCCGGCGGGGCCTCTTTTTGGTGCTAGCGTCTGGGTGCTAGCTTTGACGTATGGCGAAGACCCAGCTGAACGTGAGAGTGGACGAGGGCACCGCCCGCGCCGCCCGCGAACGCGCCCTGTCCCGCGGTATCAGTGTCAACCGGTACATCGAGGAGCTGGTCCGGCAGGACACCGGCGAGGTGGGCCATACCTTCGTGGAGGCCGCCGCCGACTTCATGAAACAGTACGAGGCCGTCTTCGCCGAGGAGTTCGGCGCGGAGAAGACGGCCGTGAGTACGCCGAAGGTGGAGCAGGTCGCCCCGCCGAAGGTCACCGCGCCCACGGTCACCCCACCGAAGGCCGGCCCGGCGGACGGCAGGCGCGGCGGCCACTGATCCCTTGAGCAACCTGAGAATCGACCTCGCCTGGCTGCTGATGCTCGCCGAGCAGAAGACACCGGGGGACCCCCAGGTCACCGACTGGGGCGCCCTCGTCGCCGCCGTCGCCCGCCACGAGGCCGAGATATTCGACGTCCCCGTCTACGACAGCCCGCAGCAGCGCTCCGCCGCGCTGCTCCAGCTGCTGATCCACGTGCCCGCGCTGGAGCGCGGCAACGCCCTGTTCGCTTGCGCCGTGGCGTACGCCTACCTCGTCGCCAGCGGCCTGAAGGTCGTCACCTCGCCCGAGCAGGTCCGGGACCTGGCCCGGTTGGTCAAGAGCGGTGAGGCGTCGGTGCAGGAGATCGCGGAGGAGCTGCGCCGGTGGAGCCTGTGACGTACGGCCGGGGCGGACGGATGGAGTCTGTGACGTGCGGGCCGGGCTACGTGGGCCGCCAGGCCGTGCCCAGCACGCAGTAGGAGGTCGGCAGCGTCGGTCCGTTCTCGGGCATCAGCATCCGCCGGTAGGGGCCGATTTCGAACCCGGCCTGCCGCAGTGCGCCGATCGGGTCCCGGGCCAGATGGCAGCCGCCGTTCAGTCTCGGCCACAGCGTGCGGTCCAGTGCGCGCTGCGTGAAGGTCATGGCGGGGCCGCCGCCCCGGCCGTGTTCGAAGAACCGCACGACACCGCCCGGCCGCAGCACACGCCGCACCTCCCCGAGGGCCCGCTGCACGTCCCGCACGCTGCACAGCACCAGCGAGATCACCACCGCGTCGAACGCCTCGCTCTTGACCGGCAGCGCCTCCGCCGCGCCCGGTACGACGTCGACGGGCACCCCGGCGCGCAGCGCGGACTCCACGGCCAACTGCCGCAGCAGGCGCTCCGGTTCGATGGCGACGACCTCGGAGACGGTGCGCGGGTAGTGCGCGAAGTTCAGGCCATTGCCCGCACCGATCTCGATCACCCGCCCGGACAGCCCGGTCAGCAGCCGTTCGCGCACCCCGGCCATGCCCATCCTGGTCTCGGCGGTCACGCTGATCCGGGCGTAGAAACGGGCGAACAGCGGATGGTGCACGGCATCCCGCGACACCTTGGCGGAACCGGCGGATCGCAGTGGCATGAGACCTCCTTCGCGAGGCGGGCCTTTGTGCGATTGTCCCCCCTGCGGGCCTGTCACACCCCCTGCCGTGCCAGGGAACTGAGGGCCGGAAGCGCGGCATTCGGCCGTCAAGGTAAACGGTTCCACGAGCTGGGAGGGCGGGCCCGAGGCGCTGCGGCTGGACAATGTGGAGGTGGGGGATCCCGGTGCCGGGATTGCAGACCGGCCAGGCGGTGAGCGTGGTGCCCGCCGCCCTTCTCGATGAACGACTACGGCGTCTACGCCGAACGCGCGATCGTCCCCGCGGCGGCGGTGCTGCCCCGGACCCGCCGGGCTCGACGCGGTGCGCGGTGCCGCAGGGTGGATGCCGTACCTGACCGCGTACGGGGCCCTGGTGGAGACCGGCGGGATGTGGGCCGGCGACACGGTCGTGCTCACGGCCGCGTCCGGCGGCGTGGGCCTGGCCGCGATCCAGGTCGCCCGGCGGGTCGGGGCGGTGCCGGTCGCCGCCACCCGCAGTCGCGCGAAGGAGGACGCGCTGTCGGCCGCCGGTGCGGCCGAGGCGACCGTCACCGGCGAGGAGGACGTGGCCGGGCGGATCCTCGACATCACCGCCGGCCGCGGCGCCGAGTGCGTCTTCGGCGCCTTCGCCGGCCCGGTGTACTCGAACTGGCCAGGATCGCGGAGCCACCCCCTGCCGGGGCGCCCACCGCCCCAACCGTCAGGGCGCCTCCCGCGCCCGGAACGCCTCCGCGTCCCACGTCCCGTCCAGGCGCGGTGCCAGCCAGCGTGGTGCCGACGCGCGGAAGTCGGCCGGGGTGAGGGCAGCCACGCCGGCGGGGACCGCGCCCAGCAGGGGTGCCCCGGACACGTCCGGCAGGTCGGCGAGGTTGCAGCGGGAGGCGAGGTCAGGGGCTGTGGGCCAGCTGCCGATCACGATGCCCAGCGGTTCCAGTCGCCGGGCGCGCAGTTCACGCGCCGTCAGTTCCGTGGTGTTCAGCGTGCCCAGGCCCGCCGACGCCACGACGAGGACTGGCGCCGCGAGCAGCCGTGCCGCGTCCGCCAGTGTCCCGCCCGCCGCGTCGAACCGTACGAGCAGTCCGCCCGCCCCCTCCACCAGCACCAGGTCGTGCTCGGTGGCCAGCTTGGCTGCTGCCTCCGCGACCGCGTGCGGATGCACCGGCGCCCGACCGGCCCGGAGTGCGGCGGTCGCCGGTGCCAACGGTTCGGGGTAGCGGGCGAGTTCGGCTGCCGTGACGGTCCCCGCGAGCCGCGCGACCTCGTCGGCGTCCCCCGGCTCGTCCTGCCGTACGCCTGTCTGCGCGGCCTTGAGCACGGCCACCGACCGGCCCGCCGCCAGCGCCGTCGCAGCCACCGCGGCCGTCACGACCGTCTTGCCGACCTCCGTGCCCGTGCCCGTGATCACCAGGACCGGCATGTCATCACCCCGCTCATCCTTCTCGCGCGGCCGCGCACACCGCTCGCGCGATCCGCGCCACGTCCGCGTCGGCGCTGACGTACGGCGGCATCGTGTAGATCAGGTCGCGGAACGGCCGAAGCCACACGCCTTCGCGTACGGCGGCGTCTGTGGCCGCCTTCATGGCCGCGTCGTCGAGGGCACGGTCGAGCTGCACGACCCCGATGGCGCCGAGGACTCGTACGTCCGTCACGCCCGGCAGGTCCGCGGCGGTGGCCAGACCCTCCCTCAGCCCCGCCTCGATCCGGTTGACCTCCGCGAGCCAGTCCTGGCCGAGCAGCAGCTCGATCGAGGCGCAGGCCACGGCCGCCGCCAGCGGATTGCCCATGAAGGTGGGGCCGTGGGCGAGCACCGGCACCTCGCCCCGCGAGATCCCGTCGGCCACCCGGGACGTGCACAGCGTCGCCGCCATGGTCAGGTATCCGCCGGTCAGCGCCTTGCCCACGCACATCACGTCCGGCGTCACCGCCGCGTGCTCCGCCGCGAACAGCGCACCGGTGCGCCCGAATCCGGTCGCGATCTCGTCGAAGACCAGCAGCACACCGTGCGCGTCGCACGCCTCGCGCAGCACCCGCAGATACGCCGAGGAGTGGAACCGCATCCCGCCCGCGCCCTGCACCACCGGCTCGACGATCACCGCGGCCAGCTCGTCGGCGTGCCGCCCGATCAGCTCCCGCAGGTGCTCGGCGTACGACTCCTCGTACTCCGTCGGCGGCGGGTCCGCGAACACCTGGCGCGGCAGTACGCCGGTCCACAGGTCGTGCATCCCGCCTTCGGGGTCGCACACCGACATCGGCTGCCAGGTGTCGCCGTGGTAGCCGCCGCGCCAGGTCAACAGGCGCTGTTTCGCGGGACGGCCCAGTGAGCGCCAGTACTGCAGGCACATCTTGGCCGCGACCTCGACCGACACCGACCCGGAGTCCGCGAGGAAGACGTGCTCCAGACCGTCGGGCGACATGTCGACAAGGAGCTTCGCCAGCCGTACGGCGGGCTCGTGTGTGAGCCCGCCGAACATCACGTGGCTCATCCGCGTGAGCTGCTCGCGCGCCGCCTCGTTGAGCACCGGGTGGTTGTAGCCGTGGATCGCCGACCACCACGACGACATGCCGTCGACCAGCTCGCCCGACCCGTCCGCCATCCTGAGCCGTACCCCGCTCGCCGACTCCACGACGAGCGGTTCCTGACGGCCGGGCATCGGACCGTACGGATGCCACACGTGCCGCCGGTCCAGCTCCAGCAGTTCGGGCACGGTCGGCTCAGGCATTGGGCGCGAGGTCCGTTCCGGCACCCCGGCGGCGCACGGCGACCAGGTCGGTACGGGGCTCGTTGACCTGCGCGGCGGACCCGCAGACTCCGCCGCCCTCGTGACATCCGCCCGGGGCGCGGTGCTCCGGCAGCGTCACCTCGTCCGTGCCCTCCACCTCGAACCCGGCGTCCGCGACCATCTCCAGGTCCGCCTTGCCGGCCTGCCCCTCACTGGTGAGGTAGTCACCGAGGAAGATCGAGTTGGCCAGGTGCAGCGCGAGCGGCTGCAGGGAGCGCAGATGCACCTCCCGGCCACCCGCGATGCGCACCTCGACGTCCGGGCACACGAACCGGACCATGGCCAGGATGCGCAGACACCTCTGCGGTGTCAGGTTCCACTCCTTCGCCAGGGGCGTGCCCTCGAAGGGGATCAGGAAGTTGACCGGAACCGAGTCCGGGTCCAGCTCGCGCAGCGAGAAGACCACGTCCACGAGGTCCTCGTCCGTCTCGCCCATGCCCGCGATGAGCCCGGAGCAGGCGGACAGACCGGCCGCGTGCGCCTTGTGGACCGTGTCCACCCGGTCGGCGTACGTGTGCGTGGTCGTGATCTCCCCGTACGTCGCCTCGGACGTGTTCAGGTTGTGGTTGTAGGCGTCGGCGCCCGCCTCGCGCAGCCGCTCCGCCTGGCCCTCGGAGAGCAGCCCGAGGCAGGCGCACACCTCGACGCCCTCGTTCTGCTCCTTGATCGTCTTGATCGTGTCGGAGACCCGGTCCACGTCACGGTCGGTCGGCCCGCGCCCGCTGGCCACGAGGCACACCCGCTTGGCACCCCCGGCCACACCCGCGGCGGCGGCCTCGGAGGCCTGGCCGGGTTTCAGCCAGGTGTACTTGAGGATGCCGGCCTTGGAGCCGAGCCGCTGGGAACAGTAGGAGCAGTCCTCCGGGCACAGGCCCGACTTGAGGTTGACGAGATAGTTGAGTTTCACCCGTCGGCCGAACCAGTGCCGGCGCACCCTGCCGGCCGCGGCCACCACATCGAGCAGGTCGTCGTCGGAGGTGGCCAGCACGGCCAGCGCCTCGTCGCGGGTCGGCAGCTCGCGCCGAAGCCCCTTGTCCACCAGCGTGTTCAGCAGGTCCATGGGAGCCGATCCTGACGTACGCAGCGGCTCCGGGCCAAGGAGAGTTCACACAACGCTGATGCTTCGAGGTGTGTGTATTGCCACATCCTGGGCGGCTGGTCGTGCCGCTAATGTCTGTGCACTGCCTACAAAAGCACCGGAGGACCCATGGCGTTCGGCTGGATCGACGAGCAGGCGCGGCTGCGCCGCCGTGCCGGACTCGTACGGACCCTGCGTCCGCGTCCCGCCGACTCGCCGCTGCTCGATCTCGCGAGCAACGACTACCTGGGCCTGGCCCGCCACCCCGGGGTCACCGAGGGTGCGGCGCGGGCCGCGCGGACCTGGGGCGGCGGCGCGACCGGATCCCGGCTCGTCACCGGAAGCACGCGGTTGCACGCCGAACTGGAGCGCGAGCTGGCCGAATTCTGCGGTTTCGAGGCGGCGCTCGTCCTCTCCTCCGGGTACGCCGCCAACCTCGCCGCGGTCACCGCACTGGCCCCGCACGGCTCGCTCATCGTCTCCGACGCGGGCAACCACGCCTCGCTCATCGACGGCTGCCGGCTGGCGCGCGGCACCACCCAGGTCGTCGCGCACGCCGATCCGGACGCCGTGCGCAAGGCCCTGCGGACGTGCGACGGGCCCGTTCTCGCGGTCTCCGACACGGTCTTCTCGGTGGACGGCGACGCCGCCCCGCTCACCGCGCTCGCCGGGGCGTGCCGGGAGCGCGGCGCGGGACTGCTGGTGGACGACGCCCACGGACTCGGCGTGCTCGGCGAGGGCGGCCGCGGCGCCCCGCACGCGGCGGGGCTCGCGGGCGCCGACGATGTCGTCGTGACGGTCACGCTGTCCAAGTCGCTCGGCAGCCAGGGCGGAGCCGTCCTCGGCCCCGCGCGGGTGATCGACCACCTGGTCAACGCGGCCCGGACCTTCATCTTCGACACGGGCCTCGCCCCCGCGGCGGCGGGCGCGGCCCTGGCCGCCCTTCGGATCCTGCGCCGCGAGCCGGAGCGCGCGGCGCGAGCGCGCGCGGTGGCGGGCGAGATGCACACCCGACTGACGGCCGCGGGTCTGGAAGCGGTGCGTCCGGACGCCGCGGTCGTCTCCGTGCGAGCGCCGTCCCCGGAGGAGGCCGTGCGCTGGGCAGCCGCCTGCCGTGCGGCGGGACTCGCGGTGGGCTGCTTCCGCCCGCCGTCCGTGCCCGACGGCATCTCACGGCTCAGGCTGACCGCGCGCGCGGACCTCTCCGGGGAACAGCTCGAACACGCTGTGCGTGTGATCGGAGAAACGCGACCATGAGTCGGCGTGCCACGGCCGTGCCTCACCCGATGCGGGACTGATCGGTCGGGTCGTACGGGGGTCAGCGGACCCCGGTCAGGAAGCCCGCCCAGCTCTCGGGGGAGAAGAGCAGCGCGGGCCCGGCCGGGTCCTTGGAGTCGCGCACGGCGAGCAGCCCCGACCACGGACCGGAGTCCGGACGGGCGGTCTCGACGCAGTTGTTGGCCCCCGTGCTGTAGCTGCTGCGCAGCCACCGCACCGCGGGCTGTGCGGTGCTGGAGGGACTGGAAGGAGGGGTCGGTGGAGGAGAAGATACGTTCCGAGGCAATGCAGACACGGGGGTGCCTCCTTACGCGCCGTCAGCTATTCCGGCGATGTAATCCAACGATTCCTGTGGCGAAAGGGCGTGGATCCGAAGGGCGTTGAAGGCCTCGGTGTAGGCCTCTAGGTCTTCTTTCCGTTCGAGATAGAGGCTACTCGTCAAGTGGTCGAGAACAACCACGTCCAGATCAGAAGTATGCGAAAATGAAAAGATTACGAAAGGCCCGGTGACGCCGATGTGCGCCCCGGCAGCGAAGGGCAGTACCTGGAGCCGCACTTGGGGCAGCCGCGCCGCCTCGACCAGCCGGAACAGCTGCCGGGTCATCACGCCGGGCCCGCCGACCTCGCGGCGCAGCACTGCCTCGTCCAGCACGGCGTTCAGCTCCAGCGGCGGCTCCGCGCGCAGCACGTCCTGCCGGGCCAGCCGCACCTCGACCAGCGTGTCGAGCCGGTCCTCCGCCAGCCCGTCCACCGCGGCCCGGGTCACCGCGCGCGCGTACTCCGGCGTCTGCAGCAGCCCCGGTACGACGGTCGTCTCCAGCGTGCGCATCGCGCTGGCCTGGGACTCCAGGCTGATGAAGTCCCGGTAGGTCGGCGGCAGTACGCCGCGGTAGGCGTGCCACCAGTGGTGTCGGCCGTCGCCGTCGTCCGAGCCCGCCAGGACCAGCAGCAGGTCGCGCAGCTGGGTGTCGGCCACGCCGTAGGCGTCCAGCAACAACCGCACATCGGCCGGTTTCACCCCGCTCGTGCCGGTCTCGATCCGGCTGACCTTCGACTGGTGCCAGCCCACAAGTCGGGCCGCATCGCCGCTGGTGAGCTCCGCCAAGGTGCGTAATGCGCGTAGTTCGGCGCCCAGCTTGCGGCGGCGCACCGCGGGACCGTGCTGCATGGGCTACTCCTTACTCCGTCCGAGCCGCCCAAATACGGTCTGCCGTCGCAGAGTTCACCGCTTCGAGCGACAGATATATGCATATCCTGGTGGATCGGCACCCTGATCGGCCCGGTGATGGCAGTCTGGCGACGAAGCACCAGTCCGGGACCGTACTCGAACCGCCGCTTTCGTGTCGGACCGCGGTCCCGTGGGAAGGGACGACGTCGCCATGGCAGACCATCTGGAAGCATCCGTCACTCTGCCGAGCGATCCCGCCTCGGTCTCCGCGGCTCGCACCTACGTGACCGGCACCCTCGCTGAGTGGGGCATGCCGGCGGGTACGGAAGTGGCAGACACCATCCGGCTCATCGTCTCCGAACTCGCCACCAACGCCGTACAGCACACCTTCGGGCAGTCACCGACCTTCACGGTGGACCTGGCGCTCCACCGCGACGAGCAACTGCGCATCGGCGTCACCGACAGCCATCCGAGATTCCCCAAACGGCTCCCCGCCGCCGTCCAGCAGGACAACGGCCGCGGCATGGTCATCATCCGCTGGCTGACCGCCGAGTGCGGCGGCAAGCTCAGAATCCGGCCCACCCGGGAGGGCGGCAAGACCGTCTCCATCGAGCTCCCGTGGACCGTACCGGCCGAACCGGTGACGGCCGCGGGCCAGCAGGAGCCATGAAACTCATACGCGACGCCGGCTCACCGGCGTCGTACCGGTACCCGCACCTCCGTCGGCGACGGCGGACCGGCCGGCTCGTGCGGCTCGTCCTCCTCGTCGGCCCGGCCCGCGCGCCGCACCAGTCGGGGGAGCAGCCCCCACAGGCCGAGACAGACGAGGAAGGTCACCGCGCCCGCGGCGGCTCCGCCCGCGCGGCCGGTGGTCACGTCCACGACGAGGAGGACCGAGCCGGTGAAGGCGAGCACCAGCACTCCGAGGCCGACCGTGGCGAGCCGTGAGGAGACCTGCACGATGCGCGGCTTGGCGCGCTGCCGGAAGAGCGAGCGGTGCAGGGCGGCGGGCGCGGTGAACAGCGCGGCCGCGAGGACCGACAGCAGCAGCGTGGTGACGTACACGGTGCGCTGGACCGTGTCGAGGTCGGGGAAGCGCGAGGTGAAGGCCAGGCTCAGCAGGAAGGCGAAGAGGATCTGCACGCCCGTCTGGGTGACGCGCAGTTCCTGGAGCAGCTCGCCAAAGTTGCGGTCGGCGCGCTCCAGCGGTGTCTCGTTGCGCGCGGTGCAGGGACGGTGGAGGTCGGCCATACGACCACGGGTAACCACCCGGGGACATGTCACGCCCCGGGCAGGGGTGACGGGCCGGGCCCGAGGGGCGGCGGTGCGTCAGGGCGCCGCCGCCTCTCGGCCGGGTCAGCGGACCCGCCCGTACCAGACGCTCCTGGTCCAGATCTTCTGCAGCCGCACCACGTCCCCGGTCTTCGGGGCGTGCCAGATCCGGCCCTTACCCGCGTAGATACCGACGTGGTACACGTTGCGGCCCGAGTGGAAGAACACCAGGTCGCCCGCCTTGCGGCTCTTGGCGGAGATGTGCCGGGTCTTGTTGTACTGCTGGGCCGCCGTCCGCGGCAGCTTCTTGCCCGCCTTCTTGAACGAGTACAGCGTCAGCCCGGAGCAGTCGAACCGGTGCGGCCCGGTGGCGCCGTACCTGTACGGCGAACCCTTCTTGGCGGCCGCCACCTTCAGCGCCTTGGTCGCGGGTGTGGCCGCGGCGGCCTCCGAGGAGAGGCCGGGGACCGCGATGGTGCCGCCGACGGCGGCGATGGTGAGGGCCGAGGCCGTACCGGCCCGGGCCATGAGCGACGGGACACGATTGAGCGCAGTCATGCGCAACCCTTCGTCAGCCGCCTGTGAAGGATGACCTGTCGGATTCGGGCTGGCGAAGTAGCCCGGCCGCTGACGCGGCTTCACCCCAAGGGCTGCTCGGCCCGGTCATGGCGTGACCGTTCCGGCGACCCGTCGTGCTGGGTCCTCCACTCCTGCCGATCCACTCCGTCGACCGGTCATCCGGGCGGCGGCAGGACTCGGCGTCCGCCCGGACCGCCCCGCCGCGGCGGCGGGGGCTTGTCGTCAGACAGGGATCTTCACGCATGGGTGTCCGAAAACCCAACGGAACCGGGGATTTGTGGTGTTCCTCACCACTGACCCATTCGGGTGGACACCGTCGTTTTCGCGTAACCGTCCAGGGGGTCGCCGACACTCGGACCAGCGGTGGAATGCCTCGTTCCGCCCTCGGTCCAGGCGCGTTGCGCAACTGCGGCGGGCCCGAAACGCGACACACAGATCCATCGGACGGGGCACGCCGACTGGGCCGTTTGAACGCCGGTCCAAACGGCCCGTCGGCCTGACGGACGGTCCGGACCGGCGGAGGGTGCGTCAACTGCCGGAGTACGGCGGAAGGGTGACGCGGGCCGTGCGCCGCTCGCCGTCCAGCACGCGCAGGGCGCGGGCCAGCGTGGCGGCGTGCAGTTCGTGCTCGCCCCGCTGGTGCATCAGGGTCAGCGCGTCGCGCAGGGCGGTCGCCTTGCCCACCAGCGCCTGCGCGGCGCGCAGCCCGCGGTAGGTGTCCCCGTCCAGCGCAGGGTTGATCCGGCCGAGCAGGTCGACGACGTCGAGGTAACGGTCGATCAGCTCGGCCTCGGCGCGCGTCAGCGCGGGCAGCGGCGGCAGTTCGGGTGGGAGCACCGGGTGGCTCACCTCCCGTCGGGTGCGAGGAACGTGGCCTTGCGGCTGGAGATGATCTGGTCGGCCAGGCCGTATTCCAGCGCCTCCCGGGCGTTGAGGATCTTGTCCCGGTCGATGTCCGCGCTCACCTGCTCCCTGCTGCGGCCCGTGTGCCGGGCGAGCATCTCCTCCAGGCGCCCCCGGATGCGCTCCAACTCGTCGGCCTGGATCGCCAGGTCGCTCGCCTGCCCCTCGACCGGCTGGGGCAGCTCGGGCTGACGGATCACCAGGCGGGCGTCCGGCAGCAGGGATCGCTTGCCCGGGGTTCCGGCGCCCAGCAGCACGGCGGCGGCCGGGCCGGCCTGGCCCAGGCAGATCGTCTCCACCTCGCAGGTGATGTACCGCATCGTGTCGTAGATCGCGGTCATCGCGTAGAACGAGCCGCCGGGGGAGTTGATGTAGAGCGAGATGTCCCGGTCGGGGTCCTGGTACTCCAGGTGCATGAACTGCGCCATCACGTCGTTCGCCGAGGTGTCGTCGATCGGCGTCCCGAGGAAGACGATCCGCTCCTCCAGCAGCTTCGAGTACGGGTCCATCGTCTTGGTCCCGGAGCTCGTGCGCTCGGTGAACTCGGGCAGGACATAGCGGGCGGATGGTCGGGTCATATCGAACCCCTCCTCGTAGAGCGCTGCGTCTGGCGGCGTCTGGCTGTCTGTAAAAAATGTACAGGATGTACGTCGCGTTATGATGTGAGGCATGGCCTACGAGATTCCGGTGACGCAAGCCAGGGCTGAGCTCGCCGACCTGATCAACCGCGTGGTGTACGGCGGCGAGCGCGTCGTCGTGACCCGGCACGGCAAGCCCCTCGTCGCCCTCGTGTCCGCCGCCGACCTGGAGCGACTCGAACAGTTCTCCGAGCCCACGCTTCCGGAGCCCGCGGAGGAGCAGGTGATCAGCGCGGTCTCCACGGTCCGCGAGGTCGCGTCCGCCCCGCGCGAACCGCGGCGCTTCGGCATCGCGGCGGAGCACCGGGGGCCCGGGGTTTCCTGAGGCACCCGCTCCCGAAGGTGTCCTCCCGCGGTACCAGGGCACGGCCTGCCCGAACAAAGCGGCGCGCCCGGACGAACGGCAACCGTGCACCCCCGTCCGCTACAGCGGGGATGCACGGTCGTACGGGTACGGCGGGCGGGTCAGCCGACGGGAGCCGGCTGCTGCCGGACTGCGGGCTCGCCGCTCTTCCGCCGGGCCGTCAGCGCGCTGCCGAGCAGGACGGCGCCCAGACCGAGGGCGGCCCACCAGGTCAGGATGAGGGCGGGGCCGCTCGCCGCCGCGCCGTCGAAGTGGGCCACCGAGCGCAGCAGCGACACGCCGGCACCCGGCGGCAGCCACTGGCCGATCGCGCCGGCCGGTTCGGGCAGCATCTCGGGGGCCGAGGTGGCACCCGAGAACGGGTTGCCCAGCAGCATGACCAGCAGCGCGCCGACGCCGATGCCGGCCCGGCCCAGCAGTGCCGCGAGCCCGGCGACCGCGCCGCCGACGGCCAGTGTGGTCAGTCCGAACGCGGCGGCCTCCGCCCACCAATCACCGGTGAACGCGCCGAGCCAGCTGTGCGCGATCCCGGCCGCGACCGCCCCGACCAGGGCGGCGGCTCCGACCAGCGCGGTCGCGGCGCGGATCCCGCGCAGCCCGAGCAGGCTCACCACCGAGCCCGCCGCGATCCCGGCCAGCGCGAGCGGCAGGACGCTCGCGCTCAGGGTGGCGCCGCGCGGATCCTCCTCCGGGGTGGCCACGACGTCGACCGTCCTGACCTGCTCGCCCTCGGCGGACGCCGGCTGTGTCACCGCCTGCTGGAGCAGCTGCGCGACGACCGGGCTCGCGGCGGACGCGGTCAGCAACTCGGGGCCCCGGCCGGTGACGACCACCGCGCCGTACACCTCCCGGTCCTCGATCGCGTCCCGGGCGGCGGCCCCGTCGGCGTAGTGGTGGATCTCGAAGGCGCCCTCCCGCTGCTCCAGCCGCTGCTCCACCTGGGCTGTCGCGGCGGTGGGACCGGCCACGCCGAGCGGCAGGTCGCGGGGTGCGGTGCGGGCGGCGGGCCAGGCGAACGCGCACAGCGCCAGCACCGCGAGCAGCGGGACCAGGAGGACGACCGCGACCAGATGGCGGGCGGGAGGCCTGGCGGGGGTGGCTGAGGCTGTCGTAGCGGGCTCGGTGGACATTGCTGCTCCCCAGCTTCCGGGTCAGAGAAGGATCGTTCGTTTTGTTTGTGCCTCCACCGTCCTCCGGGCCGCCGTGCTTGTCAAGAAGGAATATTCGTTTTACATTGGCGACCATGGCCCGCGTGTCCCAGGAACACCTCGACGCCCGCCGCCGGCAGATCCTCGACGGCGCCGCGCTCTGCTTCGCCCGCAACGGCTTCCACGCCACGTCCATGCAGGACGTGCTGAAGGAGGTCGACCTCTCGGCGGGTGCCGTCTACCGCTACTTCGCCGGTAAGGAGGAGCTGATCGCCGCGATCGTCGCCGAGACGATCGACATCGTGGGCGAGATCTACGACCAGGCCGCCCGGCAGAGCCCGCCCCCGCTCCCGCACGTCGTGATCCCGGCGATCATGGCCCGGATGAGGGAGGTGCGGCCCGGGACGCTGGACGGCGGCGAGTGGATGTTCCCCCGGCTGATGTTGCAGGTGTGGACCGAGACCCTGCGCAACCCCGAACTGGCGGCCGTGCTGCGCCCGGGGTTCGACCGGATCCGTACGGCCTGGGTGAAGCTCGTCCAGCGCTACAAGGACGCCGGTCTGATCGCCGCGGACGCCGATGCCGACGCCATGGCGCGGGCGCTGATCGCGATGGTGCAGGGCTTCGGGACGCAGATGGCCATGTTCGGGGACGTGACCGAGCAGACGCTCGGCGAGGGCCTGCGGGCGGTGATCAGCATGCGCGACCCCGGCTCGGAGTCCGAGTGACACACATCTCGGTTAACGTGTCTGAAACCCGGTCCAACTAGCCTGCCGATCCACGCCACCAGGGACTTTGCCCCGTGGCTGCGGCAACCGGACCCCGCACGGTCCGGAGCGAGGACTGTGAGGTGGGACGTGCAACTGACCCCGCACGAGCAGGAGAGACTGCTCATTCACGTGGCGGCCGACGTGGCCGGGAAGCGCCGGGCCCGCGGGCTGAAGCTCAACCACCCGGAGGCGGTCGCCCTCATCACGTCGCACATCCTCGAAGGCGCACGTGACGGCCGTACCGTCGCCGAACTGATGTCCTCCGGACGCAAGCTCCTCACCAGGGGCGACGTCATGGAAGGCGTCCCCGAGATGATCCACGACGTCCAGGTCGAGGCGACCTTCCCGGACGGCACCAAGCTCGTCACCGTCCACGACCCGATCGTCTGAGGGGCCTCGATGATTCCCGGAGAGATCCTGTTCGCCGACGGCCCGATTGCCTACAACCAGGGCCGCGAGGTCACCCGGCTGACCGTCCTCAACGCCGCCGACCGGCCCGTCCAGGTCGGCTCCCACTACCACTTCGCCGAGGCCAACCCCGGCCTGGAGTTCGACCGCGCCGCCGCGCGCGGCAAGCGGCTGAACGTCGCCGCCGGCACCGCCGTGCGCTTTGAACCCGGGATCCCCGTCGACGTCGAACTCGTCCCGCTCACCGGCGCCCGCGTCGTGCCCGGGCTGCGTGGGGAGACCGGAGGTGCCCTCGATGCCTGAGATATCGCGTGCCGCGTACGCCGACCTGTTCGGGCCGACGACCGGTGACCGCATCCGGCTCGCCGACACCGATCTGCTGGTCGAGATCGAGGAGGATCGTTCCGGCGGTCCCGGGCTCGCCGGTGACGAGGCCGTCTTCGGCGGCGGCAAGGTCATCCGCGAGTCCATGGGCCAGTCACGCGCCACGCGCGCGGAGGGCACCCCGGACACGGTCGTCACGGGCGCGTTGATCATCGACCACTGGGGGATCGTCAAGGCAGACGTCGGCATCCGCGACGGCCGGATCACCGGCATCGGCAAGGCGGGCAACCCCGACACCATGGACGGGGTCCACCCCGACCTGGTGATCGGTCCTGAGACCGAGGTCATCGCGGGCAACGGGCGGATCCTGACGGCCGGGGCGATCGACGCGCACGTCCACTTCATCTGCCCGCAGATCGCCGACGAGGCGCTGTCGGCGGGCATCACGACGCTCGTCGGCGGCGGCACCGGTCCGGCCGAGGGGTCGAAGGCCACGACCGTCACACCGGGGCCCTGGCACCTGGCGCGGATGCTGGAGGCGATGGAACAGTACCCGCTCAACATCGGCTTCCTCGGCAAGGGCAACACCGTCTCCCACGAGGCGATGCTGTCGCAGATCCGGGGCGGTGCGCTGGGCCTGAAGCTGCACGAGGACTGGGGCTCGACCCCGGCCGTCATCGACGCCTCGCTGAGCGTCGCCGAGCAGACCGGGATCCAGGTCGCGATTCACACGGACACCCTGAACGAGGCCGGGTTCGTGGGCGACACGCTCGCCGCGATCGCCGGGCGCGGGATCCACGCGTACCACACCGAGGGCGCGGGCGGCGGGCACGCCCCGGACATCATGACCGTGGTCTCCGAGCCGCACGTGCTGCCGAGCTCGACGAACCCGACGCGGCCGTTCACGGTGAACACCGCCGAGGAACACCTCGACATGCTGATGGTGTGCCACCACCTCAACCCGGCGGTCCCGGAGGACCTCGCCTTCGCCGAGTCGCGGATCCGGCCGTCCACGATCGGGGCCGAGGACATCCTGCACGACCTGGGCGCGATCTCGATCATCTCCTCCGACTCCCAGGCCATGGGGCGGGTCGGAGAGGTCGTCATGCGGACCTGGCAGACGGCGCATGTGATGAAGCGGCGGCGGGGCGCGCTGCCGGGTGACGGGCAGGCCGACAATCACCGGGTACGTCGCTATGTCGCCAAGTACACGATCAACCCCGCCCTCGCGCAGGGGCTGGCTCGGGAGATCGGTTCCGTCGAGAGCGGCAAGCTCGCCGACCTGGTGCTGTGGGAGCCCGCGTTCTTCGGCGTCAAGCCGCACCTCGTCCTCAAGGGCGGGCAGATCGCGTACGCGCAGATGGGCGACGCCAACGCGTCCATCCCGACGCCGCAGCCGATCCTGCCCAGGCCGATGTACGGGGCGATCGGGCGGGCGCCCGCGTCGAACTCCGTCAACTTCGTGGCGCCGCTCGCCGTCGAGGACGGGCTGCCGGAGCGGCTCGGGCTCGGGAAGCGGTTCGTGGCGATCGAGTCGACGCGGGGGGTGACCAAGGCCGGCATGCGGGAGAACGACGCGCGGCCCGAGGTGCGGGTCGATCCGGACAGCTTCGCCGTGCACATCGACGGTGAGCTGGTCGAGGCGACACCGGCCGCCGAACTGCCCATGGCCCAGCGATACTTCCTCTTCTGATGTCCCGGGCTGCGCTTCTCGTGCTGGCCGACGGCCGGTTTCCCGCCGGAGGGCATGCGCACTCCGGCGGGGCCGAGGCCGCGGTCAAGGCCGGGCGGGTGTCCGGGGCGGCGAGCCTGGAGGACTTCTGCCGGGGGCGGTTGCATACGGCGGGGCTGGTGTCGGCGGCGCTCGCGGCCGCGGCGGCGCTGGGGGGCGATCCCGTGGCGCTGGACGGGGCCGCCGACGCGCGGACGCCGTCGCCCGCCCTGCGTGTCGCTGCGCGGAAGCTGGGGCGGCAGTTGATGCGGGCGGCGCGGGCTACCTGGCCGTCGGAGGAACTCGACGCCGTGGCACGGGAGTTTCCGAAGGGGACGCATCAGCCGGTTGTGCTCGGGCTGGCGGCGCGGGCCGCGGGTCTGGGGGCGGTGGATGCGGCTTACTGTGCGGCGTACGAGAGTGTGAGCGGGGCGGCCACTGCGACGGTGCGGTTGCTGAGTCTGGATCCGTTCGACGCGACGGGGGTGCTGGCGCGGCTGGCGCCGGAGATGGACCGGGTCGCGGACCAGGCCGTGCCGGCGGGGCGGAGGGCGGTCGACGAAGGCGTCGATGTGCTGCCCGCGGCTTCCGGGCCGTTGCTGGAAGTCAGTGCCGAGGCGCATGCGTCGTGGCCCGTGCGTCTCTTCGCGTCGTGAGGAGTCTTAGCCCCCGCCGCCCTTGCCCGTTCCCATCTCCAGGGGCTCCGCCCCCTGGCCCAGCCCTTTGCCCACCCACCACCCGTTCACGGTCGGCCAAGGGTGGGCGACGCCCGACTCGGTCGGCCAAGAGGTGGACCACCGACAGAAAGCCAGGAGCCGTTCCATGCACCTCGACCACAACCACGAAGGCCCCGCCGCCGTCAGCGCCGACGCGTACCGGCCCGACGGCTCTCGCCGTGCCCTGCGGATAGGGCTCGGCGGGCCCGTCGGGTCGGGCAAGACCGCCACCGTCGCCGCGCTCTGCCGGGCCCTGCGCGACGAGTTGTCGCTCGCTGTGGTCACCAACGACATCTACACGCGGGAGGACGCGGAGTTCCTGCTGCGCGAGGCCGTGCTGCCGCCCGAGCGGATCACCGCCGTGGAGACGGGGGCGTGCCCGCACACCGCGATCCGGGACGACATCTCCGCCAACCTCGAAGCGGTGGAGGACCTGGAGGACGAGGTGGGGCCGCTGGACCTGATCCTCGTCGAGTCCGGTGGGGACAACCTCACCGCCACCTTCTCCAAGGGGCTCGTCGACGCGCAGATCTTCGTCATCGACGTGGCCGGCGGGGACGACATTCCGCGCAAGGGCGGTCCCGGTGTGACCACGGCCGACCTGCTCGTCGTCAACAAGACCGACCTCGCGCCGTACGTCGGCTCAGACCTGGGGCGGATGGCGGCCGACGCCAAGGCGCAGCGCGCCGAACTGCCGGTGGTCTTCCAGTCGCTGAGGACCGAGGCCGGAGTGAAGGACGTCGCCGCGTGGGTGCGGGCGCGGCTCGCCGCGTGGACGGCATGACCGTGAGCGGTGGAGTGCGGGCCCTCGCGCGGATCGTCGCCCGGGAGGACGGGCGGGGCGGGACCTCGCTGCCCGTCCTGGAGAGCGACGGACCGCTGGCGCTGCGGCGGACCCGGGGGAGCGGCGCCGAGGCGCGGGTGTTGCTGGTCGGTGCGATGAGCGGACCGCTCGGTGGGGACCACTTCACCGTCGAGGCGCAGGCGCGGGAGGGCACCCGGCTGCGCGTGGGGTCGGCCGCCGCCACCATCGCGCTGCCGGGACAGGCCAAGGGCGAGGCCCGCTACGACGTACGGCTCACCGTCGCCGACGACGCCGAACTGCACTGGCTGCCCGAGCAGTTGATCTCCGCCGGGGGCAGCGACCTGTACGTCACGACGCGCGTCGACGTTGGTGCGCGGGGGCGGCTCGTGCTGCGCGAGGAACAGGTGCTGGGGCGCAGCGGGGAGGAACCGGGGCGGCTCGGCAGTCGGCTCACCGTGCGGGTCGCGGGGCGTGTCGTACTGGACCAGGAGCTGGCCTGCGGGCCCGGGGCACCGGGCGGCTGGGACGGTCCCGCCGTGCTCGCCGGGCACCGGGCCGTCGGCCAACTCATCGTCGTACGCCCCGAGTTCGCCGCCGAGCCGGTCACGGCGCAGGTCCTGGGCGACGGTGGCGCCCTCGTCCCGCTCGCCGGTCCCGCCGCCCTCGTGACCGCCGTCGCACCGGACGCCCTGCAACTGCGCCGCCTCCTGGACGAGGTGCTCGGCAGGATCGGCTGACCCGCGGTCGCCGGCACAGGATCGGTCAGCGCCACCGCCGCCACGAACTCGGCTGGCGAACACCCTTCTCCGGTTATCGGATTGGCAAAGAAGTCCGGCCACCCTCTGTTCACAGGAACCGCACCGCCGTCAAGATCCCCCGATACCCATCACAACAATGCAGGGGGAGGCCTCACTTGAGGGACTTCGGAGCGAAGAGGCATACGGCGGCGCTCGGTTCGGCCGGTGTGCTCGTCACGGCGACGCTGATAGCCGGGGCGGTGACCGCGCCCTCGGCGAGTGCGAGCGCCGGTGACCGCCACGGCGGGGACCGTGAGGCCCGCGGGGTCGCGGTCGCCGCCGCCCGCGCCGCGAAGACCGGCATCGACTGGCGGGACTGCCCCGCCGACTGGGGCCTGGAGAAGCCGATCCAGTGCGGCTGGGTCGCGGTGCCGCTCGACTACGCGAAGCCGTACGGCAAACAGATCAGGCTGGCCGTCGACCGCATCGGCAACACCGGCAGCAAGGAGGAGCGCCAGGGCGCCCTCGTCTACAACCCGGGCGGTCCGGGCGGATCCGGGCTGCGCTTCCCGCGGCGGGTCACCACCGAGAGCCCGGTGTGGGCCAGGACCGCCAAGGCGTACGACTTCGTGGGCTTCGACCCGCGCGGCGTCGGCAAGTCCGCGCCCATCTCCTGCATGGACCCGCAGGAGTTCGTCAAGGCGCCCAAGCCGGACCCGGTGCCCGGCTCCGAGGCCGACAAGCTCGCCCAGCGCAAACTGGCCCGCGAGTACGCCGAGGGCTGCTACGAGCGCAGTGGCGCGATGCTGCCCCACATGACCACGCCGAACACCGCGCGCGACCTCGACGTGATCCGCGCCGCGCTCGGCGAGAAGAAGCTCAACTTCCTCGGCGTCTCCTACGGCACCTACCTGGGCGCCGTCTACGGCACCCTGTTCCCGGGCCATGTGCGCCGCATGGTCGTCGACAGCGTCGTCAACCCGTCCCGGGAGAAGATCTGGTACCAGGCGAACCTGGACCAGAACATCGCCTTCGAGGGCCGCTGGAAGGACTGGCAGGACTGGGTCGCGAAGAACGACGCGACCTTCCACCTCGGCACCACCCGCGACGCCGTCCAGGCCAAGTGGCTCCGCCTGCGCGCCACGGCCGAGAAGAACCCGATCGGCGGGGTCGTCGGCCCGGCCGAGCTGATCTCCTTCTTCCAGGGCGCCCCGTACTACGACTCCTCGTGGGTGCCGGTCGCCACGGTGATGAGCAAGTACTTCGCCGGTGACACCCAGGCGCTCGTCGACGCCGCCGCCCCCGACCTGTCCGACACCGCGGGCAACGCCGCGTCGGAGAACGGCAACGCCGTCTACACGGCCGTCGAGTGCACGGATGCCAAGTGGCCCACCAGCTGGCAGAAGTGGGACCGGGACAACACCCGGCTCCACAAGGACTACCCGTTCCTCACCTGGGCCAACGCCTGGCTGAACCTGCCCTGCGCCACCTGGCCGGTCAAGCAGCAGACCCCGCTGGACGTCCGCACCGGCAAGGGCCTGCCGCCCGTGCTGATCGTTCAGGCGGAACGTGACGCCGCTACCCCGTACGGGGGTGCCGTCGCACTGCACCAGCGGTTCAAGGGCTCCCGCCTGATCACCGAGAAGGACGCCGGCTCCCACGGCGTCACCGGCCTGGTCAACCCGTGCGTCAACGACCGGGTCGACTCCTACCTGCTCACCGGCAAGCTGGACACCGCGGACGTGACCTGCGCCCCGCACGCCACGCCCAAGCCGTAAACATCCGCCGTACGACGGTCAGGGGCGGCCGGTGCATCCGGCCGCCCCTGACACCTCTCACCGGGACGCGAACCAGGCGTCCTCGGCCGCGTAGTCGAACAGTTCGGGGTAGATCTTCGCGAGGAGCGGGAACGCCTCCTGCCAGTCCGCGTCGGACACCCGGCGGGTGAGCCAGTCGACCGTCTCCGGCAGGCTCTCGGCGTACGACAGCACCGGGCGGTAGCCCAACTCCCGTTCCGCCGCCGACATGTCGCACACCACCGGCAGCGGCACCGACCAGGGGGAGCGGCCCACGCACGGCGAGGGTTCCGGCCCGTCCAGCAGAACTGTCTCGGTCTCGACCCCCATGACCGCGTCGATCGCCGCGCCGATCTCCGCCACCGTCGGCGACTCATGATCGCAGGCGTTGAGGACGCGGGAGCCCGGCCGTTCCGCCGCCAGCCGCACCAGCTCCGCGATGTTGCGGGCAGCCGCCGGGTGGAAGAGGCTCTCGCCGCCGTGGGCGAGCACCCGCCGGCGGCGGCCCTCGAGGTTCCGCTTCACGAAGTACAGCTCGCGCGGAAGCGGGCTGTACGGCCCGTGGATCGCGCCCGGGCGCAGCAGCGTCGCCGGCAACCGGTCGTTCGCCGACAGCAGTTCACGCTCCAGGGCGGCCTTGCCCGTGCTGTAGGTGGCGTCGCCCGGCGGGACCGTCGGCTGGGTCTCCGGGATCGGCACCGGGAACTCCGGGCAGCCGCCCGGCTTGCCCATCGTGTCGAAGCCGCGGCCCGTGCCGTCGTCGTACACCGACACGGTGGAGATGACCACGGCCGAGCCCACCCGGCCGGCGAGTGCCGTCAACTGCCGTGCGTGCGCGGCCCCGTAGGCCACGACGTCGACCACGAGGTCACAGCCGTCGCCGACGGCCGCCGCCAGCGCCGCGTCGTCCTCCCGGTCAAGCCGGACCGCCCGCACCTCCTGCGGCCAGGTCTCGTCCCGGCCGCCGGCGCGGGAGGCGGCCGTCACCTCCCAGCCGTCCCGCACCAGGGCGTGCACCACAGGACGCCCGATCTGTCCCGTCGCTCCGATCACCACAGCGCGTCTCATGCCGTGACCCTACGGTGACCGGATCTGCCGCTCCATGGCTGTCTGCCGACAGCGAAGGTCTCAACTCAGCGGCATACGGGGGAACTTGCGCTCCTTCTCCGCCTTCTCGGCGGCCTCCTCCGCCTTGACGACGGCCGCGTACTGGTCGACATACTCCTGCTCGGACAGCGACAGGATCGCGTACATGATCTCGTCGGTCACGGCCCGCAGGATCGCCTTCTCGTTCTCCATGCCGGCGTAACGGGAGAAGTCCAGCGGCTTGCCGAAGCGGATGACCACGGGGTGGATGTTCGGGATGACCTTGCCGGGCGGCTGCGCCTCGAACGTGCCGATCATCGCGCACGGAACGACGGGCACCCCGGCCTTCAGCGCCATCACCGCCACGCCCACCTTGCCCTTGTACAGCCGGCCGTCGTGCGAGCGCGTGCCCTCCGGGTAGATACCGAGCAACTCGTCCTTCGCCAGCACACCGAGCCCCTCGCGGATCGCGGCCTGGCCGGCGTCCTTGCCGGAGCGGTCCACCGGGATCTGGCCCGCGCTGCGGAAGAACGCCGCCGTCAGCCGGCCCTTGAGGCCGGGGCCGGTGAAGTACTCGGCCTTCGCCAGGAAGGTGATGCGCCGTCTGAGGACCGCCGGCATCAGGAAGTGGTCCGAGAACGACAGGTGGTTGCCCGCGACGATGGCCGCGCCGGACGCCGGAATGTGCTCCAGGCCCTCTATTCGTGGCCGGAACACCAGTCTCAGCAGGGGGCCCAGCAGCACGTATTTCAGGAGGTAGTAGAACAAGGGGGATGCTCCTCACTCTGCCGGATGGGCCCTACGGCCACGTTCTGGCTGGTCAACCGGCATGCCGTGGGCTGCCAGTGTAGGCGCGTACGCGGGCGGCCGGTACCGGGCGTGACCGCGCGGGACTCACGGCCGCCCGGAGTAGGCTCGGTGACATGCGGATCTCCGTTTCCTCGGACATGGATGAACCCGTGGCCCGCCTCCTCGTCGCCGAGTTGCGCGAGCGGGGCCACGAGGTGCTGACGCACGGGGCGCTCAGCCCCGGCGCAGACGAGCGGTGGGCGATGTGCTCGGAGGCGGCCGCCCGGGACGTGGCCGCCGGGACCGCCGACCAGGCGGTGGTGTGCTGCTGGACCGGCACGGGCGCGTCGATCGCCGCGAACAAGGTGCCGGGCGTACGGGCCGCCCTGTGCGCGGACGCGTACACGGCGGACGGGGCGCGCCGCTGGAACGACGCCAACGTGCTCGCGCTCAGTCTGCGCCTGACGTCGGCGCCGGTGCTCAAGGAGATCCTCGACGCCTGGTTCGCGGGCGCGGCCGGCGAGGACGCCGAGGACCGGGAGAACGTGACGCACATCGGGCGGCTGGACCTGCGCGAGGTGTCTTCCTGACGGCGGCGGTCCGGGGCCGCAGCGCGGATACACCGCGGCTCACAGCCGCACGATGATCAGCGCCGTGTCGTCGGTCGCGCCGCCGGGTGGCAGGAGTTCCAGCAGGACGGCGTCGGCGAGGGGCTCCGGGTCGTCCGTGCGGTGCCGGGCGAGGGCGTCCGCCAGGCGGGCCAGGCCGGTGTCGATGTCCTCGCCGCGCCGTTCGATCAGACCGTCGGTGTACAGCACGAGCGTGGCGTCCGCGCCGTAGCCGGTCTCGGCCTGGGGTCTGGGCACCGGCTCGGGACGCGCGTCGAGCGGCGTGTCGGTCGCCCGGTCGAGGAACTCCACGCGGCCGTCGTGATGCACCAGCACGGGCGGCGGATGGCCGGCGCTGCTGTAGGTGATCGTGTGCCGGTCGAGGTCGACGAACGTCGCCACCGCGGTCGCCGACTCGGCGCCGTCCACCACATGGGCGTAGCGCCCCAGCACGTCCAGGGCCTGGGCGGGCCCCTCCGCGACCCGCGAGGCGGCGCTGAGCGCGCTGCGCAGTTGGCCCATCACCCCGGCGGCCTCCAGACCGTGCCCGACCACGTCGCCCACGGACACGCCGATGCGGTGCCCGCCCACCAGGTCGACCAGGTCGTACCAGTCCCCGCACACGTTGAGCGCGCCGACCGCGGGCCGGTAGCGCACGGCGGCCCGGCGGTGCCGTACCTGCCGGCGGGCCGGGAGCATCGCCTCCTGCAGGGCGAGGGCCACCTCGCGCTCGCGGGCGTGGGCCCGGCGCAGCCGCTCGTTGAGCTCCTGCAACTCACGGGCGCGCGTGTACAGCTCGGCCTCCAGCACCCGCGTGTGGCTCCCGCTGGGGCGGCCGCGGGCCCGGATCAGTTCGGTGACCTCCTCGACCCGCAGCACCAGCAGCTCCACCTTGCCGTCCGGTGCGGTCAGCGGCGCGTTGACCAGGCTCCAGTAGCGCTCCTCCCAGTGGCCCGGCCGGTCGGGCAGCTCCACGTCGTAGCGCTGGAGGGCCATGGTTTCGCGCTCGCCGCTGGCCACCACCCTGTTCAGTGAGGCCTTCAGATTGCGCATGCCGGTCGCCCGTGGATCGTTCGGGTTGTCCGGGAAGAGGTCGTCGAGGTGGCGGCCGACGATCTCCTCGCGCTCACGCCCGACCACGCGCAGGAACTCCTCGTTGACGTCGGCATAGACCAGGTCCGGCGTGAGCAGGGCCACCACGCCGGGGAAGGCCTGGAACACGGCCGCGTAGTCGATCGCCGTATGCGTCATGGCTGCCGCCTCATCGCCTGGATTACACCAGTTTCACATGTTTATGAGGACCTGACGGGCTGCCGAGGTCACTCCCCGGGATCCGTCAGCGACTGCTCCGCCCAGATGATCTTCCCGTCGGGGACGAACCGCGTGCCCCACCGCTGGGCGAGCTGGGAGACCAGCAGCAGCCCGCGGCCGCCCTCGTCCGTGGTGCGCGGATGACGCAGGTGGGGCGCCGTCGCGCCGCCGTCGAAGACCTCGCAGACCAGGGCACGTTCCCGGATCAGGCGCAGCCGGATGGGCCCGGTGGAGTGCCGGATGGCGTTGGTGACCAGCTCGCTGACGATCAGTTCCGTGGTGAACGCCGGCTCGTTCAGGTCCCACTCCGCCAGCTGCCGGGTGGCCGCCTTGCGGGCCTCGGCGACGACGGCCGGGTCGGCGGGCAGGTCCCAGACCGCGACCTGGCCGGCGGTCAGCCGCCGGGTGCGCGCCATCAGCAGGGCCACGTCGTCGTACGGCCGGGCGGGCACCAGCGCGTCGACCACGGCCCGGCAGCGCAGGTCGAGCGAGGGCGCGCGCCGCGCCAGCACCCCGCGCAGCCGGTCCCGGTCCGCGTCCACCGCCCAGGCCTCCTCGCCGTCGGCGGCCAGCAGCCCGTCGGTGTGCAGGGCGAGCGTGCTGCCCTCGGCCAGCGACAGCTCCACCGCCTCGAACGGCGGCCCGCCCACACCGAGCGGCGGCCCCTGGGGCAGTTCGACGAACGTGACCGTGCCGTCCGGCAGCACCACCGCCGGCGCGGGATGGCCCGCGGCGGCCATCGCGCACCGCCCGTCGACCGGGTCGTACACGACGTACACGCACCCGGAGCCCACGTCGGTGCCCCTGGCGTACGGCTCCACGCCCTCCTCCGGCGCCGACCGCGCCACCAGGTCGTCGAGGTGCGCGAGCACCTCCTCCGGCCGCAGATCCAGCGCGGCCAGCGTCCGTACGGCGGTCCGCAGCCGGCCCATGGCCGCGGCGGCGCCGATGCCGTGTCCGGGCACCTCGCCGACGACGAGCGCCACACGCGCCCCGGACAGCGGGATGAGGTCGTACCAGTCACCGCCGAGGCCGGTCAGCTCGTCGGCCGGCCGGTAGCAGGCCGCCACCTCGACCGCGCCCTGCTCGGGCAGCCGGTGCGGGAGCAGGCTGCGCTGGAGGACGAGCGCGGCGTCCCGCTCGCGGGTATAGCGGCGGGCGTTGTCCACGCAGACGGCGGCGCGCGAGACCAGGTCCTCGGCCAGATGCAGGTCGTCCTCGTCGAAGTGCTCCTGGCGGCGGCGCCGGAAGAACGTGGTCACACCCAGCGTGGTGCCGCGGGCGCGCAGCGGCACGATCATCACGCTGTGCAGGCCCAGCTCCAGGAACGTGGCGTGTCTGCCGCCCGGAATGTCCGCCGCCCACTCCCGGGACAGCGGATCGAGGCGCTCCTCGCGCCAGGAGCGGCCCGTGGTCAGGCAGCGGATCGGTGGCGACCCGGCCAGATAGGTCGCCACCGCGCCGATGTCCACCACGGCCTCCGGAACGTCCGCGTTCACCGACTGGTGGCCGGCCCGGCGCAGCGGCACCGGATCGTTGTCCGCGAGGGGCCCCGCCGTCGGCTCCGCGCCCCGCAGGACCGTCTCCAGCAGGTCCACGGCCACGAAGTCGGCGAGCTCCGGCACCGCCACGTCGGCCAGCTCCTGCGCGGTCTGCATGATGTCCAGGCTGCGGCCGATGTGCTCGCCGGCCCGGTCGAGCAGGGCAAGACGCTGCCGGGCGCGGTGCTTCTCGGTGATGTCGAAGACCGTGTAGTACACGCCCATGGGGCGGCCCTGGTCGTCGTCGAGCCGGGTGAACGACAGCATGTGCGCGGTCTCGCGGTGCGGCGCCGACCGGACGTTTCCCACGTGCTCGTAGCCGACGACCGGCTCGCCGGTGTCCAGCACGTGCCGCATCTGCGCCTCGATCGCCTCCGAGTCCAGGCCCGGCTGGATGTCCGCCAGCCGCATCCCCAGCCGCGCGGAGGGCGGGCCGCCGCCGAACCGGGACAGGGTGTCGTTCGACCACACGTAGCGCAGGTCGGTGTCGACGATCGCTATGCCGATAGGGGAGTGGGCGACCATCTGCTCCAGCACGGGGCGGCTCATGTCCCAGCCGGGCGCCCCCGCCAGCTCCGACAGCAGCACCAGCCAGCGCGTACTGCCCCGGGTCTCCAGGGCGGAGGTGATGCGCGCCATGACCCTGACCGGCCGCCCGTCCTTGGAGCGGGCCGTCAGCAGGCCCGCCCAGGCGCCGTCCCTGCGGCACCGCTCGACCACCTGCGGCACCCGCCGCGCGTCCTCGGGCTCCAGCAGGTCGGCCAGCGGCATGCCCACCGCCTCCGGGGCCTCGTACGCCAGCAGCCGTTCGGCGTCCCGGCTCCAGCTGGACACCTCGCCATGGGCGTCCAGCATCAGGGGCGCGGCATCGGCCACGTCGAACCGCTGCCGGGCCACGCCGTAGTCCTCGTGTGCGCCCACGGTCGACCTCTCTGTTGCTGAGTGTGGTCTACCACCTCCTGCCCCCATCTTCACCCCGTTGTGCGATCCGGGCGGCCTCGGGGGGGCCTCGCCCGGCCGACGTGCGGGGCACCGCCGGGGGTGGGTTCGCGTTGGTCCGCCGGCTGGCCTTCGGGGTCGCTACCCGGGGCCGGCCGCGGGTTCGGGCAGGTCGGGCGCCCCGCCGACGCGCGGGCCACTGGGAGCCGGGCGGCAGCGACCGCGCGGTCCCGGACGCCGGGTTTTCGCCGTGACCGCCCGCCGGCCGGGCCCCGGCGCGGGTCAGGAGCCCTGCGTGAGGACCTTCTCCAGCGTCCCCAGAGCCTCCTGGAGTTCCTCGGCGGTGATCGTCAGCGGCGGCGCCAGGCGGATCGTGGAGCCGTGGGTGTCCTTGACCAGGATCCCCTCGCGCATCAGCCGTTCGCTGACCTCGCGGCCCGTGCCCAGGGCCGGGTCGACGTCGACACCCGCCCACAGCCCGCGCGAGCGGTAACCGGCGACGCCCTTGCCGATCAGCCCCTCCAGACCGTCGCGCAGGATCCCGCCCAGCTCGGTGGCCCGGCGCTGGAACTCACCGGTCTCCAGCAGCTCCACCACCGCGGTGCCGACCGCGGCGGCCAGCGGATTGCCGCCGAACGTGGACCCGTGCTCGCCCGGATGCAGCACCCGGAGCACGTCCCGGCTGGCCGCCACCGCGGACACCGGCACGATCCCGCCGCCCAGCGCCTTGCCGAGCAGCACCACGTCCGGGACGACGGACTCGTGCTCCACGGCGAGCGTACGGCCGGTGCGCCCCAGGCCCGACTGGATCTCGTCCGCGACGAACAGGCAGCCCGCCCGGCGGGTCAGCTCCCGTACGCCGGTCAGATAGCCGTCGTCCGGGATGACGACGCCCGCCTCGCCCTGGATGGGCTCGATCAGAACGGCCGCCGTCGTCTCGTCGACCGCCGCCTCCAGGGCCGCCAGGTCGTTGTACGGCACGATCCGGAAGCCCGGCGTGAAGGGGCCGAAACCGGCGCGTGCCGTCTCGTCCGTGGAGAAGCTCACGATCGTCGTCGTACGGCCGTGGAAGTTGTCCGCCGCGACGACGATCGTGGCCCGGTCGGCGGGGACGCCCTTGACGTCGTACCCCCACTTGCGGGCCACCTTGATGCCGCTCTCCACGGCCTCGGCGCCGGTGTTCATCGGCAGCACCATGTCCGTGCCGGTCAGGGCGGCGAGGCGCTCGGCGAACCCGGCGAGCCGGTCGTTGTGGAAGGCGCGCGAGGTGAGCGTCAGCCGGTCGAGCTGGCGGTGCGCCGCCTCGATCAGCGCCGGGTGGCGGTGGCCGAAGTTGAGGGCCGAGTAGCCGGCCAGCATGTCGAGGTAGCGGCCGCCCTCCACGTCCTCCACCCAGGCGCCCTCGGCGCGGGCCACGACGACGGGCAGCGGGTGGTAGTTGTGGGCCAGGACCGGCTCCTCCGCGAGGATCAGCTCGGCCGAGGTGCGGTGGGAGGAGGGTGCGGTCATGAGCGGATCTCCTGAGTACAGCACTTGATACCCCCGCCGGCCTTGCGGAACTCCGACAGGTCGACGGGGACGGGGACATAGCCGCGCTCGGCGAGCCGGCCGGCGAGGGCGGTGGCCCCCGGCGAGATGAAGACGTGGCGGCCGTCGGAGACGGAGTTCAGGCCGAACGCCAGCGCGTCCTGTCGGGTCGCGAGCACCGCGTCCGGGTACAGCCGCGCCAGCACCTCCCGGCTGCCGGGTGAGAACGCGTCCGGGTAGTACACGATGTTCCCGTCGTTCCCGTCGTTCCCGTCGCCCTCATCCTCGAGAACGAACAGCGCGGTGTCCAGGTGGTAGAAGTACGGGTCCACCAGCGTCAGGCCGATCACCGGGACGCCGAAGAACTCCTGCACCTCGCGATGCGCCTGCCTGGTGGTGCGGAAACCGGTCCCGGCCAGGATGTACCGGCCCGCGGGGACGAGGTCACCCTCGCCCTCGCACACCGACTCCGGCCGGTAGACGTCGTAGCCCGCCGCCTTGAACCACGTCTCGTAGGGCACGGACTCGGGGCGCCGCTCGGGCGCGTGGAAGAGGGAGCCGAAGACGCGGCCCTCGACGACGACGGCCGCGTTGGCGGCGAACACCATGTCGGGCAGGCCGGGTACCGGCTCGACGGATTCGACGGTGTGACCGTGGGCGCGGTAGGCGCGGATCAGCGCCTGCCACTGCTCCCCGGCCAGGTCCACGTCGACGGGCCGGTCGGGATGCATCCACGGGTTGATCGCGTACTGCACGGCGAAGTGTCTGGGTTCGCAGACCAGGAAGCGCCGCCGGCGCGGCACACGGGAGTCGGACACAGAGGGGTTCCTCCGCTTCCTCACGGTGTGTGACTGGGTGTTGACACCACCGTAAGAACTGACCGCGACAAGCGACAAGCGAGAAGAGTTGCGTAACGGCGCAGGAATCCTGCGTATTTTCCCAGATCGACGCATGTCTGCTGCGCCCTCAGGGGGCGGGGTGACTCGCGCCCGCCTCCGGGCTCTCCGGGATCAGATGGGACAGCACCATCACGCTGATCGTCTTCCGGATGAACGGCTCGGCGCGGATCCGCTCCAGCACCTCCTCGAAGTGCTCCACGTCCCGCGCCCGCACGTGCAGCAGCGCGTCCGCGCCGCCCGTCACCGTCATCGCCGCGGCGATCTCCGGATAGCCGCGCACCACCTGAGCGAGCCGCCGCGGCGGGGCCGCGCCCTCGCAGTACACCTCGACGTACGCCTCCGTGCGCCAGCCCAGCGCCGACGGCTTCACCGTGGCCGTGAACCCGGTGATCACGCCCGTCTCGCGCAGCCGGTCCACGCGGCGCTTGACCGCCGTCGAGGACAGCCCGACGTCCGCGCCGATCTCCGCGAACGACGTCCTGGCGTTCGCCATCAACGCGGTGACGATCTTCCGGTCGAGCTCGTCGAACGGGGCGGGCCTGCTGCTCATTAGAGGACCATCCCTTCTGCAGCCCTCACGAGTAGGGTTGTGACCTCTCGGTCCCGGTGGGTGCATGGCCAGTGATGC
>NZ_JACTVI010000064.1 GCF_014495685.1 Streptomyces sp. TRM68367 | reverse complement strand
ATCACCGTGATGAGCTGCGCGAGCACCCCAACCACTCGTCACACCAGGACCGTTGACCTGCACGAATCACGATGGAACTTCCTCAGTGACCTCGGCGGCTGCTGTGGACGCGGCGGCCAGACCGCCCATGGTGAGCGAGCTAGAGAGCTCTTGGCTGAACCCCACATCGAACAGGAGGGTGGAGGCCAGACCGGCACCGGCCGACCGCGCCACTACCATGAGCCGTCGATGGGTGGCTGCCTCCTGGGTCCAGGAGCGGTCCTGATGGATTTCCGCCGCCATGTTTTCGCGGAGCCGGTTCAGCGCATCGGGCAGGTCGTGGCTCAGGAGCAGCCCTGAGGTCTTCGCTACGACCCTAGTGGCGAATAGGCGGGCGCGGCCATCTCCTGACGGAAATCTCGCGTAGTCCAGCGCCGCGTCGCCCTCGTCGGTCCTCGCGGCGGCTTCTGCCCAGACGCGTAGCCGCTCGTAATAGGTATGGCTATCCGGGCCCTGGTAACGGGGATAGCGGATTCCGTGGGTGATCTTCTCGCGGAACCAACGTGCCCACTTGTTGAGAAGTCCGCCCTGCACCTCCATGGGGATGTCGATCGTGTCGAGGATCTCGCACAGGCGCAGCGCTGCCTCGTTGACACGAGGTGGCGTCGGCTGGTCCATGTCGTCTTGGATCAGCAGGGCGCTCACCACGGCTTGATACCGCAAGTACTGGAACCAGCGGCGCTGTCTGAAGATCCGCCAGAGTAACCAACCGGTACGGGCCGTGCTTGAGCCTGCCCGGCTGATAGTGGTGATGTCAGTCACAACAGAAGGTTAGTGGCTCACTGGTTGCGGTAGTGGCCCACTTCGTCATCGCTGCGGACGCTGGCCGAAAACATCCGGCACATTGACAACGCTGGGGGCTCAGCGGAGGTCGGTGGAGCGGCTTTGGGCTGGAGCTGCTTTGGCGCGAGTGATCATGGCCCCGTAAGCTTCCGGCGCGTCGGGCAGTCTGTGGACCTGTCCGGTAAAGCACGACGTTGGGGCCATGATCTTCGAGGCTCGCGTCAAAGTGGCTGCGTAAAGCCGCGGAGCCGACCGCCCCAGCCACGGAGTAATTGTCAATACCTGTGGTTGCGGTTGCTCATGCTGCGAGGGCCTCGGACGCTCGATCGGCTGGCCGTGCTCGAGGCGGGCTCTCACTCGGCCGACGGCCATGAGGTGGGATGCGTTCACGATCCGCCGCCGTGGTGATCTTTCGGCCGCGTACATCCGCTCATGCCGAGTCTGGGATGTGGACGTGTGAGTCGTAGATCTGCCGGAGCAGGTGGTTGAGGTGTTCGCGATCGGGGTGGGTCAGGGCGCGGAGGAATTGGTCCTGCTCGGTGGCCGCTGTGGCGGCGATCGTGTCGATGAGGGCGTTTCCGACGTCGGTGAGGGCGACAATGCGGCGGCGACGGTCGGTGTCATGGTCCCGGCGCTCGATGAGCCCTCTGGCTGCCAGGGAGTCAAGTACCGCCACGATGTTGCGGGCGTCAATGGCGACAAGTTCGGCAAGGCGTCGTTGGCCCTGCGGTCCATGCTCCGCGATCGTCACCAAGACTACGTACTGGCCTTGGGTCAGGCCATGCCCGGTCAGGAACGCAGCCCAGGACCGCGCCGCCAGCGAACCAAGCCGCGCCAGCAGGAAGCCCGTTCCGCGCTCGAAAGCGGGCCTGTCATTGCCACCGGTCATGGCCGCCATGCTAGTGGATAGACATGTCTCATGTCGTTTGGTAGACATAAATCATGTCTACCGAGCCGCGTCACACGCACGTGCCTATTGCTGATCTCTCGCTTCACGTCGTGGAGACAGGGAATCCGCAGGGCAGGCCGTATCTGTTCCTGCACGGCTGGCCGGAATCGTGGCGGACCTGGGAGGGCGTGATCGGGGTCGCCCACGCCGACGCCCGAATCATCGCCGTCGACCTGCCCGGAATCGGCGAATCGACCGGATCTGTCACTGGCGGATCGAAGCTCCAGCTGGCGGAGGCGGTCCGCGGACTGGTGCAGAGCCTTGGGCTCAGCGATCTCACTCTCGTCGGTCACGACGTCGGCGGTATGGTCGCCTATTCCTATCTCCGGCAGTACGGCGACGTCGGCCGCGTAGTCATCATGAACACGGTCATCCCTGGCGTCGACCCGTGGAATGAGGTACTGCGGAACCCCTACATCTGGCACTTCGGCCTGCATTCCGTGGCGACGCTGCCGGAGACCCTGGTACAAGGCCGTCAGGCCGAATACTTCAACTACTTCTACGACGTACTCTCGGTGGACCCGGCACGGATCTCCCCCGGGTCGCGGGCCGCCCACGCCGCCGCCTACAGCAGCGATGCCGCACTCACCGCTGGGTTCGATCTCTATCGCGCATTTGCCCAAGACGCACAGGACAACACCGCGTTCGCCAAGACCGCACCTGTCGACACGCCACTCCTGTATCTGCGAGGAGACGGCGAAGGCGGCGACATTGCCACCTACGCGCAGGGATTCCGCGACGCCGGGATCCAGAACCTGACGACCGCTGTGTTGACCGACGCCGGCCACTTCGCCCAGGAAGAAGTACCCGCCCAAGTCTGGAAGCTTATCCACGGCTTCGCTGCAAATCCCTCAAAATAGGCTGCGCCATCGACGCAACCGGCGAGTAACTGTTAAGATTTGTAGATCAGTTATGCTCGGTCATGCCGCGGTGAGCTCGGGGCGCTCGACCAGGTGCCCGCGTTCGAAGCGGGCTCCGGCCCGGACGAGCGGGACGAGGTGCGCGCCGTTGACGGCCCGCCAGCGGGCCTGGGCGGCCTCGATCAGCTTGAAGACCATCGCGAGCCCGGCAGCGCGGGAGCCGGCACCCTTGGTGACCTTGGTCCTCAGACGGACGGTGGCGAAGGTCGACTCGATGGGGTTGGTGGTCCGTAGGTGGATCCAGTGCTCCGCCGGGTAGTCGTAGAAGGCCAGCAGTACGGCTTCGTCGTTGGTGATTTTCGCGACGGCCCTGGGGAACTTCATACCGTAGAGCTTGGCGAACGTCCTGATTGCCGTGCTCGCGTGCTCGCGGTCCTCGGCGTTGTAGATGTCCTGGATCGCCATCTTCGCCGCTGGCTGGGCGGACTTCGGCAGGGTGTCGAGGACGTTGGCGGTTTTGTGCACCCAGCACCTCTGTTCGCGTGTGTCGGGGAAGACCTCCCGCAGGGCCTTCCAGAAGCCCAGGGCGCCGTCGCCGACTGCGAGCACTGGGGCGCCAATGCCCCGGCGCGCGCAGTCGCGCATCAACGCCGCCCAGGACTCGGCCGACTCCCGGTAGCCGTCCGCCAGCGCGATGAGCTCCTTGGTGCCGTCGGCACGTACCCCGATCAGGACCAAGACGGCGGCCTTGGCCTCGTCCAGGCGTATGCGCAGGTGGACACCGTCGGCCCACACGTACACGTAGTCGGTGGCCGACAGGTCGCGGTCCATGAACGCGGTGTGGTCGGCTTGCCACTGCGCGGTCAGCCGGGTGACAGTGGCAGGCGACAGCCCGGCCGAGGAACCGAGGAACTGCTCCAGCGCAGGTACGAAGTCGCCGGTGGACAGGCCGTGCAGGTAGAGCAGAGGCAGCACCTCGGCGATCCTCGGGGACTTCCTGGCCCACGGCGGCAGGATCGCGGAGGAGAACCGCTTCCGCTCTCCGGTGACCTCGTCGACGCGCTTGTCGTTGACCCGTGGGGCCCTGACCTCGACCGACCCGGCGGCGGTGGTGACCCTCCGCGCCTGGTGGTAGCCGTTGCGGACCACCAGGCGCAAACCGTTCTCGTCCTTCTCGTCGGCCAAATCGGCGATGTAGGCGTTGACTTCGGCCTCCAGCGCGGCGGCCAGCATCCGGCGGGCGCCTTCCCGGACGATCTCGTCCAGCAGCGAGGCCCCGCCGCTGGTGGTGCCGTCGGCGTCGACTGTAGTGCGCACGAGGCGTGCCTTCCCGGCCGACGCGGCAACGTCGGCCATTCCGGGCTGATCCACAGGTTCTGAGCATTGCTCCCAGCCCCACGACGTACCCCATCTCTGACGGCCAGCGGCTGATTGCTGTGCCGCGCGCGGTGAGCGGAGCGAGCCGCCTTGATGACGTAGAGAAAGTCTGAGCCAACTCGAACTGTGCTACAGCCGGAACGACAGCTCCAGCTCGTCGCCGGGGAGGTGAAACTCCTCCAGGGCGAGAGGCCTCTCTGACTCAGTGAGGGTCACTCGAATGATGTGGAGCATGGGGACCCCGTCGGCAAGGCGTAGCGCTTGGGCCTGGTCCGGTAGGGGCATGCGGGTGCGGACGAACTCCGTGAAGTGGAGTTCGTGGCCCAGGTCCGTGAGTGCCGTGTAGAGCTCTGGCGCCGGCGGTGGGGCTTCCTCCTCGTACTTGGTGTCGATCAGTACCGAGAACGGGATGTATGTGCGGTGGAGTTGGCGGAGGTGGCCGTGATCCGCGGTCTGCAAGGCGTCGTACGTGAACATCGGCTCACCTGGCGGGATGCGGAGTAGGTCCGCCAAGGCTAGGGGGGCGTCGGTGCGGGTGGCTATCGGGGGCTCGGCGTCTGTCCAGCGGATGCCGTCAGCCTCGACGTAGCGACCGTCCGAGGTGCGGCGCACGCCGCGCGGGCGTGTGTGCCTGGGGCGGCTGTGGGGGGAGCGGGCGAAGGTGCCGCGGCCCATGATGGCCTCGACGAGACCGGATGCCCTTAGCTCGCTCAGGCCCTGACGGACTGTAGGGCGCGTCACGCCGAACTGCTTCGCCAACGTCTCCTCGGACGGCAGCGGTTGGCCGGCGGGGAAGGTGCCGTCCATGATGCCCTCGCGCAGGTAGTCGGCGATCTGCCGGTACTTCGGCTGCGTGTTCTTCGGTGGCATGCGGGCCCTCCACGGCCGTCATCACTGCTTCCAGTGCTGGAAGCACATTTTCCAGCACTGGAAGAAGACTCCCCTATGCCGGGCCGGTTGACAACCCGTACTACGGGTGGTCACTCTTGTCTCCGTCACCCGTAGTACGGGTGGTCTAGCAACCCGCAGGATTGGCCTGCGGGTGTCAGAGACGAGGAGATCCGAACAGTGGCAAGCCTTCCGATCGACACCGCGAAGTTCACGGGGATCATCTGTGCCGTTCCCCCGGCTCCGCGGGTCGCCAACCGTGAGACCGGTCAGCTCCGTGTGGATCGCGAGACCGGCAAGACCATGTACCAGGTCGGCCTCTGCCTGATGGCGGGCTCGTCGGCCGACGTCGTGAACGTGAGCGTGGCCGGTGAGCCCGCCGGTGTGCAGCTCGGTATGCCGGTGGCCGTGCGGGACCTGGTCGCCACGCCGTGGGAGAACGAGGGGCGGCACGGGATCGCGTTCCGTGCGGCGGAGATCCGGCCCCTGAGTGCTCCCGCTGGTGCGGCGGGTAAGGGGGCCGCGCAGTGATGGGACTGGCCTCCGCCTCCTCGGCCGGCGTGACCTGGCCGAGTTGGGTTCTGGTGGTGGCCGCAGTGCTGGTGTCGGGTCTGCTTCTGGCGGGCCCGGCCCTGCGCCGCGGTTACCCCGCGGCCTGGTGGCTGTTACTCGGCTTCCCGGTCGTGGCCTTCCGGGTCGTGCAGACCTGGCGGCCCCTGATGGCCGGGTGCGGGCTCGCCGTGAGCCGTCGGCCGGCGCTGACTGTAGTGTCCGGGCTTGTCGGCAGAGGGGCGCCTCCGCCTCAGCCGCGCGTGCCCCGGCGGGGCCTCATACGGCCAACCTCCGGCGGATTCCTCCTGCTCGTGCGGCTGCTGCCGGGCCAGGTTCCGGAGGATTTCGTCAAGGCTGCGCCCGCCATGGCGGAGAACTGGCAGGTGCACGCAGTGCGGGTGACTTCCTGTAGGCCGGGGGTCGTGCGGATCGTCGCCTCGGCGGCCGACCCGTTGGCTGACCCTCGGGTGCCGAAGCAGCGTGGGCCTGGCCAGCTCCTCCGGGTCACCGTGGGTGCCCTGGAGACGGGAGCCGCGTGGGCAGTCGACCTGCGGCGCGTTCCTCACTGGCTGATCGTGGGGGCCACCCGCTCCGGGAAGTCGACGCTCATCAACGCCCTCGTGGCCGGTCTCGCCTCGCAACGCGTCGCTCTCGTCGGGATCGACTGCAAGGGCGGCATGGAGCTGTCCCTCTACGAGCCTCGGTTGTCCGCCCTCGCCACCAACCGAGAGCAAGCGGTCCGGCTGCTGGCGGCCCTCGTGGACCTGACCCTTGACCGAATGACCCTCTGCCGGGCGGCTCGCGTCCGGAACATCTGGGGGCTGACGGACAAGGAACGCCCGGTGCCCGTCGTCGTGATTGTCGACGAGATCGCGGAGCTGTTCCTCGTCGCGAGCAGGAACGAGAAGGACGAAGCGCACGCGGCCGGCACGGCACTAATCCGGCTGGCCCAGCTGGGGGCGGCCCTCGGAGTGTTCCTGGTCGTCGCCGGCCAACGCGTCGGCTCCGACCTGGGGCCCGGAGTCACCGCGCTTCGCGCGCAGTTGGGCGGTCGGGTGTGTCACCGCGTGGCCGACCCCGGTACTGCCGAGATGGCGCTCGGTGATCTCAACCCCGACGCACTGAAGGCCGCACAGGCTATCGCCCCGGAGCAGGCCGGTACGGCCGTACTCGCGTCCGGCGACGGCTGGGAACGCGCCCGGTCCCACCTGGTCACGGAAGCGGAGGCGGAAGCCGTCGCCGCCGAGTACGCGCACCTGACTCCCGTTCTGTCCGAACTGCACGTCGAACCGTGAAAGGGGCCTGCCGTGCTGGTGTCCATGTCGGCCGTGCTGCTGCTCGGCCTGCTGATCTGGTTCCTTCTGCGCATCCGGTACCTCAGGTGGGCCGACGCGCTGATCTGCGGAGCCTTCGGCTTCCTGCTCGCCCGGACCGTGGCCGCGCCCGTGGTTCAGGCCCTCCTCGACGGAGTGAACGGCTTCCTCGGCCAACTCCGCTTCTGATCCGCCCCATCCACGAACAGAGAAGGGGACTCCCTGTGTCCGACTACGTCATCCGCTCCGGTGACCGTGCCGTCTTCCTGGCCGGCCTGCGGGAGCTGGTCGACTTCCTGACCGCCAATCCGGCCGCTGTCGTGCCGCGTCACGCGTCCGTCGTCGTCCTGGTCGACGCCTCCGACTCCGTCGCTCGCCTCGACGGTGTGCGGTCCGTCGCCGCTCCGCTTGGTGTGCCGACCGAGGACATCGGTCGCGGCTACTTCGACGCACGACGCGACTTCGGACCGATCTCGTACGGAGTTGTCGGGATCCCTCCCGAGGAACGGCAGTGATCGCCCGTACGACGGGCTCCCGACGGGGCGCGAAGTCGCCAAACCCGACCCCGCCAGGAACCCACTCCATCCGCCACGTGAGCAGTGAAAGGAGCACTCACACTTTGTCTACCGCGCATCATTCGCGCAAATCCTCGTCGCTCGACTGCGAACTCAGGCAGCGTGACGCGCAGGTCGCGACCTGCGCCGGACGGGAACAGATCGTCCTCGTCGAACTCGACGGAACCGAGCAGTGGCTCTGCCCCGCACATGCGGCGGCCGTCTGGCTCACAGACCCGACGCTTCGCTTCAGCGCCAAGACTCGACCGGAGGGGATCTCAGCCGTGATGGGGCAGGCGTTCGGCGGCGGGGGTGGTCGCCGATGACCACTGCGCTTCCGCAGGGCGTTGCCGCTCTCGTCGGCAGGGCATCGGATCCGGAGTTCACGGCCTGGCGCCGGAACATCATCCGCCTCGGTGGCTGTACCAACCCGATTCACTTGGTCGGCGCGGCAACCGTCTACGACACGACAACCGGCGCAGCCCTCCTCTCCTACGGCTCCGATGTCTATGGAGGGCGGCTGCTCACCGCGTGCGGCAACCGGCGTGCGACGGTCTGCCCGGCCTGTTCGGCTGTGTACCGGGCGGACACGTACCAACTTGTCCGAGCCGGTCTCGTGGGAGGTAAGGAGGTGCCGGAGGCGGTAGGCGGTCACCCCCAGGTGTTCGCCACGCTCACCGCTCCCGGCTTCGGCCCGGTCCACACCCGCCGGGAACGGGATGGGCATGTGCGGGTCTGCCGGCCTCGCCGGATCGAGGAGCGTTGTCCGCACGGGAACCCGGCCGGATGCCGAGACCGGCACCTGGCGGACGATCCCCGTCTCGGGGAACCGGTCTGCCCACGCTGCTACGACTACGCGGGAGCCGTGCTGTGGCATGCGCTCGCCGGTGGGCTCTGGCACCGGTTCGGGTTGGAGCTGCGGCGGGAGGTCGCCCGGCGGGCCGGTTTGACGCGCTCGGAGTTCGGGGACGTCGCCCGGCTCTCATACGCGAAAGTCGCCGAGTATCAGCGGCGGGGACTGATTCACTTCCATGCCGTCATCCGGCTCGACGGTCCGGACGGCCCTGGCTCGGCTCCGCCCGGCTGGGCGACCGTGCCGCTCCTGATGGCCGCGGTACGGGCTGTTGTCGGTCGGGTGCGGCTGAGCGCTCCCGGTGCGGGCGTGGTCGGTCCGCGAGTGCTGCGCTTCGGCACTCAGGTCGATGTACGGCCGGTCACCTCATACGGACGGAGCCCGGGGGAGCGGCCCGCTTTTGCGGGGGCCGTGGCAGGCTACATCGCCAAGTACGCGACCAAGGGGGCGGAGTCCGCCGGCGCGGTGGACGGCCGCATTCATCACGCGCGAGACATGGTCACGCTGCCCGTGCGCTCACACGTGCTGCGCATGATCAGCACGTGTTGGTGGCTCGGCGGCCTGCCGGAGTTCGAGCCGCTCGGGCTGCGCCGCTGGGCCCACATGCTCGGGTACGGCGGCCACTTCTCCACCAAGTCGCGTCGGTACTCGACGACGTTGACCGCGCTCCGGCAGGCCCGTGCCGACCATCGTGCGGAGCAACAGCGGGCCGCCCTCGGCCTGGCCGACTACCCCACGGTCACGATCGGCGAGTGGCGTTACGCCGGGCGCGGCTACTCACCGGAAGCGGCTGTCTTGGCTGCCTCGGTGCGGGAGGGCGGTGGTCTCCATGGCACGTGACAGCCGTGCGAAGTCGGCAGAGCTGCTCACGGTCCGCCAGGTGCTCGACGAACTGGGCGGCGTCTCCCGCCGCACCTTCTACCGCTGGCGGGAACTGCGCCTCGCTCCCGTCTGTATCCGGCTGCCGAACGGGGAGCTGAGAGTTCGCCGTGACGTGCTCGACGAGTGGCTGGAGGAGCGGGCAGAGGGGGCGGCGTCGTGAAGTCGTACAAGGCTTCCGTCTGGAAGCTGTCGGTCAACAAGACCACCAAGAAGCCGACCTACCTCGTGCGCTGGGCGGTCGACGGACAACCGTTCAGCGAGTCGTACAAGACCAAGACACTGGCCGACCGTTTCCGGGCCAAGCTGGTGCGCGCGCTCGACAAGGGCGAGCCGTTCGACACCGTCATCGGTCTGCCCGACTCGCTGCGCGGCGGCAAGGCGGCGCTGTCCTTCCTCGACCTGGCAGTGAGGTACGTGGATGCTCGGTGGGCGGAGGCGTCGGCCAAGCAGCGGGACAGCATGACCGATGCGCTGGCGACGGTCGTTCCCGTTCTGGTGAAGCCGGGGCGGGGGCGGCCCGGTCCCGAGGTGCTGCGGCGTGCGCTGCGGTCGTACATCCTGCCTGTGCCTCGTAGGGAGCGTGAGAGGCCAGAGGAGATCAGTGCGGCGGTGAAGTGGATCGAGAAGGCGTCGCTGCCGGTGGCGGAGTTGCAGGAGATCACCCGTGCGCACGACCTAATCGATGCGCTGAGTCGGCGGCTGGACGGCAAGCCTGCGGCGACGCAGACCTACCGGCGGCGGCGCGCCGTGGTCTTCAACGCGCTTGAGTACGCCATGGAACTGGAGTACCTGCCCTCCAACCCGTTGAGCAGGGTCCGGCGTAAGCGGGGCAAGCGCGCGTTGCAGGAGGTTGACCGCCGGGTGGTCGTCAACCCTCGGCAGGCACGGGAACTGCTGACCGCGCTCACGTACGTGGGTGGCTACGACCGAGCGAGCGGCCGGCGGCTACGGGCGTTCTTCGGGTGCTTGTACTACGCGGCCATGCGACCTGGGGAGGCCCTCGGCCTTCGCCGCTCCGACTGCACGCTTCCGGCGTCAGGCTGGGGCCGCATAGAGCTGGCGGAGACCCGCCCCACGGCAGGTAAGGCGTGGACGGACTCCGGGGAGGCGCACGATCGGCGCGGCCTGAAGCAGCGGTCCCACGGGGAGGTACGGACCGTGCCGATTCCGCCTCCGTTGGTGCGGCTGCTCCGCGAGCACCTGGAGGAGTTCGGCACGGCGAAGGACGGCCGGCTGTTCTCCAGTGAGCGGGGCAACGTGATCGCGGCGTCCTCGTACTCCCGAGCGTGGAAACAGGCGCGAGAACTGGCGCTCGTGCCCGATCAAGTGTCCTCGGTCCTGGCCTTCCGGCCGTACGACCTCCGGCACGCGGGCGTCTCCCAGTGGCTCAACTCCGGAGTGCCGGCGCCGGAAGTCGCCGCTCGTGCGGGCCACTCGGTGGACGTGCTGCTGAAGATCTACGCCAAGTGCATCGACGGCCAGGAGCAGGAGATGAACGACCGCATCATGCAAGGGCTGGGGGAGGGGGACGAACCTACGGACTGACAGCCGACCATGACCGACCGACCCAAGCCCCGGACCGTAAGAGGTCCGGGGCTTCGGCCTGTCCACGGGTGGTCCACAGGGCTACTCTCAAGGTCGGCGAAACGGCATGTGACCAGCGGCGAAGCCCTCCAAGATCAACACGCTATTACAACGTGATCACTGGCAAACATCTGCTTCCGGCGGCATTCGCCTGCACACACAACAAGACCCCGCACTCAGCAAACGCGCTGATGGCGGGGTCTTTAGGCACCTACTACAAGGTGCCCCCGGCAGGATTCGAACCTGCGCACACGGCTCCGGAGGCCGTTGCTCTATCCCCTGAGCTACGGGGGCGGTGTCGGCTGCGTGGTGTTCGCGGCGACGGGTAGAACCCTACCAGTTCCTTCGGGGTGGCCATGAACGGGTTTCCCGCAGGCCGGCTCGTCATATGGCGGGGGTGCGGGGCGCCCGCAGGGGGGAAGTGGGGAAAACCCGGACGCGGTGGCCGGGACGGACCTACTCTCAAGTTGTGCCAGGCGCGTCGGGCCGGGTGCTTGTTGTGGACGACAACAAGGTCATCCGGCAGCTGATCAGGGTCAACCTTGAGCTGGAGGGCATCGAGGTCGTGACCGCAGCCGATGGTGCCGAGTGTCTGGATGTCGTCCATCAGGTGCGGCCGGATGTCGTCACCCTCGATGTCGTCATGCCCCGGCTGGACGGGTTGCGCACCGCCGCCCGGCTGCGTGCGGACCCGCGGACCCGTGATCTTCCCCTCGCCATCGTCAGCGCCTGCACCCAGTACGAGGTCGAGACCGGTGTCGGCGTGGGTGTCGACGCCTTTCTCGCCAAGCCGTTCGAGCCTGCGGAACTCGTAGGGCTTGTGCGGCAGTTGCTGGAGCGGGGGAGCAGCGGGCGGAATGCCGCGGGGCGGGAGGGCGGTGCCAGTGTGTTCGAGGGTGGTGCCGTTGCGTTTGAGGGGGGCTCCAGTGGGGGTTCGGGGGTGTTCTCGGGGCCGGGGCCGGGGCCGGGTCTGGTGCTGGGGCCGAGGAGGCCGAGCGGGCCGGGCGAGCCGGTGGTTGATGGCTCGCGCCTCGGGTTGATGGACGACACCTCTCGTTGATCGCCGGTGCCTGCGGCCGGCCGTCGGCGTCGGCAACTGGTCGTCGGGCCTGCGGCCGGTCGTCGATCCGCCGATGGGGGTCGGCGCTGAGGGTGGAAGGGCCCCGGTCATCGCCGATGGCTGAAGGGCCTCCCGTCGTCCAGCGGATGGCTCTCCGGTCATCGAGCGGTTGAGAAGCAGTCGTACGTCTGCGTCCTGGTCGCCAGCCGCCGTACGGCCGTCCGGTCGAGCGTTCCGCCCGTCGGTCCGCCCCGCTGATCGACCGGCCCGTCTCTCCCCGGCCAGCCGTCCACATCCCGGAACCTCAGCCAAACCGGCTCGCCTACCCACCCCCCTCCTCCCATACGCTTGTCCCGTGACCCCCGTCGAGCTCTCCCGCACCGTGCTGCGCGCGGTGCGTCGTGCTGTCGATGAGGGGGAGCTGAACGTGACCGTGCCGGAGCGGGTCGTGGTCGCGCCGCCGGGGCCCGGGGGGTGCGGGGACTACGCGACCAGCGTCGCTCTTCAGCTCGCCCGCCCGGCCGGGCAGCCGCCGCTGCGTGTGGCCGAGATTCTGCGGCCGCATCTGTCCGGCGCCGACGGCATCAGCGATGTCGTGGTCACCGGACCGGGGTTCCTCAACATCAGCCTGCGTGACGCCGCGGGCGCCTCCGCCGCCCTCGTGGGGGAGATCCTGCGGCGCGGGGGGCGGTACGGCTACACCCAGCAGTTCAGCGGGCAGGTCCTGTGGCTGCGCTGTCCCCGTGAAGTCCGGGCCGTCGTCGTCACAGACGCCGTCGCCCGGATCCTCCGCTCCCAGGGTGCCTTCGTCCGCACCAGCTGCGAGGAGCGGCCTCCCCCGGAGTGGCGGGACGTGCTGGGGGTGCGCCTCGATGCCGACGGCCGGCCCGCCGCATCGGCCGCACCCGACGTCCCCCACGTCGGCGTCCGTCCCGTCCCCGCCCCCGCCGACCCCCTTCCCCTCGGCCGCGACGCCGCCCGCTGGGCCCTGCTCCAGCCCGCCGCGCACGACCGGCCCCGGATCACCGGCGAGCATCTCGTTCAGCGCGAAAGCAACCCCCTCTTCCGCGTCCGGTACGCCCACGCCCGCACCCGCGCCCTCACCCGCAACGCCGTCGACCTGGGCTTCACCGCCGAGCCCGGCGTCCTCGACGCCGGCGCCCTACCGGACGCAGGCGCACCTGAAGCCGCTCCCGCCGCGGCAAGGACCCTGGTCAGCCCTCTGGTCACCGCCCTGGCCGACCACCCCCGCATCCTCCGGTCCGCCGCCACGCACCACGCCCCGGACCGTCTCGCCCGGCACCTCGTCACCGTCGCCGATGCCGTCGTCCCCCTGCTGCCCACCGTCCTCCCGTCCGGGGAGGAGAAACCCTCGGCCGCCCACCGTGCCCGGCTCGCGCTCGCCGAAGCCGCCGGGGCGGTGCTGGCCGGCGGCCTGTCCCTGCTCGGTATCGACGCACCCGACCACCTCTGAGAGAACACAGACAGACCATGAGCCGTTCCGCACACCCCGCCGGGCCCCGTCACGCCGATGTCCTCCCGGAGGGGCGCTCCGCAGCAAGCACAGCCGTGCCCGCCGACCTCAACGCCCTCGACCCGAAGGTGTGGGCCCAGACCGTCGCCCGGAACGAGGACGGCGTCGTGACCGTCGGCGGTGTCGACGTCAAGACGCTCGCCGAGACCCACGGCACCCCGGCCTACTGCCTCGACGAGGCCGACTTCCGGGCCCGTGCCCGCGCCTGGCGCACCGCGTTCGGCGCCGACGCCGACGTGTTCTACGCCGGGAAGGCGTTCCTCTCCCGGGCCGTCGTGCGCTGGCTGCATGAGGAGGGGCTCAACCTCGATGTCTGCTCCGGGGGCGAGCTGGCCACCGCGCTCTCGGCCGGCATGCCGGCCGAGAGCATCGCCTTCCACGGCAACAACAAGTCCGTGGAGGAGATCACCCGGGCCATTGAGAACGGCGTCGGGCGGATCGTGCTCGACTCCTTCCAGGAGATCGTCCGCGTCGCCCACATCGCGCAGTCCCTCGGCAAGCGGCAGCGGGTGCAGATTCGTATCACCGTCGGCGTCGAAGCGCATACGCACGAGTTCATCGCCACCGCTCACGAAGACCAGAAGTTCGGCATCCCGCTCGCGGACGGACAGGCGGCCGAGGCCGTGCGGCGGGCCCTCCAGCTCGACGGGCTCGAACTGATCGGGATCCACTCCCACATCGGGTCGCAGATCTTCGACATGTCCGGGTTCGAGGTCGCCGCGCATCGCGTGGTCGGGCTGCTCAAGGACATCCGGGACGAGCACGGGGTCGAGCTGCCGGAGATCGACCTCGGGGGCGGCCTCGGTATCGCCTACACCAGCGACGACGATCCGCGCGAGCCGTACGAGATCGCCAAGGCCCTGACCGAGATCGTCGGCCGGGAGTGCGAGGCCGCCCGCCTCAGCACCCCGCGCATCTCCGTCGAGCCGGGGCGGGCCATCGTCGGGCCCACCGCCTTCACGCTGTACGAGGTCGGCACCATCAAGCCCCTCGACGGGCTGCGCACCTACGTCTCCGTCGACGGCGGCATGTCGGACAACATCCGCACCGCGCTGTACGACGCCGAGTACAGCGTCGCCCTCGTCTCCCGCACCTCCGACGCCGAGCCCGTGCTGTGCCGCGTCGTCGGCAAGCACTGCGAGAGCGGCGACATCGTCGTAAGGGACGCCTTCCTGCCCGGCGACCTGGCACCGGGTGACCTGATCGCCGTACCGGCGACCGGTGCGTACTGCCGGTCCATGGCCAGCAACTACAACCACGTGCTGCGCCCGCCCGTCGTCGCCGTGCGCGACGGCGAGGCGCGCGTCATCGTCCGCCGCGAGACGGAGGAGGACCTCCTGCGTCTCGACGTGGGGTGAGCAAAGCGAACGGGACGGGGTGGAAGATCTCCTGTCTGCCGCCCTTGAGCCCATGAAATAGATGTCTCACGATCCGGACGAAGGGCAGAAACTCCCGTCCGGTGAGTGAGACTGGTCCAACCGTAGACGGTATGAGGAAACGAGGTCGGATGATGCGTACGCGTCCGCTGAAGGTGGCGCTGCTGGGCTGTGGAGTGGTCGGCTCAGAGGTGGCGCGCATCATGACGACGCACGCCGACGACCTCGCCGCCCGCATCGGGGCCCCGGTGGAGCTGGCCGGGGTCGCCGTGCGGCGGCCCGACAAGGTGCGCGAGGGCATCCCGGCCGAGCTCGTCACCACCGACGCCACCGCCCTCGTCAAACGCGGTGACCTCGATGTCGTGGTGGAGGTCATCGGGGGGATCGAGCCCGCCCGGACCCTGATCACCACCGCCTTCGAGCACGGCGCCTCCGTCGTCTCCGCCAACAAGGCGCTGCTCGCCCAGGACGGGGCCGCCCTGCACGCCGCCGCCGAGGAGCACGACAAGGACCTCTACTACGAGGCCGCCGTCGCCGGTGCCATCCCGCTGATCCGGCCGCTGCGCGAATCTCTCGCCGGGGACAAGGTCAACCGGGTGCTGGGGATCGTCAACGGGACGACCAACTTCATCCTCGACAAGATGGACTCCACGGGGGCGGGGTATCAGGAGGCCCTCGACGAGGCCACCGCCCTGGGGTACGCCGAGGCCGACCCGACCGCCGACGTCGAGGGCTTCGACGCCGCCGCCAAGGCCGCCATCCTCGCGGGGATCGCCTTCCACACGCGCGTGCGGCTCGACGACGTCCACCGCGAGGGCATGACGGAGGTCACCGCCGCCGACTTCGCCTCCGCGAATGAGATGGGCTGCACCATCAAGCTGCTCGCCATCTGCGAGCGGGCCGCGGACGGCTGCTCCGTCACCGCGCGCGTGCATCCGGCCATGATCCCGCTCAGCCACCCGCTGGCCTCCGTGCGCGGCGCCTACAACGCCGTGTTCGTCGAGTCCGACGCCTCCGGGCAGCTGATGTTCTACGGCCCCGGCGCCGGCGGCTCCCCGACCGCCTCCGCCGTCCTCGGCGACCTCGTGGCCGTGTGCCGCAACCGGCTCAGCGGCGCGACCGGGCCCGGCGAGTCGGCGTACGCCGCGCTGCCCGTGTCGCCCATGGGCGACGTCGTGACGCGCTACCACATCAGCCTCGATGTGGCCGACAAACCGGGCGTTCTCGCCCAGGTCGCGACCGTCTTCGCCGAGCACGGTGTCTCGATCGATACGGTTCGCCAGCAGGGGAAGGACGGCGAGGCCTCCCTCGTCGTCGTCACCCACCGTGCGTCCGACGCGGCCCTCGGCGGGACCGTGGAGGCGTTGCGCAAGCTCGACACCGTGCGCGGTGTCGCCAGCATCATGCGGGTTGAAGGAGAGTAACCAGCAATGACCCACCAGTGGCGCGGAATCATAGAGGAGTACCGGGACCGGTTGCCGGTATCCGACACCACGCCGGTCGTGACGCTCCGCGAGGGCGGCACGCCCCTCGTGCCCGCGCAGGTGCTCTCCGAGCGCACGGGCTGCGAGGTGCACCTCAAGGTCGAGGGTGCCAACCCGACCGGGTCCTTCAAGGACCGCGGCATGACCATGGCCATCAGCAAGGCCAAGGAGGAGGGCGCGAAGGCGGTCATCTGCGCCTCCACCGGCAACACGTCGGCCTCGGCCGCCGCGTACGCCGTACGGGCCGGGATGGTCTCCGCCGTCCTCGTGCCGCAGGGCAAGATCGCGCTCGGCAAGATGGGTCAGGCCCTCGTGCACGGCGCGAAGATCCTCCAGGTCGACGGCAACTTCGACGACTGCCTCACGCTCGCGCGCGGGCTGAGCGAGAACTACCCCGTGGCACTGGTCAATTCGGTCAATCCGGTGCGCATCGAGGGGCAGAAGACCGCCTCGTTCGAGATCGTGGACATGCTCGGCGACGCGCCCGACATCCACGTCCTGCCGGTGGGCAACGCGGGCAACATCACCGCCTACTGGCGGGGCTACCAGGAGTACGCCGCCGACGGCGTCGCCACCAGGACCCCCCGCATGTGGGGCTTCCAGGCATCCGGCAGCGCCCCGATCGTGCGCGGCGAGGTCGTCAAGGACCCGTCGACCATCGCCACCGCCATCCGCATCGGCAACCCGGCCTCCTGGCAGTACGCGCTCCAGGCGCGGGACGAGTCCGGCGGCGCCATCGACGAGGTGACGGACCGTGAAATCCTGCGCGCCTACCGGCTGTTGGCCGCTCAGGAGGGCGTCTTCGTCGAGCCCGCCTCCGCCGCGTCCGTGGCCGGTCTGCTGAAGGCCGCCGAGCAGGGCAAGGTCGATCCCGGCCAGCGCATCGTGTGCACCGTCACCGGCAACGGCCTGAAGGACCCGGACTGGGCCGTCGCCGGCGCCCCGCAGCCGGTCACCGTGCCCGTCGACGCGGCCACGGCGGCCGAGCGCCTGGGGCTGGTCTGAGCAAGCCCCGGTCGGGCGCCGGACCAGCGCCGGTGTAACGCGCGCCACGGTCCGGCGTAAGACGGCGCTTACCCGGGGAAGTTCCCTACGGGGGGTGCACAGGGGGCTTACGACACGCATCGTGCGCCTCCTGTGCGCCCTATGTCGCCACTGAACCTTCCTTCGATAGGCTGTACCGAACCCGCCCGCCGCATATGCCGCGGTGCCGCGTCGTCTCCCGGACCGGAAGCGGCCGGGAGAGCGGCCGGGAAAGCGGTCGGCCACCCCGGTCGGCAGCGCCCCCAGGGTCCTCGTACACCATCGGATGTCCATCGAACGTCATTCGACAATCACGCAGCTCAAGGAGAGTCATCGAGCGATGGCCGGTCCAGCGTTCCGCGCCGCCGCCGTCCGGGTGCGCGTCCCCGCCACCAGCGCCAACCTCGGCCCGGGCTTCGACGCCCTCGGCCTCGCGCTGGGCTTGTACGACGACGTGGTCGTCCGGGTGGCCGACTCCGGGCTGCACATCGACATCGCGGGTGAGGGCGGCGAGACGCTCCCACGTGACGAAAACCACCTTCTCGTGCGCTCCCTGCGCACCGCCTTCGATCTGCTGGGCGGACAGCCGCGCGGCCTGGAGATCGTCTGTGCCAACCGCATTCCGCACGGCCGCGGCCTGGGCTCGTCCTCCGCCGCCATCTGCGCCGGAATCGTCGCCGCCCGAGCCGTGACCATAGGCGCCGAGGCGCGGTTCGACGACACCGCGCTGCTCGAACTCGCCACCGAGATCGAGGGCCACCCCGACAACGTCGCGGCCTGTCTGCTGGGCGGATTCACCCTGTCCTGGATGGAGGCCGGCGCCGCCCGGGCGATCAGGATGGAGCCCGCCGATTCCATCGTTCCGGTGGTTTTCGTGCCAGGAAAGCCGGTCCTCACCGAGACCGCGCGCGGCCTGCTCCCGCGCACCGTGCCGCACGTCGACGCCGCCACCAACGCCGGCCGCGCCGCGCTGCTCGTCGAGGCCCTCACCAGGCGCCCAGAGCTGCTGCTGCCGGCCACCGAGGACCGCCTCCACCAGGAGTACCGCGCCCCCGCCATGCCCGAGAGCGCGGCGCTGGTGGAGCGGCTGCGGGCGGACGGCATCCCCGCGGTGATCTCCGGCGCCGGACCCACGGTCATGGCGCTGGCCGACGAGGGCACCGCCGCCAAGGTCGAGGCGCTGGCCGGGGAGGACTGGGCCGCGAACCGGCTGAGCCTGGATGTGCGGGGCGCGAGCGTGCTGCCACTCGCGACCTGACACACGGTTGCCGGATTTGGAGAGGGGGAATGTTTGTTGGATCCGGTAGTGTTAACCTCAAGTCTGCACCCGACCCCACCATGGCGAGGTGCCTCGTGTCCCCGTCCGGGACAGACATTCTTCCGGGAGCTCCCCAAGTCGCACTGTGTTTTGTACGTCGTATGTGAGCAGTACGTCGTACGCCGACACTGAGCGGCCCACCGGGCACGCTCCGGAACAGGTGCGACCACGCCACGTGACACTGGGTGCCACGGCTCAAGGAAGCGCCATCACCAGATATCTCTTCCGCCGTTCAGGCGGACCACCGCCCCGGCGCGGTTCACAGAAAACGGACCGAAGCCGGACAGCACAACCGGTCGCCGAGCCAGACAGGCCGACGTCCGCTCCAGGGAAGGACCCTTCGTGAGCGACACCACCGATCTGATGGGCGCACGTGTCGAGGAGACCGCTGCCGCGCCCGCCACGGACGCCTCCGCGCCTGCCACCGGTGCCGGCTCCCGGCGGCGCCGCGGTACCGGCCTTGAGGGCATGGTGCTGGCCGAGCTGCAGCAGGTCGCATCCGGCCTCGGTATCAGGGGCACCGCGCGCATGCGCAAGAGCCAGCTGATCGAGGTCATCAAGGAGGCGCAGGCCGCCGGAGGCGCGGCCCCCGCCAAGAGCGAGGCCGAGGCCAAGCCGAAGCGCCGCGCCACCTCCCGGACCCGTACGGGCGAGGAGGCCGCCGAGAAGAAGGCGGACGCCGCCCCCGCGAAGGCGAAGGCCACGGCCCCCGCCGACAAGCGGGAGAAGGCCGACAAGGCCGACAGGGCCGCCCAGCAGCAGATCGAGATTCCGGGCCAGCCCGCCAGCGACGACGCGCCCGTCGAGCGCCGTCGGCGCCGCGCCACCGCCGACGCGGGCGCTCCCGCGGCGAGCAGCGCCGAGACGGCCGCCGCCGAGGCCAGGAGTGAGCCCAAGGCCGAGACGCCCGCCCCGCAGCAGGCCCAGCCACAGACGCAGCAGCCGCAGGGCGACGCCAAGTCCGAGGCCGGTGAGGGCGGCGGCGAGGGCCGCCGTCGCGACCGCCGCGAGCGCGGCCGGGACCGGGACCGCGGGGACCGCCGGGGCAAGGGCGAAGACCAGCAGGTCCAGCAGCAGGGTCAGGGCAACCAGCAGCAGGGCCGGCAGCAGGGCGGCCAGAGCGACGGCTACGACGACGAGGCGGGCGGCCGCCGGGGCCGTCGCGGGCGCTACCGCGACCGCCGTGGCCGTCGTGGCCGCGACGACGTGCAGGAGCCGCAGATCACCGAGGACGACGTCCTCATCCCGGTCGCGGGCATCCTGGACATCCTCGACAACTACGCCTTCATCCGCACCTCCGGCTACCTGCCGGGTCCGAACGACGTGTACGTCTCGCTCGCCCAGGTCCGCAAGAACGGCCTGCGCAAGGGTGACCACATCACCGGTGCGGTCCGTCAGCCCAAGGAAGGCGAGCGGCGCGAGAAGTTCAACGCGCTGGTCCGCCTGGACTCCGTCAACGGCATGGCGCCCGAACACGGCCGCGGCCGCCCGGAGTTCAACAAGCTGACGCCGCTGTACCCGCAGGACCGGCTCCGCCTGGAGACCGACCCCGGCGTCCTCACCACCCGCATCATCGACCTGGTCTCGCCGATCGGTAAGGGCCAGCGCGGTCTGATCGTGGCCCCGCCGAAGACCGGTAAGACCATGATCATGCAGGCGGTCGCCAACGCGATCACGCACAACAACCCCGAGTGCCACCTGATGGTCGTCCTGGTCGACGAGCGTCCGGAAGAGGTCACCGACATGCAGCGGTCGGTCAAGGGCGAGGTCATCTCCTCGACCTTCGACCGCCCGGCCGAGGACCACACGACGGTCGCCGAGCTGGCGATCGAGCGGGCGAAGCGGCTGGTGGAGCTCGGGCACGACGTGGTGGTTCTGCTGGACTCCATCACGCGTCTGGGCCGTGCGTACAACCTGGCGGCGCCTGCTTCCGGGCGCATTCTGTCCGGTGGTGTCGACTCGACGGCGCTGTATCCGCCGAAGCGCTTCTTCGGTGCGGCGCGGAACATCGAGGACGGCGGGTCGCTCACCATCCTGGCGACGGCGCTCGTGGACACCGGGTCCCGGATGGACGAGGTGATCTTCGAGGAGTTCAAGGGCACGGGTAACGCCGAGCTCAAGCTCGATCGGAAGCTCGCGGACAAGCGGATCTTCCCGGCGGTGGACGTGGATGCGTCCGGTACGCGTAAGGAAGAGATCCTGATGAGCGGTGAGGAGCTCAACATCGTCTGGAAGCTGCGGAGGGTGCTGCATGCGCTTGATCAGCAGCAGGCGATCGAGTTGCTGCTCGACAAGATGAAGCAGACGAAATCGAACGCCGAGTTCCTGTTGCAGATCCAGAAGACGACGCCGATGCCGGGTAACGGCGACTAAGGGTCGGGCCGGCCGGTTTGTTGTCGGCTGCGGGTTCGTTTGTGGCCTGTCGCGCCCACGCGGCGGAGCCGCAAATCGATACAGTCCCGCGCCCCTGACGGGGCGCTTCGGGGCCGCCTCCTTATCAAGGGGGCGGCCCTTTTCGTTCCCTCTGGGGAGACCTTTGCCACAGGTCGGACACAGAGCGTTGTGCAACCCTCGGCCGAGTTTCTCCGTCTGACAGGGGTAACCGGACGGAACGAGAGCTGAGGAGCACATGGCCGCCGAGAGCACGCCGGGGTCCGGCATATCGGAGGAGCGCGGCAGCAGCGGGCTGCGTCACCGCGGCAAGGGCCGCCGCCGCAAGCCCCGCGGCAAGCGCCGCAAGGGGCTGGTGGTCATGGCCTGGACGGCAGCGGGGATCGTGGTGCTCGGCGGCACCGGGGCCGGGTTCCTGTACTTCAAGCTCAACGGCAACATCAAGAGTGTCAACATCGACCAGGCCCTCGGCACCGACCGGCCCGAGAAGGCCGACAACGGCTCCGAGAACATCCTCGTCCTCGGCTCCGACACCCGTTCCGGCAAGAACAAGAAGCTCGGCGGCGGCATCGACGACGGCAGCGCCCGCTCCGACACGGCGATGATCGTGCACGTCTACGAGGGCCACAAGAAGGCCAGCGTGGTCTCCATCCCGCGTGACACCCTCATCGACCGCCCCGAGTGCACCGACACCAAGGGCGACACGTTCCCGGCCGCGAACGGCGTGATGTTCAACTCCGCGTACTCCACCGGCGGCGCCGCCTGCGCCGTGAAGACCGTGGAGTCCATCACCGACCTGCGCATGGACCACTACCTGGAGGTCGACTTCGCCGGCTTCCAGAGGCTCATCGACGAGCTCGGCGGCGTCCGGGTCACCACCACCAAGAACATCAACGACCCCGACAGCCACCTCGACCTCAAGGCCGGCACCCACCAGCTCGACGGCGAGCAGGCCCTCGGCCTGGTCCGCACCCGCCACGGCGTCGGCGACGGCTCCGACCTCGGCCGCATCCAGCTCCAGCAGGCGTTCATCAAAGCCCTGGTCAACCAGGTCAAGAACGTCGGCATCTTCACCAACCCGAAGAAGCTGTACGACCTCGCCGACACCGCCACCAAGACCGTCACCACCGACTCCGACCTGGGCTCGGTGAACTCCCTGATGTCCTTCGCGGGCGGCCTCAAGAGCATCAGCTCCGCCAACATGCACATGGTCACCATGCCGGTCCAGTACGACCCCGCCGACCCCAACCGGGTCCTGGTCCAGAAAGCCAAGGCCCAGCTGGTCTGGGACGCCCTGAAGAACGACAAACCGATCCCCAGGGCGGCAACAGAAGGTACGGCCACAGGTGAAGCCAACGGCGTGGTGAAGTAGTCAAGGGCGCGGGGCTGTATCGATATGCGGCTCCGCCGCGTGGGCGCGAACAACCCACGACAACCCGCAGTCGCCCACAATGATCAAGTGGCACCTCCTTGGGCGAACCCACCCCCGCCCCCAGGGAACAGACAACAGCAACCCCCGGTTTTGGGAGAAGGCCCCAGTCCTGGCAGACTGGTACGTCGGCCCCGGTTCACGCTCCGCATCCCGCGGCAGCGACCCGGCGCCCTCCCGAAACCTAGGAGACACCTTGAAGCGCGACATCCACCCCGCGTACGTCGAGACGCAGGTCAGCTGCACCTGCGGCGCGTCGTTCACCACCCGCAGCACCATCGAGTCCGGCACCATCCGGGCCGAGGTCTGCTCCGAGTGCCACCCGTTCTACACGGGCAAGCAGAAGATCCTCGACACCGGTGGCCGTGTGGCCCGCTTCGAGGCCCGCTTCGGCAAGGCTGCCGCCGGCTCCAAGAAGTAGCGAGCCCCATTTCGCCGGTCCACGGCCGCGCCCTTCCCAGGGTTGCGCCGGGACCGGCGTTTTTGGTCGCCCGCCTTCCCCCTCACCGCAGTACAGGAGCCCAAGATGTTCGAGGCCGTCGACGAACTGGTCGCTGAGCACGCCGATCTGGAGAAGAAGCTCGCCGACCCGGCGGTCCATGCCGACCAGGCGGGCGCGCGCACGCTGAACAAGCGCTACGCCGAGCTCACCCCGATCGTCGCCACGTACCGCTCCTGGAAGCAGCACGGCGACGACATCGAGACCGCGCGCGAGCTGGCCGCCGACGACCCCGACTATGCTGCTGAGTTCTCCGCAGAGATCAAGGAGCTGGAGAAGCAGCGCGAGGAGCTGACGGAGAAGCTCCGCTTCCTGCTGATCCCGCGCGACCCCAGCGACGACAAGGACGTCATCCTGGAGATCAAGGCGGGCGCGGGCGGCGACGAGTCCGCCCTGTTCGCGGGCGACCTGCTGCGCATGTACCTGCGGTACGCCGAGCGCGTCGGCTGGAAGACCGAGATCATCGACGCCACCGAGTCCGAGCTGGGCGGCTACAAGGACGTCCAGGTCGCGGTGAAGGCCAAGGGTCAGACGGAGCCGGGGCAGGGCGTCTGGGCCCGCATGAAGTACGAGGGCGGCGTGCACCGCGTCCAGCGCGTGCCGGCGACCGAGTCCCAGGGCCGTATCCACACCTCCGCGGCCGGTGTCCTCGTCACCCCCGAGGCCGAGGAGATCGACGTCGAGATCAACCCCAACGACCTTCGCGTCGACGTCTACCGGTCGTCGGGCCCGGGCGGACAGTCCGTCAACACCACCGACTCCGCGGTGCGCATCACGCACATTCCCACCGGAGTCGTCGCCTCCTGCCAGAACGAGAAGAGCCAGCTGCAGAACAAGGAGCAGGCACTGCGTATCCTGCGCTCGAGGCTGCTCGCCATAGCGCAGGAGGAGGCGGAGAGGAACGCCGCCGACGCCCGCCGCAGCCAGGTCCGCACCGTCGACCGCTCCGAGAAGATCCGTACGTACAACTTCCCGGAGAACCGCATCTCGGACCACCGCGTCGGCTTCAAGGCGTACAACCTGGACCAGGTCCTGGACGGCGACCTCGGCGCGGTGATCCAGGCATGCGTCGACGCGGACTCGGCGGCGAAGCTGGCAGCCACGTAGGGGTGTGTCATGGGGTCGGGCCGGAGGAGAGGTGCGGTACCTGATTAGCTGGCGACCCCGGCACAGCCCATGACACACCCCGTACGGCACGTAGGAGTACTGAGCACCGGAGGACTTAGGTGAACCTGCTGCTCGCGGAGGTGGCCCAGGCCACCCAGCGGCTGGCCGACGCCGGCGTGCCCTCGCCGCGCAACGACGCGGAGGAGCTCGCGGCGTTCGTGCACGGCGTCAAGCGGGGGGAGCTGCACTCCGTGAAGGACTCCGACTTCGACGCCCGCTACTGGGAGGCCGTGGCCCGCCGTGAGGCCCGCGAGCCGCTCCAGCACATCACCGGGCGCGCCTACTTCCGGTACCTGGAACTCCAGGTCGGGCCCGGGGTGTTCGTGCCGCGGCCCGAGACCGAGTCCGTGGTCGGCTGGGCCATAGACGCCGTACGGGCCATGGACGTCGTCGAGCCGTGCATCGTCGACCTGTGCACCGGCTCCGGCGCCATCGCGCTCGCCCTCGCCCAGGAGGTGCCGCGCTCCCGGGTGCACGCCGTGGAGCTGTCCGAGGAGGCCCTGGTGTGGACCCGTAAGAACGTGGCGGGCTCCAGGGTCGACCTGCGGCAGGGCGATGCCCGTACGGCCTTCCCCGACCTCGACGGCCAGGTCGACCTGGTCATCTCCAACCCGCCGTACATCCCGCTCACCGAATGGGAGTACGTCGCCCCCGAGGCGCGCGACCACGACCCCGGGCTGGCGCTGTTCTCCGGCGAGGACGGCCTCGACCTGATCCGCGGCCTCGAGCGCACCGCGCACCGGCTGCTGCGGCCCGGCGGTGTCGTCGTCATCGAGCACGCCGACACCCAGGGCGGCCAGGTGCCGTGGATCTTCGCAGAGGACCGCGGCTGGACCGACGCCGCCGACCACCCCGACCTCAACAACCGCCCGCGGTTCGCCACTGCCCGCAAGGCGCTGCCGTGAGCACCCACAGGACTTCACCAACGCAGTACGTGTACGAGGAGGCCCGCTAGACATGGCTCGGCGATACGACACCAATGACGCGACCGACCGTGCGACCGGCCTGCGCGAGGCCGCGTCCGCCGTCCGCCGTGGCGAGCTCGTGGTGCTGCCGACGGACACCGTGTACGGCATCGGCGCCGACGCGTTCTCCGCGGAGGCCGTCGCCGACCTCCTGGAGGCCAAGGGCCGGGGCCGCAATATGCCCACGCCCGTCCTCATCGGGTCCCCGAACACCCTGCACGGGCTCGTCACGGACTTCTCCGAACTGGCCTGGGAACTGGTCGACGCGTTCTGGCCGGGCGCGCTGACGCTGGTCGCCAAGCACCAGCCGTCGCTGCAGTGGGACCTGGGCGACACCCGGGGCACGGTTGCCGTGCGCATGCCGCTGCACCCGGTCGCCATCGAACTGCTCACCGAGGTCGGCCCCATGGCCGTGTCCTCGGCGAACCTCACCGGGCACCCGGCGCCGGAGGACTGCGACGCCGCGCAGGAGATGCTCGGCGACTCCGTCTCCGTGTACCTGGACGGCGGCCCCACCCCGGGCAACGTCCCCTCCTCGATCGTCGACGTGACCGGCCCCGTGCCGGTGCTGCTGCGCGAGGGCGCGCTCTCGCCGGAAGAGCTGCGCAAGGTCGTACCCGACCTCGAGGTGGCGAATTGACGGCCCCTGACGCGGGGCGTGGCATAGGCAACGGGGAGCGTGCTGCGGAGATCACGACCACATTTGTCGGGCTCCCGCGCGACACCTTCCGCATCCTCCACGTCAGCACCGGCAACGTGTGCCGCTCGCCCATCACCGAGCGGCTGACCCGCCATTTCGTGACGCAGCGGCTCGGTGTGCTGGGCGGCGGGCTCATCGTGGAGAGCGCGGGGACCTGGGGCCATGAGGGGGCGCCCATGGAGTCGCACGCGGAGACCGTGCTGGGCGACTTCGGTGCGGATGCGTCCGGCTTCGTGGGCCGGGAGCTGCTGGACGAGCATGTGATCCGGGCCGACCTTGTGCTGACCGCTACGCGGGATCACCGGGCGCAAGTGATCTCGATGGGGCACTCGGCGGGGTTGCGGACGTTCACGCTGAAGGAGTTCACGCGACTGGTGAAGGCCATAGATCCCACGACGCTGCCGCCGCTGGACGAGGGGCTGGTCATGCGCGCACGTGCGCTGGTGCGTGCGGCCGCGGCTCTACGCGGGTGGCTTCTTGCGCCTACGGCCGAGGCGGACGAGGTGTACGACCCGTACGGGGCGCCGCTGACGTTCTTCCGGTCGATCGGGGACGAGATACACCAGGCGCTGGATCCGGTGGTCACGGCGCTTACGGGGGTGCCGGCGCGGGCGTGAGCCGGTCCTACGTCGGTGCCGTGGACGTTTCTCGGGACGGCGCCCGGCGCTGGTGGCCGTGCCCACCCGTCCCGCCCCAGTGGGACGACTGCCAACGGCGGTCGGCTGGCTGCGGCGGGCGGTTGCGGGGTGGTGTAACAACTCGGGCGGTTGTGGGCTGCCGGGCCTACATTGGTCGTACGTCACCGTCGACGTCCGGAGTCCACCATGACGGTCACCCCTGCCATCGAGGCCGACGTCCTGCGGAGTCAGGACCCCGAGCTCGCCGAGATTCTGCTCGGTGAGCGGGAGCGGCAGTCGACGACGTTGCAGTTGATCGCGGCGGAGAACTTCACGTCGCCGGCGGTGCTGGCCGCGCTCGGGTCGCCGCTCGCCAACAAGTACGCGGAGGGGTATCCGGGCGCGCGGCACCACGCAGGGTGCGAGATCGTCGACGTGGCCGAGCGCATCGCCGTAGAGCGGGCCAGGAAGCTCTTCGGTGCCGAGCACGCCAACGTGCAGTCGCATTCGGGGTCTTCGGCCGTACTGGCCGCGTATGCCGCGCTGCTGCGGCCGGGGGACACCGTGCTGGCCCTCGGGCTGCCCTACGGCGGCCACCTCACGCACGGCTCGCCCGCGAACTTCTCCGGCCGCTGGTTCGACTTCGTCGGCTACGGCGTGGACGCGGAGACCGGGCTCATCGACTACGACCAGGTGCGCACCCTCGCCCGTACGCGCCGGCCCAAGGCGATCGTGTGCGGCTCGATCGCCTACCCCCGGCACATCGACCACGCCTTCTTCCGCGAGGTCGCCGACGAGGCCGGGGCGTATCTCATCGCCGACGCGGCCCATCCCATCGGCCTTGTCGCCGGGGGAGCGGCGCCGAACCCGGTGCCGTACGCCGACATCGTGTGCGCCACCACCCACAAGGTGCTGCGGGGGCCGCGCGGCGGCATGATCCTGTGCGGGAGCGAGCTGGCCGAGCGGGTCGACCGGGCGGTGTTCCCCTTCACGCAGGGCGGCGCCCAGATGCACACGATCGCGGCCAAGGCGGTCGCCTTCGGGGAGGCGGCCACCCCGGCGTTCGCCGCGTACGCCCATCAGGTGGTCGTCAACGCGCGGGCGCTGGCGGCCGGGCTGGCCGCCGAGGGGCTCGTGGTCACCACCGGCGGCACGGACACGCACCTGATCACCGCCGACCCGGCGCCGCTCGGCGTCGACGGCCGCACCGCCCGCGGCCGGCTCGCGGCGGCCGGTGTCGTCCTGGACTGCTGCGCACTGCCGCACGGCGACGCCCGCGGGCTGCGCCTGGGCACGGCTGCGGTCACCACCCAGGGGATGGGGGAGAGGGAGATGGCACGGATCGCGGCCCTCTTCGGGGAGGTGCTCAGGGGTGCGACCGAGGCGTCGAAGGCGCGTGAAGAGGTGCGGGAGCTGGCCGGTGGATTTCCGGCGTATCCGCGCTGAACCGGGGGAGGGGGACATCCGTACACAGCCACACGTGCAACCATCGTCGCTACCCGGAAGTCCCCAACCATATGCGCACCTCGCTAGGGTGTGGGGCTGTACTGGCCAGCGAGACCTGTGGGGAAGCCCGTGCGTGAATACCTGCTGACGCTCTGCATCACGGCCGCGGTGACGTACCTGCTGACAGGGCCGGTGCGAAAGTTCGCGATCGTGGCGGGGGCGATGCCGGAGATCCGGGCGCGTGACGTGCACCGGGAACCCACTCCGCGGCTCGGCGGGATCGCGATGTTCTTCGGCCTGTGCGCGGGCCTGCTGGTCGCCGACCACCTGACCAACCTCAACGAGGTCTTCGCGAAGTCCAACGAGCCGCGCGCCCTGCTCTCCGGGGCCGCCCTGATCTGGCTGATCGGTGTCCTGGACGACAAGTTCGAGATCGACGCCCTGATCAAGCTGGGCGGCCAGATGATCGCCGCCGGCGTGATGGTCATGCAGGGCCTGACGATCCTGTGGATCCCGGTGCCGGGCGTCGGCACGGTCGCGCTGACCCAGTGGCAGGGCACGCTGCTGACGGTGGCGCTGGTCGTCATCACCATCAACGCGGTCAACTTCGTGGACGGCCTGGACGGTCTCGCGGCCGGCATGGTGTGCATCGCGTCGGCGGCGTTCTTCATGTACGCCTACCGGATCTGGTATTCGTACGGCATCGAGGCCGCCGCCCCGGCCACCCTGTTCGCGGCGATTCTGATGGGCATGTGCCTGGGCTTCCTGCCGCACAACATGCACCCGGCGCGGATCTTCATGGGCGACTCGGGCTCGATGCTGATCGGCCTCGTGCTGGCCGCGGGCGCGATCTCGGTCACCGGCCAGGTCGACCCGGACCTGATGAACCTGTTCACCGGCTCCGAACGCAACTCCGTGCACCAGATGGTGCCGGTCTACATCCCGCTGGTCATGCCGCTGACGATCATCGCGATCCCGGCCGCCGACCTGATCCTGGCCATCGTCCGGCGCACCTGGCGCGGTCAGTCGCCGTTCGCGGCGGACCGGGGGCACCTGCACCACCGCCTGCTGGAGATCGGCCACTCGCACAGCCGGGCCGTGCTGATCATGTACTTCTGGTCGGCGCTGATCGCCTTCGGCGCGCTGGCCTACTCGGTCAACGCCGCGTCCATGTGGATCGTCCTGGGCGTGGTCTTCCTCAGCGCCATCGGCCTGGTCCTGCTCCTGCTGCCGCGCTTCACGCCGCGTGCCCCGCACTGGGCCGAGGGCTTCGTGCCGCCGCGGTACCGGCGGCGCCGGGCGGTGGCGGAAGAGGAGCCCGCTGCCGAGTGCCCGGCCGCGGAGGCCGCCCCGGCAACCGAGTCCGGCTCGCCCGCCTCGTCCGCCTCGCCCGCCGAGGAGCACCGCACCCCCGTGGTGAACGGGGTGCCCCGCGTCAACGGCGCGACCGCCCTCGGTGCCCGTTCGCGTCCGCTGGACCGGCGTAAGGCCGGAACGCCGCGCTGACCTCCCGTACTGACGCCAAGGTAAGAATCTGGCGAGAGCATTGCCAAGTCGTGGGCTGGGATGGGGCTGGGTTGGGAGGACGAAGCGCCCTATATCAGACAAGTCGACGCGGCTTTTGCACAAACGCGCAGCATCACTCTCATGTGTGACACCGAGCACACCGGGCAGGTAAAGACTGCATCAAATAGTTTGTGATACGGTTCACGAGAACCCCCCGGATAGAGCCGAAGGGCCGTGGTGCGACGGTCCATTGGTGTGAGGTCCCCCCTCGGCCCGGGACTACGCTCGTCCATGACGACACCCTGCCCCCTGCGAAAGCGGAGTTGCCGCCATGCCGTCCAATGACGTCCGGATCCTGGCCCAGGCTGCCGTGCCCACGGCTGCCGTCGGCGCTGTCGCCGCCGTCGTCAGTGGTGTCGTCGCCGGCGGCAAGGGGGCGACCGGAGCGGTCGTCGGAACGCTGGTCGTGATCCTCTTCATGGGACTCGGCCTCTACGTCCTGCAGCGCACTGCCAAATCGCTTCCGCACCTCTTCCAGGCCATGGGCCTGATGCTCTACGCGGCACAGATCCTGCTGCTGTTCATCTTCATGGCCGCGTTCAAGAACACGACGCTGTTCCACCCGAGGGCCTTCGCGTTCACGCTGCTCGCCACGACCCTGGTGTGGATCGCCGCCCAGACGCGGGCCCACATGAAGGCCAAGACCCTCTACGTCGAACCCGACTCCAGCGCCTCTCCGACGGGCGACAAGCCCGAAAAGACGGGGCACTCGTCGTGAGGGGTAGGGCCGGAATAAAGACGCATGAGAGATCCTGCTATCGTCCGGTGCCAACTGCGGCATCGCGGGCGCGGGCATCTGAGCTGACGCCTGCTCAATCGCGAGGCTTGATGCCCCACAGCCGCCCCCACATCCGTAACACCAGTCCCGTGCCGAACTGCGGCTGCTCGCCGCGCCGACACAACGAGGTTGCCGTACCTATGCGCCACGCTGAAGGAGCCCGCGGTGAGTGCTGACCCGACGCAGGTGCTCGCCTTCGACACCAACTGCCACCTCTTCGACGGGTGTGGCTTCACCGAAGTGTCCCCGGGCCTGCACTCGTTCCTGTTCCAGCCCCTGTTGGGTGATGGGGACAGCAACCTGTACTTCAACAAGACGATGCTGCTGGCGCTGCTCGGCTCGGTCATCATCGTCGGCTTCTTCTGGACCGCGTTCCGCCGGCCGCAGGTCGTCCCCGGCAAGCTCCAGATGGTCGCCGAGGCAGGCTACGACTTCATCCGGCGCGGTGTGGTCTACGAGACGATCGGCAAGAAGGAGGGCGAGAAGTACGTCCCGCTCGTCGTCTCGCTGTTCTTCTTCGTCTGGATGATGAACCTCTGGTCGATCATCCCGATCGCCCAGTTCCCGGTCACGGGGATCATCTCCTACCCGCTGGTCCTGGCCCTGATCGTCTACGTCACGTGGGTCTCGCTGACCTTCAAGCGGCAGGGGTTCGTCGGCTTCTGGAAGAACGTCACCGGCTACGACAAGACGCTCGGCCCGGTGCTGCCGCTGTCGATGACGATCGAGCTGTTCTCGAACCTGCTGATCCGCCCGTTCACGCACGCCGTGCGACTGTTCGCGAACATGTTCGCCGGGCACACCCTGCTGCTGCTGTTCACGATCGCCAGCTGGTACATGCTCAACGGGATCGGCATCGCCTACGCGGGTGTCTCGTTCGTCATGGTCATCGTGATGACCGCCTTCGAGCTGTTCATCCAGGCCCTGCAGGCGTACGTGTTCGTCCTGCTGACGTGCACCTACATTCAGGGCGCCATGGCCGAGCACCACTGAGCCACCGCCCCTGAAGACCCCCACAAGTCGTCCGGTGGCCAACCCCCACCGGTCCGTAAAGAGAAGGAAGAACTGGCATGTCTACCCTTGCCGCTGTCACCGGCTCGCTCGGCTCCATCGGTTACGGCCTCGCTGCCATCGGCCCCGGCGTCGGCGTCGGCATCATCTTCGGTAACGGCACCCAGGCCCTGGCCCGTCAGCCCGAGGCCGCCGGCCTGATCCGTGCCAACCAGATCCTCGGCTTCGCCTTCTGTGAGGCGCTTGCCCTGATCGGTCTGGTCATGCCCTTCGTCTACGGCTACAACTAAATCGCCCTCGGACCAGCCGACTAGACGAAAGGCACACACATGAGCCCGCTGCTCACGATCGCGGCGACCGGGGAGGCAGAAAACCCCCTGGTCCCGCCGATCCCCGAGCTCGTCATCGGCCTGATCGCCTTCGTCATCGTCTTCGGCTTCCTCGCCAAGAAGCTGCTCCCGAACATCAACAAGGTTCTGGAAGAGCGCCGCGAGGCCATCGAGGGCGGTATCGAGAAGGCCGAGGCCGCTCAGACCGAGGCCCAGAGCGTTCTGGAGCAGTACAAGGCCCAGCTCGCCGAGGCCCGGCACGAGGCCGCGCGTCTGCGCCAGGAGGCGCAGGAGCAGGGTGCCGCGCTCATCGCCGAGATGCGCGCGGAAGGCCAGCGGCAGCGTGAAGAGATCATCGCTGCCGGTCACTCGCAGATCGAGGCCGACCGCAAGGCCGCCGCGTCCTCGCTGCGGCAGGACGTCGGCAAGCTCGCCACGGAGCTGGCCGGCAAGCTCGTCGGCGAGTCCCTTGAGGACCACGCCCGGCAGAGCCGCGTGATCGACCGCTTCCTCGACGAACTCGACGAGAAGGCGACGAAGGCCGAGGCCACGCGATGACTGCCCACGGAGCGAGCCGCGAGGCCCTGGCAGCCGCCCGTGAGCGTGTCGACGCGCTGACCGACTCCACGTCCGTGGACGCGGGACGGCTCGCCGACGAGCTGGCCGCCGTCACCGCGCTGCTCGACCGCGAGGTCAGCTTGCGTCGGGTCCTGACCGACCCGGCGCAGGCCGGTGAGGCCAAGGCCGAGCTGGTCCAGCGCCTGCTCGCCGGCCAGGTCGGCGGCGAGGCGACCGACCTGCTGTCCGGCATGGTGCGCTCCCGCTGGTCGCAGTCCCGCGACCTGGTGGACGCGCTGGAGGAGCTGGCGAACATCGCCGACTTCACCGCCGCGCAGCGGTCGGGCACGCTCGACGACGTCGAGGACGAGCTGTTCCGGTTCGCCCGGATCGTCTCCTCCAGCATCGGGCTGCGCGCCGCGCTGACCGACCGCAAGGCCACCACCTCGGCCAAGAGCGAGCTGCTGCGCAGTCTGCTCGGCGGCAGGGCGGCCGTGGTGACCGAGCGTCTTGTGACGCGTCTTGTGACCGCGCCGCGGGGACGTAGCCTGGAAGCGGGACTGGAGTCGTTGTCGAGGCTCGCCGCCGAGCGCCGGGACCGGACGGTCGCCGTCGTCACCTCGGCGGTGCCGCTGAGCGACCCGCAGAAGCAGCGCCTGGGCGCCGCCCTCGCCAAGCTCTACGGGCGCAGGATGCACCTCAACCTCGACGTGGACCCCGAGGTCGTCGGCGGGATCCGGGTGCGGGTCGGTGACGAGCTCATCAACGGCTCCATCGCGGACCGCATCGAGGACGCCGGCCGCCGAATGGCGAGCTGACGACCACGGTCAGCCGCGGCAACTGAACACGCAAGTCGTACTTACGGCCCTGGTTGGGCCGTGCAGAGGATTCACCTCCTTTGGGGGGAGTCCCCCAACCCCCCAAGTGAAACTTCGGGCCCAACAAGGAGAGCAGGGAACCCAGATGGCGGAGCTCACGATCCGGCCGGAGGAGATCCGGGACGCGCTGGAGAACTTCGTCCAGGCGTACAAGCCGGACGCGGCCTCGCGCGAGGAGGTCGGTACGGTCACCTTTGCCGGCGACGGTATCGCGAAGGTCGAAGGCCTGCCCTCGACCATGGCCAACGAGTTGCTGAAGTTCGAGGACGGCACCCTCGGCCTCGCCCTCAACCTCGAGGAGCGGGAGATCGGTGCCATCATCCTCGGCGAGTTCAGCGGCATCGAGGAGGGCCAGCCGGTGCAGCGCACCGGTGAGGTCCTGTCCGTCCCCGTCGGCGAGGGCTACCTCGGCCGCGTGGTCGACCCCCTCGGCACCCCGATCGACGGCCTCGGCGAGATCGAGACCGACAGCCGTCGCGCCCTCGAGCTGCAGGCTCCGGGCGTCATGGCCCGTAAGTCGGTGCACGAGCCGATGGAGACGGGCTACAAGGCCGTCGACACCATGACCCCGATCGGCCGCGGACAGCGCCAGCTGATCATCGGCGACCGCCAGACCGGCAAGACCGCGCTGGCCGTCGACACGATCATCAACCAGCGCGACAACTGGCGCTCCGGCGACCCGAACAAGCAGGTCCGCTGCATCTACGTCGCCATCGGCCAGAAGGGCTCCACCATCGCGTCGGTCCGCCGCGCGCTGGAGGAGAACGGCGCCCTGGAGTACACGACCATCGTCGCCTCCCCGGCGTCCGACCCGGCCGGCTTCAAGTACCTCGCGCCGTACACCGGCTCGGCCATCGGCCAGCAGTGGATGTACCAGGGCAAGCACGTCCTGATCATCTTCGACGACCTGTCCAAGCAGGCCGACGCCTACCGCGCCGTCTCCCTGCTGCTGCGCCGCCCGCCGGGCCGTGAGGCCTACCCGGGTGACGTCTTCTACCTGCACTCCCGGCTGCTGGAGCGCTGCGCCAAGCTCTCCGACGACATGGGTGCCGGCTCGATGACCGGTCTGCCGATCGTCGAGACCAAGGCCAACGACGTCTCGGCGTTCATCCCGACCAACGTCATCTCCATCACCGACGGCCAGTGCTTCCTGGAGTCCGACCTGTTCAACGCCGGTCAGCGTCCGGCCCTGAACGTCGGTATCTCCGTCTCCCGAGTCGGTGGCTCCGCTCAGCACAAGGCGATCCGCCAGGTCTCCGGCCGCCTGCGTGTGGACCTCGCCCAGTTCCGTGAGCTGGAGGCGTTCGCCGCCTTCGGGTCCGACCTGGACGCCGCGTCCAAGGCGCAGCTGGAGCGCGGTCAGCGCATGGTCGAGCTGCTGAAGCAGGACCAGTACTCGCCGATGGCCACCGAGGACCAGGTCGTCTCCATCTGGGCCGGTACCACCGGCCGCATGGACGACGTGCCGGTCGTGGACATCCGCCGCTTCGAGCGGGAGCTCCTTGAGTACATGCACCGCAAGGAGCAGGGCCTCATGACCTCCATCCGCGAGGGCGGCAAGATGTCCGACGACACGATCCAGGCCATGTCCGACGCCGTCGTGGAGTTCAAGAAGCAGTTCGAGACGGCCGACGGCAAGCTGCTCGGCGAGGACGCCCCGGCCGCCGCCGGCAAGTGACGACGGAAGGGACCTGACTCATGGGAGCCCAGCTCCGGGTCTACAAGCGTCGCATCAAAACCGTCTCGGCGACCAAGAAGATCACCAAGGCGATGGAGATGATCGCCGCCTCGCGCGTCGTCAAGGCGCAGCGCAAGGTGGCGGCCTCCACGCCGTACGCGACCGAGCTCACCCGCGCGGTCACGGCGGTCGCCACCGGCTCGAACACCAAGCATCCGCTGACCACGGAGGCCGAGAACCCGACCCGCGCCGCGGTGCTGCTCCTGACGAGCGACCGTGGTCTGGCCGGGGCCTTCAACGCCAACGCGATCAAGACGGCGGAGCAGCTCACCGAGCGGCTCGAGCGCGAGGGCAAGGAGGTCGACATCTACATCGTCGGCCGCCGTGGTGTGGCCCACTACAACTTCCGCGAGCGCAAGATCGCGCAGTCGTTCACGGGCTTCACCGACGACCCTGCGTACGCGGACGCCAAGAAGGTCGCGGCGCCGCTGATCGAGGCGATCGAGACGGAGACGGCGGACGGCGGCGTGGACGAACTCCACATCGTCTACACCGAGTTCGTGTCGATGATGACGCAGACGGCGGTCGATACCCGGCTGCTGCCGCTGCGTCTCGACGAGGTCGCGGCCGAGGCGGCGCCCAAGGGCGAGATCCTGCCGCTGTTCGACTTCGAGCCGTCGGCGGAGGACGTCCTCGACGCACTGCTGCCGCGGTACGTGGAGAGCCGTATCTACAACGCGCTGCTCCAGTCGGCCGCTTCGAAGCACGCTGCCACGCGGCGCGCGATGAAGTCGGCCACGGACAACGCCGGTGAGCTCATCGACACGCTCACCCGGCTTGCCAACCAGGCCCGCCAGGCCGAAATCACCCAGGAAATCAGCGAGATCGTCGGTGGCGCCAGTGCTCTGGCCGACGCGACCGCGGGGAGTGACTACTAAATGACCACCACTGTTGAGACCGCGACGGCTACGGGCCGCGTCGCCCGGGTCATCGGCCCGGTCGTCGACGTGGAGTTCCCCGTCGACGCGATGCCGGACATGTACAACGCCCTCCACGTCGAGGTCGACGACCCGGCGAACGCCGGCGAGAAGAAGACCCTGACCCTGGAAGTCGCCCAGCACCTGGGCGAGGGCCTGGTCCGCACGATCTCCATGCAGCCCACCGACGGTCTGGTCCGCCAGGCCACGGTGACCGACACGGGCGCGGGCATCAGCGTCCCGGTCGGCGACTTCACCAAGGGCAAGGTGTTCAACACCCTCGGCGAGGTGCTGAACGTCGACGAGTCCTACGACGGCGAGCGCTGGTCCATCCACCGCAAGGCCCCGGACTTCGACCAGCTCGAGTCCAAGACCGAGATGTTCGAGACCGGTCTGAAGGTCGTCGACCTGCTCACCCCGTACGTCAAGGGCGGCAAGATCGGCCTGTTCGGCGGCGCCGGCGTCGGCAAGACCGTGCTGATCCAGGAAATGATCATGCGTGTCGCCAACCTCCACGAGGGCGTCTCCGTCTTCGCGGGCGTCGGCGAGCGCACCCGTGAGGGCAACGACCTCATCGCGGAGATGGAGGAGTCCGGCGTTCTCGACAAGACCGCGCTGGTCTTCGGTCAGATGGACGAGCCCCCGGGCACCCGTCTGCGCGTCGCCCTGGCCGGTCTGACCATGGCGGAGTACTTCCGCGATGTGCAGAAGCAGGACGTGCTGTTCTTCATCGACAACATCTTCCGCTTCACCCAGGCCGGTTCCGAGGTGTCGACCCTGCTCGGCCGTATGCCCTCCGCGGTGGGCTACCAGCCGAACCTGGCCGACGAGATGGGCACCCTGCAGGAGCGCATCACCTCGACCCGCGGTCACTCGATCACCTCGATGCAGGCGATCTACGTCCCCGCCGACGACCTGACCGACCCGGCCCCGGCCACCACCTTCGCCCACCTCGACGCGACGACGGTGCTCTCCCGTCCGATCTCCGAGAAGGGCATCTACCCGGCCGTGGACCCGCTGGACTCCACGTCCCGGATCCTGGACCCGCGCTACATCTCGCAGGACCACTACCACGCGGCCATGCGCGTGAAGAGCATCCTGCAGAAGTACAAGGACCTCCAGGACATCATCGCGATCCTCGGTATCGACGAGCTCAGCGAGGAGGACAAGCTGGTCGTCCAGCGTGCCCGCCGCGTGGAGCGCTTCCTGTCCCAGAACACCCACGCCGCCAAGCAGTTCACCGGCGTGGACGGTTCGGACGTGCCGCTGGACGAGTCGATCGCCGCGTTCAACGCGATCTGCGACGGTGAGTACGACCACTTCCCGGAGCAGGCGTTCTTCATGTGCGGTGGTCTCGAGGACCTGAAGAAGAACGCGAAGGAACTGGGCGTCTCCTGACCCGGTGTTCTCGAGCAGGGGGCGGGCGCGTCCCGCCCCCTCACTCACGCCTACTAGACTTGTAACCAACACCCGGCAGAACCGCCGGGTGGTGACCTGAGGAGCCACCCTTGGCTGCTGAGCTGCACGTCGCGCTGGTCGCCGCCGACCGTGAGGTCTGGTCGGGCCAGGCCACTCTGGTCGTCGCGCGCACCACGTCCGGCGACATCGGCGTCATGCCCGGTCACCAGCCGCTGCTCGGTGTGCTGGAGTCGGGCCCCGTGACCATCCGTACGAGTGACGGTGGAACGGTCGTCGCCGCGGTGCACGGCGGTTTCATCTCGTTCGCGGACGACAAGCTGTCCCTGCTGGCCGAGATCGCCGAGCTGTCGGACGAGATCGACGTCCAGCGCGCGGAGCGGGAGCTGGAGCTCGCGAAGGCGGAGGGCGACGCCACGGCCGAGCGCCGTGCGGACGTTCGACTGCGGGCGGCGACCGCCACGCGCTGACCGTGGGTGCGCCTCCCAGGCCTTAGGCTCTGGGAGCGTGCGATGACGTCACTCAGCCGCGGCTGGGACCGGAGCGATCCGGACCCAGCCGCGGCTGAGGCAGATGTGGGAGTCTTTTCCGTTCCGTTACCTAGGAGACGAGGAGGTCGGTGCCGATGGTCCTCGCTCTGACTGTGTGCGGAATTGTCGTCGCCCTCGTGGTGGTGGGACTGTTCGTCTTCGGTCTGCGCCGCAGGCTCATCCAGCGCTCCGGCGGCACGTTCGACTGCAGTCTGCGCTGGGACGCCCCGGAGAAGGGTGACGCCGGCGGCAAGGGCTGGGCCTACGGGGTGGCCCGTTACAACGGCGACCGCGTCGAATGGTTCCGCGTCTTCTCGTACTCGCCCCGCCCGCGCCGCGTCCTGGAGCGCTCCGCGATCGAGGTGGCCGGCCGTCGCGTCCCCGACGGTGAGGAGGAGCTGGCGCTGCTGTCCGACCATGTGGTCCTCGCCTGTCTGCACAGGGGCACGCGGCTGGAACTCGCCATGAGCGAGGACGCACTGACCGGTTTCCTCGCGTGGCTGGAAGCGGCCCCGCCCGGTCAGCGCGTGAACGTGGCGTAACGCTGTGATCGGGGAGGGCATCACCGAGCCTCATGCCCCTCATGGTGCGGCGAGGACAGGAAGGTCTGGACCATCGGCCAATAGGTCTGGACCAGTGCCGTGACTGACCCGCTCAGATCCCCAACTCTTGTGCCAGTACGGCGGCTTGGACCCGGCTGCGCAACTCCAGCTTCCCCAGCAGACGGCTGACGTGCGTCTTCACCGTCGCCTCGGCCATGTCGAGGCGGGCGGCGATACCGGCGTTGGACAGGCCCTCGCCGAGACAGGACAGCACCTCGCGCTCGCGCCGGGTGAGCCGGTCCAGGACGGCAGGGTCGGCGGTGGGCTCGCGCGCGGGCTTCGCCGCGAACTCGGCGATGAGCCGGCGCGTGACGGCCGGGGCGATCAGGCCCTCGCCGCGCGCCACGGTGCGGACGGCCTGCAGCAGGTCGTTCGCGTCGGTGTTCTTCAGCAGGAAACCGGCGGCGCCCGCGCGCAGACCGAACACGTACGCGTCGAGGTCGAACGTGGTCAGCACGAGCACGTCGGCGAGCTGCTCCCCGACGACCTGCCGGGTCGCCGACACCCCGTCGAGGCACGGCATCTGAACGTCCATCAGCACGGTGATCACGCCGATCAGCAACGCCTCCGGCTCGCGGATCACAGCGGAACGGCACCACCGTGGCGGTCACGGTGAGCAGCCCGGTGATCCACGGCAGGCGGCGGGTCGTGGCGGGCGGGCCGTACAGCGCGGCCGCGTACATGAGGTCCGTGAACATCAGGACCGTCGCCAGATTGCCCTGCGTGAGGGTGTCCAGGGCCAGCCAGGCCGTGCCGCACAGCAGTGCCGTGCGCGGAAGGGCGCGGCGCAGCACCTCGCAGCCGGCGGTCAGGACGAGCGGCAGCAGCACCGGCCAGCGGCCCGGCCACAGCACGTACGGCTCGGTGTGCGGGCGGGTGGCCAGACCCGTGCCCCACAGCACGAGCCCGCCGAGCAGGCCGGCGAGGCCGACGTACACGTCGAAGCGGTGCGGGCGGGGGAGCACGGATGCCATGTCCTCACTTCAGCATGACCGTCTTGAGAGAGCGCTCGGGAACGAGGATCAAGGTCTGGGTGCTGCTGGCCGCGGGGCTGGCCTTCCGCTACCTGCTCGGGATGCCCCGCACCGGCCTCGCCCTGCTGCTGTGCGAGCCGCTGCTGGAGGTCGTGCTGCTGGTCGTCACCGCGGTGGATCTGAAGAACGGCGCCGACCCGAGCTGGAAGCACGGTCTGGCCGCGCTGTACATCGGCTACACCGTCGGCCACGGCCACCGGACGGTGAAGTGGCTCGACGGCCACGCCGCGCACCGCCTCGCGGGGGCCCGCCGCCGCGGACGCCCCCGCGTCACGGCATGGCCCGGGCCCGGCACGAGGGCAAGGTGTGGCTGGGCACGGTGACGGCCGCCGCCGTGGCGAGCGGCCTGCTGCTGATCGCGATGTGGTACGTCGACGACCCGAGCCGCACCGGCTCCCTCCAGAGCTGGATGTACGCCGCCTGGCGCGCGGCCGGCATCCACGGCCTGATCGCCCTGAGCTATGCGATCTGGCCGAAGAAGGCGCCGGAGGGGGAGAAGACTCCGGAGACGACCCTCACGAGGTGAGCCCCCAGGGACGGGACTCCACGGCGCGAGCCCGGCCAGCGCCCCCCTCAGCGTTCGCCGCCGGGGACCCACAGGACGTCGCCCACCCCCCTGTTGGCCGAGCGCGCCAGGATGAACAGCAGGTCGGACAGCCGGTTGAGGTAGGTCGCGGTGAGGGGGTTCATCGTCTCGCCGTGGGCCTCCAGTGCGGCCCACGTCGAGCGTTCGGCGCGGCGCACGACCGTGCAGGCCTGGTGGAGGAGGGCCGCGCCCGGAGTTCCTCCCGGCAGGATGAACGAGCGGAGCTTCTCCAGGCCCTCCAGGAAGCGGTCGCAGTCCGCCTCCAGCTTGTCGATGTAGAACTGCTCGACCCGCAGCGGCGGGAACTCCGGGTTCTCCACCACCGGCGTCGACAGGTCCGCGCCCACATCGAACAGGTCGTTCTGGACGCGGGTGAGAACCTTGACGATCTCCTCGTCCAGGTTGCCCAACGCGATCGCCGTGCCGATCACGGCGTTGGCCTCGTTGGCATCGGCGTATGCGGCGATCCGCAGGTCGGTCTTGGGGACCCGGCTCATGTCGCCGAGGGCGGTGGTGCCCCGGTCGCCGGTCCTGGTGTAGATGCGCGTCAGGTTGACCATACGGCCAGCCTAATTACGCTCCGGCCGTCCGGAACACGCGTGTGCCCGCGATCACGGCCGGCGCGGCGAAGTCGGCGGAGCGGCATGAGGTCGGACAGGACGTCCAGCCGGCCCGGTCCCGGCCCCGTCACCCGATGGCGATGCGCGGGTGGGCGCCCGGCTGGAGCCAGGACATGATGAGGCGCCCCCCTCACCGTGCATCGAGTTGTATTTCGGGCGAATCGCCCTCGACTCAGCCCCGCTGCCCGCCGTCCCCGGCGGGCAGCGTGCCGGAGCACGTGGCCCGGCCGAACGTCCCCGTGGCGGTGGCGCTCTGCACGTGTCGGCCGCGGATGGCGAGGGTGCAGCGCGCGGTGCCGCCGCGTTCGTCGAGGACGATGCTGATGACGGGGTTCTGGCCGAGGGGGATGTCGACGGTTTTGCGCCAGGGCAGCTCGGCGGCGTCGACGGTGACGGCCTTTCCGGACTCGCTGTCGCCCTGGTAGGTGAGGTCGGCGGCGCCTTCGCCGATCACTTCGTAGGTGACGGCGGCGGTGGGGGTGCGGTGGCGTGACGCACCGCGGTCGTCATCGGTGCCGCTGTCGAGGACGCCGTACAGGACCAGGCCGCCGCACGCCGCCAGCATCGCGCCGGCGACGAGGAGGGCGGAGCGGTCGGGGCGCCGCGAAGGCGGCAGGCCGGCGGGGTCGGCTGTTTCCTCAGGGGGCGACATCTCGGAAGTCCTGGGTGTTTCCGCGGCCTCGGATTCGTCCGGGACGCTGGGTGTTTCCGCGGCAGTCTCCTCGCCCGTCTTCTCCACGCCCGTCTTCTCCTCGCCCATGAAATTCCTCTTTGATCGGACGGCCCAAAAGCGCGGGACCGTAAAACGAAGACTCGTGATCCGCGCACTCTGAGCCCGGAACCGCGGAACCGGCCCCTTATACACGACTCCGAACGACGGCCGCCAGCGTACGGACAAATCGGATGCCGATATCTGCGTATCGATGAATTGTCGGACATCGGACGTCACTTGACGTGCCGTCATCCGGCCGACTAGAACCGCGGCGCCGCTGCTTGTGACGTCCCGTACCAACAGGTGGAACGGGGCGTCGGCGGCATGTTTGGCCCGCAACGCAAGAGGAAAGGTTTGGCGTGAGACCCAGATTGGGCAGGCTCATAGCATGCCTTGCGGCAGCCGCGGTGACGAGTACCGCGCTGCCTCAGGTCGCTTATGCCGCGTCCGCCTCTGATGGTGACGGCGAGGGAATCGTCGACACGGTCAAGGGCTGGTTCGCGGATGACGACGAGAAGGATACGGACAAGCCGCCGTCGCATGACGGGTTGGGGATAGCCGACCGGCAGAAACTTCCCAAGGGCAAGGCGGCTGAAAAGCCGAAGCGTGTCGCGGAACTGACAAATAGGCGTACGGCGAACGCACGTTACTGGAAGCTTTCGGACGGCCGTGTGCAGGCCGAGGTGTCGGCGGTGCCGACGGCGTACCGGGCGGGGAAGTCGTGGAAGGACGTCGACCCGACGCTCACTCCGGCCAGGGCGAAGGGCTTCGATTTCGCCAACACCACCAATGTCGCCCGTAGCTGGTTCGGTTCGGACGCGAGCAGGCTGCTGCGGTTCGAGGCCGGGGACGGGCATGCGGTGACCGTGGGGCTTCAGGGTGCGGGCAGGCTCGTTCCGGTGGCCAAGGGCGACACCGTGACGTACAGGGACGCGGTGACGGGCGCGGATCTGTCGTATCAGGTGGGTCCGGGGCGGGTGAAGGAGAACATCGTTCTGGCCGAACGCCCGGCTGGGCCGGTGTCGTTCACGTTCACGCTGGATCCGGATGGGCTCACGCCGAAGGCGGGCAAGGACGGCTCGGTCCGCTTCTACGGTGAGGGTGCGGATCCGGTGCTGGTGATCCCGGCGCCGTTCATGACGGATGCGAAGAAGGACGCGCAGTCGCCGTACGGCACCCGCTACAGCACCGCTGTCGAGCAGAAGCTCACCCGGGCAGGCAGGGGCTGGAAGCTGACGGTCACCCCTGATGAGAAGTGGCTGGCGGCGAAGGAGCGGCAGTATCCGGTCACGGTCGATCCGACGATCGCGATCGCGCCGACGCCGTCCACGGCCCAGGATGTGATGATCTCCTCGGACGGTCCGGCGTCGAACTACGACGCCAACTGGCGGCTGTCGGTCGGCAACACCAGCACCGGTGCGGCCCGGGCGCTGCTGAGGTTCCCGTTGAGCGGTCTCCCGGCGGGGGCGCAGCTGGACTCGGCCGACCTCAAAATGTACTACGACCAGGTACACACCACAAACAACGATGAGGTGCGGCTTCAGGCGCACCGGGCCACCGGGGCGTGGGACGAGTCGACGGCGACGTGGGACAGCGCGAACGCGATCACGGGTGAGCTGTCGGGCACGTCGGTCGTGGTCGACGACGGTGACTCGGGCACCACGGCCGCGGTGGGGTCCTGGCCGGCCTCGGGTTCATCGCTGACGCAGTACGCGGTCGGGCAGGACTACCACTACAACAAGGACTCGGTGTCCGGGGACACCTACACCTGGCAGCCGAGCCTTCCGGAGGACGGCACCTACCAGGTCGAGGCGCATTACGTGCCGGAGTTCGACCGGGCCACCGCGGCGCCGTACACGGTCACTCATGACGGCGGGTCGACGACGTACACGGTCGACCAGAGTGCCGGCAGCGGCGGCGAGTGGAAGACGCTGGGCTCTCACCCGTTCAAGGCGGGCACGCTCGGCAAGGTCGTGCTGGGTGACGGTCCCGCCTCGACGAGCACTGCGGTGATCGCGGATGCGGTCCGGTTCACCAAGGGCGGTGTGGTCACCAAGAAGCCGGGTGAGCTGAACACCTGGCACTCGTTCCCGGTGACGAAGACCGTGCAGTCGTGGATCGACGGCACGTACGCCAACCACGGGTTCGTGGTCAAGGCCGGTGACGAGAGCGCCGATGGTCCCAAGGGTGGCCCGCGCTACGAGGCCAGTGAGTACGCCTACGACGGGGAGACGGCCAACTACCCGCGGCTGGTGCTGACCTTCGGCCGTCAGGGTGCGGATCTCGCGCCCCCGACGACGATCCACGACACGGGCGCGGAGCTGAAGTGGTCCGCCTACCAGGACCCGGACCCGGCCGCCACGGGCGACGACATCGTCGAGTACCAGGTCCACCGCAGCGTGTTCCAGGCGTTCACTCCGTCGGCCGCCACGCTCGTCGCGCCGGTCGAGCCCGCCACGACGGCGTTCACGGACACCACGGCGGTCCCGACCAGGGCGGACGATCCGGATCCGTTCGGGCGAGCGTACTACTACATGGTCGCCGTCAAGACGAAGGACGGGCAGGTCATCGGTGCGCCGACGCAGCTGGTGCGGCTGCCGAAGGCCGGCCGGACCACAAGGGTGCTGACAGCCTCGCAGGACACCACTCTGTCCTCGACGCAGTCCACGACCGCGCTCGACACCTTCGACGACGGCGGCCCGAAGCACTGGGTCGTCGTCGGCAACAACTCACCGACGTACGGCGATACGCGCACCTTGCTGAAGTTCCCGGATCTCGGTATCCCCGACACGGCGCGGGTGCTGGATGCGACGGTGCGGTTGTGGGGTACGCAGACCGTCAAGTCGGTGTCCGGCGCGCTCTACGAGTTGCGGCCGCTGACGCGTGACTTCGACGAGGCCACCGCCACCTGGGTGAAGGCGGACGCGACCACCAACTGGGCGAGTGCGGGTGGCGACTTCGGCGCTTCGGTGGCCGACACCGGGGAGATGACCAACGATCCGGCTCGTCACGATTGGAGCGTCACCTCGCTCGCGCAGTCCTGGGTGTCCACTCCGTCCTCGCAGAAGGGCGTGGCCATCAAGATGGCCGACGAGGCCGCCTCGCAGGAGCGGACCTTGTTCCTGTCCTCGGAGGGTGCCGAGCAGCGGCTCCACCCGAAGATCGTGGTCACCTATATCGACTCCACGACGGAGTCGACGTACTACGCGCCGAAGACACCGTCGCGGATGACGCCGAACACCACCTACACGGTGGACTTCACGGTCACCAACACCACGTCCTCGGCGTGGGCCGCGGGTGAGCGGGAGCTGTCCTACACCTGGAAGCTGCCCGACGGCACGGATGTGACCACCGGCGGCAACCAGCTGGCCACCGCCGTCCCGCCCCTGGCGCCGGGCGATTCGGCGACGATCCAGGCGCAGGTGAAGACGCCGATCAACTCCGACTCCGGCAACAAGCGCACCGAGTATGTGCTGGGCTGGGACGTCCGCAAGGTCTCCGACGGCAGCTGGCTGTCGGCGGGCACCGGCGGGATCCCGGCGCTGAAGCAGAACGTCGCGGTGGAGGACCCGACCTCCAACCAGCTGGGTCTGGAGAAGTTCTACTCCTACACCGGCAAGAACACCGGCGCCGGCTCGACCGTGATGAACAACACCGCGGCGGGCAACAGCGTCTGGTCGTACAACGCGATCAACAACCCGGGCCGCGGACTGAACACCTTCTTCCGCGTCGCCTACAACTCCCTCGACACCTCGGACACCGTCCTCGGCCACGGCTGGTCGGCCCAGGCGGCGGGCCCGCTGCGCCTGGGCGCGCCGCTGGACTTCCATCCCAACCCGAACCCGACCGAGGTCAAGCTCCCGGACGGGGACGGCACCACACATGTCTTCCGCTGGGACGACACTGCGGGTGAGTGGAAGGCCCCGGCGGGAGTCCACTTCAGGCTGGAGGCCAAGCCGGGGTCGGACTGCACCCCGGCCAAGGATGCGATCCCCGACGCCTGGACGCTCATGCGCCCGGACGGCACGCGCTTCCTCTTCGGCTGTGACGGCTATCTGACGTCGGTCGTCGACAACGACGGCAACACGCAGACGTTCACGTACGAGGAGCGCAAGTCCAACAACAAGCCGGTCAAGTTCCTGCGCTACATCACGGATCCGGCCGGCCGTCAGTCCCTGACCGTCGACTACTACAAGAAGGGCGACGCGTCGTACGACTACATCGACGACACGGGCGCCAAGGCCAGCGGCACCAACCTGACCAACTCCAAGATCTACGACCACATCAAGTCCGTCACGGACATCTCCGGTCGCGAGATCACTTTCTACTACACGACCAAGGGCCTGATGGGCCGCATGGTCGACGGCGAGGACTCGTCCCAGCCGAAGGTCTTCAAGTTCACCTACGACGCCACCCAGGGCAACAAGAACGTCAAGCTGGTCACCGCCACCGACCCGCGCGGCAACGGCACCGACCTGGCGTACTACGCCCCGCAGACGGGTGACGATCCCAAGTACCACTGGTGGACCAAGACCATCACCGACCGCCGAGGCGGCACCACGGACTTCGCGTACGGGGCCAACGCCACGAACACGAAGTTCACCGACACCACGGTCACCGATGCCGAGAACCATGCGACGAAGTACGTCACCGACGACTTCGCCCGCCCGGTGCAGCTCACCAACGCCAAGTCGCAGACCACCAAGCTGGCCTGGGACGCGGACAACAACGTCACGTACCTGGAGGAGAACAACGGCGCCAGGGCCGCCTTCTGCTACGACCAGAAGACCGGCTACCCGCTGCGCCAGTGGGATCCGGAGACCACCAAGTCGTGGACGGTCTTCAACCCGACCGACTACTGCGACCCGGCCTCCTACCCGTCGGGTGCCACGGCGTTCGAGTACCAGACCCGCGCGGACGGCTACTCGGCGAACTTGTTCCACAAGACGTCCCCGCTGGGCAACACCTGGCAGTTCGGGTACGACGACTTCGGCAACCCGACGTCGGTCACCGACCCGGAAGGCGTCGCGACGACGTCGGTACCGGACGACTACATGTCGACGACCACGTACGACGTGTACGGCCAGCCGCTGACGGAGACCGACGCAGGCGGCCACACCACGAAGTACGACCAGTACGGTCCGACCGGTTACCCGGAGAAGATCACCGACGCGAAGACCAACACGACCACGTTCGTCTACGACGAGCGCGGCAACACCCTTCAGGTCGTCAACGCCAAGAAGGACGCAGCCGGCCAGGGCGCCAAGGTCACCCAGAGCTACGACTACTTCGGCCGCCCGCTGGAGCAGAAGTCGCCGAAGGACCAGGCCGCCGGTGTCTTCATCACCACTCCGGCCCCGGTGTACGACGCCAACAACAACATCCTGACGGCGTACGCCCCGAACGGCGCCGAGACCTCCTCGGTGTACGACGCGGCCGACCAGGTCACCGACTCGTTGGCCCCGGTGGACCAGGCGGGAGACCCGGAGCGCCGCACGAGGACCACGTACGACAAGGTCGGCAACGTCCTGACCGTCACCGAGCCCAAGGGCAACCTGACGGCGACGGCGGGCGACTACACGACCACGTACTCGTACGACGAAATCTATCAGCCGGTCTCGGTGGTCAACGCCAGGGGCGACAAGGTCACCAGTGAGTACGACAACGTCGGCAACCTGGTCACCGTCATCGACCCGAAGAAGAACGCGACCGCGGACACGACGGACTTCACCACGAAGTACGCGTACGACCTGAACCACCGGGTCGTGAAGACGACCGACGCCGCGGGCAAGTTCACATCCGTCCACTACGACCTCGATGGCCGCGTCGACCAGGCGACGGACGCCGAGAACAACACCACCGAGTACACCTTCGACCGGCGCGGTCTGACCAAGCAGGTCAAGGTCCCTTACTCCAAGGACGCCTCGGGTGTCATCACCCACCGGACGACCCGGTACGAGTACGACAAGGTCGGCAACCGGACCAAGGTGATCAGCCCGCGGGGCGTCGCGACCACGGACGACACCACCGACTACACGACGGAGACGATCTATGACGAGCTGAACCGGGTCAAGGAGCAGCTCACGGCGTTCGACAAGGACGACACGCGCTACTCCGCGCCCGACCGGACGTACTACTTCTACGACGAGGTGGGCCAGCTCAAGCAGGTCTCGGCCCCGCCGTCGCAGGGCCAGAGCGTCCGCAACGTCACGTCGTACGAGTACTACGACAACGGCTGGGTGAAGTC
>NZ_JACTVI010000063.1 GCF_014495685.1 Streptomyces sp. TRM68367 | reverse complement strand
AGGGAGTTGCCGAGGGTGTAGCCGAAGCCCGGCTCCAGCGGCTCGATCACGAACCGGGAGCGGAACTCGTCGACGACCTCTTCGGTCAACGAGGGACGCTGAGCGATCAGCATGTGTGGATCAGATCCTTCAGTCGGGGGCGCCCGCTATTTGACGCCCGACTCAAGCCGCCCCCCGAACAGAAGGGACGGGTACTGCAAGGGTACGGGCGATACGACCTCTTACGAGAGCCGTATCGCCCGACTGTGCCATGTGGGGGATACCCCCACACCCCCATCCTGTGAGGCGAACGTCAGACGCGACGGCGCTTCGGCGGACGGCAGCCGTTGTGCGGGGTCGGCGTCACGTCCTGGATGGAGCCGACCTCCAGACCGGTGGCCTGCAGGGAACGGATCGCGGTCTCACGACCGGAGCCCGGGCCCTTGACGAACACGTCGACCTTGCGCATGCCGTGCTCCTGGGCGCGGCGGGCGGCCGACTCGGCGGCCATCTGCGCGGCGAACGGCGTGGACTTCCGGGAGCCCTTGAAGCCGACGTGGCCGGCGGAGGCCCAGGAGATCACGTTGCCGGTCGGGTCGGTGATCGAAACGATGGTGTTGTTGAACGTGCTCTTGATGTGCGCGTGGCCGTGAGCGACGTTCTTCTTTTCCTTGCGGCGCACCTTCTTGGCAGCGCCCTGACGTCCCTTGGGGGGCATGTATCAAGCTCCTGTGGAGGTGGTCGGTCCTACAGCGAAGACCGTGGACAGGTGTCCGCTGCGGACTACTTCTTGCCCGGCTTCTTCTTGCCGGCGATGGCGCGACGCGGGCCCTTGCGGGTGCGAGCGTTGGTGCTGGTGCGCTGACCGCGGACGGGCAGACCGCGGCGGTGCCGCAGACCCTGGTAGCAGCCGATCTCGACCTTGCGGCGGATGTCGGCCTGGATCTCGCGACGGAGGTCACCCTCGGTCCGGAAGTTGTTGTCCACATACTCGCGGATCTTGACGAGCTCTTCCTCGGTCAGATCGCGGACGCGGGTGTTCGGGTTGACACCGGTCTCGGCCAGCGTCTGCTGGGACAGGGTCCGGCCGATCCCGAACACGTAGGTGAGGGCGACCTCCACGCGCTTGTCGCGCGGGATGTCGACACCGGAAACGCGTGCCATTCAATGGCTCCTGGTGATCTTCGGAGGTCTTCCGCAGAACCGGCTCCCGGCCGCCGTATCAGGTACGAACCGGGTCCCCAGCCTCCGAACCGGGGGTATCGAGCCGTACGAACGGCTCGGGCCCTGCGTATGAACAAACTCAGCTCGCGTCGCGCGAAGTTCTGCGAATCGCAGAGGGTGTGATCGTGCGGTCAGCCCTGGCGCTGCTTGTGGCGCGGGTTGTCGCAGATGATCATGACCCGGCCGTGACGGCGGATCACCCTGCACTTGTCGCAGATCTTCTTGACGCTCGGCTTGACCTTCATGGGATGTGAGGTTCTCCGGGTCAGTGCCACCACCCCGGGAGGCCCGGGGCACCGGCAAGATCTACTTGTAGCGGTAGACGATCCGGCCACGCGTCAGGTCGTACGGAGACAGCTCCACCACGACCCGGTCGTCAGGGAGGATGCGGATGTAGTGCATGCGCATCTTGCCGCTGATGTGTGCCAGGACCTGGTGGCCGTTCTGGAGCTCGACCTTGAACATGGCGTTCGGCAGAGACTCGACGACAGTGCCCTCGATCTCGATGGCACCTTGCTTCTTGGCCACGCTTCGCCCTTCGAATCGACTACCTTGATCGACTCCAACTCACCCGCTGTGCGAGCACACGCAGGCATGCGGATGCACAAGAGCCGACGAGTCAGTCTACGTCAGCGCACCCGGAAAGACGAATCGAGGGAGTCTGCCCCAACAGGCAGATCATTAAGCACCGGAAGGGTCGCGCCCCGAAAGTGCGCGGGGCCGTGTGGGATATGCGGCTCCGCCGCGTTGGCGCGACCAACCACGACGAACCCGCAGCCGCCGACGAACAGAACCACCCTCCCCAGCAGGCGCTCACGCCAACGGATCCGGAGCAGCGACGACCCCGTACTCCGCCAGCTTCGCCTTACCCCCGTCGGGAGACGTAAGCACCAGCGGCCCGGCCTCGGTCAACGCCACCGAATGCTCCCAGTGGGACGACCACGTGCCGTCGGTCGTGACGACCGTCCAGTCGTCCTCCAGGACGACCGTCTTCGGCGTGCCCAGGGACACCATGGGCTCGATCGCGAGGCAGAAGCCCGGGACCAGCTTCGGTCCCTTGCCGCGCCGGCGGTCGACGTAGTTCAGCAGGTGCGGGTCCATGTGCATCTCGGAGCCGATGCCGTGGCCGCCGTAGTCCTCGATGATCCCGTACCGGCCGCCGCCGGCCTTGGGCTGACGGCGGATGTACGTCTCGACGGCCCGGGAGATGTCGACCAGCCGGTTGCCCTGCTTCATGGCCGCGATACCGGCCCACATCGACTCCTCGGTCACCTGGGAGAGCTCGACCAGCTCCGGATCGTGACCGGAGCCGACGAAGGCGGTGTAGGCCGCGTCGCCGTGCCAGCCGTCGATGATCGCGCCGGCGTCGATGGAGATGATGTCCCCGTCCTTGAGCACGACGTCGTCGGACGGGATGCCGTGCACGACGACCTCGTTCACGGAGGTGCAGATCGTCGCGGGGAAGCCGCCGTACCCCAGGAAGTTCGGCTTGGCGTTGTGCTCGGCGAGCACCTTGCGGGCCACGCGGTCCAGATCCCTGGTCGTGGCCCCGGGCACCGCGGCCTCCCGCGTGGCCGCGTGAATGGCGGCGACGACCAGCCCCGCCTCACGCATCCTGGCGATCTGCTCGGGGGTCTTGATCTGCACCATGGGGGCTACGGCCTTTCTCGGACCAGGAGGCGGCGGACTGCTCTCAACGATACGTGGGACCGGCGTGGCTTCGGGCGCCCCCACAGCACAGCCGCGGCCCCTGCTCAGGGAACCGCGGCTGCAACCGGCGTACGAACGACTACTTGCCGTCTTCCTCGCGCTGGAGGGCCTCCATGGCCCGCTTGGTCACTTCCTCCACCTTGCCGAGCGCCGAGATCGTGACCACCAGGCCCTGGGCCTTGTAGTAGTCGATGATCGGCTCGGTCTGCGTGTGGTAGACCTCCAGCCGCTTGCGGACCGTCTCCTCTGAGTCGTCGTCCCGCTGGTACAGCTGGCCGCCGCAGACGTCGCAGACGCCCTCCTTCGCGGCCGGCTTGTACGACACGTGGAACACGTGCGAGGAGTCCTTGCGGCAGATGCGGCGGCCAGCGATCCGCTTGACCACCTCTTCCTCGGGGACCTCCAGGTCCAGCACCGCGTCCAGCTTCATGGCCTCGTTCTGCAGCATCTCGTCCAGCGCCTCGGCCTGCGACACATTGCGCGGGAACCCGTCCAGCAGGAAGCCGCCCTCGGCGTCGGGCTGCTCCATGCGGTCCCTGGCCATGCCGATCGTGACCTCGTCCGGCACCAGATTGCCCGCGTCGATGTAGGACTTCGCGAGTTTGCCGAGTTCCGTCTGCCGGCTGATGTTGGCTCGGAACAGGTCGCCCGTGGAGATGTGCGGGATGGACAGGTTCTCGGCGAGGAACGCCGCCTGCGTTCCCTTGCCCGCACCCGGCGGCCCGACGAGGACGATTCGCATCAGCGGAGGAACCCTTCGTAATTGCGCTGCTGGAGCTGGCTCTCGATCTGCTTCACCGTTTCGAGGCCGACACCCACGATGATCAGGATGCTGGTCCCGCCGAACGGGAAGTTCTGGTTTGCCCCGAAACCAGCCAACGCCATTGTCGGCACGAGAGCGATCAGGCCCAGGTACAGCGAACCCGGCCAGGTGATCCGGTTGAGTACGTAGCTGAGGTACTCAGCGGTCGGTCGGCCAGCCCGGATGCCCGGGATGAAGCCACCATACTTCTTCATGTTGTCGGCGACTTCCTCGGGGTTGAAGGAGATCGCCACGTAGAAGAACGCGAAGAAAATGATCAGGAAGAAGTACACGGTGATGTGCGCGGGCGCCCCCGTGTCGGCCAGGTTCTGAGTGATCCAGGTCGCCCATCCCGCCTGAGAGTTGGCGAACTGGACGATCAGCGCCGGAATGTAGAGCAGCGACGAGGCGAAGATGACGGGGATCACACCCGCCTGGTTCACCTTGAGCGGGATGTAGGTGGACGTGCCACCGTAGGAACGGCGGCCGATCATGCGCTTCGCGTACTGCACCGGAATGCGGCGCTGGGCCTGCTCGACGAAGACCACCAGGCCGACCATGACCAGGCCGACGGCGATCACGGTGCCGAACTCGATCCAGCCGTCCGCGAGCTTGCCCTGCTGCTTGATGGCCCACAGCGCGGACGGGAAGGTCGCGGCGATCGAGATGAACATCAGGATCGACATGCCGTTGCCGATGCCGCGGTCGGTGATCAGCTCACCGAGCCACATGACCAGGGCCGTACCGGCGGTCATGCAGATCACCATGACGATGGTGGGAAAGATCGCGGTGTCCGGGACGACCTGCTGGGCGACCGTGCAGCCCTGGAACAGGGAGCCGCTGCGGGCGGTGGCCACCAGGCCGGTGCCCTGCAGGATGGCGAGGGCCACCGTCAGGTAACGGGTGTACTGCGTGATCTTCGCCGTGCCGGACTGGCCCTCCTTCTTCAGGGCCTCCAGGCGCGGGATGACCACGGTCAGCAGCTGCAGAATGATGCTCGCCGTGATGTACGGCATGATGCCGAGCGCGAAGATCGTGATCTGCAGCAGAGCGCCACCGCTGAACATGTTGACCAAGCCGAAGAGGCCCTGGTTGCCGGACGCCTGGTCGACGCACTCCTGCACGCTTCGATAGTCGACACCCGGGATCGGGATGTGCGTACCGACCCGGTAGAGCACGATGATGCCAAGCGTGAAGAGCAGCTTCTTGCGCAGGTCGGGCGTCTTGAACGCCCGGGCGAACGCGGTGAGCACGGTGCCTCCTGCGACCCCCGCGTGTGCGCGCGTGAGGTGGATGGGTAACGAGGTTGATGACCTGGACAACGAGATTACGGCATGACAAGACGGCGCTGGGCGCCGACAGCACAGCCTACCCATATCGAGGACCGAGCGGGATGCCGACCTGCTCCTTCACGCCCCTGGCCTGGCGATCGGCAGTGTATGCCACGACAACAGGGCCCCCGGTACGCCGGCCGGCCAGGTGCCCTCCGACCCACCGCAGGGCCCTGTCATCATGTGCCGCCCCTACTGCCACAGGTCATCAACAGTCGTGAACTGTCACGATATGGGGCCTGACTTGTGAGGTGAGCGTGCGTGGACCGTCGGTCTACTCGTTGAACCACGCGGAGAACTTGCTGCCCCCGCCGCCGTTCCAGGTGACCTGCATTCTGTAGCTGGCCAGTTGGCCGACGTTGTACCCCTTCTTGTTGCAGCCGGCATCGCCGCCGTCGCCCAGGTCGAACACCTTGGACACCACTCCACCGGCGTTCCTGACCCACAACGTGCCGGTGACGCCGTGGCCGTCCGCCCTGGTGTCACAGACCTGGAAGACGTCCCCGTCGTCGATGAACTTCATGTACCCCCGGCTACCGTCGAGATAGATGGTCTTGTTGCTGACGGCCATGGCGGGAGCCGTCGACGCCACGACCATGGTTGCGGCAGCCGCCCCAACCATGGCCATACGAGTGAGCTTGGACTTGGTCATCGGTTCCTCTTTCACTCTGCTGGGGCGTGAAACGCCCCCCCGTAAGCAGCGAAACGCCCGCCGTTACTGCAGGTACTCAAGGTGCAACGGCGAGCAATGGAACACTAGTTCACTTCTGATGTCATGTCCAAGACTTTGCGGAGCCGACCCGGACGTGACGCGGTGGTCGCTCTCCCGAACCCTCCTGGGACTGACCTGAGTTGTGGCCGCGGGGATCTGCAAACAGCGCCAGCCCCGCTCCGGCAGTCGCGGAGCGGGGCTGGATGCAGCTAACTGCGCATCACCGCCGGTGATGAGCGCCGAGCGATTCAGACGAGCTCGGTGACGGTACCGCCGGCGGCGGTGATCTTCTCCTTGGCGGAGCCGGAGACGGCGTCGACCGTCACCTGCAGCGCCACGGAGATCTCGCCCTGGCCGAGCACCTTGACGAGGCTGTTCTTGCGAACGGCACCCTTGGCGACCAGGTCGGCTACCGTGACCTCCCCGCCCTCGGGGTAGAGGGCGGCGAGCTTGTCCAGGTTCACGACCTGGTACTCGGTCTTGAACGGGTTCTTGAAGCCCTTCAGCTTCGGGAGGCGCATGTGCAGCGGCATCTGGCCGCCCTCGAAGCGCTCCGGAACCTGGTAACGGGCCTTGGTGCCCTTCGTACCACGACCGGCCGTCTTACCCTTCGACGCCTCACCACGACCGACGCGGGTCTTGGCGGTCTTGGCGCCCGGGGCGGGACGGAGGTTGTGGATCTTGAGCGGGTTGTTCTCCGCCATGATCAGTCGACCTCCTCAACCGTCACGAGGTGGCGGACATGGCGAACCATGCCGCGGAACTCGGGGCGGTCCTCCTTGACGACCACGTCGCCGAGCTTCTTGAGCCCGAGCGTCCGCAGGGTGTCACGGTGGTTCTGCTTGCTGCCGATGTAGGACTTGACCTGCGTGATCTTGAGCTGCGCCATGATTACGCACCTGCCCCGGCACGCGCACGCAGCAGGGCCGCAGGGGCGACGTCCTCGAGCGGCAGACCGCGGCGGGCCGCGATCTCCTCGGGACGCTGCAGGCCCTTCAGGGCCTCCACGGTCGCGTGCACGATGTTGATCGCGTTGTCGGAGCCGAGCGACTTCGACAGCACGTCGTGGATACCGGCGCACTCGAGCACGGCACGCACGGGACCACCGGCGATAACACCGGTACCCGGCGAGGCCGGCTTGAGGAGAACGACGCCGGCAGCCTTCTCACCCTGGATGGGGTGCGGGATGGTGCCCTGGATCCGGGGGACCTTGAAGAAGTGCTTCTTGGCCTCCTCAACGCCCTTGGCGATGGCGGCCGGCACCTCCTTGGCCTTGCCGTATCCGACACCCACGGTGCCGTCGCCGTCGCCCACCACGACCAGCGCGGTGAAGCTGAAGCGACGACCACCCTTCACAACCTTGGCGACGCGGTTGATCGCGACAACGCGCTCAACGTACGCGGTCTTCTCGGCGGCAGCTGCGCCGCCGTCACGGCCCTTCCGGTCCCGCCGCTCGCCGCCACCGGCACCGCCACCGCGGCGCTGGGGTCCAGCCATTGGAATTACCTCTCTCTGTCTCCGCTAGCTACGGAACCAGGACTCAGAACTTGAGTCCGGCCTCGCGGGCGGCGTCCGCCAGGGCGGCGATGCGCCCCGCGTACTGGTTACCACCACGGTCGAACACGACGGCCTCGACACCGGCGGCCTTGGCACGCTCGGCGACCAGGGCGCCGACCTTCTTGGCCTGCGTGGACTTGTCGTCCTCGCCACCGCGGATCGAGCTGTCCAGGGTGGACGCCGACGCCACGGTGTGGCCCTTCAGGTCGTCGATCACCTGCGCCACGATGTGGCGGTTGGAGCGGGTCACGACCAGACGGGGACGCTCCGCCGTACCGTTGATCCGCTTGCGGATCCGGATGTGACGGCGCTTGATCGCGGCGCGCTTGTAGGCGTCGCCCTTCAGGATCTTCTGCCCGTATGCCATGGCTTACTTACCCGCCTTTCCGACCTTGCGGCGGATGACTTCGCCCTCGTACTTGACGCCCTTGGCCTTGTACGGGTCGGGCTTGCGCAGCTTGCGGATGTTGGCCGCAACCTCGCCGACCTTCTGCTTGTCGATGCCCTCGACCGAGAAACGGGTCGGGGTCTCCACCTTGAAGGTGATGCCCTCGGGGGCCTCGACCAGGATCGGGTGGCTGTAGCCCAGGGAGAACTCCAGGTTGGAGCCCTTGGCCTGGACGCGGTAACCGACACCGCTGATTTCGAGCTTCCTGACGTATCCCTGGGTCACACCGGTGATCATGTTCGCCACCAGCGTGCGGGACAGGCCGTGCAGGGCCTTGCTCTGCCGCTCGTCGTTCGGGCGCAGCACCTGGAGGGTGCCGTCCTCGCCCTTAGCGATCTCGATCGGCGCGACAACGGTGTGGGTCAGTTCGCCCTTGGGGCCCTTGACCGCGACCGTACGGCCGTCGATGGTGACGTCCACGCCGGCGGGAACCGGGATGGGGAGCTTGCCGATACGCGACATTGTGTCTCTCCTCCGTTCCCGAATTACCAGACGTAGGCGAGGACTTCCCCACCCACGCCCTTCTTCTGCGCCTGCTTGTCGGTGAGCAGACCGTGGGACGTGGAGATGATCGCCACGCCGAGGCCGCCGAGCACCTTCGGCAGGTTGGTGGACTTCGCGTAGACCCGGAGACCGGGCTTGGAGATCCGCTTGATACCCGCGATGGAGCGCTCACGGTTGGGGCCGAACTTCAGCTCCAGGACGAGGTTCTTGCCGACCTCGGCGTCCTCGACCTTCCAGCCCGTGATGAAGCCCTCCTGCTGGAGGATCTCCGCGATGTGCGACTTGATCTTCGAGTGCGGCATCGACACAGAGTCGTGGTATGCCGAGTTCGCGTTCCGCAGACGCGTGAGCATGTCTGCGATCGGATCAGTCATGGTCATGAATTGGCCTTCGGCCTCTCTCGCCGGGGTTTCCTGGTGCGCCATCCCTCTCCCCGATCCGAGACGGGACGGGTGCGGCGCGGTGGACCTACGGCGTAGTAAGTCGTACGGGCGGCAGTCAGGCGCCCAACCCTCCTAGCCTATGCCATGGAGGGGAGGGCGCCTGACACGCCCATTGCTTACCGAGAGCCTCTGGAATGCCCTGTTACGGGATTACCAGGAGCTCTTGGTCACGCCCGGCAGCTCGCCACGGTGAGCCATCTCACGAAGGCACACGCGGCAGAGGCCGAACTTGCGGTACACGGAGTGCGGACGACCGCAGCGCTGGCAGCGGGTGTACGCACGCACGCCGAACTTGGGCTTGCGAGCAGCCTTCGCGATCAGAGCCTTCTTCGCCATCTCGCTCACGCCTCCTTGAAGGGGAAGCCGAGGTGACGGAGGAGCGCGCGGCCCTCAGCGTCGTTGGTCGCCGTGGTGACCACGGTGATGTCCATACCCCGGACGCGGTCGATCTTGTCCTGGTCGATCTCGTGGAACATGACCTGCTCCGTGAGACCGAAGGTGTAGTTGCCACGGCCGTCGAACTGCTTGGGGGACAGGCCGCGGAAGTCGCGGATGCGCGGCAGCGCGAGCGACAGGGTGCGGTCCAGGAACTCCCACATGCGGTCGCCACGGAGCGTGACGTGGGCACCGATCGGCTGTCCCTCGCGCAGCTTGAACTGCGCGATGGACTTGCGGGCCTTGGTGACGGCCGGCTTCTGACCGGTGATCGTGGTGAGGTCGCGGATGGCGCCCTCGATCAGCTTGGAGTCGCGGGCGGCGTCGCCCACACCCATGTTGACCACGATCTTGACGAGGCCCGGAACCTGCATGACGTTCTCGTACTTGAACTCGTCACGCAGCTTGCCGGCGATCTCCTCGCGGTACTTCTGCTTCAGACGCGGAGTCACGGTGGTCGTCATCAGATGTCCTCACCCGTCCGCTTGGCAACGCGGATCTTGTTGCCTTCGTCGTCGAAGCGGTAGCCGACGCGGGTCGGGACCTTGTTGCCGTCCTTCTCCACGACCAGCATCACGTTGCTGACGTGAATCGGGGCCTCGGTGGTCACGATCCCGCCGGCCTGCGAGCCGCGAGCCGTCGGACCGGCCTTGGTGTGCTTCTTGACCCGGTTGACACCCTCGACCAGGACACGCTCCTCGCGCGGGTAAGCGGCGATGACCTTGCCCTGCTTGCCCTTGTCCTTGCCGGTGATGACCTGGACCAGGTCACCCTTCTTGATCTTCATGCTCACAGCACCTCCGGCGCGAGGGAGATGATCTTCATGAACTTCTTCTCGCGCAGCTCACGGCCCACCGGGCCGAAGATACGGGTGCCGCGAGGGTCGCCGTCGTTCTTCAGAATGACGGCGGCGTTCTCGTCGAAGCGGATGTACGAGCCGTCCGGACGACGGCGCTCCTTAACGGTGCGAACGATGACCGCCTTGACGACGTCACCCTTCTTCACGTTGCCACCGGGGATCGCGTCCTTGACGGTGGCGACGATGACGTCACCGATACCCGCGTAGCGGCGACCGGAGCCGCCGAGCACACGGATGCAAAGGATCTCCTTCGCACCAGTGTTGTCGGCGACACGCAGTCGCGACTCCTGCTGGATCACGTCTATCTCCTGATCGTCTGCCGGTTCCCCGGGGGCCGCTCATCGCGGTCCCCCGGAGCCTGGCGGAACTGACCTGCGGGGTTTGCCCCGCAGTAATTACTTGGCCTTCTCGAGGATCTCGACGACGCGCCAGCGCTTGGTCGCGGACAGCGGCCGGGTCTCCATGAGGAGGACGCGGTCGCCGACACCCGCGGCGTTCTGCTCGTCGTGCGCCTTGAGCTTGTTCGTACGGCGGATGACCTTGCCGTACAGCGCGTGCTTGACGTGGTCCTCGACGGCGACGACGACGGTCTTGTCCATCTTGTCGCTGACGACGTAACCCTCGCGGGTCTTGCGGAAGCCGCGCTGCTCCGTCCCCGCGGCGGAGCCGCTCTGGTTTGCAGTCTCTGTCACGTTGCTCTCGCTCATCAGGCGTTCTCCACCGTCTCGATGCCCAGCTCGCGCTCACGCATCAGGGTGTAGATCCGCGCGATGTCCTTACGAACGGCCTTCAGCCGACCGTGATTCTCGAGCTGGCCCGTCGCCGCCTGGAAGCGGAGGTTGAACAGCTCTTCCTTGGCCTCGCGGAGCTTCGCCAGAAGCTCCTCGTTGCCCAGCTCGCGCAGCTCGGACGCCTTGGTACCGGCCGACATCACGCTTCACCTGCCTCGCGCTTGACGATCCGGCACTTCATCGGCAGCTTGTGGGCCGCACGCGTCAGCGCCTCACGGGCGATCTTCTCGTTGGGGTACGACAGCTCGAACATCACGCGTCCGGGCTTGACGTTGGCGATCCACCACTCCGGAGAACCCTTACCGGAACCCATGCGGGTCTCGGCGGGCTTCTTGGTGAGCGGACGGTCCGGGTAGATGTTGATCCAGACCTTGCCACCACGCTTGATGTGACGCGTCATGGCGATACGAGCGGCCTCGATCTGACGGTTCGTCACGTATGCCGGGGTCATCGCCTGGATGCCGTACTCGCCGAACGCAACCTGCGTGCCACCCTTGGACATGCCGTTGCGCTTCGGGTGGTGCTGCTTGCGGTGCTTGACCCTACGGGGGATCAGCATGTCGGTCAGGCCTCCGTTCCGGTGCTCTCAGCCGGAGCAGCTGCGGGGGCCGCCGAGGACTCAGCCTTGGGGGCCTCGGCGGCGGGAGCCTGCTGCTGCGGCTTGCGACCGCGCCGCTCGCCACCGCGGCCACCACGGGCCGGGCGGTCGGCGCCACCGCGGGCCGGGCGGTTACCCGCACGGGCGGCAGCGTTCTCGGCACGGACCTCGGCGATGTTCTTGACGTCGCCCTTGTAGATCCAGACCTTCACACCGATGCGGCCGAAGGTCGTCTTGGCCTCGAAGAAGCCGTAGTCGACGTTCGCGCGGAGCGTGTGCAGGGGCACGCGGCCCTCGCGGTAGAACTCCGAGCGGGACATCTCGGCGCCGCCGAGGCGGCCACCGCACTGGATCTTGATGCCCTTGGCGCCCGCCTTCATCGCCGACTGCATGCTCTTGCGCATGGCGCGGCGGAACGAGACGCGGGAGGACAGCTGCTCGGCGACGGCCTGGGCGACCAGCTGAGCGTCGGTCTCGGGGTTCTTGACCTCGAGGATGTTCAGCTGGACCTGCTTGCCCGTGAGCTTCTCGAGGTCGCCGCGGATGCGGTCGGCCTCGGCGCCACGGCGGCCGATGACGATGCCCGGACGCGCGGTGTGGATGTCGACGCGGACGCGGTCACGGGTGCGCTCGATCTCCACCTTGGAGATGCCGGCGCGCTCCATGCCGGACGTCATCATCCGGCGGATGGCGACGTCTTCCTTGACGTAGTCCTTGTACAGCTTGTCGGCGTACCAGCGCGACTTGAAGTCGGTGGTGACACCGAGCCGGAACCCATGCGGGTTTACCTTCTGGCCCATTACCGGGTTCCTTCCTTGCTGCTGACGACCACGGTGATGTGGCTGGTCCGCTTGCGGATCCGGTAGGCACGGCCCTGGGCGCGCGGCCGGAACCGCTTCAGGGTCGGGCCCTCGTCGACGTACGCCTCGGAGATGAAGAGGCTGTCGGCGTCGGTGTGGTCGTAGTTGTGCGCGGCGTTGGCAATGGCGCTGTCGAGCACCTTGCCGACCGGCACGGAGGCGGCCTGCGGAGCGAATCGCAGGACCGCCTGGGCCTCCGTGGCGTCCATGCCACGGATGAGGTCCACCACGCGGCGGGCCTTCATGGGCGTGACGCGGATGTACCGCGCCTGGGCCCTGGCTTCCATGGTTGTCCCTTCAGGTTTTCTCTGTCTGAATGCGATCCGCTTAGCGGCGCTTCGACTTCCGGTCGTCCTTGACGTGGCCCCGGAAGGTGCGGGTCGGCGAGAACTCGCCGAGCTTGTGGCCGACCATCGACTCGGTGACGAACACCGGGATGTGGGTCTTGCCGTTGTGCACCGCGATCGTGTGGCCGAGCATGGCCGGGACGATCATCGAGCGACGGGACCAGGTCTTGATGACGTTCTTGGAACCGGCTTCGTTCTGGGCGTCCACCTTCTTGATCAGGTGGTCGTCGACGAAGGGTCCCTTCTTCAGGCTACGAGGCATCTCAACCCGTCCTTAGCGCTTCTTGTTCGTCTTGCGGCGGCGGACGATGTACTTGTTCGACGCCTTCTTGGGCGAACGAGTACGGCCTTCCTTCTGGCCCCACGGGGACACGGGGTGGCGACCACCGGAGGTCCGGCCCTCACCACCACCGTGCGGGTGGTCAACCGGGTTCATGACCACACCACGGACGGTCGGGCGAACGCCCAGCCACCGCTTGCGGCCCGCCTTGCCCCAGTTGATGTTGCTCTGCTCGGCGTTGCCGACCTCGCCGACGGTGGCGCGGCAGCGCACGTCGACCAGGCGGATCTCACCGGACGGCATGCGCAGGTGGGCCATCTGGCCCTCCTTCGCGAGCAGCTGCACCGAGGCGCCGGCGGAGCGGGCGAACTTCGCGCCGCCGCCGGGACGCAGCTCGATGGCGTGCAGCGTCGTACCGACCGGGATGTTGCGCAGGGCGAGGTTGTTGCCCGGCTTGATGTCGGCCCCGGGGCCGTTCTCGACGCGGTCGCCCTGGCTGAGGCCACGCGGCGCGAGGATGTAACGCTTCTCGCCGTCCGCGTAGTGCAGCAGCGCGATGCGCGCGGTGCGGTTGGGGTCGTACTCGATGTGCGCGACCTTCGCCGGCACGCCGTCCTTGTCGTGCCGACGGAAGTCGATCACGCGGTAGGCGCGCTTGTGGCCACCACCCTGGTGGCGCACGGTCACACGACCGGAATTGTTACGGCCGCCCTTGCTGTGCAGGGGACGGACCAGCGACTTCTCCGGCGTGGACCGCGTGACCTCGACGAAGTCGGCGACGCTGGCGCCACGACGGCCAGGAGTCGTCGGCTTGTACTTGCGGATACCCATTGTCTCTCAGTCCTCGGAAGTTCTTCCGAAATCTGGACGCTCCAGACCTCCGGTCAGGAGGTCGGACCGCCGAAGATGTCGATACGGTCGCCCTCGGCGAGGGTCACGATCGCGCGCTTGGTGGACGCACGCTGGCCGAAGCCGGTGCGGGTCCGCTTGCGCTTGCCCTGGCGGTTGATCGTGTTGACCCCGGTGACCTTGACCTCGAAGACCGTCTCGACGGCCTGCTTGATCTGGGTCTTGTTGGCACGCGGGTCGACGACGAACGTGTACTTGTTCTCGTCGAGGAGCGCGTAGCTCTTCTCGGACACGACCGGCTTGACCAGGACGTCACGGGGGTCCGTGTACGCCTTGCTCGCCGGGGTGACGACGGTGTTCTTGCCCTCGGTGGCGTGGCGGCGCGCCTTCTTCAGCCGCGCCTCCTTGGCCTTCTTGGCGGCCTTCGAGGCGATGGAGGGGTGACGTGCAGCCATCAGGCCTCGCTCCCTTCGGTGTCGTTGGCCTTGTTCGGGCCGGCGACGAAGGACTCGAAAGCGGCCTTGGTGAAGACCACGTCGTCCGAGACGAGAACGTCGTACGTGTTCAGCTGGCCCGGCTCCAGGATGTGGACCTGGGGCAGGTTGCGGGCGGACAGCCACGCGGCCTCGTCGGCGCGGTCGACGACCAGGAGCAGGTTCTTGCGCTCCGAGATCTTGCCGAACAGCGACTTGGCGGCCTTCGTGGAGGGGGTCTCGCCCTCGACCACGCCGGAGACGACGTGGATGCGGTTGTGGCGGGCCCGGTCGGTGAGGGCGTGGCGCAGGGCCGCGGCCTTCATCTTCTTCGGGGTCCGCTGCGAGTAGTCACGCGGCTGCGGGCCGTGGACGACGCCACCACCGGCGAACTGCGGGGCGCGGGTCGAACCCTGACGGGCGCGGCCGGTGCCCTTCTGGCGGTACGGCTTCTTGCCGCCACCGCGGACTTCACCGCGGGTCTTGGTCTTGTGCGTGCCCTGGCGGGCAGCGGCGTTCTGCGCGACGACGACCTGGTGGATCAGCGGGATGCTGACCTTCTCCACACCGAAGATCTCCGCGGGGAGCTCGACGGTACCGGCCTTCTCGCCGGCAGGCGAAAGGATGTCAACAGTGCTCATTACCTCAGGCCCCCTTGGCCGCGGTGCGGACCAGGACGAGGCCGCCGTTCGGACCGGGAACCGCGCCCTTGATGAGCAGCAGACCCTTCTCCGCGTCAACGGCGTGGACGGTCAGGTTCTGGGTGGTGACCCGCTCGTTGCCCATACGACCCGCCATGCGGAGGCCCTTGAACACACGGCCCGGGGTGGCGCAGCCACCGATGGAACCGGGAGAGCGGTGCTTGCGCTGGGTACCGTGCCCGGCGCCGAGGCCACCGAAGTTGTGGCGCTTCATGACACCGGCGAAGCCCTTGCCCTTGCTCTTGCCGGTCACGTCGACCTTCACGCCGGCCTCGAACACCTGAGCGGTGATCTCCTGGCCCAGCGTGTACTCGGAGGCGTCCGCGGTGCGGATCTCGACGAGGTGACGACGGGGGGTGACGTCGGCCTTGGCGAAGTGGCCCTTGAGGGGCTTGTTCACCTTGCGCGGGTCGATCTCGCCGAAGGCGATCTGGACGGACTCGTAGCCGTCGACGTCGTTCTTACGCACCTGGGTGACGACGTTGGGTCCGGCCTTGACGACGGTCACCGGGACGACACGGTTGTTCTCGTCCCAGACCTGCGTCATGCCGAGCTTCTCGCCCAGGATGCCCTTGATCTGCCTGGTCATTACTCAGATCACCGCGCCTCAGAGCTTGATCTCGATGTCGACACCGGCCGGGAGGTCGAGTCGCATCAGAGAGTCAACGGTCTTGGGGGTCGGGTCGAGGATGTCGATCAGGCGCTTGTGCGTGCGCATCTCGAAGTGCTCGCGCGAGTCCTTGTACTTGTGCGGCGACTTGATGACGCAGTACACGTTCTTCTCAGTGGGCAGCGGCACCGGGCCCGCGACCGACGCACCAGTGCGGGTCACCGTCTCGACGATCTTCTTCGCCGAGCTGTCGATGACCTCGTGGTCGTAGGCCTTGAGCCGGATGCGGATCTTCTGTCCCGCCATGGCTACTTCGTAGTCCTGTCTCTCTTTACGCTCTGGAACCCGATGTTCCTGTCTGCCTTCTCCTCCGACCCACGCGGTCGGGCGTGTCGCACTCCCGCTGACACAGATGCCCCTTGTACGAACATCCCTGCTGGGGGACACGGCCCTGCCGGAACCGTTGGCCGGGGACGAGAAGCCCACCGGGCGCCTGGCCGGTGCCGCACCAACGCTTCCCGAAAGATTCCCGTACGTCCGTCTCACATGGAGACGACGAGTACTGTGGGACTCGCTTCCGGTCCTCCCGGCGGGAGGCGCGCAGCATCAACACTCGACCGAGCAACTCGGACAGTCTGCCATATGGGGCGGTGCCGACGCCAATCGAGCCGGAGAGGATACCCCCGAGGTGACCTGGGTCAAACCAGGGGCGGCTCGCGCGGCTGACCACGTTACTCCTCCCAGCGATTCGACCCCGGGCGTCGTGCTCGTACCGGGGGCTGTCTCCCCCGCGCGTGACGGGGCGCAGTTGGTCGGTTTCGGCCTCGCTCGCTCGCCCTGGTCCGGGTGAAACCTGGGCCTTTCTCCGGTCCCGTGTCCGAAAGCGGCCAACTGCATCCGCATCCCGCGGGCGGGTACGGCAAAGGGGCCCGGACGACCGAAGTCGTACGAGCCCCTTCAGGCCTTGTCAGGTCGGACGACCCTCGAGCAAGTCCGGGGACTTACTTGACGATCTTGGTGACCTGGCCGGCGCCCACGGTCCGGCCACCCTCGCGGATGGCGAACTTCAGCCCCTCCTCCATGGCGACGGGCTGGATGAGCTCCACCTTCATCTCGGTGTTGTCACCCGGCATGACCATCTCGGTGCCCTCGGGGAGGGTCACGACGCCGGTCACGTCCGTCGTACGGAAGTAGAACTGCGGGCGGTAGTTGTTGAAGAACGGCGTGTGGCGGCCACCCTCGTCCTTGGACAGGATGTAGGCCTGGGCCTCGAACTCGGTGTGCGGGGTCACCGTGTTCGGCTTGATGATGACCTGGCCGCGCTCGACGTCCTCGCGCTTGATACCGCGGAGGAGGAGACCGACGTTCTCACCGGCCTGGCCCTCGTCCAGCAGCTTGCGGAACATCTCGATGCCGGTGACCGTGGTGGTCGTCTTCTCCTGCTTGATGCCGATGATGTCGACCGACTCGTTCACCTTGAGCACACCGCGCTCGATACGGCCGGTGACGACCGTACCGCGACCGGTGATGGTGAAGACGTCCTCGATCGGCATCAGGAACGGCTTGTCGACGTCGCGCTCCGGCTCCGGGATCGCGGTGTCGACGGCGTTCATGAGCTCCAGGACGGACTGCGACCATTCCTTGTCGCCCTCCAGCGCCTTCAGCGCGGAGACCTTGACGACCGGAACGTCGTCGCCCGGGAACTCGTACTCGGTGAGGAGTTCACGGACCTCGAGCTCGACGAGCTCCAGGATCTCCTCGTCGTCCACCATGTCGGCCTTGTTCAGGGCGACCACGATGTAGGGAACGCCGACCTGGCGGGCCAGGAGGACGTGCTCCTTGGTCTGCGGCATCGGGCCGTCGGTCGCGGCGACCACCAGGATCGCGCCGTCCATCTGGGCGGCACCGGTGATCATGTTCTTGATGTAGTCCGCGTGACCCGGGCAGTCGACGTGGGCGTAGTGACGCGCCTCGGTCTGGTACTCGACGTGCGCGATGGAGATGGTGATACCGCGCTGACGCTCCTCGGGCGCCTTGTCGATGTTGTCGAACGGGGTGGACTCGTTCAGGTCCGGGTACGCGTCGTGCAGCACCTTGGTAATAGCCGCCGTGAGGGTGGTCTTACCGTGGTCGATGTGACCGATGGTGCCGATGTTGACGTGCGGCTTAGTCCGCTCGAACTTCGCCTTCGCCACTGGGGTCCTCCTGTGGAGTGGTTCTGTACGCCTTACTTCATCGGCGCCAGGTGATCTTTGCTGATAAAGCCCGGGCCCGGGGCATTCACCCGGAATGCGGCGAATGCCCCTCAAGGCTCCGGAGTCAAGCCTACGGCGTGGAGACGGGCTCCGTTACTCGCCCTTGGCCTTCGCGATGATCTCCTCGGCGACGTTCCGCGGAACCTCGGCGTAGGAGTCGAACTGCATCGAGTAACTTGCGCGACCCGACGTCTTGCTGCGGAGGTCTCCGACGTAGCCGAACATCTCCGACAGGGGCACGAGACCCTTCACGAGGCGGGCACCGGCCCGCTCCTCCATGGCCTGGATCTGGCCACGGCGGGAGTTGATGTCGCCGATGACGTCACCCATGTAGTCCTCGGGCGTGGTGACCTCGACGGCCATCATCGGCTCGAGCAGTACGGGGCTGGCCTTGCGCGCGGCCTCCTTGAAGGCCTGCGACCCGGCGATCTTGAACGCGAGCTCGGAGGAGTCGACCTCGTGGTAGGCACCGTCGAGCAGCGTCACGCGCACACCGGTCATCTCGTAACCGGCGAGGATGCCGAACTGCATGGCCTCCTGGCAGCCGGCGTCGACCGAAGGGATGTACTCCTTCGGGATGCGACCACCGGTCACCTTGTTCACGAACTCGTAGGAGGCGTCGCCGCCCTCGATCGGCTCGACCGCGATGATGACCCTACCGAACTGGCCGGTACCACCCGTCTGCTTCTTGTGGGTGTACTCGACCTTCTCGACGGCCTTGCGGATCGTCTCGCGGTACGCGACCTGCGGCTTGCCGACGTTGGCCTCGACCTTGAACTCGCGCTTCATACGGTCGACCAGCACCTCGAGGTGCAGCTCGCCCATACCGCCGATGATGGTCTGGCCGGTCTCCTCGTCCGAGTGGACCTGGAAGGACGGGTCCTCCTCGGCCAGGCGCTGGATCGCAACGCCCAGCTTCTCCTGGTCGCCCTTCGACTTGGGCTCGATGGCGACCTGGATGACCGGCGCCGGGAAGTCCATGGACTCCAGGATCACCGGCTGCTTGTCGTCGCACAGCGTCTCACCGGTCGTGGTCTGCTTCAGACCCATGACGGCGATGATGTCGCCGGCGCCCACCGACTCGATCTCCTCACGCTTGTTCGCGTGCATGCGGTAGATCTTGCCGATGCGCTCCTTCTTGCCCTTGACGGAGTTCAGCACGGCGGTGCCGGACACCAGGCGGCCGGAGTACACGCGGACGAAGGTGAGCTTGCCGAGGTGCGGGTCGCTCATGATCTTGAACGCCAGCGCCGAAAGCGGCTCCTCGTCGGACGGCTTGCGCGCGACGACCTTCTCCGGGTCCTTGACGTCGTGGCCCTCGATGGCCTCGATGTCGACCGGGGACGGCAGGTAGCGCACGACCGCGTCGAGCAGCGGCTGAACGCCCTTGTTCTTGAAGGCGGTGCCGCAGAAGACCGGGGTCACCGTGGTGCCGGAGCCCTTGCCGGAGGCGATGGTGATACGGCGGATCGCCGCGTACAGCTGCTCCTCGGTGGGCTCCTCGCCCTCCAGGTACAGCTCCATCAGCTCTTCGTCGTTCTCGGCGACGGCCTCCAGCAGCTTGCCGCGCCACTCCTCGGCGGCCTCGGCGTGCGTGGCCGGGATGTCGACGGTGTCGTACATCTCGCCCTTGGTCGCCTCGGCGGACCAGACCAGGGCCTTCATGCGGACCAGGTCCACAACGCCCTTGAAGTCGGCCTCGGCACCGATCGGGATCTGCATGACCAGCGGCTGCGCGCCCAGGCGGTCGGTGATCATGTCGACGCAGCGGTGGAACTCGGCACCGGTGCGGTCGAGCTTGTTGACGAAGCAGATACGCGGGACGCCGTAGCGGTCCGCCTGACGCCACACGGTCTCGGACTGGGGCTCGACGCCGGCGACGCCGTCGAACACCGTCACGGCACCGTCGAGCACACGCAGGGAACGCTCCACCTCGACGGTGAAGTCGACGTGACCCGGCGTGTCGATGATGTTGATGGTGTGGTCGACGTTCTCCAGCGGCCAGTGGCAGGTGGTGGCAGCAGAGGTGATCGTGATGCCACGCTCCTGCTCCTGCTCCATCCAGTCCATGGTGGCAGCGCCGTCGTGGACCTCACCGATCTTGTACGAAACGCCGGTGTAGAACAGGATCCGCTCGGTGGTGGTCGTCTTGCCCGCGTCGATGTGGGCCATGATCCCGATGTTGCGGACCCTGGCCAGGTCAAGCGAAGTGGTAGCCATAAGGCTTTCGTCTTCTCTCGGTCTCGATGGGGTCTGCGACTACCAGCGGTAGTGCGCGAAGGCCTTGTTGGACTCGGCCATCTTGTGCGTGTCCTCGCGCTTCTTCACAGCGGCACCGAGGCCGTTGCTGGCGTCGAGGAGCTCGTTGAGCAGACGCTCGGTCATGGTCTTCTCGCGACGGGCGCGGGAGTAACCGACCAGCCAGCGCAGCGCCAGGGTGTTGGCACGGCCGGGCTTGACCTCGACCGGCACCTGGTAGGTGGCACCACCGACACGGCGGGACTTGACCTCGAGGGTCGGCTTGATGTTCTCGAGAGCGCGCTTCAGCGTGATGACCGGGTCGTTGCCGGTCTTCTCGCGCAGGCCCTCCATGGCGCCGTAGACGATGCGCTCGGCGGTGGAGCGCTTGCCGTTCAGCAGCACCTTGTTGATCAGGGAGGTCACCAGAGGAGAGCCGTAGACCGGGTCGATGATGACCGGGCGCTTCGGGGCGGGGCCCTTACGAGGCATTCTTACTTCTCCTTCTTGGCGCCGTAGCGGCTGCGGGCCTGCTTGCGGTTCTTGACACCCTGAGTGTCGAGGGAACCGCGGATGATCTTGTAGCGAACACCCGGCAGGTCCTTCACACGGCCGCCGCGCACGAGCACGATCGAGTGCTCCTGCAGGTTGTGCCCCTCACCCGGAATGTAGGCCGTGACCTCGATCCCGCTGGTCAGACGCACACGCGCGACCTTGCGGAGGGCCGAGTTCGGCTTCTTCGGGGTGGTCGTGAACACACGCGTGCAGACGCCACGACGCTGAGGGGACCCCTCGAGTGCGGGCGTCTTGTTCTTCTCGACCTTGTCCTGCCGGCCCTTGCGGACCAGCTGCTGGATCGTAGGCACTACTTCTCCGGTTTCTGTGTGCCGATGGGTACAGCTAACCTGGAACGTCGCCGACCCACGCGGTCGGGTGTGTCGAATCCCGCAGATTCCTGCCGAGCGGCAGAAAGAGGCGCAGATTACGGTGGCCGGTTTCGGCTCTCTAAGCGGTTGAAGGCACGCAGGAGAGCCAAGGCACACCCCAGGCACAAGGTCTGAGCGTACCTATCGCATTCGCTGCGGTCAAAACAAATGGGTGCCGCCCACATTGTCCAGCGGCTCGTGTCAAGACCACGCGCCACATTCGATCTTCATCCGAGCGATCCTCGCACGTCAGTCCGCGCCCCCGGCGATCTTCGCCCAGCCCTCCGCACGGCCGTCACGATCACCCCCCCGACGCGACGGCGACCGCGAACATCAGCGTCATGACGATCGCCCAGCCGGCGGTCGACATCCAGCCGAGGACGAGCCCGGTGAGCGCCAGCCCGTCGCCGGTCTCCCCGGTACGGCGCATCTCGGAGCGTGCCGAGTGCCCCAGCACGATCGCCGGTATCCCGGTGAGCCCGAAGGTCGGCACGCACAGCAGCCCGCACACCGCGGCTCCGACCGCCTTCCCGTTCGTCTGCGGCCGCGGCGCCGGCAGGAACGTCCGCGGTACGGCGCTGGGCTGCGGTACGGGCCCCTGCGGCAGGTCGGCGACGATGTGCGCCAACTCCCCCACCGTACGGGCGGCATACGCCCGCGCCACCCGTTTCTCGAACTCGTCCTGCTCCAGCCGCCCCTCGCCGAACCCGGCCCGCAACACGTCCACGGCCCGTTCCCGGTCGGCGTGCGAGGCCAGCATCGAGGACCCACTGGCCTCCGCCCAGGGCCGCGGCACCGGCACATGCCCCGCCCCGTACGCCGGCACGAACCGATCCCGCTCCGGGCCGTACGCATACCCCGGCCCGGGCACCGGGCCATACCCCTGCTCGTCCCCCGGACGATGCCCTTGCTCATGGCCCTGACCCTGGCCCCGGCCTTGGCCCTGGCTCTGCCCTTGGCCCTGCCCCGGACCCCAGGGCTGCCACGGCTGAAACGACGACTGCGACACGGAGCACCTCCCGGAGCGCCGGAGTCCCTCCATCATGCGCCGAAGTCCCTCCATGATGCGCCGAACCGACGAGACCGGCACAGAACCGGCAGAGATCCGGGCACGCCGAAGGGCGGCCACCCCACAGGATGACCGCCCTTCGGTCAGGCGACTCGCTTACTGGTTGTACGGACCGTAGTCGTAGTCCTCCAGCGGCACGGCCTGGCCGGAGCCCGTGCCGAACGGCGAGTAGTCGATGTCGTCGTAGCCGACGGCCGAGTACATCGCGGCCTTGGCTTCCTCGGTCGGCTCGACCCGGATGTTGCGGTAGCGGGACAGGCCCGTACCGGCCGGGATGAGCTTTCCGATGATGACGTTCTCCTTGAGGCCGATCAGGGAGTCGGACTTGGCGTTGATCGCCGCGTCCGTGAGGACCCTGGTCGTCTCCTGGAAGGACGCCGCCGACAGCCAGGACTCCGTGGCCAGCGAGGCCTTGGTGATACCCATGAGCTGCGGACGGCCGGAGGCCGGGTGACCGCCCTCCTGGACCACACGACGGTTCTCGTGTTCGAACTTCGAGCGCTCGACCAGCTCGCCGGGCAGCAGCTCGGCGTCGCCGGACTCGATGATCGTCACGCGGCGCAGCATCTGCCGGATGATGATCTCGATGTGCTTGTCGTGGATCGACACACCCTGCGAGTTGTACACCTTCTGGACCTCGCCGACCAGGTGGACCTGGACGGCGCGCTGGCCCAGGATGCGCAGCACGTCGTGCGGGTTGGTGGCACCCACGGTGAGCTTCTGGCCCACCTCGACGTGCTCGCCCTCGCTGACCAGGAGACGGGCGCGCTTCGAGATCGGGTAAGCCGTCTCGTCACTGCCGTCGTCCGGGGTGATGACGATCTTCTTGGTCTTCTCGGTCTCCTCGATCCGGGCGCGGCCGGAGGCCTCGGAGATCGGGGCGACACCCTTCGGGGTACGGGCCTCGAAGAGCTCGACGACACGCGGCAGACCCTGGGTGATGTCGTCACCGGCCACACCACCGGTGTGGAAGGTACGCATCGTCAGCTGGGTGCCGGGCTCACCGATGGACTGGGCGGCGATGATGCCGACCGCCTCACCGATGTCGACCAGCTTGCCGGTGGCGAGCGAACGGCCGTAGCACATGGCGCACGTGCCGACCGCGGACTCGCAGGTCAGGACCGAGCGGGTCTTGACCTCCTCGATGCCGTGCTTCACCAGCTCGTCGATGAGGACGTCGCCCAGGTCGGTGTTGGCCGGGGCCAGCACCTTGCCGTCGGCGACGATGTCCTCGGCCAGCGCACGTGCGTACACGCTGGTCTCGACGTTGTCCGCCTTGATCAGGTTGCCCGCCGCGTCCCGCTCCGCGATCCGCAGGCGCAGGCCGCGGTCGGTGCCGCAGTCCTCCTCACGGATGATGACGTCCTGCGAGACGTCGACCAGACGACGGGTGAGGTAACCCGAGTCGGCGGTACGCAGGGCGGTGTCCGCCAGACCCTTACGGGCGCCGTGCGTGGAGATGAAGTACTCCAGCACGGAGAGGCCCTCACGGAACGACGCCTTGATAGGCCGCGGGATGGTCTCGTTCTTGGCGTTGGACACCAGACCGCGCATACCGGCGATCTGACGCATCTGCATCATGTTCCCTCGGGCGCCCGAGTTCACCATCATGAAGATCGGGTTGGTCTTCGGGAAGTTGTCGTTCATCGCCTCGGCGACCTCGTTGGTCGCCTTCGTCCAGATCGCGATGAGCTCCTGCGTGCGCTCGTCCTTGGTGATCAGACCGCGCTCGTACTGCTTCTGGACCTTCTCGTCCTGCGCCTCGTAACCGGCGACGATCGCCTTCTTCGCGTCGGGAACGACGACGTCGGAGATGGCGACGGTGACGCCGGAACGGGTGGCCCAGTAGAAGCCGGCCGCCTTCAGGTTGTCGAGCGTCGCCGCCACGATGACCTTCGGGTAGCGCTCGGCGAGGTCGTTGACGATCTCGGAGAGCTGCTTCTTGCCGACCTCGTAGTCGACGAACGGGTAGTCCTCGGGCAGCAGCTCGTTGAAGAGCGCACGGCCAAGGGTGGTGTTCAGCCGGAAGCTGTCACCCTGCTGCCACTCGGGCTCGCCCTCCTCGCGCGCCGGCGGGGTCCAGCCACGCGGAGGGATGGTGCCGACCGGGAAGCGGACGTCGATCTTCGACTGGAGCGACAGCTCCCCCGCGTCGAAGGCCATGATCGCCTCGGCGACGGAGGCGAAGGAACGGCCCTCGCCCTTGAGGTCGCGCATCTCGCCGTCGGTGGTGAGGAAGAACAGACCGAGGACCATGTCCTGGGTCGGCATCGTCACCGGACGGCCGTCGGCCGGCTTGAGGATGTTGTTCGAGGACAGCATCAGGATGCGGGCCTCGGCCTGCGCCTCCGCGGACAGCGGCAGGTGCACGGCCATCTGGTCACCGTCGAAGTCCGCGTTGAACGCGGTGCAGACGAGCGGGTGGATCTGGATGGCCTTGCCCTCGACCAGCTGCGGCTCGAAGGCCTGGATGCCGAGGCGGTGCAGCGTGGGCGCACGGTTCAGCAGAACCGGGTGCTCCGCGATGACCTCTTCCAGCACGTCGTACACGACCGTACGGCCGCGCTCGACCATGCGCTTGGCGCTCTTGATGTTCTGCGCGTGGTTCAGGTCGACCAGGCGCTTCATCACGAACGGCTTGAAGAGCTCCAGCGCCATCGCCTTCGGCAGACCGCACTGGTGCAGCTTCAGCTGCGGACCGACGACGATCACGGAACGCGCCGAGTAGTCGACACGCTTTCCGAGCAGGTTCTGACGGAAGCGGCCCTGCTTACCCTTCAGCATGTCGCTGAGGGACTTCAGCGGGCGGTTACCGGGACCGGTCACCGGGCGGCCGCGACGACCGTTGTCGAAGAGGGCGTCAACGGCCTCCTGAAGCATGCGCTTCTCGTTGTTGACGATGATCTCGGGCGCGCCGAGGTCGAGCAGCCTCTTCAGACGGTTGTTGCGGTTGATCACACGGCGGTACAGGTCGTTCAGGTCGGAGGTCGCGAAGCGGCCACCGTCCAGCTGCACCATCGGACGCAGGTCCGGCGGGATGACCGGTACGCAGTCGAGGACCATGCCCTTGGGGCTGTTGGAGGTCTGCAGGAAGGCAGACACGACCTTCAGCCGCTTCAGGGCGCGGGTCTTCTTCTGGCCCTTGCCGGTGCGGATGATCTCGCGGAGCTTCTCGGCCTCCTCGTCGAGGTCGAAGGACTCCAGGCGCTTCTGCAGCGCCGCGGCACCCATCGAACCGTCGAAGTACGTGCCGAAGCGGTCCCGCAGCTCGCGGTAGAGCAGCTCGTCGCCCTCGAGGTCCTGGACCTTGAGGTTCTTGAACCGGGTCCACACCTCGTCGAGCCGGTCGATCTCGCGCTGCGCACGGTCGCGCAGCTGCTTCATCTCACGCTCGGCACCCTCGCGCACCTTGCGGCGCACGTCGGCCTTGGCGCCCTCGGCCTCCAGCTCGGCCAGGTCGGACTCGAGCTTCTTGGCGCGGGCCTCCAGGTCGGCGTCGCGGCGCTGCTCGATCTGCTGGCGCTCGACGGAGACGTGGGCCTCCAGCGAGGGCAGGTCGCGCGTACGGCGCTCCTCGTCGACGTACGTGATCATGTACGCGGCGAAGTAGATGACCTTCTCGAGGTCCTTGGGAGCCAGGTCGAGCAGGTAGCCCAGGCGGCTCGGGACACCCTTGAAGTACCAGATGTGCGTGACGGGAGCGGCCAGCTCGATGTGGCCCATCCGCTCACGGCGCACCTTGGCGCGAGTCACCTCGACGCCGCAGCGCTCACAGATGATGCCCTTGAACCGGACGCGCTTGTACTTGCCGCAGTAGCACTCCCAGTCCCGGGTCGGACCGAAGATCTTCTCGCAGAAGAGTCCGTCCTTTTCGGGCTTGAGCGTGCGGTAGTTGATCGTCTCGGGCTTCTTGACCTCGCCGTGGCTCCACTGACGGATGTCGTCAGCGGTGGCCAGACCGATCCGGAGCTCGTCGAAGAAGTTGACGTCGAGCACTATGCGTCAATCCCTCTCAGGGTTGTAAGTCATGGGGTCTGATACGGGGGTCCTGGGGCCGGCGGCCTTCATGGCGAAGGCCGCCGGACTCCCGTCAGACCTCTTCGACGCTGCTCGGCTCACGCCGGGACAGGTCGATGCCAAGCTCCTCCGCAGCGCGGAAGACATCCTCGTCGGTGTCGCGCATCTCGATGGACATGCCGTCCGAGGACAGCACCTCCACGTTGAGGCACAGGGACTGCATCTCCTTGATGAGCACCTTGAAGGACTCGGGGATGCCGGGCTCGGGGATGTTCTCGCCCTTGACGATGGCCTCGTAGACCTTCACGCGGCCGGTGACGTCGTCGGACTTGATGGTCAGCAGCTCCTGGAGGGCGTAGGCGGCGCCGTAGGCCTCGAGGGCCCACACCTCCATCTCGCCGAAGCGCTGGCCACCGAACTGGGCCTTACCACCCAGCGGCTGCTGGGTGATCATCGAGTACGGACCGGTCGAGCGGGCGTGCAGCTTGTCGTCGACCAGGTGGTGCAGCTTCAGGATGTACATGTAGCCGACCGAGATCGGGTCCGGGAACGGCTCACCGGATCGGCCGTCGAACAGCCGCGCCTTGCCGGACGGGAGGACCAGGCGGTCGCCGTCGCGGTTCGGCAGGGTGTGCTCGAGCAGACCGGCCAGCTCGTCCTCGCGGGCACCGTCGAAGACCGGGGTCGCGACGTTGGTCCGCGCCGGAACCGAGTCGGCGCCGATGCCCTGCAGGCGCTGCGCCCACTCGTCCGCCAGGCCGGAGACGTCCCAGCCCTGGCTAGCGAGCCAGCCGAGGTGGATCTCCAAGACCTGTCCCGGGTTCATTCGGGACGGCACACCCAGCGGGTTGAGGATGATGTCGACCGGGGTGCCGTCCTCCAGGAACGGCATGTCCTCGATCGGCAGGATCTTCGAGATGACGCCCTTGTTGCCGTGGCGGCCGGCGAGCTTGTCACCGTCGGTGATCTTGCGCTTCTGCGCGACGTACACGCGCACCAGCTGGTTCACACCGGGGGGAAGCTCGTCGCCCTCCTCGCGGTCGAAGACGCGCACACCGATGACCTTGCCGGTCTCGCCGTGCGGCACCTTCAGCGAGGTGTCACGGACCTCACGGGCCTTCTCACCGAAGATCGCGCGCAGCAGACGCTCCTCGGGCGTCAGCTCGGTCTCACCCTTGGGCGTGACCTTGCCGACGAGGATGTCACCGGCGATGACCTCGGCACCGATACGGATGATGCCGCGCTCGTCGAGGTCGGCGAGGACCTCCTCGGAGACGTTCGGGATGTCCCGGGTGATCTCCTCGGGGCCGAGCTTGGTGTCACGGGCGTCGACCTCGTGCTCCTCGATGTGGATCGAGGAGAGGACGTCGTCCTGCACGAGGCGCTGCGACAGGATGATCGCGTCCTCGTAGTTGTGACCCTCCCACGGCATGAAGGCGACCAGCAGGTTCTTGCCCAGCGCCATCTCGCCGTTCTGGGTGGCCGGACCGTCGGCCAGGACCTGGCCCTCGATGATCCGGTCGCCCTCCTGGACGATGACCTTCTGGTTGACCGAGGTGCCCTGGTTGGACCGGGAGAACTTGGCCAGGCGGTACGTGATGTACGTGCCGTCGTCGTTGGCGGTGGTGATGTAGTCCGCGGAGACCTCCTGGACCACACCCGCCTTCTCCGCCTTGACCACGTCGCCGGCGTCGACCGCGGAGCGGTACTCCATGCCGGTGCCGACGAGCGGGGACTCGGACTTGATCAGCGGCACGGCCTGACGCATCATGTTCGCGCCCATGAGGGCACGGTTGGCGTCGTCGTGCTCCAGGAAGGGGATCATGGCGGTCGCGACCGACACCATCTGGCGCGGCGAGACGTCCATGTAGTCCACGTCGGAGCCGCCGACGTAGTCGACCTCGCCGCCCTTGCGGCGGACCAGCACGCGGGCCTCGGCGAAGCGGAGGTCGTCCGTCAGCGGCGCGTTGGCCTGCGCGATGACGAAGCGGTCCTCCTCGTCGGCGGTGAGGTAGTCGACCTCGTCGGTGACCTGGCCCTCGACGACCTTGCGGTACGGCGTCTCGATGAAGCCGAACGCGTTGACCCGGCCGTAGGAGGCCAGCGAGCCGATCAGACCGATGTTCGGGCCTTCCGGCGTCTCGATCGGGCACATCCGGCCGTAGTGCGAGGGGTGCACGTCACGGACCTCGAAGCCGGCCCGCTCACGGGAGAGACCACCCGGGCCGAGGGCGTTGAGACGACGCTTGTGCGTCAGCCCCGACAGCGGGTTGTTCTGGTCCATGAACTGGGACAGCTGGCTGGTGCCGAAGAACTCCTTGATGGAGGCGACGACCGGCCGGATGTTGATCAGGGTCTGCGGCGTGATCGCCTCGACGTCCTGGGTGGTCATGCGCTCGCGCACGACGCGCTCCATACGGGCGAGACCCGTACGGACCTGGTTCTGGATCAGCTCGCCGACACTGCGGATACGACGGTTGCCGAAGTGGTCGATGTCGTCGGTCTCGACCGGGATCGTGCGACCGGAGTCGCCGACGGTCTCGACCTCGCCGGCGTGCAGCTTCACCAGGTACTTGATCGAAGCGATGATGTCCTCGACGGTCAGGATGCCCGCGTCCAGCGGGGTGTCCGTACCCAGCTTCTTGTTGACCTTGTAGCGGCCGACCTTGGCGAGGTCGTAGCGCTTGGGGTTGAAGTACAGGTTCTCGAGGAGCGTCTGCGCGGCCTCACGCGTGGGGGGCTCGCCCGGGCGCAGCTTGCGGTAGATGTCGAGCAGCGCGTCGTCCTGGCCCTGGGTGTGGTCCTTCTCCAGGGTGGCGCGCATGGACTCGTACTCGCCGAACTCCTCCAGGATCTGCTCGGTGGTCCAGCCGAGCGCCTTGAGGAGGACGGTCACGGACTGCTTGCGCTTACGGTCGATGCGGACGCCGACCATGTCGCGCTTGTCGATCTCCATCTCCAGCCAGGCACCACGGGACGGGATGACCTTGGCGGAGAAGATGTCCTTGTCGGACGTCTTGTCGATGGTGGAGTCGAAGTAGACACCGGGGGAACGGACCAGCTGCGACACCACGACACGCTCGGTGCCGTTGATGACGAAGGTGCCCTTGTTCGTCATGAGCGGGAAGTCGCCCATGAAGACGGTCTGGGACTTGATCTCGCCGGTCTCGTTGTTGGTGAACTCGGCCGTGACGAAGAGCGGGGCGGCGTACGTGAAGTCGCGCTCCTTGCACTCGTCGATCGAGTTCTTCGGCGGCTCGAAGCGGTGGTCGCGGAAGGTCAGCGACATCGACCCGCTGAAGTCCTCGATCGGGGAGATCTCCTCGAAGATCTCCTCCAGACCGGACTTGGTGGGGACGTCCTGACCGGACTCCAGAGCCTCCTCGACACGAGCCTTCCACACGTCGTTGCCGAGCAGCCAGTCGAAGCTCTCGGTTTGCAACGCGAGAAGGTTCGGAACCTCAAGGGGCTCCTTGATCTTTGCAAAGGAGATGCGCAGCGGGGCGGTGCTGGCGCCGTTGTTCGTATTCGCGGTCGAGGCAGTGCGCGAGGCGGCCAAGAGGGGGTCCTTCCGAGGGCTCGGACTCACTACGCGCGTACCGGCCCCTCCCCCGCGCACAGAGACAGATGATGTCTGATCTGGCCAAAGGACCAAGTCAGAGATGATCTGTTTCTCGATGCTCGGGTGAGGGCAGACCCCTGGTGACGGGCAGGGGACAGCTAACAGGCAGCGCAAAGGGTCAGTGTAGCCACTTGGCACACTGATGTCCAGTGCGGGTTGTCGAGACCCTCATTGGCCCTCGTTGTTCTCAACACCTGCGACAAGGCCCTGCCCTCAACGCACGTTGATACTGCCCTCTTCGTCGCCGATCCATGCCTCGGATTCGGATCCTTGTTGTGACGACGCGTCCTGAGAATTGCGCGCTGCGTGCGGTTCGTCAAGGCCCCCCATGCCCAAAACCGGTTGCCACCAGGGGGACCCGGATGCCTGCGGCGACACGACGAAGATCACCCTACTCTCCGGTGCCTCACACGCAAGGCAGCCGCGACCGCAGGCCCGAAGACGCTGAAGAGCGACCACCCGATTGGATGATCGCTCTTCAGTGCTTGGGCGTTACAGGGCCCCTGGGGACCCCGTCACAAGGCCCCGCGGGACCCTGCGGAGGTGTTACTTGACCTCGACTGAGGCGCCGGCGCCCTCGAGGGCCTCCTTGGCCTTGTCAGCGGCGTCCTTGGCGACCTTCTCGAGCACCGGCTTCGGCGCGGCGTCGACCAGGTCCTTGGCCTCCTTCAGGCCCAGGGAGGTCAGCTCGCGCACGACCTTGATGACCTGGATCTTCTTGTCACCGGCACCGGTGAGGACGACGTCGAACTCGTCCTTCTCCGGCTCAGCCTCGGCGGCAGCGCCACCGGCGGCACCACCGGCGACGACGACCGGGGCAGCGGCGGCGGCCTCGACGTCGAACTTCGCCTCGAACGCCTTCACGAACTCGGAGAGCTCGATGAGGGTCATCTCCTCAAACTGCGCGAGCAGGTCTTCCTGGCTGAGCTTCGCCATGATGGCGGTCCTTCCACTAAATCGGCAGGTGCCGGGTGTACTGATGCGGCGGGCGTACGTCTGGCCCGCTCGATCGGCCTCCGCGTTCAGGCAGCGGCGGCCGGTGTGCGAGCCGAGTTACTCGGCACCGCCCTCTTCCTGCTTGGCGCGCAGCGCGTCCACGGTGCGGACGAGCTTCGTCGGCAGCGCCTGGAAGACGGAGGCAGCCTGGGACTGCTTCGCCTTGAAGGCACCGGCCAGCTTGGAAAGCAGGACCTCGCGGGACTCGAGGTCCGCAAGCTTCTTGATCTCGTCGGCGGTCATCGCCTTGCCGTCAAGGACACCGCCCTTGATGACGAGACTCGGGTTGTCCTTGGCGAAGTCACGCAGACCCTTCGCCGCCTCGACCGGGTCACCGGTCACGAAAGCGACCGCCGACGAACCCGCGAAGAGGTCGTCGAGCGCGGTGATCCCGGCCTCGCGGGCCGCAATCTTGGTCAGCGTGTTCTTCGCCACACGGTACTGAGCGTTCTCACCGAGTGAACGACGCAGCTGCTGGAGCTGCGCGACGGTGAGACCGGTGTACGCGGTAACGACGGCCGCGTTGGCGTTGCGGAACTTGTCCCGCATCTCCACGACGGCATCGACCTTGTCAGGCCTCGCCATGAGCCTCGGCCTCCTTCCGGGTGATTCGGACCGCGCGGACCCGAAGGAGGACTGGGGAAAACGAAACGCCCCGGGCGCAGGCGCACGGGGCGAAGCTCGACCGGCTGCACACACGTCCCGACGGACGCACATGCTCCAGGAGCTCTTCCACTGTCACCTGCGCGGGTCGTCCGCAGTTCAGCGGATCCTTCGGCCACCGCACCCTCATTCGAGCGTGCGGCAACGACCAGCGGTCTTTGGCTTCCGTCAGAGAGTACGTGCTTGACACGTAAGGCGTCAAAACGGGGTGGTTGTGTCAGCCCTCGGCGCTCCCCATGATCTCGGCCCACGTGAAGGACGTGATGCCGTCCGCGTGCGGGCGGAGCCGGTGCCGCTCAGGAGGCGTGCGGCAGGGGGGTACCGCCGGCCTGCTTTCTCACCAGGTCCTCGAAGTCCTCGGTATCGGCCGCCGGGGGTCTCTTCGCCGCGACCTGGACGCCGTAGTCGCCGTAGTGCGCGGTCTGGGTCAGCAGGCCCGTCGCCGTCCGCACCTTCTCCACCTTCTTGACCAGCAGGTCCTGGCCGTCGACCCACACGTCGACGGTCTCCGTGCTGACGCCGGCCTCGGTGAGCTGCTTCCGCAGTCCCGCGTCGGTGACGTCCGCCGCGTCGACCGTGCCCGAGTAGTGCGTCGTACGGCGGCCGCGGACCGTCTCCTCGCCGACCCTGCGGACGTCCCCGGAAGCCAGCAGGAGCTTCACGGACTGCTGGGGCGTGGTTCCCCGCATGTGCTCGGTGAGGAGGGCGCCGGAGGTGCCGGCGAGGTGCTCCAGATCGTCGTACGCGTACCGGATCCAGTGCCTTCCGCCGGAGTTCGCGGCGAACTTCTCGCCCATCCGCGCGTAGTAGGCGTCGGGGAGATAGCGGGCTTCCATCGAGGTGGTGCCGAGGCGGCGCATCGTGTCCGCCATCGTGCCGCCCGTGTACGTGATGGTGAGGGTGCCGGTGATGCCGTCGCCCCAGGAGAGTGTGCCGTCGGCCGTCATGGACATCAGGGAGCCCATGGTGGTCGTGGACTCCACCCGCGCGGAGTCGGCCCGGCCGGTGGAGCGCTCGGCGGTGCGCAGGGCGGCCAGGGAGGCGGGCCGCGGAGTGCTGCGGTGGGCGGCGTGGCCGTCCTTCCCGGGGCCGTCCTTTCCAGGACCGTCGGAGGAGGCGCAGGCCGCCGTGGCCGCCAGCGCGGCCGCCAGCGCGAGCGAGAGACTCACGCGGCGCACGGTCGTCCTCGTCATTGCTCCCACCCCTGCGTCCCCCTGTACGGATCCGGTGACCGTCCCGTGCTCTGCACGCTAGCGCAGGCCACTGACACTCGTTCCCCGAACGCCACAGCGGGCACACCTGGCGGCCACGGCCCCGGAAAAGGGGACGGGCCCCGCACCCTTGCAGGTGTGGGGCCCGTCGTCGAACCGGGTGAGCCGTCGGCTCAGACCGCGGCCGGGTCCTCCTCGACGAGGAGGTTGCGGGTGCGGTTCGGGTCGACCGGGATGCCGGGGCCCATCGTGGTGGTGATGGCGGCCTTCTTGATGTAACGGCCCTTGGCGGCGGAGGGCTTCAGACGCAGGATCTCGTCGATCGCGGCGCCGTAGTTCTCCACCAGCTTGGAGTCGTCGAAGGACGTCTTGCCGATGATGAAGTGCAGGTTCGCGTGCTTGTCGACACGGAACTCGATCTTGCCGCCCTTGATCTCGGTGACGGCCTTGGCGACGTCCGGGGTCACGGTGCCGGTCTTCGGGTTCGGCATCAGACCACGGGGACCGAGCACGCGGCCGAGGCGGCCGACCTTGCCCATGAGGTCCGGGGTGGCGACGACGGCGTCGAAGTCCAGGCGGCCCTTCGACACCTCGTCGATCAGCTCGTCGGAGCCGACGATGTCGGCGCCCGCGGCAGTCGCGGCCTCGGCACGGTCACCGGTCGCGAAGACCAGGACCCGGGCGGTCTTACCGGTGCCGTGCGGGAGGTTCACGGTGCCACGGACCATCTGGTCGGCCTTGCGCGGGTCGACACCCAGACGCAGGGCGACCTCGACGGTGCCGTCGAACTTGGTCGTGGAGGTGTCCTTGGCGAGACGGACGGCCTCGAGCGGGGCGTAGAGCTTCTCCCGGTCGACCTTGGCGTCCGCAGCGCGGAGAGACTTGCTGCGCTTGCTCACTGAAAGCTCCTGTGTGTTCTAGGAGTCGTGGTCCGGGCCGAGCAGGCCCTGCCACGGGTTGGCTTACGAGGTTGAGGGTCAGCCCTCGACCGTGACGCCCATGGAACGGGCGGTGCCGGCGATGATCTTCTCGGCGGCGTCCAGGTCGTTGGCGTTGAGGTCGGGCATCTTGGTGGTGGCGATCTCGCGGACCTGCTCGCGGGTGATCTTCGCGACCTTGGTCTTGTGCGGCTCGCCGGAGCCCTTCTCCACGCCCGCGGCCTTGAGGATCATCTTCGCGGCCGGCGGCGTCTTGGTGATGAAGGTGAAGGAACGGTCCTCGTAGACCGTGATCTCCACCGGGATGACCCAACCGCGCTGCGACTCGGTCGCGGCGTTGTAGGCCTTGCAGAACTCCATGATGTTCACGCCGTGCTGGCCCAGCGCGGGGCCGACCGGCGGGGCCGGGTTGGCGGCGCCGGCCTGGATCTGGAGCTTGATGAGCCCCGTGACCTTCTTCTTCTTGGGAGGCATTCCGGGTCCTCTCCCGTTTCGTTTGGTTTGCTTCACTACCCGAAGGCAACTGCCCACAGGCAACCGCACAACCTTAACGGGTAGGGTTGCGCAGCTTAAAACCGAGCAGGTCAGACAGGCTTCAGCAGCCTGTCTGACCTGGCCGGTGGCTCTCGTTCCAGAAGGTGCTAGTTCTTCTGGATCTGGTCGAAGCTCAGCTCGACCGGCGTCTCGCGGCCGAAGATCTCCACCAGGCCCTTGACCTTCTTCGAGTCGGGGTTGATCTCGTTGATGGTCGCCTGGAGGGTGGCGAACGGGCCGTCGGTGACGGTGACCGAGTCGCCCACCTCGAAGTCCAGCACCTGGACCTCGACCTTGCGCTGCGGCGCCGGCTTGCCCTCGGCCTCGGCGGCCTCGCGGGCGGCCTTCTCCTCGGCCTCGGGGGCGAGCATCTTGACGATCTCGTCCAGGGTCAGCGGGTACGGGTCGTAGGCGTTGCCCACGAAGCCGGTGACGCCGGGCGTGTTGCGGACGACGCCCCAGGACTCGTTGGTCAGGTCCATGCGGACCAGGACGTAACCCGGCAGCTTGTTCTGCTTGATCGTCTTGCGGTCGCCGTTCTTGATCTGGACGACCTCCTCCTGCGGCACCTCGGCCTGGAAGATGTAGTCCTCGACGTTCAGCGAGACGGCGCGCTGCTCCAGGTTGGTCTTCACGCGGTTCTCGTAACCGGCGTACGTGTGGATGACGTACCACTCGCCGGGCAGGGACTTCAGTTCCGCGCGGAGGGTCTCGACCGGGTCCTGCTCGGGCTCTTCCGCGGCCTCCGCCTCGTCCGCGGACACGGCGGATTCGTGGTCGGACTCCTCGGACCCCTCGGATTCCGCGGGCTCCTCGGCGGAGACGGCGGCCTCCTCGGCCGGCTCGTCCGTGGCGGCGTCGGCAGCCTCGACCTCGTCCAGGTCCTCGTCCGCGCCCTCAACGATGTCGAGCTCGTCTTCCACGGACGCATCCGGCTCGATTGCGTCGTTCACGTTCGGGTCAGACACGGTGGCTGCTTCTTCCTGGATACATAGGGGTGGAACACGCGAAAGGGGCGCCGGTGACGGCGCCCTTCGCTCTCGGCTCAGCCGAAGACGTACTTGGCGGCGTGGCTGAGCCCATAGTCAATCACGGTCACCAGGCCGATCATGATGGCCACGAAGATGATCACCACGGTCGTGTACGACGTCAGCTGGTTGCGCGTCGGCCAGACGACCTTGCGGAGCTCCGCGACGATCTGGCGGTAGAAGAGGGCAAGGCGCTTCAGCGGGCCCTTCTTGGCCCGCTTTCCGCCCTTGCGGTTCTTCTTCTTGGACTCCGGCGCCTCATCCTGGGCATCAGGCATGTCGATGGAGCCCACGGCGTCCGTCACTCGTCCTCACCTGATTCCGGGTCGTGGCCGTGCCGCGCCCGGTCTGAGCCGCACGGCGGTGCATTGCTGTACGTACATGCGCACACATCCTGGCGAAGGTGTGTGTAGCAGGGCCGGAGGGACTTGAACCCCCAACCGCTGGTTTTGGAGACCAGTGCTCTACCAATTGAGCTACGACCCTTTGCGTGCCCCCCAACGTACCGCATCCGTCCGAGTGCCGGTGTGCACCGGATGAGCGCGGGCCGCTGATGGCCAACGAGGTGAAAGTGTACGTGGTCCTGGGCCGGTCGTCGAACAGAAAAGGCCCGTGAGGGCCCCGGTCGGCCACTCGTTGGCCGAAGATCGCCCTGGCCGTGCCGTCGATACGGACTGTTGTTCCGGGGGTTGCCTGGCGTTGTTCAGTCTGTGAAACCCACGTGCCGCGCGCGTTTCCGGTCTGAAACGATGGGCCCCATGAGCGCTGCAAACCCTCCCACCGAGCGCCGGGTCTCCGCCCGAGTCGGCGCGATCTCCGAGTCCGCCACCCTCGCCGTGGACGCCAAGGCCAAGGCCCTGAAGGCCGCCGGACGTCCGGTGATCGGCTTCGGCGCCGGTGAGCCCGACTTCCCGACCCCCGACTACATCGTCGAGGCCGCGATCGAGGCCTGCAAGAACCCGAAGTACCACCGCTACACGCCGGCCGGCGGCCTGCCCGAGCTGAAGGCCGCGCTCGCCGCGAAGACGCTGCGCGACTCCGGCTACGAGCCGGACGTGTCGCAGATCCTGGTCACCAACGGCGGCAAGCAGGCCATCTACGAGGCCTTCGCCGCGATTCTCGACCCGGGCGACGAGGTGATCGTCCCGGCGCCGTACTGGACGACGTACCCCGAGTCGATCCGGCTCGCGGGCGGTGTCCCGGTCGAGGTGGTCGCCGACGAGACGACGGGCTACCGGGTGTCGGTGGAGCAGCTGGAGGCGGCCCGCACGGAGAAGACGAAGGTCGTCCTCTTCGTGTCGCCGTCCAACCCGACCGGTGCTGTGTACAGCGAGGCCGAGACCGACGCTATCGGCCGCTGGGCCCTGGAGCACGGGCTGTGGGTGCTGACCGACGAGATCTACGAGCACCTGGTGTACGGCGACGCCGCGTCCGTGTCGCTGCCCGCGCTGCTGCCGGAGCTGCGCGACAAGTGCGTCGTCGTCAACGGTGTCGCCAAGACGTACGCCATGACCGGCTGGCGGGTCGGGTGGATCATCGGTCCGAAGGACGTGGTGAAGGCCGCGACGAACCTGCAGTCGCACGCGACGTCGAACGTGTCGAACGTCGCGCAGGTGGCGGCGCTGGCCGCGGTTTCGGGTGACCTGGACGCGGTGGCGAAGATGCGGGAGGCGTTCGACCGGCGTCGCCGGACCATCGTGCGGATGCTGAACGAGATCGACGGTGTGGTGTGCCCGGAGCCGGAGGGTGCGTTCTATGCCTACCCGTCGGTGAAGGCGCTGATCGGCAAGGAGATCCGGGGCAAGCGGCCGCAGAACACGGTCGAGCTGGCCGCGATCGTCCTGGAGGAGGCCGAGGTGGCGGTGGTTCCGGGTGAGGCGTTCGGTACGCCGGGGTATCTGCGGCTGTCGTACGCGCTCGGGGACGAGGATCTCGTCGAGGGTGTGAGCCGGATGCAGAAGCTGCTGGCGGAGGCCAGGGACTGACGGTTCCCCTTGTTTCTGGGGGCACATACCAGTTTGGTATGTGCCCCCATTCACTTGTGCGAGCAAGACCACGTTCGGGGATTCCGCTACCGAGGTCGGCGGGGCGTGCGGCAGGATCCTGGGATGGAGCGTGTACGTGATGTCTCTGAGCTGCCGAAAGCGCATCTGCATCTGCACTTCACCGGGTCGATGCGGCCCGGCACCCTGCTGGAGCTTGCCGACAAGTACGGCGTGCGTCTGCCCGAAGCGCTGACCGAGGCGCTGACGAGCGGGGAACCGCCGAGACTGCGGGCGACGGACGAGCGGGGTTGGTTCCGCTTTCAGCGGCTGTACGACGCGGCGCGCTCGTGTCTGCGGGAGCCGGAGGACATCCAGCGGCTGGTGCGGGAGGCGGCTGAGGAGGATCTGCGGGACGGCTCCGGCTGGCTGGAGATCCAGGTGGATCCGACGTCGTACGCGCCTCGGCTGGGTGGGCTGATTCCGGCGCTGGAGGTCATCCTGGACGCGGTGGATTCGGCGGTGCGGGAGACCGGGCTGGGGATGCGGGTGCTGGTGGCCGCGAACCGGATGAAGCATCCGCTGGACGCGCGCACGCTGGCCCGGCTGGCGGTGCGGTACGCCGACCGGGGTGTGGTCGGCTTCGGCCTGTCGAACGACGAGCGTCGGGGTATGGCGCGGGACTTCGACCGGGCGTTCGCGATCGCGCGGGACGGGGGGCTGCTGTCGGCGCCGCACGGGGGCGAGCTGACCGGGCCGGCGTCGGTGCGGGACTGTCTGGACGACCTGGAGGCGGACCGGATCGGTCACGGGGTGCGGGCGGCGGAGAATCCGCGGCTGTTGAAGCGGCTGGCCGACAGGGGGGTGACGTGCGAGGTGTGTCCGGCGTCGAATGTCGCGCTGGGCGTGTACGAGAAGCCGGAGGACGTCCCCCTGCGCGGGCTCTACGATGCCGGTGTCCCCCTGGCCCTGGGCGCGGACGACCCCTTGCTGTTCGGCTCCCGCCTGGCGGCCCAGTACGAGATCGCCCGCCACCATCACGCCTTCACGGACGCGGAGCTTGCGGAACTGGCCCGGCAGTCGGTACGGGCATCGGCAGCGCCGGACGATGTGAAGACGAAGCTGCTGGCCGGGGTGGACGACTGGTTGTCGGCTGGGGTGGCGTAGCCGGTGCGGTGAGTGGTCGGGTGCGGGTTGTGTTGTATGCCTGCGGCGGCGTGCGCGGGTGGGGTGGGGGTGCGCGTAGCACCTGCCCGGCCCACCCCAACGCCGGGCGCCGGTGTCGGCACGGTGCGGCTACGGCTGGGTTATTCCGGTCAGCAGTGTGTGGGTGAGGCGTTGGGCGAAGTCGTCCAGTGGGGGGCGGCCATCGGCGCTGGCCTCGTACACGAAGGCTCGCTGGGCGCACGCACCGAGGAGGAGTGAGGCCGCCGCGACGGTGTCCGCTTCGGCGCTGACCCGCCCTGCGGCCTGTTCGGCGCGGAGATACGCGTCGAGGCCCTCGATCGGTATGTGCGGGCCCATACCCATCTCCCGCATCGCGGCGTCGTGCCGCCGCTTGAGCTGGGTCTCGGCGTACAGGGAGGCGGCGATCGGGAAGCTCTGCTCGTAGAAGAGGGCCGCCTGGCGGGCGATTTCGGTGAGGTTCTCCGCCAGCGTGCCCTGTCCCGGCTCGGCGGCCAGGCTGCGCAGGAGTGGGGTGAGTTGCGGCAGCCGCTCCGACAGGACGCGGATGAACAGTTCCTCCTTGCTCTCGAAGTACTTGTACAGCGCGGCCTCGGAACAGTCGGCGGCCCGGGCGATCTCCTTGGTCGTGGCGCGCGCCAGCCCCACGCTGAGCATCAGCTCGTGGGCGGCGTCCAGGATGCGGACGCGAGCCGGCCGCCGCCCCGGGGACTCGGTGGATGCCATGGGGGTCCCTTGCGCTTGACAGGTGAGTGAGTACTTACCCACCCTACAGGGAGAGGGTGAGTGAATACTCACCCACCAAGATGGGGGTACGTCATGAGGCTCACGATCTTCGGCGCCACCGGAGGTGTCGGCGGGGAGGTGGTCCGGCAGGCACTGAACGCCGGTCACCAGGTCACCGCGGTCGTACGGGATCCCGCGCGCCTGTCCGTGACCGGGGAGGGCCTGGAGGTGTTTCGGTCCGACCTGACCGACCCGGCGGCCGTACGCCCGGCGGTCGCGGGGCGGGATGCGGTGCTGTCCGGGCTGGGGGCCCGCAGCCGCAGGGGCGCAGGCGTGGCGACCCGGCTGACCCGCACGGTTCTGGACGCCATGGAGGCGGAGGGGACGCGACGGCTGCTGGTGGTGAGCGCGGCGCCGGTCGGGCCCGAGCCGGAGGGCGACGGCCTCCTGGCCCGGGCCGTGCGCGGCGTCGTCTCCGCCGTCCTCAAGGACGTCTACGTCGACCTGCGGGCGATGGAGGACGCGATGGCCCGCAGCTCCACGGACTGGACGGCCGTACGGCCGCCGCGGCTGCTGGACAAGCCGGTCGGCGGGGTGTACCGGTCGGTCGTCGGGGGGTTTCCGGTGAAGGGGCGGTTCATCGGGCGCGCCGACGTGGCCCACGCGATGCTGGCGATGGTGGACGACGCGGCCACCGTGAAGCAGGGCGTGGGCGTGGCCTACTGAGGGGGTTCGGGACCTTCAGAGAGACTGACTCCGACTGTCACCGGCTCATTGACCAGCGTGATGCCGAAGGCGTCGCGGACGCCGGCGACGACCTCGCGGGCCAGGGCCAGGAGGTCCTCCGTGGTCGCCCCGCCCCGGTTGGTGAGCGCGAGCGTGTGCTTGGTGGAGATGCGGGCGGGGCCGGTGCCGTAGCCCTTGGTGAAGCCCGCCTTGTCGATGAGCCAGGCCGCGGAGGTCTTGGTGCGGCCCTCCCCCGCCGGGTACGCGGGCGGCTCGGCGTCGGGGCCCAGGCGCTCACTCACGCGCGCGCGGAACGCGGCGAACTCGGCTTCGGTGAGGATCGGGTTGGTGAAGAACGAACCGGCGGACCAGGTGTCGTGGTCCTCGGGGTCCAGGACCATGCCCTTCCCGGCGCGCAGCTTGAGCACCGTGTCGCGGGCCGCGTCGAGCGCTACGCGCTCGCCTGGGTCGACGCCGAGGGTCCGGGCCGTCTCGGCGTACTTGAGGGGGCCCGACAGCCCGTCGGCGTCCTCCAGCTCGAAGCGGACGCGCAGGACGACGAACCGCTCGGGGTCGGCCTTGAAGCGGCTGTGGCGGTAGGAGAAGGCACAGTCCGCGTTCGGGATGGTGACCGTCATGCGGGTCCTCCGGTCGTACGCGATCACCTCGGTGATCGTCGAGGAGACCTCCTGGCCGTACGCGCCGACGTTCTGGATCGGGGTCGCGCCCGCCGAGCCGGGGATGCCGGCCAGGCACTCGACGCCGGCGAGCCCGGCCTCGACCGTGCGGGCGACGGCGTCGGTCCACACCTCGCCGGCGGCCAGCTCCAGCCGCGTGCCGTCGAGGGCGAAGCCCTTGGTGGCGATGACGAGTGCGGTGCCCTCGAAGCCCTTGTCGCCGATGACCAGGTTCGAGCCGCCGCCGATGAGCAGCAGGGGCGTGCCGGTGTCATCGGCCTCCCGGAGGGCGGCGACCACCTCGGCGTCGGTCGTCGCGGTGACCAGCCGGGTGGCGGGGCCGCCCAGCCGGAAGGTGGTCAGCGGGGCGAGGGGGGCGTCGTGGAGTTCCTGCACGCCGATAAGAGTACGAGACGGTACTGACAGGGGCTGCCACACGGAGCAGGTACGACAGTTCGTAGGTGCCCACGCGCGCGTACGGCCCCGCTCGTGAGAAACAGGGCCGCACGCGCGCGTGCCGCTCATGTCAGGTGCCGGAAGGCCTCCGCCCAGCCGAGCGGGAGGTCGTCGCTCTTCGCCGTCCAGGTGACGAACTTCGCGTCCTGCATCTGCGGGACCAGGCCCCGGGACGTGGGTGCGTGGGCGCCGGAGCGGGCGAACCCCCTGAGCGCCTCCGGCGACTCCCAGGCGGACAGCGTCCAGAAGGTCACTAACTAAGTCAAGGGATCCCGGTTGGCGGTCCGGCCCCGCCGGTGTGCCGCGACGCGCTCCCGGGTGGCACAGCGGCGCGAGCAGTAATGGCGCTCCGGGCCGCGCCCCTGGGTCAGGAAGACGTTCCCACAGCTCGGCGAGGCGCAGATCCGGCCGGGTGGGCGCTGGCGGTCCCAGACCAGTACGGTCAGCGCCAGGCACGAGGAGGCGAGGAACCACTCCCCCCAGGGGGCGTCGTCGTCGCGGTCGAGATGCGGATGCCAGGGCGCGCGGCCGCCGTGCGAGGTCAGGCGGAGCGGACCGGTGCGGTCCGGCAGGAGCCGGTTGAGGGTGGTGGCCGCTTGGTCCACGTGCTCGGCGGCGAAGACCTCCCGGAGCAGGACGGCGGCCTCGCGCATCGCGGTGACGTCCCGCGTGGTGAGGCCGAGGGAGTCGGTCTCGCCGTAGGCGCGCAGCACCTCCGCGACAGCCTCGGCAGTCGGGGTGTCGCCTCCGGTCAGGACGTTGACCAGGGCGGCGGCGCGCTGGGCGACAGCCGAGACGGAGTGGCGGGTGGACCAGTCGCGCGGGGTGGACGACACGGATCGATTGTAACGCATATTGCTCACCTTTGAGTTACCTCCGTAACGTCCATCCGATGGAGAGACGTTACGGACTACGGGTCCATCTCGCCGGTGCGACCGTGGCACGGATCGGGGACGACATGTCCGGTCCCGCGCTGCTGCTGGCCGGTTTCGCGGTCGCGGGGTCGGCGGCGGAGGCGTCCTCGCTGCTCGCGGGGCTCACGGTCGCCGCCGCGGTGGGCGGGCCGGTGCTCGGGGTGCTCCTCGACCGGGCGGTACGGCCGGGCCGCGTGCTGGCCGTCGCGCTCGCCCTGTACGGGGCGGGACTGGCCGTGGTTCTCACGGGGCTGGGCCGCTGGCCGGTCGCCGTCACTCTCCTGATCGCCGTGGTCACGGGCCTGTTCGGGCCTGCCCTGGCGGGCGGCTGGACGGCCCAGTTGCCCAGGGTGGCGCCGTCGCAGCGCCTGCCGCGCGCGACCGCGCTCGACGCGATGACGTTCAGTGCCGCCGGTCTGGCCGGGCCCGCCCTCGCAGGCGGCGCGGCGGAACTGCTCGGGGCGCCGGCCGCGGTGGTGGTGTCCGTCGTACTCATCGGGCTGGCCCTGCCCGCCGCTTGGCGGTTACCCACGCGGGCGGGGACTCCCCCGCAGGCCGCTCCGGTGGCCGGTGCCGTCGTCGCCGGGCTGCGCTGCATCGTGCGCCACCGGCCTCTGGCCGCGGCCACCCTCGTCTCGGTGGTGTCCTGCACGGCCGAGGGCATGCTGGTCGCCTGCGCTCCCGTGCTGGGCGAGCGGGTCCTCGGCGCGGCGGGTCACGGCACGATGCTGCTGTCGTGCGTCGCCGTCTCGGCGCTGGCGGCCAACGCCGCCCTGGCACGGTTTCCGGCCGTACTCGCGCCCGACACGATCGTGTGGGCCGGTGCCCTGGTCCAGGCCACCGCGCTCGCCCTGGCCGCGACCGGTCACCCGGCGCTCGTCATCGCCGCCGCCCTGGTCGCCGGCGCCGGTGAAGGCCCGCAGCTCACCGCCCTGTTCGCGGTACGGCACCGGGAGGCGCCGGACCATCTGCGCGGCCAGATCTTCACCACGGGCGCCAGCCTGAAGATCACGGGGTTCGCCGTGGGCGCGGCAGTCGCCGGGCCGCTCGCCTCCCGGTCGCTGTCCGGCGCGCTGGTGACGGCGGCGGGCGTGTCGGCCCTGGCGGCGCTGGCCCACTTCGCGGTCGCCCCCTGTCGCAGGGGGCGCTCGGAGGCTGACCTCAAGGAACAGGGGTACATAGGGAGGCACGAGTAAGGGGCGCCCTCCTTGACGAGGCGCCCCTTACACAGTCGTACGACACACAGGTCGCGACGCAGTCGTACGGCAAAACTGTCCCCGTCAGACCAGCCGTACGACCGCCCGTGACATGCCCAGCACCTTCTGCCCGGCGCTGGTCGCCGTCAGGTCCACGCGGACCGTGTTGTCGTCGAGCTTGGCCGCGACCTTGCCGCTGACCTCGATCACGGCGCCCGCGTCGTCGTTGGGGACGACGACGGGCTTGGTGAAGCGGACGCCGTACTCCACGACCGCGCCCGGGTCGGCGACCCAGTCGGTGACCACCCTGATCGCCTCGGCCATGGTGAACATGCCGTGCGCGATGACGTCAGGCAGGCCGACCTCCTTGGCGAACTTCTCGTTCCAGTGGATCGGGTTGAAGTCGCCGGAGGCGCCCGCGTACTGCACGAGGGTGGCGCGGGTCACGGGGAAGCTCTGTGCGGGCAGTTCGGTGCCGACCTCGACGTCGGCGTACGCGATCTTCGCCGTCATGGTCACGCCTCCTCGGCCGCGCGGGCCACGAGCTTGGTCCAGGCGGTGACGACGTGCTCGCCGGCCTCGTCGTGCACCTCGCCGCGGACGTCCAGGATGTCGTTGCCTGCCAGGGACTTGATCGCCTCGATCGTCGAGGTGATCGTCAGCCGGTCGCCGGCGCGCACGGGGCGGGCGTAGGCGAACTTCTGGTCGCCGTGCACCACCCGGCTGTAGTCCAGGCCCAGCTGGGGATCGGCGACGACCTGCCGCGCGGCCTTGAAGGTGATCGCGAACACGAACGTCGGCGGCGCGATCACGTCGGGATGGCCGAGCGCCTTGGCGGCCTCCGCGTCCGTGTACGCCGGGTTGGCGTCCCCGATCGCGTCGGCGAACTCACGGATCTTCTCCCGGCCCACCTCGTAGGGCGCGGTGGGCGGATAGGTCCGCCCCACGAAGGACTGGTCGAGCGCCATGGCTCGGCACCTCCTGCTGATGTCTGCTGGGTTGGCCTGCGGTCGGCTCACCTGCGATCGACCTGCGAACCGACCGGTGACCGGCCGGACGAAACGACGCGAGGCCGCCCCCGATTGCGCGGGGACGGCCTCGTGTACGAGCCTGTTTTATCGCGTTTCGCGGTGCGCGGTGTGCGCGTTGCAACGCGGGCAGTGCTTCTTCATCTCAAGACGGTCCGGGTTGTTACGCCGGTTCTTCTTGGTGATGTAGTTCCGCTCCTTGCACTCCACGCAGGCCAGCGTGATCTTCGGGCGGACGTCGGTGGCAGCCACGTGAGTGCTCCTTGACGAACGGATGGACTGATATAACGCAAGAAGAGTAGCCGATCGAAGGACCGACCCCGCAATCGGCTACTGTCAGTAGCGGTGACCGGACTTGAACCGGTGACACAGCGATTATGAGCCGCTTGCTCTACCGACTGAGCTACACCGCTTTGATGCGATCTGGCCCGCCTCACGGCGGAAACCTTCACACCAGAGCCCCAAAACGGAATCGAACCGTTGACCTTCTCCTTACCATGGAGACGCTCTGCCGACTGAGCTATTGGGGCGAGCGATGAAGACATTACACGCTCCGCCGCCGTTCGCCCAAATCCGTTTGGGCGGGCCCACCGGGCCCGGATCACCCACCGGTTCCACGCACGTTTTCCCAGGCCTCGCCCGCCTCTCCGCTACGGGGACCACACCGGTACGACTATTGCGCTCCTCCCCGCCACAGGCAGGCCGCCAGCCTAGGCTCGACTCACTCTGCGTGATCTTGCGTCCCCCACTGCGCAGCCCCGAGCCGAGGAACGCGATGCCCGACAGCCGACCGCAGCCACCGCCCCGCCCGCCGTCGTCATCCACCTCGGGTCCTGCCGAGTCCGGCTCCCTGCTGCTGTGCGGAGCGCGGCTGACCGACGGCCGGACCGTGGACGTACGGCTGAGCGGCGGGCGCATCGAGGCGGTGGGCACGGCCGGCAGCCTGACGGCCGGTGACCCACACGCGCGCGTGGACCTGAACGGCTACCTCCTCCTCCCGGCCCCGGCCGAGCCGCACGCCCACGCCGACACGGCCCTGTCGGCCGACGACGGCGGACCGGTCTCGTACGAATCCCGGGACATCCAGCGCCGGGCGACGGAAGCCGCGCTGCTGCAACTCGGGCACGGCGCGACCTTTGTGCGGGCACATGTGCGCGTGGGGGACGTCCAGGGGCTGGACGCGCTGGGCGCGGTCTTGCAGGCCCGGCGGGCGCTGCGCGGGCTGGCGGAGCTGACGACGGTGGCGGTGCCGCGCGTACTGACCGGGGCGGCCGGGGCCGACGGGCTGGCGATGCTGCGGGACGCGGTGAAGATGGGCGCCTCCGTAGTGGGCGGCTGTCCGGACCTGGACCCCGATCCGACCGGTTATGCGGAGGCGGTCCTGGAGGTCGCCGCCGAGCACGGCTGCCCCGTCGACCTGCACACCGACGCCGCCGACCCGGCGCGCCTGGCCCGGTTCGCGGCGATGGCGGGCGGGCTGCGCCCCGGGGTGACGCTCAGTCCGTGCGGCGGTCTCGGCCGGCTGCCCGCCGAGGTGGCCTCCCGGACCGCGGACCAGCTCGCCGCGGCCGGGGTGAGGGTCGTGTGCCTGCCGCAGGGCGGCTGCGGGAGCGCGGAGCGCCGCAGCACGGCTCCGGTACGGCTGCTGCGTGCGGCCGGGGTGCGGCTCGCCGCCGGGAGCGGCGCGCTGCGGGACGTGTCCAACCCCGTGGGGCGCGGCGACCCCCTGGAGGCGGCGTATCTGCTGGCCTCCCGGCACGGGCTGCGCCCCGAGGACGCGTACGACGCCGTGAGCGCGTCCGCGCGCGCGGTGCTGGGCCTGCCCGAGGTGCGCGTGGAGGCCGGCTTCCCGGCCGAGCTCCTGGCAGTGCGCGGCGACCGGCTCGCGGGGGCGCTGGCGCCGGCGTACAGCCGGATCGTGGTGCACCGGGGGCGCGTGGTGGCGCGGACCAGCGCGGTGCGGGAGTACTGCGGTTCGGTGGCGTCGGCGGAGCTGGGGCTGCCGCGGCAGGGGCGCGGGGTATTGCCGTAGGTCGGGGAGCTGCCCTGGGGCAGGGATGGCGTTGTAGGTCGGGGAGCTGTCGTAGGGCTCCGTCACGCGTGGTCGGCGCGTGGCCGAACTCGTGCGGCGGATGCGGCCGTCCGGGCGTACGGTCGAAGACATGCGCATTGTCATCGCTGGTGGTCATGGTCAGATCGCGTTGCGGCTGGAACGGCTGCTCGCCGCGCGCGGGGACGAGGTCGCGGGGATCGTCCGCAAGGCCGAACAGGCCGACGATCTGCGGCAGGCCGGCGCCGAACCCCTGGTCCTCGACCTGGAGTCGGCCTCGGTCGACGAGGTCGCCGAGCGGCTGCGGGGCGCGGACGCGGCGGTCTTCGCGGCGGGCGCGGGCCCGGGCAGCGGAACGGCCCGCAAGGACACGGTCGACAAGAACGCGGCCGTCCTCTTCGCGGACGCTGCGGTCCGGGCGGGCGTACGGCGCTTCGTGGTCGTGTCGTCCATGGGCGCCAACCCGAAGCACGAGGGCAGCGAGGTCTTCGACGTGTACCTGCGCGCCAAAGGCGAGGCGGACGCGTACGTGCGCGGCCTCGACGCCCTGGACTGGACGATCCTGCGCCCCGGTCAGCTGACGAACGACGCCGGCACCGGCTTGGTCCGCCTGGAGGCGCACACCGGCCGCGGCCCGGTCCCGCGCGACGACGTGGCCGCCGTACTGGCGGAGTTGGTGGACACCCCGGCGACGGCCGGACTGACCCTGGAGCTGATCAGCGGGTCGGCGCCGGTGTCGGTTGCTGTCAAGTCGGTGGCGGGGAACTGACCATGGCGGAAACGGGGGTTCCGGCCGTACGGGAAGCGCTGCTGCGGCGGATGTACGAGGTGTTCTCGACCGAGGGGCGGGACGCGTTCATCCCCGAGTGCCTGGCGGCCGACGTAAACTGGCCCGACGTCCTGCACGGCACACGCCTGCGCGGCCGGGATGCGGTACGCGCCTACTGGGCACGGCAGTTCGCGGCCGGGCATCCGCTCGTACGGCTGGAGGGGCTGCGGCTCGACGCGGACGGCGAGGCGGTGGTGGCGACTGTACGGCCCAGGATGCGCGACGCGTCGGGCGACCAGTGGGCGCCGGAGACGGTCGAGCATGTGTACCGGTTCGGCGGGGACGGGCTGGTGACGCGGATGGATGTGCGGGCGACGGTGCCCTAGGCCAGCCCTAGGCCCAATGCCGTGTAGTTAGGGCTTGCCGGGAAACAAGCCGTGGCTTCGGGCCTTGGTCCTCGTTGTTGTGGTATGGGGAGACC
>NZ_JACTVI010000062.1:12656-47302 GCF_014495685.1 Streptomyces sp. TRM68367 | reverse complement strand
CCGTGCCCCTGGTACGGGTCAGAGCAGTCTTGAGATGCGCTTCACCACCGCCCTGAAGGGCGGCGCACTGCGCAAGATCAGAGGTAGAAGTCGGTGGTGGCGTACGACTGGGTGTCGACCAGCTTGTTCTTCACCAGGTCGCCCCAGTAGTCGTACACCTTCTTGGCTCCGGCGTCGTTGAGGTGCACCCCGATGTTGGGCAGCTTGCTCGCCGCGTAGGTGTAGGGGCGGGAGCCGGCCTGCCACATCAGGCCCTGCAGCCAGCCCGCGGCCGACTCGTCGCTGCCGAAGTTCGTCATGTACGCCTTGGGGTCGGCGGCGTGCAGCTTGGCCGCCTCCTCCTTGTACTCGGCCCAGGTGGTCGGCACCTTCAGCTTGTACTTCTGGAAGATGTCGGCCCGGTACAGCATCGCCATCGGACCGCCGTCGACCGGGATGGCGTAGACGTGCTCGCCGTCGGAGACCTCGTTCCAGGCCCACGACACGTACTTGTCCTTGTCCGCGGCCGCCCCGTACTTGCCCATGTCGATCAGGCCCTTGGTGAGCTGGATGGTCGGCAGCTCCTGGAACTCCAGCATGACGACGTCCGGCGCGCCCTGCCCAGCCTTCAGCGCCGTCTTCAGCTTGGTGTACTCGTCCTGGCCGACGCCGGCCTGCACCCAGTCGACCTGGATGTCCTTGTGGGTCTTGTTGAACTGGTCCACCACCTGCTTGAAGTCCGGGTACCAGGCCCACACCTTGATGTGCACCGGGCCGCTGCTCGCGGAGTTCGAGCCGCCGCTGCCGCCGCCACCGCAGGCCGCGAGGAGGACGCCGGCAAGGGCGGCGGACGCCGTCGCGACCGCGGTCCGCCGGAAGGTACGGGCCACGCGGCGCCGGCCGCCTGTCGGGTGCTGTCTGCTGGACGACATGGGCAATCTCCTGGGTGAGGTCCTGCGGGCAGGAAGAGACAAGGTGAGGGAGGGGGAGGTAAGCAGGTACGGCAGAGATGAGGAAGTGGGGTCGAGGAGCCGCGCCGGGCACAGGAAGGCCCGGGCGGCTTGCTGAGGGCGTGCGGGCACGCCGGCTCCGGGTGAGGGACGTCAGAGGCCGCGGGAGGGTGGGCGTGCGTGACGATTGTTGACCACCCGGACGCCGTTCGACATTTCGGACACGATCAGCGCACGGGTGGTACTGTCAGGCCAGGGTCAGTAAAGGCTGATGCCCTGTCAGGGCGGGGATGCGTCCCGGCCCGTGAGAGGTCGCTGATCTCACTGCGGCTCCTACTGGTAGTCCCCGCGAGTGCTCTCGGGGATCCCGGCCGGCGATCGTCCCGATCCGGCCGCTCTGCTACGCTTTGCAGCGCTGCAAAAGTGATAACGGAGAAATTGCCGCGCTGCAAGACCTGTAAGAGAACTTGGTCGAAACTTTCAGCGGCGGTCGACATCCCGAATGTTCGATATCCCGAATGGGGGTGGCCCATGGCAAAGGGCGTCACACTCCGCGACGTCGCGGCCCTCGCCGGTGTCTCCAGCCGGACCGTGTCCAACGTGGTCAACGGCTACGCGCGCGTGTCCGAGGCCACCCGCGCCCGCGTGCAGCAGGCCGTGGACGAGCTCGGCTACCGGCCCAACGTGCTGGCCCGCAACCTCGCCGCCGGGCGCTCGGGCCAGATCGCGGTGGTCGTGCCGTACCTGGACACGCCCTACTTCGCCGAGCTGCTGCAGGGCATCATCCGCGCGGCCCGGGTGCAGGGCTACAACGTCCTGATCGACCAGACCGACGGCGACGCCGAGCACGAGAAGATGTTCCTCAGCCGCGGCTCCCAGTCCCTGCTGTTCGACGGCGTCATTTTCAGCCCGCTGGGCCTGGCCCAGTCCGACCTGGGCGAGCGCGACGCGAGCCTGCCACTGGTCGTGCTCGGCGAGCGGGTCAGCGACGGCAGCTTCGACCACGTCGGCATCGACGACGTCACCGCCTCCCGGGAGGCCACCGAGCACCTGCTCGGCCTCGGCCGGCGCCGGGTCGCCGCGATCGGCGACCAGCCCTACCGCACCGGCGAAGCGGCTCAACTGCGCACTCAGGGCTACCGCCTGGCCCACGAGCGGGCCGGCATCCCCGTCCGGGAGGAGCTGGTCATCTCCACCCCGCGCTTCAACCGCTTCGACGGCGCGCAGGCCATGGCCCACCTGCTCGACCTGGCGGAACCGCCCGACGCGGTCTTCTGCTACAGCGACCTGGTGGCCCTGGGCGCCCTGCACACGCTGGCCGCCCGCGGACTGCGTGTCCCCGAGGACGTCGCCGTCGTCGGCTACGACGACATCGAGGACGGCCGCTACTCCAACCCGCCCGTCACGACGGTCTCCCCGGACAAGAGGATGATCGCGGAGACGGCGGTGGAGCGCCTGCTCAAGCGGATCGGCAGCTCAGCTCCCGTTGCCGGCATGGAGATCCGGGCGCCGCACCGGCTCATCCCGCGGGCGAGCACGATGGGGCGGCAGGCGGTGGGCTCGGCTGACGCGGCCGTAAGCACCGGGGCGGCAGGCGGAGATCGCGGCTGACGGTCCGTGAACACCGGGCGGGAGGCGGCGGGCGCGGGCTGACGGACCGTGAGCACCGGGGCGGGAGGCGGCGGGCGCGGCTGACGGACCGTGAGCACCGGGGCGGCGTACGGCGTGCCCCGGTGTGTGGCAGCCGGAAGGCGGGAGAGATGCCGCCGGCCCCGGTGGGGCGAGCGGCTCCGGTAGTGCGCGGGGGCGGACGGGCAGGGCGACGCGAGCACGACGGTGGACCACGCGCCGGAGCCGCACGGTCGGGCTGCGCTCAGGCTGCTGCGACGCCACGGCGGCTGGCGCGCTGCGCCGTGGCCAGGTAGGCGACGAAGCCCAGGATGGCGGCCGTCCACGCGAGGGTGACCGGCTCCAGCCCCAGCGCCAGGCCGCCGCGGGAGTGGCCGACCGCCATCCAGTCGGCGAGGGACGCGCCGAGGGGGCGGGTGATGACGTACGCGGACCAGAAGGCGGTCACCGCGTTCAGGCCGGCCCAGCGGTGGGCCAGGGCCGGCACACAGATCGCGACCGCGAAGAGGGCGGCCGAGCCCAGAAAGCCGAGGCCGGCGGTGGCGGTGAGATCGCCCGCGGCCGTGCCGAGCGCGAACGTGGCCAGGACGGCCGCCCAGTAGAACGCCTCGCGGCGGCGGGTGTTGATGCCGTGGATGGACGGCGTGCGCTCGCTCGCGTACCAGCAGCCGAAGACGGCGGCCAGCGTGGCGAGGAAGACGGGGGTCGACACCGCGTAGGGGACGCCGAGACCGACGTGCAGGACGTCGGCCGCCATCGTGCCGAACACGCTGACCATGACGACGGCGGTCCAGTACACCCAGGCGATGTGCCGGCGGACGGTGAACTGGACGGCCAGCGAGGCGCCCAACGCGAGCCCGCCGAGCGCGACCGCCGGTACCGGGCCGAGCAGGCGGGCCAGGAGGTCGGAGGCCGTCTCCCCCATGCCGGTCGTCAGGACCTTGATGATCCAGAAGCAGGCGGTCGCTTCCGGCACCTTGTTCGCCATCGTCCGGAGGGGAAGTCGGCGCCGGTCATCGAGGAGGTGCTGTGTCGTCATGGCCCGCACGATGACACGGTCAACCGGACGCACCCCAGACCCTTTTGCCATAGCTTTGGGGCCTCTGGTGCATAAGTTGCCGACGGACTCAGAGCGTACGGCGGTCGAGCGAGAACTCACGCAGTTGCGGTCGGCGCCACGGCTCCCGGAGAGCGTGTGTGAGCGTCCCGAGGCGAAGCCGTCCGAGCCGGCCACCTTCTTCAGCCGTGTGCGCGGGTCAGGATGCCGTCGGTGTCCACCGCGACCACCGGCGCGGGCGGCGGATACGCCTTCGGCGACCTGGACGGCGGCGCGTACACGGTCACGGCCGCCGGCTACCCGCCGAAGGCCACCCACCTGACCGTCCGCGGTCGCTCCCGGCCATCGAGCCGCCGTCAACCGGGGCAGCGGGATCCCTCCTGGAAGGTGGTACGGAGCCGGATGACGATCGCCGCCGGGGTCAGCGCGACATCGACACCCCCGCAGGCGGCGCCGGAGACGCAGGCGGTCCACAGGGCCTCCCGGGCGCCGGGGACCGTCCGGCCGTCGGCCTGCCACTCCGCGACCAGGGCCGCGTAGATCGGCGGATGTCCGTGGGAGGCCCTGGCGGGGCCGCCGGACCGTGCCTGTCCGTCCTCGCGCACCAGGAGGAGCGTGCCGGTGGTGGCTGTGCAGTCCATGTCGCTGCCAACGTGCCCGCGTACGCGGGTGGTACGGCCCGGCCCAGGCATGCCCCGTATGAGGGGAATCCGTATCCCCTGATCGGGGCCATGCGGTTATCGGATGATCCTCATCGCTTCGGCTTGCGCTTGCCGGGCTTGTGCTGGGGAGAAAGTGAGGGAGCGGGGGATGCCGCTGCGGGGGTGGGGCTGGGCGTGGCGGCCGGCCGGGGCATCGAGGCGCGGGGTGTGGTGGTCGGCCGCGGCGTCGAAGCATGCAGCGGCGTCGGGGTCGTGGGCGCGGCGGGACGGGTGCTTCCGGACGGCCCTCGCGCCTCGTTGGTCAGGGTCGTACCGACCAGGACCGAGGTACCGAACAGGACGGCCCCGCAGACGCCGAGGACGACGGGTGTGCGCCATCGAGCGGCGGCCGTTGCCTGTGGTCCCCGTGGGGTGGGCGCGGCGGGGGCGGCATGGCGGGCTGCCGGGGCCGGTGTGGCTGGTGGCGGCGGAGGCGAGGGGGCGGGGTGTCGCCTGTCCTGCGCGGTGGTGAACCAGTCGGCGACGCGTTCGGCGGTGGGCCGGTGTCCGGGTTCCTTGGCCAGCAGGCGCAGCAGATAGTCGTCGGTGTCGTGGGGCAGGCCGCGGCGCAGTTGCCCGGGCCGGACGGGTACGGCACTGACGTGCTGGTGGACGACGGCGGCGGCGTTCGCGCCGCGGAACGGAGCGTGGCCGACGAGCAGCTCGTACAGGACGCAGCCCAGCGCGTACACGTCGGACGCGGGCCCGGCCGGGCGGCCCAGGGCGCGCTCGGGGGCGAGGTAGGCGCTGGTGCCGAGGAGCTGTCCGGTGGTGGTCAGCGCGGTGGTGGTGTCGTGGACGCTCCGGGCGATCCCGAAGTCGGCGATCTTCACCGTGCCTTCGGCGGACAGCAGGAGGTTGCCGGGCTTGACGTCCCGGTGGATGACGCCCTGCTGGTGTGCGGCGGACAGGCCGGCCGCGATCTGCGCCGCGAGACCGGCGACCCGCTCGGGGGGCAGGACGCCGTGGACGGCCAGCTGCTGGGCGAGACTGCCGCCGTGGACGAACTCCATCGCCAGGAAGAGCCGTCCCTCATGGGCTCCGGCGTCGTACAGGGCCACCACGTGGGGGTGGTTCAGCCGCGCGGCGATCTCCGCCTCGCGACGGAAGCGCCGGGTCGCCGTATCGTCCGCGTCCACGGCGAGCAGCTTGACCGCCACGGTGCGGCCAAGCAACTCGTCTCTGGCGGTCCACACTTCGCCCATGCCGCCCCGCCCGAGGGGCTGCTCCAGCCGATACCGCTCCGCGACCAGCACTCCGTACCACGTCCCCGCGCCGACATCTCTCCGGCCGCCGCCCCCGCCGGAGCAGCAGCCCCACCGGGCACGGGCGACCCGTACCGTGTTCAGCGCACGCGGGGCGCGCGGCATCACAGCACCACGCCCCGGCGACCGATGAGCTGCCGTCCGCGTACGCCCTGTGCGATCTTGGTCGGGTCGGGGTGCGCGGGCGATTACGCTTGGGCCGCTGCGGCACCCCCAACGTGACCCTCTTCCTTCCGTGCGGTGAGTCATGGCCTGCGGCGGTCAAGTGGGCCTACGTCATGAGGATGAGACACAGGTGCTGACAGCGGGCCGGTACCGGCTTCACGACGCGATCGGGCGGGGCGCGATGGGGGAGGTCTGGCGGGCGTACGACGAGATGCTCGGCCGGCCGGTGGCGGTGAAGCTGCTGCTGCCGCAGGCCTCCGATCCCATCGCCGCCGCCCGCTTCCGTCTGGAGGCGCAGACCGCCGGCCGACTCAGTCACCCGCACGTGGTCGGCGTCCTTGACTTCGGTGAGCACGAGGGCCGGCTGTTCCTGGTGATGGAGCTGGTCGAGGGCGACAGTCTCGCCCGTGTGCTGGCCGGCTCCGGGCCGCTGCCCGCCGAGCGCGTGGCCCGCCTCGCCGCGCAGGCGGGCGCCGGGCTCGCCCTGGCCCACCGGCAGGGCATCGTGCACCGGGACATCAAGCCCGCCAACCTCCTGCTCGCCGCCGACGGCACGCTGAAGATCGGTGACTTCGGCATCGCCCGGTTCTTCGACGATCCCGGCGGCGCCCTCACCGCCACCGGGCAGATCGTCGGCACGAGCCTCTACCTCGCCCCCGAACGCGCGCTGGGCCGGCCCGCCGGCCCCGCGAGCGACGTGTACGCGCTGGGCTGCGTGCTGTACCAGCTCCTCACCGGCCGCCCGCCGTTCCGGGCCGACTCCGCCATCGCCGTCCTCCACCAGCACCTCGACGCCACCCCGGTGCCGCCCCGGCAGCTCGGCGCCGACGTCCCGCCGGCCTTCGAGAACTACCTGCTCGGCCTCCTGGCCAAGCGGCCCGAGGACCGGCCCACGGCCGAGGAGGTGGCGCACTGGTTCCGGCGCGGTGCCTGGCGCGGGACACCCGAGCCCCTGCCGCGGGAACACGCGCAGTGGAGTACGACGACGCACCGCGCCGCCGCTCCCCGTCGCCGGCGCGGACCGCTTCCGGCGTCCCGGCGCCGGTCCCGGACGGCGTTACTGGTGAGCGGTGTCGCCCTGTTCGCCGTGGCGCTGCTCGCCGGCCTGTCCTGGTTCTCGGCCACGTGATCCCTCCGGGCTTTTCCCAGCCAACTCCATGGTGAAGAAAGGCGTTTTACTGCGCCGTCACACATCGCCCACACATCGGGAACCCGGAATCCGGTTTCCTCTCCGACGCGGCACCCTCGACATTTCTTCACAGAATCGGCGTGGGCCGGTCAGGTCAGGTCAGGTCAGAGGCGGCGAATCCACGTCGCAATTCCGTGGCCGACCAGCAGATAGATCACCGCGGGCAGTCCGTAGTTGAGGAGCACGCGAAGGCCGTCGGTGTCCATGGTGAAGATGTCCTGCGCCCACCACGCCAGCCAGTCGGCCACGCCCCTCACGAAGTCCACGAAGACGTTGCCCTGGTTGGCTCCGAGCACGTAGAGCAGGATCCACAGGCCCAGGAACACGGCGGCGACGTCGGCGATGCTGTGGATGACCAGGGCTGCCCGCCGTGCGCCGGAGCCGTCCCCCGAGCTGCGCCGGTGGTCCTGTCCCTGGTTGGGGTCGTATTGCTGATAGCCGTGCACGGGTTCGGTGTTGCTCACGGGACTTCCCATCTGACTGACGTGTTCACCGCTTGGACGGTGCGGAAGAGCGGCCACGGCTGGGGCTCCTCCTTTCCGCGCGAGAATTACTGGTCATGGCCACGTGCGGGGCGCTTTCCACGCCCTACCCCAAAACTGCGCCGCACTCCGGTGCCGCGTTACACGTCCCGGCGATTCATGCCGATACGGGTGGCTACGGGAATTCCGCAGCGGCACCGCGGACTACGACGGGACATTCACCGGGCGTAATTGGCCCATGAGGGGCGTGTCACCCGGCGTCCCCGGCCCTGATCGCATGGGTGATCGCCGCTCCGGCCGCCAGGAGGGCCCGACGATGGCGAGCAGCGTGCCCATGGACCGGAGGAGGGCTGCCGAGGCCTGACGGCAGGCGCGGCTTGGAACTTCGGGGGCAGGGGAGTCGTTGACAGGATGACGCCGCGGAACGCGCGGGTGACCTGGACGACACGGGCTGAAGCCGAGGTGGCACGAGTGGCGATGTGGGATCGGATCAAGGACCAGGCCAAGGGTCTGCAGCAGCAGGCGCAGGGCGCGCGGGGCGCCGGCGGGCACGGGCGGCCGGGTGCGGGTTCTTCCTCCGGGGGATCGAAGGCACAGCTGGTCAGCGCGCTCAAGTCCCAGCTCACCTCCCTCAAGACAGAGCTGAAGAGCGGTTCCTACCGGGACGCCAGCATGGCCATGTGCGCCCTGGTCGCCGCCGCCGACGGGCAGGTCGACCCGGCCGAGCGGCAGCATGTGGAGGGACTGCTGCTGAACAACGACGTCCTGCAGAACTTCCCGCCCGACCAGCTGCGGCAGCGCTTCAACAAGCACGTCGACCAGTTGGCGTTCAACTTCCAGCAGGGCAAGACCGAGGCCCTCCAGGAGGTGGCCAAGGCCGCGAAGAAGCCGGCCGAGGCCAGGGCGGTCGTCCAGACCGGCTTCGTCGTCGCCGGCGCGGACGGGTACCTCGCGCCGGCCGAGGAGCAGGTCCTGCGCGAGGCGTGCGGCGTACTCGGCCTGTCTCCCCAGGAATTCGGCCTCTGAGGGTCGCCTTCGCCGTCCTGCCGACTGCCGACCGCGCCCTGGCCCCGGTCTCAGCGGTGTCTCAGCGCTCGCTCACCGGTGGGTGCCCCACGCGCCGACGGCGAGGTCGGTGGCGGGCAGTTCCTCGGGAAGCAGGCGCCGGGCGTCCATGGTCGCCGTACGGGGCGTCGAGTCCGGGCAGACCGACCCGATGAGGTGTGCGCGGAGGGCGTCGTCGATCGGGCTGCCGTCCTCGTTGAGGCGCTGGTACTTCATGAGGTTGAAGCCCAGAGCCGTCTGGCGTTTGCCGTCACGGCTGGACCACGCGACCGTGCCGGCGCCGAAGACCGATCCGTCATGGCCCCAGAAGCGGCCGCAGGGCAGGTCGACGGCGTAGATCCCCAGGCCGTAGTGGTCCACAGTGCTCTCGCCCACGCGCACCGGCACAGTGCGGAGCATCTCGCCGAGGGCCTTCTCGCCGACGGGGTTGGCCATTTCTGCCGCGTCCGGGCGTGGCCCGCCGCGAGACCGCCGTGACCGGGCGGGACAATGGGGGCCATGAGCATCGTAAAGATCAACGTACTCACGGTTCCCGAGGAACAGCGCGAGACGCTGGAGAAGCGGTTCGCCGCGCGGGCCGGTGCGGTGGAGGGGTCGGACGGGTTCGAGTGGTTCGAACTGCTGCGTCCGGTCGACGGCACCGACAGGTACCTCGTCTACACCCGGTGGCGGACCGAGGAGGACTTCCAGAAGTGGATGTCCGGCCGCGGACAGGCCGCGCACGGCGGGGGAGCCGGCGGAGCCGGTGAAGGCGGCGATCGTCCGAAGCCCGCCGCGACGGACGCGACGCTGTGGACCTTCGAGGTGGTGCAGAGCACCGGGCCCAAGGAGGACTGACCGGGCCGACCGGGATCGCCCGCGGCCCGGCGCCTCATCAGCCACGTCGCGCGCCACGGCACCCCCGGGGAACCCTCACGCGCCGCCGGCGACCGCCTCACCGCGCTCACCGGCCGCCGGCGACAGGTCCTGCGCGCCCTCGCCCAGGACCTGTCCGACGCCGAGACCGGCCGCGGCCCCGCCATGACCGAGGCGACCGTGGAGGCCCACGTCAGCCGCGCCCTGGCCGGGCCGCATGCCCGCGGCGGCGCCGATGCGGCGGGAGTCAGGTGCCGAGGACCGAACCGAACTCGGCGTCGGGGTGGGTGAAGCCGAAGTCGCGCCCGCTGAAGGAGAGGGCGGCGGTCGTCGTCAGGCCGGATGCTGAGCCGGGCAGGACCCAGTCGGCGCCGTCGCGGGTGGAGCCGGAGAAGACGTCCTCGCCCTTCGCCGCGATCGTCACGTCGGCCGCGCCGTTGCCGTCGAGGTCGGCGACGCGTACGGCGGAGCCGAACCAGTCGTCCGGCTCGGCTGTGCTCGGCACGCCCTTGGTGCTCTGGTCGAACGCCTGCGCGCCGGTGCCCGTCAGGCCGGTGGCCGTGCCCTTGAGCAGGGTCACCGCACCGCTCTGCGACGCCCCGCCGGCCGTCTCGCCCGGCACACCGACCACCACGTCGGCGTATCCGTCGCCCGTGACGTCGCCGACCGCGACGGACGCGCCGAAGTTGTCGCCGGGCTCGTTCGCGCCCGGGACGCCGGAGGTGTCCTGGTCGAGGGTGGCGGTGCGGTGGGCGCCGAGGCCCTCCGGGCTGCCGTAGCGGACGTGGACGAAGCCCGCGGCGTCGGAGTACTCGCCCGTGGTGGCCGCCGACGCGGGGACGTGGCCGGTGACGAGGTCGGCGTAGCCGTCGTGGTCGACATCCCCGGCGGCTGCCGCGACCGTGGGCGCCTCGTTCGCGCCGGAGGCGTCGGCGCCCGGGTCCGCGACGGAGACCTCGTCGAGCTGGTCGGCGCCCCAGGTGTAGACGGTGGTGGCCTGGCAGCCGCCCGTCGTGCCACCGCAGTTCTCGGGGCCGGTGACGACGAGCTGGGCGCGCCCGGTGCCGGTGAAGTCGGCCGCGGTGAGGGTGCGGGGCTCGATGTAGGCGTAGTAGTCCTCGGCGTACCGGGCACCCATCGGGGCCGTACGGCCCGCCAGGTCGTCGTACACCCACAGCTTGTTGCGGCTGAGCGTGGCGAGCTGCGGGGTGCCGTCGCCGTCTAGGTCGGCGACGACGACCTTCTTGCCGAAGTCCTTCTCGGCGTCCCACTGACTGTAGGCGAGCGGGCTGGCAATGGTGATGCCGTCACCGGTCAGGCCGGTGGCGCTGCCCCACAGGACGGTGAGCGTGCCGTAGGAGCTGCTGTTGGGGACCCGGTCGCCCGGCGCGCCGACGACGAGGTCCGTGTAGCCGTCGGCGTCGAGGTCACCGGTGGCGTAGGTGCTGCCGAAGCCTTCGTAGGACCAGGGGTCACCGGGGACGCCGGGGGAGTCCTGGGTGAGGGTCAGTGAGCGGACGGGCGAGTCGCCGTCGGTGGATCTCTGCAGGACGGTGATCGAGCCGGCGCCGGGGTAACCGCTCACGGGAGCTTTGGGGGTGGCCACGACGAGGTCGGCGACACCGTCACCGTTGAAGTCATCGGCCGCGGAGGTGGCCGCGCTCGCCGTCGGGACGAGGCTCGGGGACAGGCCCACGGAAGCCGCGGCTACGGCCACGGCGGCGGCCAGGGTGCGTACGCGCAAGATCGCTCCAGTTTCGGAGGACGGACGAAGGGCGTGGGAGGCCGCTTGTCCGACGCGCGGCGCGGGCGCGGGCCAAGAGCCGAACGCGCACCGGCGACGTCGCCGCCCCCCGGCAACAAGAGCGGGAAGTCGCCGTCAAACGTCACCAGCGTGCAGCGTGCCGGGCAGGGCCTGTGGAGCACACCCACTCGACGGGAGCCGTGCGAAAGCCGAGTGACGTGCCAGCGGTACGAACGTCCGTGCGATGCCGCCGAGTTTGCCGGCCACTGCCAGGTGCGCGCCCGGAGGCGAGGGCACCGTCGACGCCGAGGTGGACGCCGAGTGGATCCAGAACGTGCTGTGGGTCCTGCTCTACTCCGCCTTCGGGCCGCGCAGTCCGCCCTCGTACGTGGCTCAATATCCTCCCGGCTTCACGGAACCTCCATGGCGGCCGCCCCGACTGCTGTGGCACGCTGACCGGCAGGCTGCTCGCCGTGCCCTCGGTGACGGTGGCGCGCATCAGCTCGCGCAGCTGCGAGACAACGGGGCGCGGCAGCGGGGTCGTACCCGCCGTACGGTCGCCACCACCCGGCACGATCGTCGGCTGCTGGAACTCCCCGGATGCCGCGGTCGCCGTGACGGACGCCATGATCAGCGGGTTGGCCTGCACCCGGCCCTGCCCGATCATCGACGCGGCCTTCTCGGTCTCGTCCCGCGGAACCGGCACCGAGCCGTCGTACGAGGAGATCCCGACGCGCCACTGCTTGCCCACGCCGGAGTACTTCTCGGCGATCTCGCTGCGCGACGCGGCCTATCTGATGATGGCCGTCAGCGACAACGCCGCCGCCCTGCTGGTGCGGCGCGTCGGCCTCGACGCCGTGAACCGGACCACGCCCCCGGCTGGGCCTGCCCCGGACGCACGCCGTGCACAGCTTCGGCGAGATGCTCGCCACCATGCGGGAGGACGCCGGTCCCGGCGGCGCGGGCCGGCACCCTTCGCCGGCCTGCGATGATGGCCCGCATGTCTGTCGTCGCCACGCTCGCGGTGCTGGCCCTCGCCGCGCTCCACGTCTACGTCCTCGTACTGGAGATGTTCCTGTGGACCACTCCGCGGGCCCGGGCCGCCTTCGGTACGACGTCGGCGTTCGCCGCCGAGACGAAGACCCTGGCGGCCAACCAGGGGCTGTACAACGGGTTCCTCGCGGCCGGACTGGTGTGGGGCGCGGTGGCGTCCGATCCGGTCGGGTTCCAGGTCTCGGTGTTCTTCCTGGTGTGCGTGGCGGTGGCGGGCCTGTACGGCGCGGCCACCGCCGGCCGGAAGATCCTGTTCGTGCAGACGGTGCCCGCTCTGGTGGCCCTCGTCCCGGTGCTGCTCGCGCACTGAGGCGGACGGAGGGCACGGCTCGTGGGACGGCGTGAGAAACCCCTGGACCCGGACGCCGGTCCGGTGCAGCGGCTCGCGCACGAGCTGCGCGTCCTGCGGGAGGAGGCCGGGAAGCCCACGTACCGGGAGATGGCCAGGAGGGCGAACTACTCGACCAGCGCGCTGTCCGCCGCCGCGACCGGCGAGCAGTTTCCGTCGCTGGCGGTGCTGCTGGCGTATGTGCGGGCGCTGGGCGCGGATCCCGGGGAGTGGGAGGAGCGCTGGGCGAGCGCGAAACGGGCGGTCGAGGAGCAGGCCCTTGAGGAGGCCGCCGCGGCCGAGCCGCGCACCGCGCCGCCGTACCGGGGACTGACCCGCTTCGAGCCGGGCGACAGCGCGCTGTTCTTCGGGCGGGACCGGCTGGTCGGCGAGGTGCTGGGGCTGGTGCGCGAGCACCGGTTCGCCGCCGTGTCCGGGCCCTCCGGCAGCGGCAAGTCCTCCTTGCTGCGCGCCGGGATCGTCCCGGCCCTGGGCGCGCTTCCCACCGCCGAACGGCCGGCCGTGATCCGGGTCCTCACCCCGGGTGAGCGGCCCGTCCACACCCACGAGAAGGCGCTCACCGCGCGGGACGGCGACCAGGACACCTGGGTGCTCGTCGACCAGTTCGAGGAACTGTTCACCCTCTGCCACGACCACGCGGAGCGGGAACGATTCTGCGAGCTGCTGCTCGCCGCCCGCGAGCCCGGCAGCCGGCTGCGCGTCGTCGTCGCCGTCCGTGGGGACTTCTACGGCCACTGCGCCGCCCACCGCGCCCTCGCCGAGGCCGTCAGCCGGGCCAACATGCTGGTCGGGCCGATGAGCCGGGACGAGCTGCGCGAGGTGATCACCAAGCCGGCCGCCGCCGTCGGCCTGCTCGTCGAGCGGGCCCTCACCGCCCGGATCCTCGACGAGGCCGGTGACCGGCCCGGCGCCCTGCCGATGCTGTCCCACGCCCTGCTGGAGACCTGGCGCCGCCGGCGCGGCCGGACCCTGACCGAGGCGGCGTACGAGGCGGCGGGCGGGGTGCGCGGCGCCATCGCCGCCACCGCCGAGCGGGCGTACGGCGAGCTGTCCCCGGCACAGGCCCGCACCGCCCGCCGCATCCTGCTGAGGCTGATCGCCCCGGGCGACGGCACCCCCGACACCCGTCGCCCCGCCCACCGCACCGACCTCCCGCCCGGCACCGCCGATGTCCTCGAACGCCTCGCCGCCGCCCGCCTGGTCACCCTCGACGGCGACACCGTCGAACTCGCCCACGAGGCCCTGATCACCGGCTGGCCCCGGCTCGCCGCCTGGATCGACGAGGACCGCGAACGGCTGCGCGAACACCGCCGGCTCGGCGAGGCCGCCCGCACCTGGCAGGAACTGGCCCACGACCCCGGCGCCCTGTACGCGGGCACCCGCCTGGACCGCGCCGTGGAGCTGTTCACCGGGAAGCCGGGATCCCCGGGGGACAAGGACGACCTCACCCCTGTCGAGCACTCCTTCCTCACCGCCTCCCTCACCGCCCGCGACACCGCCACCCGCAAGCGGCGCATCCGTACGGCCGCCCTGTGCTCCCTCCTCGTCCTGGCCCTGGCCGCCGGGCTGCTGGCCTGGCAGCAGAACCGGGCGGGTGAGGAGGAGACCGCCAAGGCCGCCGCCCGGCGGATCGCGGCGCAGTCGGCGGGGCTGCGCGTCTCCGACCCCCGTACGGCCGCCCTGCTCGGCGTCGCCGCATGGCGCACCGCTGCGCTGACCGAGTCCCGGTCGGCGCTGCTCGGTGCCGAGTTCCAGCCGGGTCTGGACGCCTTCACCGATCCGCAGACCGGCAGCGACACCCGGCGTTTCCTCACCCGGCAGGGGCGGACGCTGATCAGCGTGGCGGGGCGGCGGGTGAGTGTGTGGGACGTGGCCGGGCGGCGCAGGACGGGCGTCCACCGGCTCCCGGCCGGTATGGAGGCGATCTCCGCCGGGCCGGACGGCCGTACCCTCCAGCTCTCCGGGGCCGGTGAGCAGGTGTGGGATCTGGCGCGTCGGAAGGCGGTCGCCGATCTGCGGGAGTCGACGCTGCTGGACAGCTCCCGTGGGGGCTATCTCGTCGAGCCGTTCGACGGTCCCGGGCCCGTGCGGCTGCTGCGGACCGGCGACGGCAAGGTGCTGTTCGAGACCCGGCCGTCCGGCGACCTCACCACGGCCGCCCTCGGTGCGGACGGCCGGCTGCTCGCCCTGTGTCCGGCCGGCGCCGCACCCCAGGTGTGGGACACCGCGCGCGACCGGCGCCTGTCCGGGCCGTGGGAGAAGGCGAAGGACCTCTGCGGCACCGGCACGGGGGCCGACGCCGGCGCGAGTGTGCTCCGGTTCAGTCCCGACGGAAGCCGCCTGGCCGGCCTCTCCGGCACCACCCTCGACGTCTGGGACGTCCCGCACGCCCGCCTCCTCGCCTCCGCCGAGGGCACCGGCGCCTTCACCCACGCCGGCCTCAGCCCGGACGGGCGCTTCCTGGCCACGACCGACGACCAGGAACTCGCCGTATGGCGCCTGGACGACTCCGCACAGCAGGACTCCCCGCAGACGCGGCAGGTCTTCCGCAGCCCACTCACCGGCACGCAGCCCCAGGACCTGGCCTGGGATCCGGGACGGGGCCGCCGGGTGCTGCGCCTGCTGGACGGGCCGACCGTCCGCTCGTACGACCTGACCGCCGCCCTCGCACCCCGCTGGCAGCGCACCCCGGCCGACGCGAGCGCGCTCAGCCCGGACGGCACCGCCCTGGCCACCGCCACCCGCGCGGGCGGCGGGAGGTACCGCTTCGAGCTGCGCTCCACCCGCACCGGCGCGGTCCTCGCCAAGGACACCCTCGGCGGCCTGCCGACCGGGACCGGCGAATCGCCGCTGCTGGCGTTCAGCCCGGACGGTGGGACGCTCGCCGTCAGCGACGCCGTACGGGCCAGCGCCGAGCGGCAGCGGGTCACGCTGTGGGACGTGCGGGCGCACCGGGTGCGCACGCGGTTCGAGCTGTCCGGCACCGACAGTCCGTGGTCTCCGCTCGCCCTCGGGCCGGGCGGCCGGACGCTGATGATCTCGGCAGCCGGTGCGACGGAAGTGTGGGAGATGAACGGCGAGCGTCCCCGCCGGACGGCGGTGCTGCGCGGCTTCGGCGGCGACGCCGTGGCCGTCCGGCCCGACGGGCGGCTGCTCGCCGGTGCCGGGGACCAGTACGCCGACCTCTCCTCCCGCGCGGTCACCGGGCGGGGGCTCGCCGACGGGCGGCGGGTCACCGCGCTGGCGTTCAGCCCGGACGGGCGGCGGCTCGCGGTGGGCGACGAGTCGGGACGGGTCACGCTCTGGGACGGCGGGGTAGGCCACCGTACGGGCGTGCTCACCGCGCTCGCGGCCGAGGGCGGCCACGAGGAGGTGAGCGCGCTCGCCTTCTCGCCCGACGGCGGCACGCTCGCGGTCGGCGGCGACGGGGACACGCTCCAGCTGTGGGACACCGGCACCCAGCAGCCGCTGGGCACCGACCTGCCGACGCCGGGCGACGAGATCCGGTCGGTCGCGTTCGGCGCGGACGGCGGCACGCTGTACGCCGCCGGCGCGCACGTCCCGCTGCGGCGCTACCCCGTCGCCGCGGACCGGGCGGTCGCCGCCGTGTGCGGACGGATGCGCGGCGGGCTGACCGAGGCGCAGTGGCGGACGTACCTGCCGGATGTGCCGTACCGGGACATCTGCTGAGGTCAGCGGGTTGTCCGGGGATTTCCCGGGGGATTTTCCAGAGGTGACGAAGCGGGTCGCTGGACAACATCCCGGGGCGTGAGGATCGGTTCCCGTGGTCGTCCGGCCGCGTGACATCCCGACCGCAAACCCCCACCGGTCCCGTCGCTCAGGACTCTCCCGTATGCGCAAGCACCCGCTCTTCCTCTCGTTCCTCCTGCTCGGCTCACTGACCCTCACGGCGGCCTGCGCGGGCTCCGGATCGTCACCCGGCAGCCCCGCCCCCGCCCTGGAGGCGGGCCCCGCGGGCTCCCCCGCCCCCGCCGCGACCCGCGGCGTCGACCCGTCGAGGATCAAGGGCCTGGAGATCGTCAACGACAGCAGCGAGCACTCCGACTGCCGGTGGGCGACCAGCTACCCGGCCGTGCCCGGGGCGGCGGCGATGACGGCCGCGATGAAGAAGGACGTGCAGCGCAGGCTGGCCGCCTTCCTCGGCACGGACCGGGGCGACCCCAGCTGCGGCAGCGCGGGCTCGGGGTCCGGCCAGGACACCGCCGGCCGGGAGCTGAACATCGGCTACGACTTCCTGGTCGCCTCCGGGGACGTGGTGGGCGTCCGGCTGACCACGCTGGACCGTACGGCCGCCGGGGACGGCACGGAGACGAAGACGTACTGGTACGACGGTGCCGACGCGGCCTACCGGACGGCGTCCGGGCTGATCGCCGACGGCTCGCGCGCGACCTTCCTCGCCCGGCTCAAGCAGCGGCTGGAGGCCGCCGAGGGCGTGGACGCGGCGATGCTCGACGACGCCCTCGCCGCCCCGTCCACGCTGGACGACATGGTCTTCACGCAGGGCGGCGCCCTGCGGATCACCTTCGACCGGGGCACGATCGGCCCGCCCGCCGCCGGACGCGTCCAGGTCACGCTGCCGCCGGCCACGGTCATCCCGTGGCTGTCCGACTTCGGCAAGCGGGTGCGGAAGCAGACCGTCAGCCCCGGGCAGAAGCTCGACCTCGGTGCCGCCCCCGCGCCCACCACTCCCGTCCCGACGCACACCGCCGACGGGGGCGACGACACCGACTGCTCCAGGGCCAAGTGCATCGCGCTGACCTTCGACGACGGGCCGGCGGTGAAGGAGACCGCGCAGCTGCTGACGTACCTGGCGCGGTACAGGGCGCGCGCCACCTTCTTCGTCGTCGGGCAGAACGTCGCCGCCCACCCGGACCTGGTCCGCGCCGAGGCGCGCGCCGGGTGCGAGGTCGGCAACCACTCCTGGAACCACCCCGACCTCACCAGGCTCACCCCGGCCCAGATCCGGTCCCAGCTGGACCGCACCAGCGCGGCGATCAAGGCCGCGACCGGCAGGGCGCCGACGCTGTTCCGGCCGCCGTACGGAGCGGTCAACGGCACGGTGAAGGCGGCGACGGGGCTGTCACCGGTGCTGTGGGACGTGGACACCGAGGACTGGAAGTACCGCGACTCGGCCAAGGTCGCCCGGTCCGTCATCGACAAGGCCAAGCCCAACGACGTCGTCCTCATGCACGACATCCACGCCACCTCGGTCGGGGCCGTCCCGCAGATCCTGCGCACCCTCGGCGCCCGCGGCTACCACTTCGTCACCGTCAGCCACCTGCGCGCGACCCTGTGAACCCGGTGAGACGGCCCCGGATCCTCGCCCACAGGTCGCCGCCAGGGGTACACAGGTTGCCGGAGATCATCGGGGCATTCCGGGCGCTTTCTCCCATTCCGAGGGGATAATCGGAGTATGAGTACGGAGACATTCGAACTACTGGCCGAGACCCAGGACGTACTCAACGTGGCGGCGGCCTTCTTCGGCGGGCTGTTCGTGGCCGGCGCGCTGATCCTTGCCGTACGCATCGGCATGAGGGTCCTGGACAAGGACATCCACCACCCCAGCCCCGAGGAGCAGCCGAGACTGCCCATGACCGGCCCGATCCACGAGGAACGGGAGATGAGGGAGCCGGACGAGATCCCGGTCGCGGAGGACGGCACACGGCTCATGCCGTACGAGCTCCACCACTCCGGAAGCAGACGAGGCAAGGACCAGCGCCGACGGCGTTGGCTGCCGGGATCGAGCGGTGGATTCGGCAGCGGAGGCCCCGGCCACGTCTGACACGTGCCCCTGGCCACCGTCCAGACCGCCGTGAGGGACTGCCCCGCAGACAAGGGCAGCCCCTCACGCGTGCCGCTGTGCAGCGCCGCCGTCGGTGACGGTGATCTGGATCTGTTCGCCGACCGCGCTCACCCCGTTGAGGGAGGCGGTCGGCTGGAGGCGGTTGGCGCCGGTGGGGAGCGCCGTGTCCGGGGTGCACCTCCAGATGCCGTCGGCGCCGGTGGTGGCGGCGCAGGCCACCTTGTGGTCCTTGTCCCGGACGGTGATCCGGACGCCGGGGTGGGCCGTACCGGCGATCTCCGGACGGGCGGGCAGCGGCACACCCGACTCGGGCCGGGTCAGGGTGGGCCCGGGCAGCCCGACCGTCACCGCGCACGCCCCGGCGGCCCGCACCGCACCGCCCGCGTCGACGACCCGCACCGCACAGCCGCGCAGCCTGGTCCCCGGTACGGCACCCTCGGGCACGGCCAGCACGAAGGGGAACGCCCGCCGCTCCCGCGGGGTGCCGGTGACGGTGTACGTCCCCCTGCGGCCGTCGGCGGCGAGGGAGCCCCGGTAACCGGGAGCGTCGAGGGGGACGCCGGTCACCTCGGCGCCGGCGGGAGCCCGCAGGGTCACCGTGGCCCCGGCACCGAGCCGAGTCCCGTACCCGGACACCTCGACGATGCCTTCCCGGCCCGGCGCGATGGTCGCCTCGCCCCGGATCGGGCGGGCGGGGGCCGCCGCACCGGACGGCGCGAGCACGCCTGCGAGGGCCACACACGCAAAGGCCGCTGCCCCGCCTCGTATCAACCCCACGGCTGCTGTCTTCCCGGTCGTGGTGCAGATCATGGACATCGTCGGCGGTGCTCCCTGTGCGGACGTCGTTGGCACATCTGAGTGCGATTCTCGCCGCGCAGCCGCACAGGTGACCTGCGGTGATGGGCTCGACGGGTGAACCCGGGGCCGTCGGGCTCAGCCCGGCCCCGGCGCCGGCGGCCCCGTCACCTCCACCACCGCCGGGCGGAGCAGGTGGCCGCCGAGGCGGTAGCCGGGGCGCAGGACACGCGTGCAGCGCAGTTCGCCGGCGGTGTCCGAGACGTGGTGGGTGAGCGCCTCGTGCCGGGCCGGGTCGAAGGGGTCGCCGACCTCGCCGAAGGACACCAGGCCCAGGGCACCGGCCTGGCTCTCCAGCGTGTCGGCGATGTCCTTCAGGCCCGGCGTCAGCTGCTCGTGCTCGCGGGCCCGGTCCAGGGCGTCCAGCACCGGCAGCAGGGCCCGCAGCACGTTGGCGACGGCGATCTCCCGCACGGCGAGCCGGTCCCGGCGTACCCGCTTGCGGTAGTTGTCGTACTCGGCCTTCACCCGCTGGAGGTCGGCGGTGCGCTCCGCCAGTTCCTCGCGCAGGCGCTCCGCCTCCGAGCCGCGGCGCTGGTCCGGCCTCATGGGTCAGCCCGCCTCGGGCTTGTCGTCGTCGACGATCTCGGCGTCCACCACCTCGTCGTCCGTGGAGGCGGCCTTCGGCGTCTCCTGGGCCCGGTCGCTTTCGGCGCGCTCGGCGCGCGTCCGGTCGTACATCGCCGTACCGAGCTTCTGCGCGGCCTGCGTCGCACGCTCCATGGAATCCCGGATCGCCGCTGTGTCGTCGCCTTCGGCGGACTCGCCCTTCAGCTTCTCCTTCAGGTCGGCCAGCGCCGCCTCCGTCTCACTCTTCGCGTCGGCCGGGACAGTGTCGGGGTTGTCCCGGATGAGCTTCTCCGTGGAGTAGACGAGCTGTTCGGCCTGGTTGCGGGTCTCGGCCGCCTCGCGGCGCCCGCGGTCCTCCTCGGCGTGCTGCTCGGCCTCGCGGACCATCCGGTCGATGTCGTCCCTGGGCAGCGCCGAGCCGCCGGTGACGGTCATCTTCTGCTCCCTGCCGGTGCCGAGGTCCTTGGCGGAGACGTGCATGATGCCGTTGGCGTCGATGTCGAACGCCACCTCGACCTGCGGAATGCCGCGCGGCGCAGGCGGGAGGCCGGTCAGCTCGAACATACCGAGCTTCTTGTTGTAGGCGGCGATCTCGCGTTCGCCCTGGTAGACCTGCACGGTCACGGACGGCTGGTTGTCCTCGGCGGTGGTGAAGATCTCCGAACGCCGGGTCGGGATCGTCGTGTTCCGCTCGATGAGCCTGGTCATGATGCCGCCCTTGGTCTCGATGCCCAGGGACAGCGGGGTGACGTCCAGCAGCAGGACGTCCTTGACCTCGCCCTTCAGCACACCGGCCTGCAGGGAGGCGCCGACGGCCACGACCTCGTCCGGGTTGACGCCCTTGTGCGGATCCTTGCCGGTGAGCTCCCTGACCAGCTCGGTGACCGCGGGCATCCGGGTCGAACCGCCCACCAGGATCACGTGGTTGATGTCGGACAGCTTGATCCCGGCGTCCTTGACCGCGTTGTGGAAGGGGCCCTTGCAGCGGTCGAGCAGCTCACTTGTCAGCTGCTGGAACTGGGCGCGGGTCAGCTTCTCGTCCAGGTGCAGCGGGCCCTCGGCGGAGGCGGTGATGTAGGGCAAGTTGATCGTCGTCTCGGTCGACGAGGACAGCTCGATCTTGGCCTTCTCCGCCGCCTCCCGCAGCCGCTGCACGGCCATCTTGTCCTTGGCCAGGTCGACGCCGTACGCGTTCTTGAACTGCTTGACCAGGTGGTCGACGATCCGCTGGTCCCAGTCGTCGCCGCCGAGGTGCGTGTCGCCGTTGGTGGCCTTGACCTCGATGACGCCCTCGCCGATCTCCAGCAGCGACACGTCGAAGGTGCCGCCGCCGAGGTCGAAGACCAGCACGGTCTGCTCGCTCTCCTTGTCCAGCCCGTACGCCAGCGCCGCCGCCGTCGGCTCGTTGATGATCCGCAGGACGTTCAGGCCGGCGATCTCGCCCGCCTCCTTGGTCGCCTGCCGCTGGGAGTCGTCGAAGTAGGCGGGCACCGTGATCACGGCGTCGGTGACGTCCTCGCCGAGGTACCCCTCCGCGTCCCGCTTCAGCTTCTGCAGCACGCGCGCGGAGATCTCCTGCGCGGTGTACCGCCGGCCGTCGATGTCGCCCTGGTCCGGGAAGCGCCAGCCGTGATCGCCCATGTGCCGCTTGACGGAGCGGGCCGTGCGCTCGACGTTCGTCACGGCCTGCCGTTTGGCGACCTCGCCGACCAGCACCTCGCCGCTCTTGGCGAAGGCCACGACCGAGGGCGTGGTCCGTGCCCCTTCCGTGTTGGTGATGACGGTCGGTTCGCCGCCCTCCAGGACCGAGACCACCGAGTTCGTCGTACCGAGATCAATGCCGACCGAGCGCGCCATCCGGGTTCTCCCTCCTCGCACCTCATGAGCTTCTCGCCCTCACGAGCTGCGGTTTCGGACCCAAGTTGCCGTATAGCCTGAATAAAACTTGAGCTCCCTCTTGTCAAGTCCAGCCCGGCGAGGTATAGGGAAAAAGGCGAAGACTGTCCGCGCCGATATCCCGTGTGTGACGTGCGTGATCGGAGGCGTGCCGCAGTGATCACCGAACTTGCCGTGGAACGGGTCGAATTCACCTGTGGTGCGTGCTGGCACCGCTGGAGCGTCGACTACGACGTCCAGCGCTACCAGGACGGCCACGGGGACGAGTGGGAGTACTTCTACCGGGACAACACCCCCGCCCCCTCCCCGTACACCCCGGAGGGGGCACCGCCCTGCGAGCAGTGCGGCCGGCACTGGGTGGGCCGGCTCGTCGCCCGCCGCCCGGTCCCGCTGCCCGGCGCGGCCGGCGCCCCGCGCAGCCGGGTCACCGCGGAGGGCGTCCACCGCCCCGAGCGCCATACGGCCCCGCTGCTGGAGTCCGGCGGCCACCCGCAGCCGCAGGAGGGTCGCGGCGCGGGCGCGGCGCAGGCCCGCGAGGACTCGTCCACGGCCGGTGCGTGGCCGCCCGAGAGGAGCCAGGCATTGTCGTCGGTGCCCGGTGGGAGCATCAGGCGCGAGGTGTGCCGTACGACGTCGTGGTTGGACAGCACCCAGGTGGCCGGCGCGCCGGCCGCGCGGGCGGTGGAGAGGGAGTCGGTGATGATCTGCCGAAGGTCGTCAGCGTCCCAATCAGCCTCCAGGTACTCGAAGTTGAACGCCTGGCCCAGTTCGTCCGGGCGGGCGTACAGCGCGCGGCGGGCGCCGGGGACCCAGGCCTCGGCGACGGCCATGCGGGGCGGGCGGTAGGCGTCGAGGACCTTGCGCCAGTCGCGTTGAAGCTCTCTCCCGGATGAATCCGGGAGATTCCTGCCTACCTTGCGGTGGCGGGTTTGACGCCGTTCGTAGCGCGCCTGACGACTGCCCTCCCTGCAGCCGGGACGAGCGCGTGGCCCGTCCGGTATCGGTGAAGCACGGTGCGGGCGGCGTTGGTGTCGGCGTTGCCTTCCCAGCCGCACGCGGGGTTGTTGCACACGAACTCGGCCTGGTTCCTGCGGCTGCCCGGGGTCACGGTGTGGCACTGGGCGCATTCCTGGGAGGTGCCCGGGGCGGGGACCTCGGCCAGGAGTCCGCCCCGGCGGGCGAGCTTGTAGGCCAGGAGGTGCACGGTCCGTCCCCAGGCTTCGCCGAGGACGGAGCGGTTCAGGCCGGCCTTCTGCGCGACCTGCCTGCCCGGCTGCTCGGCGGTGCCCTTTGCGGACTTGGTCATGTTCGTGATGTGCAGTGCTTCGACGACCACCGTGCCGTACGTGTCGGCGAGGGCGGTGGTGGTTTTGTGCTGCCAGTCCTCGCGTCGGCGCTTGGCTGTCGCGCGGATACGAGCGATCTGGTCGTAGGTCTTGTGCAGGCGGCGGCTGGTGCGCTCGCCCTTCTTACGGTGGCTCTTGCGTCGGGCGGCGCGCTGCTCGTAGTGCAGCAGACGGGCTTCTTCCTTCTTGCTGAGCCAGGGGCCGTGTTCGGCGGTTCCGCCGTCGGACAGGGCCAGCGGGACGGTGATCCCGGCGTCGACGCCGACCTCCGTGCCAGGATGCGGGCCGGGGGCGGGGGCCAGGGCGGTGACGCGGAAGGCGATGTGCCAGCCCAGGGCGTCCTTGACCAGCCGCGCCCCGGTGATCCTGTTGCCCTTGTCCGCATGCTTGCCGACGGGGAGATCTTTGGTCCAGCGGAAGCGGATGCGGCCGAGCTTGGGGATGTTGACCATGCCCCACCTGCGGTGCACCCGCACCACGTGCAGGTCACGGCCCTGCGGGATGTCGATGCTCATCCTCGTGCGGAAGCGGGCCTTGAACTCTGGTGCCTGAGCCCGGCCCTCCCAGCAGTTCTTCCACGCCTGGAAGTAGGTTTTCAGCACCGCCTGGGCGGCCTGCGCGGGCAGCACGCCGAGCCAGTCCAGTTCCCTGCGCCCCTCGCGGATGACCGCGTCGGCCGCCGCCAGGGTCCGCTTCGCCTTCGGCAGCATCAGCCACCAGCCGTGCAGCAGGTTCCAGGTGGTACGCGCCGCATGCCCTTGTGCGTCCAGGACCGCCACCTGGGCAGGGTCGAGCGCCAGACGGGCACGATGCCCGAACTGCCGCTTCACCAGCCCTTGTTGGCTGTCCTGTTGCCCCATGGCAGTGAACGCTAGCATTGGTTTATGTCACCTCGCTGGAAACCGAACAAAGACGTCAGAACCGGTCGTCACGTGGTCTACAACCTCCATGTCCACTTGGTGTTTGTAACCAAATACCGTCGTGGAGTGTTCACGGAGGCGATGCTGGACCGGTGCGAGGAAATCATGCGCGAGGTCTGCGCGGACTTCGAGGCCGAACTGCGCGAGTTCAACGGCGAACACGACCACGTCCACCTGCTCGTTCACTATCCGCCCAAGGTCGCCCTGTCGAAGCTGGTGAACTCCCTCAAGGGCGTCTCCTCACGCCGCCTGCGCCAGGAGTTCGAACCCCACGTGCGCCGCTACCTGTGGGGCAGTCGCTTCTGGTCCGGCTCCTACTTCGCCGCCTCCTGCGGAGGGGCACCCCTCACCGTCGTCAAGCAGTACATCCGGCAGCAGCAACGTCCGACCTGACCACACTCACTCCGGCTCCGCCGGAATGCCACCCCGACGCTCCGCGTCGGTTCATGACAGCACCAGACGCTGCGGCGCTCCGCGCCGCTACGACCGGATCGGCTTCACCTCCGCCGTGAACGGCGGAGCACTACCGATGAACTTGGTAGAACGGGCTCAGCCACAGGGCGTCGACGCCGAGCGCAGCCAGGTGGGTCAGCCGCTGGGCTACGCCCCGCAGATCACCGAACCCGTCGCCGTCGGCGTCGGCGAAACTGCGCGGATAGACCTGGTAGATGACGGCCTGGCGCCACCAGTCGGGGCTGCGGGACGAGAGGTCGGTCACGCAATCTCCTCTGAGGTGTGTGCGAGTGACAGCAAGAAGACTGTCCAGATCGCCGGAAAAGCGAACACCGTACGCAGCCGGAGGGGATCGTTCCTTGTGTGGCGGCACAGTGATTACTTTGTAACTGCTTTTGCATAACCGCAGGTTGACACGGTTCGGCGGCACGGCCACGATGGGGGCTCGCTGTGGCGCATACGACCAATGGGCCCAGTGTTTCTTCGACCACTCACCCCCGGTACGGCCCGGCAACGGTGTGCCCGCGCGCTGCCCGCGTGCCGTCTGCCGGGTCCTGTATACGCCAAGAATGGGATCCGCATGTCATCTGCGAGACGGGTCACCCTGCGACACCTGCTGGGGACGTGCGCCGCGACGCTCGCCCTGTGCGCCGCCTCCGCCAACGCCGCCTGGGCCACCGGTACGCCCGGTGGCGGCGACGGCTGGTCGTCCGGCGGCAGCTACAAGCCCGGCACCGGCGCCGGCACGGAGACCGCGACCGACCGCTGCCAGTTCTCCCTGGACGGGAAGAACTTCCACGACTCGGTCAAGGTCGACGACCAGAGCCTGAGGCCCACCGACGACGGCAAGGTCCACGTCGAGGTCCGCGCCGCCGGTGACGCCACCACCTGCACCGCCTCCCTCGCCTCCTACCTCGCCCACGGCGCCACCTTCGCCACCTCCGGCGACCAGGTCTTCGTCGACTTCGACACGGTGACGGTCAAGCCGGGCCGGACCGGCTCCCTCGACATCGCCGTCCCGGACGCGGGCTGCTTCGCGCAGATAGACCTCTACCGGGGCGCGGTGAAGTTCGACGGCGAGCTGGACGCCAAGGACGGCTTCCAGCACGGCGACCTGCCCAAGGGCCCGGACCGTCCGGTCATCAAGGACAAGCTGATCGCGGCCTGGAACGGCGGCACGAAGAACTGCACGACGCCGCCCGCCGAGAACCCGCCGACCGAGCCGCCCCCGGCGACCACCGAGCCCGCGCAGCCGCCGACCCCGTCGGCCCCCGAGTCCTCGAAGCCCTCGGCGTCGACGGACACGCCCACGCCGACCCCCTCCGAGTCGACGACCGCCCCCGCCACCACGCCTCAGGGCGGCGGAGGCGACCTCGCGGAGACCGGCGCCAACAGCGCCACGACCCCCATCGCCATCGGCGCGGGCGCCCTCCTGGCGGGCGGCGCCGCCATCGTCCTCGTCACGCGCCGCCGCCGCTCGGCCCGCTCGTGACCGACGTGCACTGACCGGTTGCCGACCGGGCGCCGGACGAGGCGGAGGATGCGGCCGACGACGCCGGCACGCCCCGTCCGGCGTCCGAGGCTGCCCCTCGGGCGCACCGAGGGGATGTGTCGGCCCCCACCCGCCTGTGATCTTCCCTACCTGACCGGCAGGACCCCTGGTCAGGTAACCGCTTCCGCCCCTACGGTTGCCCCGCCGTGGTGTTCGGGAAGCCGGTGTCAGTCCGGCGCGGCCCTCGCCACTGTGATCGGGGAGTCTGCGTTCCACGTCCCGCAGGGGACAGCCACTGGCCGCCGCGAGGGGGCCGGGAAGGCGGCGCGCAGGCGTACGACCCGTAAGCCAGGAGACCGGCCACGGCAGCTCACGAAGTGATCCACGAGGTGCTGGAGCGTGACCGGATGAACCTGCCCGACCCTGCCCGGACGACGGCCTTCAAGTGGCGCCGGGAAGACACCCTCAAGACCGCCGGACTCATGGCCGCGGTGGCCGCCCTGCACGTCGTCGCGTTCGGCGTGCTGTTCCTGCTCGTGGTGCCGCAGCACTACGAGGTCGGCACCAAGGCCTTCGGCGTCGGCCTCGGCATCACCGCCTACACCCTCGGCATGCGGCACGCCTTCGACGCCGACCACATCGCCGCGATCGACAACACCACCCGCAAGCTGATGGCCGACGGCAAGCGGCCGGTGTCGGTGGGGTTCTGGTTCGCGCTCGGCCACTCCAGCGTGGTGGTGCTGCTCGCCGCGCTGATCGCGGGCGGCACGCAGCTCGCGGGCCGCGTGATGGACGAGGGCTCGCGAACCCACCAGGTCCTGGGTGTGCTGGGGACGACCGTCTCCGGCACGTTCCTCTACCTCATCGCCGCGCTCAACCTGGTCGCCCTGCTCGGCATCCTGAAGGTCTTCAAGGCGATGCGGGCGGGGTCGTACGACGAGAGGGAACTGGAACAGCACCTGGACTCCCGCGGCTTCATGAACCGGATCCTGGGCCGCCTGACCAAGTCCATATCCCGCCCCGGCCAGATGTTCCCGCTCGGCTTCCTCTTCGGCCTCGGCTTCGACACGGCCACCGAGGTCACGCTGCTGGTGATGGCGGGTTCGGGCGCGGCGGCCGGCCTGCCCTGGTACGCGATCCTCTGTCTGCCCCTCCTCTTCGCCGCCGGCATGAGCCTGTTCGACACGCTCGACGGCACGTTCATGAACTTCGCCTACCAGTGGGCGTTCTCCAACCCCGTCCGCAAGGTCTTCTACAACCTCACCATCACCGGCCTGTCCATCGCCGTCGCCTTCGTCATCGGCACGATCGAGCTCGTCGGCGTCCTGCACGAGAAACTCGCCCTGCACGACGCCGTGACCGCCTGGATCGCCGGCCTCGACCTCGACAACGTCGGCTACGTCATCGTCGGCCTGTTCGTGGTCGTGTGGGCGGCGGCGGTGACGTACTGGAAACTCGCGAAGGTGGAACAGCGCTGGGCGGTACGGCCGGCGGACACGTGCTAGCGGACTCCGTTGGGTGTGTGCGGGGTGCTGTCTGATGCGGCGGGTGGGCAGGGCAGGCGGTGTGCGCCGTTGCGGCCCGCCCGCTCGGGCGCGCTGGGCACGGCATCGGCGGGGTGGGCGCTGGTGTCCCCGCGCACGGCGGTGATGTAGTCCTGCCCGCGATCGCGCAGCCCGTCGCGGAAAGGGTGGCTCTGGCCGTATCCGGCGTCGGCAACCACCACCGGCGGGGTCAGGCCCCACCCGGCCAGCTCCTCGGCCCGCAAGCCCTGCACTTGCCGCATATCCGTACACCACCGTGCCCCCGACCGGACACAACAGGCAAACACACCTAACGGAGTCCTACTAGGGCTTTTCGGCAACGCGGCGAGGTGCGGTGCCAGGCCGCGCGACCCAGGCGGGCATAGTGCAAGGCCCCCTAGGGAACGGGCCTCGTCCGGGCCTCCTCGACCGTCGACAGGTACAGCTTCACGTACCGTTCCGCGTCCACGTCCAACGCCACGTCCACCAGGGGCTGTTCGCGGGTGCCGTGGTGGAGTTCGGACTCGCCGGGGCGGTGGCGGCGGTCGACGACGGTCTGGCCGCGGGCGGGGCCGGGGGCGAGGGAGACCTCGACGGGGAGGCGGTGGGTGGTCAGGCCCTCGGGGTCGGCGACCGCGCAGACCGCGCCCGCGTCACCGAGCCCGCCGGCGTCCGGGTCGGTCTCGATGCCGGGGGAGGACGGGCGGTGGGCGAGGAGGTCGCCGGCGAGACGGGTGCCGGGGTCGGTGCTCGCGCGCAGGCGGCGTACGTCCGTGCCCGGGACCACCAGTTGCCGGTACACGTCCAGGCCGTACATCGTGACCGGCACCCCGGCGGTGAGCAGGATCGCCGTCGCCTCCGGGTCGTGCCAGACGTTGAACTCGGCGACCGGCGTGGCGTTCCCGGTCTCCACCGCGCCGCCCATGAAGACGATCCGCTCGATGTTGCGGGTCACCTCCGGGTACGTGCGCAGGAGCAGCGCGATGTTGGTCAGGGGCGCCATGGGGATGAGCGTGACCGGGCGCGGGGAGGCGAGGATCTCGCGGCGCAGCAGGGTCACCGCGTCCACGCCGGCCGGGGTGCGCCGCGGCGCGGGCAGAGCGAGGTCGCCCAGGCCGTCGCGCCCGTGCACGGGGGCGGACCGCGGCACCTCGATCAGCGGCCGCTCGGCACCCCGGGCGACGGGGATCTCCGGGGCGCCCGCCTGCTCCAGCACGATGAGCGTGTTGCGTACGACGCCGTCCACGTCCGTGTTCCCGGCCACACAGCTGACCGCCCGCAGGTCGAGCCCCGGGTGCCGCACGGCCAGCAGCAGGGCCAGGGCGTCGTCGACACCGGTGTCGCAGTCGATGATCACCGGGATGGGCTGCGGCTGCTCGGTCGTCACGACGAGTTCCTTCCAGGGGGTCCGCACGGGGCTGTGCCAGGGACATTACGCGGATATGGGGACGTGCAGTTGGCCGGTTCCGGCCATGCCTGCTCCAGCCCGGGGCCGGCCGGCCCGGGGATTCCATCCGGCCTGCGGCCGAAAGCGGCCAACTGCCGCCGGTCTCCCACGCTGCGCCTGGGCCAGGCGTTCCTCGCCGCCCGGCCCAGGCCCTTACGGCCGCCCCCGCGGCCTCACTCCTCGTCGTCCCACAGCCCGGTGCCCCTCGCCTCCACCCGGGACGCGATGCGGCGCAGTAGGTCCTCGGCCGGGACGGGGCCCGGTTGGCGGCCGTCTCGGAGGCGTACTGCCGCGAGGTCGGCGCCGGCCTCGCGGTCGCCGATCACCGCCTGGTACGGGACCAGGCGTGCCGCACGGATCCGGGCTCCGAGGGTGCCCTGGTCGGGGCCGGCGACCTCGGTGCGCAGGCCGTGGGCGGTGGCGCGGTGGGCGAGGTCGTATGCCTTGGCCTCCTGGGCCTCGCTCACCGGCAGTACCACCAGCTGCACCGGCGCGAGCCACGCGGGGAACGCCCCGCCGTGGGCCTCGATCAGGTGGGCGACGGCCCGTTCGACGCTGCCGATGATGCTGCGGTGGACCATGACCGGGCGGTGCCTGGCTCCGTCGGCGCCGATGTAGTGCAGGTCGAAGCGCTCGGGCTGATGGAAGTCGATCTGCACGGTGGACAGGGTGGACTCGCGGCCGGCGGGGTCGGTGATCTGTACGTCGATCTTGGGGCCGTAGAAGGCGGCCTCGCCCTCGACGGCGTCGTACTCCACGTCGGACATCACCTCGCGCAACAGCGCGGTGGCCCGGCGCCACAGGTCCGGGTCGGCGACGTACTTGCCGCCCTCGCCGGGCAGGGACAGACGGTGGCGGGCGGCGCGGATGCCGAGGTCGGCGTAGGCGCGGGCGATGAGGTCGAGGGCCGCGCGGGCCTCCGCCACGGCCTGCTCCAGGGTGCAGAAGATGTGCGCGTCGTTGAGGTGGATGGACCGTACGCGGGTCAGGCCGCCGAGCACCCCGGACAGCTCGGAGCGGTACATGCCGCCCAACTCGGCCATGCGGAAGGGAAGTTCGCGGTAACTGTGGGAGCGGGAGCGGTAGATGAGGGCGTGGTGCGGGCAGAGGCTGGGGCGCAGGACGACCTGTTCGGCGCCCAGCTCCATCGGCGGGAACATGTCGTCGCGGTAGTGGTCCCAGTGGCCGGAGATCTCGTACAGCTCGCGTTTGCCGAGGACGGGCGAGTACACGTGCCGGTAGCCGGCGGCGCGCTCGATGTCGCGGATGTACTCCTCCAGGACGTGCCGCACGACCGCGCCGTCGGGCAGCCAGTACGGCAACCCCGCACCCATCAGCGGATCGGTGTCGAACAGATCCAGCTCGCGGCCGAGGCGTCGGTGGTCGTACATGGTGGGCTCCTCTCGGTGTTCCGGGTTTCCGGAACGGAGGCGAGCACCACACGCGAAAGCCCCGGGGCACTCGCCCCGGGGCTTTCGACTCATCGGTCAGCTGTCAGCGCGCCGGGACACTCTCCGGCGTCGTCGTGAGGGAGGGGTTGGCGCGCTTCATGCGGCGAACGTAACAGGAGGGGCGGTGGGTGGGCGAACGGTTTTCGGGCGCGCCGTCGCACTATGGCGTGTTTCGAAAGTGGCGTCGTCCGCCCGGAGGGCGGGGCTCGCGGCGTCCGGTGCGGTGCGTCGCCAGGCGGAAGGTCGCCCGCGTACTGGGCGTACGCGGGCGATCCCGACAACGCGGCGAGGCGCCGTGCCAGGCGTCGCGAGCCAGACGGGACTTTCGAAACACGCCCTAGTCGGCAGCGGGCAGGGCGGGGGCGGCCTGCGGCCGGCCGGGCTGCGGGAGGCCGTGGGGTGAGGGACAGCGCGGAGCCAGGAGCGTCCGCGTGGGCAGGGACGGCCTGCGCTACATCACCGGCCTGTCCGGCGCGCCCAGGCCGAACTCGGCGGGCGAGAGGCCCAGCACTGCGCAGGCCTCCCGGATGACGGACACCTCGGCCTGGGAGAAGTGGCCGTCGGCGCCGGCGATGATGATGCCCGTGCGGACCACCGCCCTGGCCTCCGTCGGGTCCGGCGCCGACCTGGCCAGGACCAGCAGCGCCTCGTGCTTGCCGGCCGGGAAGTCGCGCATGAGCTGGTTCACATGCCGGTGGAACCGCTCGCGCAGCTGCTCCGCCGGGAAGTTCCGCAGGACGTCGTGGCCCAGGATCAGCGACTCGACGTGCTCCGTCTCGGCAGGGTCGACGTGCCCGTCCGCCGCGGCCACCAGCGCGCACATCGCCATGCTCGCGTCGCGGTCGGCGCCGCTCCTCAACTCCTCCTTCAGCGCGTCGAGTTGCGCCTTCAGGGCGCTCACCAGCGGCATGCGCGGACCGCCGCCGGACGGCCGGCCGTGCCCCTCGCTCCGGTCCCGGATCACCATGCGTGCCTCTTCCCGACGTCCACCACCCTGGCAACGATCACAGCCGGCGGCCTGTTCCGCAGCCAGGCCCTGGAGCGGACGGCGAGCAGCGCCGGCACCCCCGGCGCCCGTCGCTCACCCGGACGGCCCGGTGCGCTGGTGGGCGGGTGGAGGCAGTGGTGCCGTGGAGGCGTACCGATCTTGAAAGGCCCCCAGGAGCCCTCAGGAGGCGCCCCGATGTCCCGTCCCCCGGCCGCCGCCCGCGTCCTCGCCGTCTCCGCACTGTCGCTCACCGTGCTGTGCACCGCGACCGCCTGTTCCGGCACGGGCCCGGCGCAGGCGCGGCCGGCCGTCGCGTCGCCCGCCTCGCCCCCGGCCGAGCGGCGCGCGCCCGCCGCCCCGACCCCCGCCGGGTCGCCCACGCTCAGCGCGGCGGAGGGCGAACGCCGCGCTGATCAGCGAGGCCGACCTGGGGAAGCCGTGGACGCCGACGCGGGGCGCCGCGCCGTGGCGGGACGGGCTGCTCAAGGCGACCACGCAGGACCCCGACTGCCGGCGCCTGCTGGACGTCCTCTACACCGAGGACCTCTACGGCGCCCCCACCGGCACCCGCGCGCTGGTCGGCCTCGACGACGCCTACACCGACGCCCAGCTCCATTACCAGGTCGTCGCCCGCAAAGCCGCGGACATCGACCGGACGCTGGCCTGGCTGGGGTCGCTGCCGGAGCGGTGCGGGGCGTTCGCGGCGACGACCACGAGCGGGGGCGTGCGGGGCGTGCAGGTCGGCGACCTGCCGCTGCCGGAGGTCGGGGACGCCCGGCAGGGCCTGCGGGTGACGCTGGCGGGTGAGACGGCCGACGGTGAGGAGTCCGTGCTGACCGTGGAACTCGCCGCCGTCCGCGTCGGCGCGGACGCGATCGGGGTCACCCACGGCGGCCTCGGCGACGTCTCCACCGAGGTCACACAGGCCGCCGTCGACCTCGGAGCGCGACGCCTGACGGAGATCAGAAGACAGGCGCGGGCCGCGGTCTGAGGCGGGGGATGCGGCCCAGGTGATCCAGGACCAGGTCGAGTTTCTGCTCGACGCGGGCCGCCCGGCGGTCGGCCCGGGAGAGTCGGTGCAGGTGAGTTGCCCCGCCCGCCGCCGGTCGCCCTACTCCCGGTCGAACCGGTCGAACCGGTCGAACCCCTCCCGGTGCGCCACCACGTCCCGGGCCACGTCCAGCGCGGTGCGGCCGTGGGCGAAGGCGTGGGCTCGCAGGCGGGCCAGGGCCTCGTCGGAGGCGACACCGAGCTGGGCCATGATCATGCCGACGGCCTGGTAGACCTCGTCGTGGTCGGCGGCCAGACCGCTCAGCCACGGCTCCCCGCCGGGCGCCTCGTGCTCCTCCCCGTGCGGCAGGGCCATCAGGGCGACCGTCATGACCCCGGCGACCAACTGCGCGGTGTGCAGTTCGCGGGCGGTGAGGCGGCCGGGGGTGTCCCGGTAGAGGTCGAGGGTGCCCACATACACCGAGCCGTTGCCCAGCGGCACCGCGTACACCGCCCGTACCCCCTCGGCCGTGGCCTGCTGGGCGAAGACGGGCCAACGCAGTGCGTCGTGGCCGGACGTCAGGTCGCAGGCGAGCACGGGCCTGCCGGTGTGCACGGCGGTCTGGCAGGGCCCGTCGCCGATCGTGGCCTGGATGTCCGCCAGGAGGGCGGCCCGCTCGCTGCTCGCGCAGATCTGCACGGGCATGCCATCACTGCGCAGCGACACGCTCGCGCCGGTCACCGGCAGCAGGTCGACCGCCACCTCGCACAGCCGCCTCGGCACCTCCCCGGGCGAGACGCCCCGCACGCCTTCCGCGATGGCGCCGGCGGTGCCTCCAGGGTCGGGGTCCCTGATCCGGATCCGGCGCCGCCGACCGTCGTCCACGTCCGGGGCCCTCCCGTGCGCAGGGCCGGAACCGCCCGGCGTACCACGCGAACCGGGGCCGTCGCCGGGAACGCCACGAGGGTCGTCCCTGGGCCGCACGATCAACGCCTCCTTCGTGCAACGCGGCCTGCAACGTCGACTCACTCCCGCGGGGGGGTCCACGCGCCACGGCTCTCGGCTGCCGCTGCCCGCCCGGGGACCAGCCCCGACTACCCATCGGCCGCTCGCCGAAACCCCGGCCCGGCAGGGGTCGGCTACTGCCGCTCGTACGGGTTCGCCGGCTCCTCCACCCGTCGTACGGCGGCGGCGTCGAGGGCCGGTGGCCGGGCGGTCCCGGAGCCCGGTTCGCCCCGCGGGTGACGTACCGGGTGCCGTCCGCGTCGCGGTGACGAAGCCGGTCAGACGGACGGTACGGCCCCGCAGGAACCGCTCACTGCCTGGACCGCCCGGGAGCCGAACCCGCCGACGGCCGGTTCCACCGGGTCCCCGGACGGCGGCGCCGGGAAGGCCGGTCACCCCGTCGTCCCCTGCTCGCCACGGCCACCACCCGGGTCGTGGAGGCGAAGCTGTCGGTGAGAGGGCGCTCAGGCACGGCCCCGGCCGCCCGCGACCGGGACGGCGAGCGCCTGGTCGCGGCAGGAGGCGGCGGAAGACCCGCTCGGGCACGAAGGCGCCGATCGTCGCCGCCACGACCCTGGCGGGCAGCAGGAAGACTGCTCCTCCAGCTCGGCCGCAGCCGGGCGTACTGTTCCGTGGCCTCCTCGGCCTCGCCGCCGGCCAGGGTGCGCCGGGCCTCGGTGAGCCGCAGCCGCAGGTCGGTGACGAGCCGGGCCGGGCGCCCGGTGGCCAGCTCCTCGAAGCCGACGCCGAGCCGCTCGGCGAGGTGCCGCAGCGCCTCGTCGGAGGGCCGTACCCGCCCGGCCTCCAGGGTGGAGATGTACGCGGGCGTGTAGACGGGCTCGGCCAACTGTCTCTGCGTCAGGCCGCGTTCGACCCGCAGCCGCTGCACCCGGCGCCCGATGACCGGCGGTTCGTCCCGCTCCCCCATGGTCCAACTCCCCCTGCGGCTCTTGCCGTCCGACTCGGACGCCCCTAGGTTAAGCGGAGAGTTAAGCATGCTTAACTCCACGTGCCCGACCCGGCGTGCGCACCCCGGCGCGCCGGTCCCGCGTGTCTGACCCTTCGCTGTCGCCATTGTTGCGAGGTCGCCGTGCTCCAACGCACCCGCCCCACCGAGCGTTACGCCCGAGGCCTGGCCGCCGCCGTGGTCGCCGCCACGTCCCTGATCCTGGCCTCCAACGCCTGCCCGGCGAGAGCGGTGGACGACCGCCCGGCACACGACGTGCAGACCGGCGCGGACCAGGACACCACGCCCCGAGCTCCGGGGCACCACACCGGCTGACCCGCACGGCGTCGCCGACGCTCACACCCCCTCGTCGCTGGCCACCATGAAGCTCCGGTCGTGCGCCAGTCCGGCGGGCGTCGTCAGGGAACGGCTGGCGGCGTCCGGCCGGCTGCGTCG
>NZ_JACTVI010000062.1:0-12491 GCF_014495685.1 Streptomyces sp. TRM68367 | reverse complement strand
CCCCCCCCCCGATCCGTCAGCCGACGCGGCGGCCCGCCGCGTCCTCGTGCGTGTAGTAGCGGTAGAACAGCACGGCGAAGAACGACGCCCCGACGATCAGGCCCACCGCCGCGGACCACAGCACGGTCTGGCCGCTCTGGTTGTGCAGGAAGCCGGCCGCGCAGCCGGTGAACGCGAACCAGGTCAGCGCGTGCCGTTCGCGCTTCATGCGCGGGGCCAGCGCCCGTACGGCGACGTACAGCACCATGAACGCGAACGCGGTCACGAAGCCGAACAGCAGGTTCCAGCCGGTGATCTCCCCGCCGTGGCGCCGGTTGGCCGCGGCCCAGTAGCCGTAGACCAGCCCCATGAGGACGGGTGCCGCCCACTTCGCGGCCGTGTGGGTCCGCTCGCCGAACACATCGGGCGTACGGGTCTGCCTGGCCGTCCCGCCGGACGCGGGTGCCGCCTGCGCCATGAGAGCTCTCCTTCCGCTCCTCGCCCCCGCCCCTCCAGAGCACACCTGGGCGGGTGCCCTGGCAAGTCGGACGAAATCACCAGCGGGCCGCGGCGTGGCCCGGATGCCGCCGCTGCTGCTGCTCGCCGGCATCCTCGCCATCGACTACCAGGCGCGCCGGACGGGGTGGACCTCGTCGCCCTCGGCCACGACACCCCGCTCGTCACCGGCCCCCATGGAGTACGGGCCCTGCCGGGCGGCGGCGCGCGGCCACTGGGCACGCTGCGGCACACCGGCGGTCACCTCGGCGACGACACGACGATCTTCGCGGTGCGGCGGGCGGACCCGGTACGGCGGGGGAGGCGACGAAGGCCCCGAAGGGGGACGTTTGCAGACCTGAGACCCACCTTTGCAGCCGCAGCGGTTACGGTGCTGCCGTAGGTGATCGACACAGGGGGTGGGGACCATGCCCGGAACCGTGCTACTGCTGGCGGCCTCGCCACTGGGCAAGGGGTGCCTGGTGGACGCCGCCTCCGTGCTGCCCGTCCTCGCCGCCGTGCCGCCCGCCGTGCTGGCCGGCACCGACACGGCGAACGTCGTCGAACTCGCCGACCCGCTGGAACCGCAGGCCGTCCTGACCCGGCTGCGCGCCGCCGCGGCCGCGCCCGGACCGCTCACCGTGTACGTGACCGGCCAGCTCCAGCTGGACCGCCGCCAGCGCCTGCCCCACCTCGCGCTGGCCCGGACCACACCGTCCACGGTCCGCTACACGGCCCTGCCCTGGCACTGGATCCGGGAGGAGCTGCGGCTGCGGCCCACCGGGACGACGACGCTGCTGCTCGATCTGCACGCCGACGCGGAGACCTGGGAGTGGCTGCGGGCGCATCCGCTCGACTCCGGCCGCGAGCACGCCGTCTACGGCCGCATCGCGCCGCCGCCGGGGTCGCGGCGGGCGGTGGCCGTCCCCGCGTACATGAAGGCGGTCGCGACGATTCTGCGCAGTGGGTGGCGACCGCCGGTGGAGCAGTTGCATCAGCAGGCGATGGTGCGGTTGGGGAGTGACGGGTACGACGGCCAAGGGGACCTTGTGCTGGCGGCGCACGGTGCTTCGGCGGCGCCCGGCGTCGGTGTGGGCGTCCCTGGGGGCTCCGCCCCCAGACCCCCGGTTCGGCCCGAACGGCCTCGTCCTCAATCGCCGGACGGGCTGGGTGTCGCAGACCCGCACGCCGCCATCAGCGCCGCCGTCCAGGCCGGGCGGCACGCCGATGCCGATACGCTCGCCACGCAGCACGAGCAGGCCGCCGTACAAGCGCACGGGGTCGCCTCCGAGGAGGCGCTGCACTGGACGGAGGTCCGGGCGGACCTGGCGATGTTCGCCGGGGACGCGGTGCGCAGCTGCCGTACCTGGCTGGCGGTGGCCACCGCCCGGCTCGGCGCGGGCCAGCCCGCGGACGCACCCGCCGTCGAGGCGGCCGTCGACCGCGCACACCACCAGTGGGGCCAGATCCGCGACACCACCCAGGCCCGCGAACTCGGCCCCGCCCTCGCGGACTTGCGCAGCCGAGTCCCCGGCCGCCGCGAGGGCGCCCTGGACCACGTCCAGCGCCAGCTGCGGCAGCTCCAGACGCAGAGCTGATCAGTACGGAAGACTTGCGGACAACGTGCGGGGGGCCTCCTCTCCCAGGGCCGGGTAACACCCGTTCGGCTTGACGTATGCGCCCATGTGCAGTGCGGCCGTTCGCGGCCCCGGCACCCGGACCGTTGCCTGAAGAGGTGCCCGCACCCGCCCCGCACCCGCGCAACGCCCTGTCGGCGGCCCTGATCGCCCTGTCCTGCCTGCTGCTGCCGTTCGGCACGCTCGCGGCCTGGGCGGCGTACGGCCTGGCCGACACCGGACGGTACGTCACCACGATGGCCCCGCTGGCCGCCGACCCGGACGTGCGGGGCACGGTCGCGGAGAGGGTCGGAGACGGTGTCCTGAGCGAAGTCGGCCCCACGCTCGGCGCCGGGTCCGCGCACGGGGCGGCCATGCGGCCCTTCGTCCGGGACGCGGCCCGCTCGTTCACCCGGACCGAGGCCTTCCGCGCGGGGTGGGACGCGGCGAACCGGGCCGTCCACGACGCCGTCCTGCACGCCCTGCGCGACAGCCGCACCAGCGGCGCCCCCGTCACCGTCGACCTGGCCCCGGTCACCGCCCGCATCAAGGCCCGGCTCGCCCACGACCACGCCCCGCTGGCGGACCACATCCCGGTCGAGCACACCGAGGTCACCGTGCTCCCGGCCGCGCAGGCCGACCGGCTGAGGAAGGGGTACCACGTGCTGGACGCCGCCGCGTTCTGGCTGCCGCTGGCGGCCCTCGTCCTCGCGGCCACCGGGATCGCCGTGGCCGCCTGCCGCCGCCGCGCGGTCACCGCGATGGGCCTGGGCACCGCCCTGGGCGGCGCGCTGCTCGCCCTGTCCGTCGCGCTCGGCCGCCACTTCACCCTCGCCGACCTGCCCGACCCGGCCCACCGCCCGGCCGCGGGCGCGGTCTACGACGCCCTCACGGCCCCCCTGCGCACGGTGTCCTGGCTCCTGGTCGCCCTCGGCCTGACGGCGGCCCTGGCCTCCTGGCTGACGGGGCGGTACGGGCCTGTCGTACGGCACCGCCGACGAACATCCGAGGTCGCGCGGGAGGCACCGTACTGAGGGAACTTTCCTCTCGTACCCCCCGTCCTTGAAGGAGGAGCGCGAGCGGAAGGCCGGGGACTTGGATACTGCCGCTGCCGAGTGGAGGGTCACCGAGGACGTGCCGGAGGAGCGCCGCCGCGCGGGGCGACGGTTCGGTGCCTGGGTCGCCGCGCTGCTGTTCGCCGGGGTCAGCGTGGTCGTGGGGTTCCGGGTCGCCGACAGCGACGGGCCGCCGCCGGTGCCGCAGGTCCTCGCGTTCCTGCCGTGGCTGCTGGCCCCCGCCGGTGCGGGCCTGCTGCTCGCGGGCCTGGCCCGCTGGTGGATCGGCACGGCCTGGGGCGTGGTCCTGCTGGGCCTGCTGGCCTGGTACATCGAGCCGTACGGCACCAGCGACGATCCGACCGGGCCCCCGCTGGCCACGTTCCGGGTGCTGACCTCGAACGTCGAGTTCGGGAACGGCACGGAGGCCCTTGTCTCCGCCGTACGCCGGCACAAGCCGGACATCATGTTCGTGTCCGAGTGCGAGTACACGTGCGACGCGCTGCTGGGGCGTGAGCTGGCGCGGGACTATCCGCACCGGCAGGCCGTCGAGGGCGGCGGCTCCGAGGGGTCCGTCATCCTCAGCCGCTTTCCGCTGAAGGGCACCGACGGCGTGTCCGGCACGATGGGCATGCCGGGCGCGGTCGCCGACGTGCGGGGGCAGGACGTACGCCTCCAGCTCGCGCACCCCATGCCCCCGCTGCCCGACCAGACCGGACTGTGGAGGCGGGAACTGGACCGGCTGCGGGACTACGCCGCCGCCGACCGCCGGACGCCGACCGTTCTGGCCGGCGACTTCAACGCATCCCAGGACCACGCCGCCTTCCGTCGCATCCTCGACACCGGCCTACGCGACGCGGCCCGCCTCACCGGCGCCGACCGCACACCGACGTGGCCATCCAGCACGGCCCCGACATTCGGCGTCCAGATCGACCACATCCTGCTCTCCGAGAACTTCTCCGCAGACCGATCCCGCTTCCTGGACCTCGCCGACACAGACCACCGGGCAGTGGTCGCGGACGTCACCCTGCACGGGCAATAGGCACCGGCGGCACCCCGCCAGCGCGGGCAAGCGAAACCCACCCGTCAGCAACCCCAGCACCGGCGACACACAACGAACGCAGGCTCAGCCCACGCTCTTGTGCAGCGCCTTGTCCAGCGCCGCCGCGATCCCGTTCGCCCACAGCCGGTCCACCCGCGCCCGCTCATTCGCGTCGGGAACCGCATTCGTGCAGGACGGCCCGGGCCCGCCGCCCGACATCAGCTCGCTGCACGGCCCCTCGTAGTGGTCCGGCAGCCCGAGCACGTGCCCGGTCTCGTGAGCGGTCACGCGAGTGGAGTCGTACTCCTCGTTCTGCTGGTAGTCGAGGAAGATGTACCCGTTGCCGTGCCCGTCGGTGGAGGCGTAGGAGCCGCGCGGATCGTTGCCTTCCCGGTAGGTGAAGTCGGCGTTCGAGCCCGCCTGGAGCTTCACGTTCGACACCGAGCTGTTCCATATCTCGGTGCTGCGGGCTATCTGCGCGCTGAACCTGGGCGCACCGGAGGCGTCGTAGACGACGGTGACGGCGGCGGCGGCCTTCGGGTTCGCGGCGCGCTTCTCGGCGGCGGACTTCAGGACGGCCTCGAAGAAGGCCCGGTTGGCCGTGGCTTCTTCGGCCGACCCGGCGTAGCCGGCGACCGAGCCGGTGGAGGCGGTGGGCGCCGCCGCGGCCGGTACAGCCGTACCCAGACCGAACGCCCCGAGACCGAGGCAGATTGCCGTCGCCGTGAACGCAGACGTGGACATGCGCATACGCATCGATGACTCCTTGATGTGGGGGGTGAGTCAAAGCGTCATCGGTGAGTGTCGGCGCATGTGTGGCGCCTGTGATGATGCCAACCGGCGATAGGACGGGACTATCACTGCCCAATTCGACGATGTCGCAGTGGATTTGCGGGTCTGGTGAAAGCTGTGGCTCCGCTTTACGCTCGCCCTGCATGGAGCTCGACGTGAGACACCTCCGCGCCCTGTGCGCCATCGCCGACACCGGCAGCCTGCACCGCGCCGCCCGCCAACTCGGCTTGGCCCAGCCGTCGTTGAGCACACAGCTGCGCCGAATAGAGCAGGAGCTGGGCGGCGCCCTGTTCGTCCGCGAGAGATCCGGCTGCCGCCCCACCCCACTGGGCCGCCTGGTGCTGAGCCGCGCCCGCCCACTGGTGGCCGAGATGCGCTCCCTGGTGGCCGAGGCACGCGCGGCCGCGGCGGGCGGACCTCAGCTACGCGTCGGCTCCACGGCCAGCAAGGCCCTGGCGGGCTGGCTGCGCCGGCTGCGCGGCCACGGCCAGGACCCGACGCTGCACATGAACGTCTCCCCGAACGCACTGCTGCGCATGGTCGCCGACGGCCAGCTCGACGTCGCCTTCGTGCACGAGGTGGAGGGCTGCCCGCTGCGCGTCCCGGAGGAGCTGCGGCTGCGCGTCCTGCTCGAGCGCGAACCGCAGTTCGTGTCCCTGCCGGCCGGCCATCCGGCGGCGGCGAAACCGGAGGTCGACCTGCGCGACCTGGCCGACGACCGCTGGATGATCGACCCCATGGTCGACGGCGAGTGGGACGCCGTCCAGCGGATGTTCCGCGCGGCCGGCGTCAAACCCCATGTCCTGCACGGCGACTACCACACGGCCGGCGCCCTGGTCGCCACCGGCGAGGTGGTCACCGTCTGCCAGCCGACCCACGCCTCCAGCCCCGACATGGCGGTACGGCGCCTGCACGGCGACCCGCTCGGCGTACGGCTGCTCCTCGCCGCCCGTACGGAGACGGACCTCGACGGCGTCTACCCCGCGCTGGAGGAGGCGTACCGGGAGGCGGCACGGCAGGCACCGGCGTACCGGGAGTGGCTGGAACGCGACGGTGCGATGCGGCCGCCGGTCCCAGCACTCCCCTAACTCCTGTGTGTCCGGACGTCAGACGCCGATGTCGCACCCGTCCGCACGCCACACCGCCACGACAGCGGGCCGCACGTACGTCCCCGGCCCGTCCGGCCAGGTGCTCGCGGGCTTCTCCACGGACGCGCCGTCCAGCTCACCGGGGTGCTGCACGGCGACGAGCACCCGGCGGTCCTGGATGATCGGCCCGCAGGTCTCGGCACCGGTCGGCACGGTCAGGAACTGCTTCAGCTCACCGCGCCGCGCACCGCGCGTCGCGACGCCGAAGAGGCCGTCGTGCGAGCCGAGCTGGGCGCCGTCAGTGGAGATCCACAGGTTGCCGTACGGGTCGAAGGCCACGTTGTCCGGGCAGGAGATCGGGCTGACCTTGTCCTTCGGGAAGCCCGCGAAGTAGGTGGCCGGGTCCTCCGGGTCACCGGCGACCAGGAACAGCGACCAGGCGAACTTCGTGCTCTCCGGACGGTTCCAGCGCTCGGTCAGCTCCAGCACCTGCCCGTGCTTGTTGGCGTTGCGCGGGTTGGCCTCGTCCGCCTTGGCGTTGCTGCCGACACCGCGGTTGGTGTTGTTGGTGAGGGCGACGTACACCTTGCCGGTGACCGGTGAGGGCTCGATGTCCTCGGGCCGGTCCATCTTCGTGGCGCCCACCTTGTCGCCGGCGAGCCGCGTGAAGACGAACACCTCCTCGGCGGTCATCCCGTCGACGTGCGAGACCGCACCGTCGGCCGTGGCGGTGGCCAGCGGGATCCACTCGCCGCTGCCGTCGAACTCCCCGTCGGCCGGAAGCTTCCCGGTCCCGTCGATCTCGATGGCCGGGGAGTCGCCGGTGAGCTTGGCGACGTACAGCGTGCCCTCGTCGAGCAGCGAGAGATTGTGCTCCCGCACGGCCCGCGAGGAGCCCCTCTTCATCCGCTTGCTGCTGACGAACTTGTAGAAGTAGTCGAACCGCTCGTCGTCACCGGAGTAGACGACCGGGCGGCCGTCGTGGGTGAGCCGGACGGTCGCGGCCTCGTGCTTGAACCGCCCGAGCGCGGTGTGCTTGCGGGGCGTGGAGGTCGGGTCGTACGGATCGAACTCGACGACGTAGCCGAACCGGTGCACCTCGTTCGGCTCCTTGGCGAGGTCGAACCGCTTGTCGAAGCTCTCCCACTTGCGCTCGGTGCCCGCGGTCCCGATGCCGTACCGCTTGTCCGTCGCCCGGCTGCCGCCCGCGAAGTACTGGTTGAAGTTCTCCTCGCCGTGCAGGGTCGTGCCCCACGGCGTGGTGCCGCCCGAGCAGTTGTTGAGGGTGCCGAACACCTTGCTGCCGCTCGGGTCGGCGGAGGTCTTGACCAGGTCGGACCCGGCGGCGGGCCCGGTGAGCCGGAACTCGGAGGTGGCGGTGACGCGCCGGTTGAGGTGGTGGCGCGGTACGGCGGTCAGCTTGCCGGTGCGCGGGTCCTCCTCGACGACGACCGCGGACAGCCCGTGCGCTTCCCAGGCGATCTCGACCTGCTCGCGGGTGGGGTTGTCGGCGTCGTACCCGCGGAACATCAGCACTTCGTCGGTGTACTCGTGGTTGGCGACGAGCAGCTGCCGGTTCCGTTCCCCGGGCAGCGGCAGCAGCGACAGGAAGTCGCAGTTGTACCCGAACTGCCCGGCCTGCGCCTTGGCGGTCTGCTTCTCCGGGTCGAAGGCGGGCGCACCGCGCAGGATGGGCTCGCCCCAGCGGATGACGACGTTCTGCCGGTAGCCGTCCGGCACGGTCACGGCGTCCGCGGTGTTGGGCGCGACGGGCGCGAACCGCAGCCCGCGAGCGCCCCTGGTTTTGCCGTTTTTGTCACCCCGGTACGACGTCCCGGCCGCCGCGTTCGCGTCCGGGGCACCGGCGACGTTCACGGCCCCGGCACCGGCCGCGGCGACCGTGACGACGGCGGCGGCGCGCATCATCGAGCGGCGGCTGAGGGCGCCGGCGATGACGTCGCCGACGTATTCGTTGGAGCTGGTGTTGGGCACCTCGTGGAAGCAGGCGTCACCACACCGGAAACGACAGGTCATGGCGGACCGGCCGCCAGGATGAGAACCGGACGGCGTTCCGATCAACGGCAGCAGCTTGCGCACTTTGCTCTCCCCTAGGGTGCCCTTGGTGTCAGCGTGACGGTAGGGGCGCATATGTGCGACAGTCGGGCGGCTGGGTGAACAGCGAGTGAACCCGAGGCAGCTGTCAGGAAGTTGGCAGCACACGGAGCGGCACGGGCCCCCCGCCGGGGACGCCGAGGCGAAGCGACCTTGACAAGGGTGCCGCCCTACCCTAGACCCAGCCCGAGATCATCAGCAGGGGCCGTTAACCTTACGTGTCCGTCCTGGCCAGGGATTGACGGGCTTCACCTCACGCGAAGGGTTGCGCACATGGGCATTCTCACTCTCCTGCGGAACGCGTTCGGCCGGTCCCGCAAAGCACGGACCACTGAACCGGAGGGTGCGGCGCAGGCTACGACGACTTCGCAGACGGCCCCGGCCCCGGAGCCGGGGCCGGGTACCACGGCGAGCACGACGCAGAGCGCCACGGAGAGCACCACGCAGGGCACCGCACCGGAGAGCACGCCGGAGGCACCGGCAGGAAAGGCCTCGGGGACCACTCCGGCTGCTGCTTCGAGTACCACCTCGGGCGCTGCTTCGAAGACCGCCCCGGGTGCTGCCCCGGAGGACGGGCCGTCGGCTGCCTCGGAAGCCGCCCCGGAAGCCACGCCGGGTACGACCCGGGAGACACCGCGCTCGGAGCCGGCCACCGCCTCCCCCGCTCCGTCCCCGAAGCTCCCGTCCCCCTCGTCGGAGCCCACCCCCACCCCCCACGTCCCCGAACCCCGCAGCACCGACGAGGCCCACGAACTCGTCACCGCCGCCTTCGACAACTTCACGGTGCCAAGGCCAACCCGCTCAGACGAACGAGCCCCGACACCGAAGCCGACGTCGGCTGAGACGACGGGGGTGGCGGAGACGGGGACGGTGACGGAGGAGCCGGAGGCGGCTGAGGAGCCGACGGTCGCCGAGACGCCGGCCGTCGCTGAAGAACCTCAGGTGACCGAGACGCCGACGGCCACCGATACGCCGGCCGTCGCTGAGGAGCCGCAGGTGATCGAGACGCCGGCGGCCGTTGAGGAGCCGACGGTCACCGAAGAGTCGACGGTGACGGAGAAGCCTGCGGCCACGGACGAGCCGGTGGTCGTCGAGGAGCCGACCGCGGCCCAGGAGCCGGCGACCGAGCCGGAGCCGGTCAAGGAACCGGAGCCGGTGCAGGAGACGGTCGCTCCGGAGCCCGACGAGTCCCCGGCCCCCGCAACGGCCGAAGGCGATGGCGAAGCCGAGGCCGAGCCGACCCCCGCACCCGCACCCGCCGACGGCGAGCCCGCCTCACAGGGGCCACCCGCACCCGGCAACGAAAGCGCCACGGGTGGTGCAGGTGGGAACACCTCCCCGGCCGAAGGCGAAGCCGAGGCCGCCGAACCGGCCACCTCAGCAGCGCGCCTCCGCTCCACCGCCCCCTCCCTCACCACCGCCTACAACGCCGCCGGCGCCGCCCTCAAGAAGCACGACCTCACCGGCACCCGAGCCAAGGTCTACCTCGTCCTCGACCGCTCCGCTTCCATGCGTCCCTACTACAAGGACGGCTCCGCCCAGGCCCTCGCGGAACAGATCCTCGCCCTCGCCGTCCACCTCGACCCCGAGGCCACCGTCCACGTCGCCTTCTTCTCCACGGAACTGGACGGCACCGGCGAGCTCACCCTCACCAACCACGAGAACAAGATCGACGACCTGCACGCGGACCTCGGCCGCATGGGCCGTACCAGCTACCACGTGGCCGTCGAGGAAGTGATCACCCACCACACCAGGACCGTATCCCCGGACACCCCGGCCCTGGTGATCTTCCAGACGGACGGCGCCCCCGACGCCAAGACCCCCGCGACCCAGTCCCTCACCGAGGCCGCCAAGACCCACCCCGCCGTCTTCTTCTCCTTCGTCGCCTTCGGCGACCCCGAGAACAAGGCCTTCGACTACCTCCGCAAGCTCAAGACCCCCAACACGGCCCACTTCCTCGCAGGCGAGACCCCCCGCGAGCTCACGGACACGGAGCTCTACGAGGCCGTACTGGCGAACTGGCGCCCGTGACGCACCAGGGGGGTGGACCGCCGTCCGACGCCGTCCACCCCCCGAAACGCAGGTGAGTCGATCTTCACGGGCCCAGTAGGATTTCGACCATGGCGGCCACTGGATCCGAGAAGCAGGGTGGAAAGGCGTTCTACGTCACCACCCCGATTTATTACGTCAACGACGCTCCTCACCTGGGCCACGCCTATACGACCGTCGCAGGCGACGTGCTCTCGCGCTGGCACCGTCAGCGCGGCGAGAAGGTGTGGTACCTCACCGGCACGGACGAGCACGGTCAGAAGATCATGCGCACCGCCGACGCCAACGGGGTCAGTCCCCAGGAATGGTGCGACAGGCTCGTGGAGGAGGCCTGGAAGCCCCTCTGGGAGCACCTGGAGATCGCGAACGACGATTTCATCCGCACCACGCAGAAGCGGCACACGGACCGCGTGCGGGAATTCGTCCAGGACCTGTACGACAAGGGCGAGATCTACAAGAGCAGCTACGAGGGCCCGTACTGCGTGGGCTGCGAGGAGTACAAGCTCCCCGGCGAGCTGCTCGACGGCGAGGGCGAGTACGCGGGCCAGCAGCTGTGCCCGATCCACCGCAAGCCGGTCGAACTGCTCCAGGAGGAGAACTACTTCTTCAAGCTGAGCGAGTACGGCGACAAACTGCTCGCGCACTACGAGGCCAACCCGGGCTTCATCCAGCCCGAGTCCGCGCGCAACGAGGTCGTGAACTTCGTACGACAGGGCCTGCAGGACCTCTCCATCTCCCGCTCCACCTTCGACTGGGGCATCCCGATCCCCTGGGACGACAAGCACGTCATCTACGTCTGGATCGACGCGCTCCTGAACTACGCCACGGCGGTCGGCTACAACGAGAACCCGGAGAAGTTCGAGTCGACCTTCCCGGCCGACGTCCACCTGGTCGGCAAGGACATCCTCCGCTTCCACGCGATCATCTGGCCGGCGATGCTGATGGCGAACGGCCTCCCGCTGCCCGGCAAGGTCGCGGCGAACGGCTGGCTCATGGTCGGTGGCGAGAAGATGTCGAAGTCCAACCTGACCGGCATCAAGCCGCAGGACCTGACCTCACACTTCGGCGTGGACGCGTACCGCTGGTACTTCCTGCGCGCGATCGCCTTCGGCCAGGACGGCTCGTTCTCCTGGGAGGACTTCTCCGCCCGCTACACCAGCGAACTGGCCAACGACTACGGCAACCTCGCCTCCCGCGTCGCGGCCATGGTCGGCAAGTACTTCGGCGGCGAGCTGCCGGAGGCGACCGCGGCCGGCGAGCCGGAGCAGTCGATCCACGACGGCCTGACCAGGGCGGTCACGGAAGCCGACCGCCGCGTCGGCGACGAGCTGGACTTCCAGGGCGGCATCCTCGCCGTCTTCGACTTCGTCAAGCAGGTCAACGGCTACATCACCGAGCAGGAGCCCTGGAAGGTGGCCAAGGACAAGACCGAGGAGGGCCAGGCCCGCCTGGCGACCATCCTCTACACGGCTGCCGAGTCCCTGCGCGCGGTCGCGGTCCTGCTCAACCCGGTCATGCCGGACACCTCCCAGCAGCTCTGGGACTCCCTGGGCGCCGAACCGGCCCTGGGCCCCATCGCGACCCAGAAGGTCCAGGACTCCGGCACCTGGGGTCAGCTGCCACCCGGCTCGACGATCACCAAGGGTGCGGTCCTCTTCCCGCGTCTGGAGGAGCAGCCGACGGCGTGACACACCGGACGGCAGGCCCCGGGACTGCCCGATCCGCCAAGCAGCGTAAGGCCCCCGTTCACTCGCCCCATGGCAGCTCCCGCCCCAACCCTCTCCGGCCGGCGGCGTGCCCACCTGCGGCACTACTCCAGCTCAGGTCTGCAACCCCATGCAGGGCGGAGGCACATAGGGTCAGTCGAACTCTCGTAGCGCCGCTACGAGTTGAGACCCTTCTGTCGCGCCCTGGCGCAGCAATACGGCTGCTGTGGTGTGCAGTTCGTTCCAGGCGTGCGGCCGTCCGACCGCCGCCGCGTCAGGAACGCTCGCCACCGCCACCGCCACGGCTTGCGCCGACTCACCCGCACCAGCGAGGGCATGAGCGAGACAGGTCCGGTACCACGTCTTGTCACGTCGGTACTCGTCCGGCAGGGCGTTGAGCCCCACCGTGAGGTGATCCGCGGCCGTCTGCCAATCGTGCAGGTGCATCGCTGCCATGCCCCGTTGAAGGGTGAACCATGTCTCGTCGTAGAAGTACATCCAGACCGGTTCGTCCTCGGGGTGTTCGCCCGCCCGGCTGATCAGCGTCTGTGCTTCGT
>NZ_JACTVI010000061.1 GCF_014495685.1 Streptomyces sp. TRM68367 | reverse complement strand
TTGATCAACGCGCGATCCCTCGCCTCAAGTCCTGGCGAACTCTCGGCAGCTGACCTCTCCAGTTCCAAGATCCCCGACAGAGTCAAGCTCAGAGGCGGCCTGAGAGCCTGCGCGAGAGGGCCGGTGACCTGCGCAAGGCCCCGTGACCGAGCCCCCTGCCCGCGGTTGTTCCGCCGGCAGGGGGCTGCGGCCCGGATGGGGCGAGGTCTCACACGGTCAGGGGGACCGGGTGGATCTCGTCGGGCTTGGCGCCGCCTCCGCGTTCGTGGGCGCGCGCGACCGCCTCCGGCGTGGGGCCCTCGGTGAGGCAGTGGACGAGGCCGGCCTCCGGGTCTGCCCAGGCGTGCTCGATGTGCGCCCGCCCCTTTCCTCCTTCCCGGTCGCGGCAACCGCATCGTGTCCCTGCTGCAGCTGCTCTGCTCCTATGCCGGGCTTCCATGCCGGTCAGACCGACAACGGCACCGGATGAATCTCGTCCGCCTTGTGACCGGCGCGTTCGTGAATGCGCTGGACCGCGTCGGCCGAGGGGGCCTCGGAGAGGCAGTAGACGACGCCGGACTCCGGGTCCGCCCACGCCTTCTCGAAGTGGACGCGCTCTTCCTTCTCTATGGCGAGGTCCGCGTTGTGGGCTTCACGCAGTTGCTCGGCTGTGATGCCCTTCATGCTGTGGTGGACATCCATGAACTTGGCCATGGCCTCGCACCTCCTTCCGAGTGCGCTCGCCAGCTTTCCCCCTACACCTTCCATGCTGCGCCCGCACGACCCGCGGAGCGAGTGGGGTTCCCAGCGCACGGCAGAGGGCCCCGGCGTTGTACCGGGGCCCTCACTGCCGGACGAGATCGGCGGCGTCGTAGGTGTTCAGCCGCACTGGCACGGGTTGCCCGACTGGCACCCGCAGCCGCAGCCCGAGCCGCAGCCGCACGCCGCTACCAGGGTCAGGTTCCTGATCTCGGCGGGCTGCTCGGTCGGGTGTTCCCGGGTGGGGTCGGGTGTCGTGCCGGGGGTGGTGGGGGATTCGGCCATGGTCCCTCCTCAAGGCTGGTGCCTGTGCCCATTGGATGCCCATTCGGGTGGTCGCATCAACGGCGCACAGTGGCTTACGCGCGCCCTGGCCGGTCGGCTTCACGCCCCCGTCCAGTACGGCGCCACGCTCCCCGCCCGGTGCAGCGCCGGCGCCCCTCCGGAGGGCCGGAGCTACGCCCCCGGCTCCGCAGCTACGCCCCCTCGGCCCCCGCCACCGCCTGGATCTCCGGCTGGATCTCGTCCGCGTGCTCGCCGGTCACCAGGTACACCACCCGCTTGGCGACCGCCACCGCGTGGTCGGCGTACCGCTCGTAGTAGCGGCCGAGCAGGGTCACGTCGACGGCCGTCTCGATGCCGTGCTTCCAGCGGTCGTCCATCAGGTGCTGGAAGAGGGTGCGGTGCAGCAGGTCCATCGCGTCGTCGTCCTGCTCCAGCTGGAGGGCCAGGTCGACGTCCTTGGTGATGATCACCTCGGCCGCCTTGGCCATCAGGCGCTGGGCGAGCTGGCCCATCTCCAGGATGGTGGCGTGCAGGTCGCGCGGGACCGCGCGATCGGGGTAGCGCAGCCGGGCCAGCTTCGCCACGTGCTGGGCAAGGTCGCCGGAGCGCTCCAGGTCGGCCGACATGCGAAGGGACGTGACGACGATCCTGAGGTCCGTCGCCACCGGCTGCTGCCGGGCCAGCAGGGCTATCGCCCGGGCCTCCAGGTCGTGCTGGAGTTCGTCCACCTTCTGGTCGGCCTCGATCACGCTCTCGGCCAGCCTCAGGTCGGAGTCGAGGATGGCGGTTGTGGCGCGCCCGACCGCCGATCCGACCAGGCGGGCCATCTCCACCAGGCTGTCGCTGATCGAGTCAAGTTCCTCGTGGTACGCGTCCCGCATCAGGGTTCCCTCTCGTACGTGCTGGTCAGGGGTTCGTAACCGCCCTTGTTCAGGGGTTCGCACCCCCCACGCTCCCACGATCCGGCCCGTACGCGTCCGTTTCCGGCATCCCAAATGAACCATCACTGGCTCCAAGGTGAACTCTGGGCGACGAGTGTTCGAGGTCGCAGTCGGACCGCTGTGGGTAGCCCATATCCCATGCCTAACCTGGATGCATGGACGTGAACGCGGCGGTCGCCGCAGCGGCAGCGATCGCCGGAGTGCTCACCGGCGTCATCGCCATGCTGGCGTTCCGTTGGAGTGAAAGGGAGCAACAGCGCCCCACGCGCACCTCCCTGCACACGGACCCGGTGCTTCCGCCGGGCGTGGACACCGTCCTGTCCGTGCTCCGTTCCTCGGCCGTCGTTCTCGACGAGTCGGACGCCGTCGTCAAGGCCAGCTCTGCCGCGTACGCCCTCGGGCTCGTCCGCGGCGGCAAGCTCGCCGTCGAGCCCATGCTGCGGATGGCCCGGGACACGAGGAGAGACGGCGAGATACGCCAGGTCGAGCTGGACCTGCCGCGGCGCGGCAGCGGGCGCGGTGAGGCGCTTGCCGTCTCCGCGCGCGTCGCGCCGCTCGGGTCCCGGCTCGTGCTGCTGCTCGTCGAGGACCTCACCGAGGCCCGCCGTATCGAGGCCGTACGACGTGACTTCGTCGCGAACGTCAGCCACGAGCTGAAGACGCCCGTCGGCGCGCTCTCCCTCCTGTCCGAGGCCGTCATGGACGCCTCCGACGACCCGGAGGCGGTCGAGCGCTTCGCCGGCCGGATGCAGATCGAGGCCACGCGGCTGACCAGCCTGGTCCAGGAGCTGATCGACCTCTCCCGGGTGCAGAACGACGACCCCCTCGAGGACGCCGAGCCCGTCCGCGTCGACGAGCTCGTCGCTGAGGCCATCGACCGCTGCCGGCACCAGGCCGGCACCAAGCAGATCACCATGGCCGCCTCAGTAGAGGGGCCCGAAGGGCCTTCGAATGAGGGTGGTGGTGGGCGACGGGCGGGAACGGCCGACCTCAGCATCTGGGGCCACCGTGGCCAGCTCGCCGCCGCCCTCGGCAACCTCGTCGAGAACGCCGTCAACTACTCGCCCGCCCGCACCCGCGTCGGCATCGCCGCCCGCAGGGTGACCGCGACCGGCGGCGACCTGATCGAGATCGCCGTGACCGACCAGGGCATCGGCATCTCCGACAAGGACAAGGAGCGCATCTTCGAGCGCTTCTACCGCGTCGACCCGGCCCGCTCCCGGGCGACCGGCGGTACCGGCCTGGGCCTTGCGATCGTGAAGCACGTGGCCGCCTCGCACGGCGGGGAGGTCACGGTGTGGAGCGCCGAAGGCCAGGGCTCCACCTTCACCCTGCGGCTGCCGGAGGCGGGCGCTGCCCGCGACCGGGCACAGCAGGACTCCGCCCGAGAAGAACGCGCGGAAGGCGCGGGCCTCGACGAGGAGGCCGGGCGGTCCACCACATCCCCCGACACATCCGCGTACGCAACGCTTCCCGCCCCGGAGGTCCTTCCGTGACCCGAGTGCTCGTCGTCGAGGACGAGGAGTCCTTCTCCGACGCCCTGTCGTACATGCTCCGCAAGGAGGGCTTCGAGGTCGCCGTCGCGACCACCGGGCCCGACGGACTCGACGAGTTCGAGCGCAACGGCGCCGACCTCGTCCTCCTCGACCTGATGCTGCCCGGCCTGCCGGGCACCGAGGTGTGCCGCCAGCTGCGCGGCCGCTCCAACGTCCCCGTCATCATGGTGACCGCGAAGGACAGCGAGATCGACAAGGTCGTCGGGCTGGAAATAGGAGCCGACGACTACGTCACCAAGCCGTTCTCCTCCAGAGAACTGGTCGCCCGCATCCGCGCCGTCCTGCGCCGTCGCGGCGAGCCGGAGGAGGTCACCCCGGCCGCGCTGGAGGCCGGCCCGGTCCGCATGGACGTCGACCGGCACGTCGTCACCGTCTCCGGCTCCAAGATCGACCTCCCGCTCAAGGAGTTCGACCTGCTGGAGATGCTGCTGCGCAACGCCGGCCGCGTGCTGACCCGCATGCAGCTCATCGACCGCGTCTGGGGCGCCGACTACGTCGGTGACACCAAGACCCTCGACGTCCACGTCAAGCGCCTGCGCGCCAAGATCGAGCCGGACCCGGGCGCCCCGCGCTACCTGGTGACGGTCCGCGGCCTGGGCTACAAGTTCGAGCCGTAGGCCGGCCCCCACATAACAGCCTGCTTTGCGTCAGGAAGGGCGGGATCTCTCCGGAACACTCCGGGAGGCCCGCCCTTCCTGACGTAGGGACGTCCGAGCCGTACGACCGCTCAGTACCGGCCGCTCAGTGACCGGCGCCGCTCTCCGGCGTCGTAGGCGTCGTGCTCGCGGACGCCGCGTCGGTCGGGGTGGTCGGCGTCGCGCCGTTGCCCGCGTCACCGTTCCGGTTGTCCGCGCCTCCGGCACCCCCGGTCGGCGTCGGCGTCGGCGACCCGTTGCCGCCCGGCGCGGCCGGGACCTCGCTCGGGCCCCACGAGGAGAAGTAGCTCCTGGCCGGGACGACGAAGGCGCGCAGGCTCACCTCACCGGTCTTGCTGAAGGTGAACGTGACCCGCTGCGCGTTGCCGTCCTGCAGGGCCTCGCGGCTGCTGGCCAGCGTGGCGGAGGCGTTGTCCTTGCCGCCGAGGATCAGCGAGCCGCCGGCCGGGACGGTCAGGCTGCCGCCCTTGGCGGGGGCCAGCTTGGCGGTCCTGCCGGTGCCCGGCAGGGTGATGGACTCCAGCCTCTGGTCGCTGCGGCCGGTGTTGAACAGGGTGGCGGCGACCACGGCCGGGCCCGTCGACTCCCGGTCGGGCTGGGTGACGACGACCGCGTTCTGGATCTTGATGTCGCCTACGGCCGTCGCCGCGTGGTCCGGCTGGATCTCCAGGGTCTGGGCGTTGTTGCCGGCGCCGCACGCGGCGAGCGAGGCGATCGAGACTGCGATGACGGCGGCGGCGAGGGCGCCGCGTCGAAGGCTGCTGCTCACGGCGGCGGCAACTCCTTGACTTGAGCGAGGCGGCTGTAAAGCCGTCCTAAGTGTCTGTCAGCGGCCCTCAGGTTACCGAGCCGTTCCCGAGCAGCCGCACCCGACCCTCCCTGCGCGCCGCGAGTGCCGCGTTCGAGGATGCCCGAAGGCGGACATCGGGTGCCCGCCGCGCGCGGCCGGCACGCCTTCACGCGCACAAGTGACTCCCGAGTCACATTGGTCCGGCAACTATCCGGCATTCACATAAGCGCCCCGCGCATACATCCCCACGGCCGCGCAAAATTTCCGTGCAGGAATGCGCGGCCGCTTCGGGAATTGATCACCGGACGTTCGGCCCGGTCACGCCGTGATCAATTCCGGATTCGACCGGAACCCGGCTCGGGGTACCGAACGGAGTAGCGGAAGTCGATCACTTGGAACCGGACATATGGGGGTATTCGCCCAGGTGGGCGGGCCTCCGGAGGTGTGTGACGTCCGCGTTTCGACCGCCCCGAAGAACCGCTCCGACCTGCGAATACCCGCTTCCCCTCACCCCGCGAAGCACGTTCCTGTCGGAGTTGTCAAGCCCCGAGATGTGCCCTGACCTGCGAAAACGCCATTCAGAAGACGCCGTATCCGTGTTACCCTGGATAGCCACGGAAGGGGTACCTGTCACATGACGTTCAAGGTTGGCGACACCGTGGTCTATCCCCATCACGGGGCCGCGCTGATCGAGGCCATCGAAACTCGCCAGATCAAAGGCGTGGACAAGACCTACTTGGTGCTGAAGGTCGCCCAGGGTGACCTGACGGTGCGTGTGCCAGCGGACAATGCGGAGTTCGTCGGCGTACGTGATGTGGTCGGTCAGGACGGGCTGGACCGGGTCTTCGAGGTGCTGCGCGCGCCGTATGCCGAGGAGCCCACGAACTGGTCGCGTCGTTACAAGGCAAACCTGGAGAAGCTCGCCTCCGGCGATGTCATCAAGGTCGCGGAAGTCGTACGTGACCTGTGGCGTCGGGAGCGCGAGCGTGGACTCTCCGCCGGTGAGAAGCGCATGCTCGCCAAGGCCCGCCAGATTCTGGTGAGCGAGCTCGCGCTTGCGGAGAACACCAACGAGGACAAGGCCGAGGCCCTGCTCGACGAGGTGCTCGCCTCCTGACGCAGGCAGGCAGCAAGCCCGCTCACGCAGCTCCAGCACAGCGCTGTGTTGATTTGAAGAAGTGCCGCGGTGCCCGATGACGTAACTCTTGTCGCCGGGCGCTGCGGCATGTTCGCGTGACCACGCCGCGTGCGTACGCCTTCGGGGAGGTTCCCCCGATACTGATGTGCCGGGCCCGGGCAGCTGGCTCGACCAGTGTCACGGAAGGGTCCGGTCAAACCGTCGCGCCCGGCACGCTGTGGCCATACCCAAGTAGGCCAAGCACACAAACCTGGCAGGAACCGATGTCTGACGATTCGCGACCTTCGCCGTCCGCGGCGCGTACGGCCGCCGTGATCCCGGCCGCCGGCCGCGGTGTACGCCTCGGCCCGGGCGCCCCCAAGGCGCTCCGCGCGCTGGGCGGCACCCCCATGCTCATCCACGCGGTCCGCGCGATGGCCGCCTCCCGCGCCGTCTCCTTGGTCGTCGTCGTGGCGCCGCCCGACGGCGCGCCCGAGGTCAAGAGCCTGCTCGACGCGCACGCGCTGCCCGAGCGGACCGACTTCCTCGTCGTCCCGGGCGGCGAGACGCGCCAGGAGTCCGTGAAACTCGGCCTGGACGCGCTGCCGCCCCACTTCGACATCGTGCTCGTGCACGACGCCGCCCGCCCGCTCGTCCCCGTGGACACGGTCGACGCCGTGATCGAGGCCGTACGCGAGGGCGCGCCCGCCGTGGTGCCCGCGCTGCCGCTCGCGGACACGGTCAAGGAGGTCGACCCGGCCACGGCCCCGGGCGAGCCCGAGCCGGTCGTCGCCACGCCCGAGCGTGCCCGGCTGCGCGCCGTGCAGACCCCGCAGGGCTTCGACCGCGCCACGCTGGTCCGCGCCCACGCGACCGTGACCGACAACGTCACCGACGACGCGAGCATGGTCGAACAGCTCGGCCTGACGGTCGTCACCGTCCCCGGGCACGAGGAGGCCTTCAAGATCACGCGCCCGCTGGACCTGGTGCTGGCGGAGGCGGTCCTGGCGCGCAGGAGGCTCAACGATGGCTTCTGACGAGGTCCCGCTCCCCCAGGTCGGCATCGGCACCGACATCCACGCCTTCGAGGAGGGCCGCGAGCTGTGGTGCGCCGGCCTGAAGTGGGAGGGCGAGGGGCCGGGCCTCGCCGGGCACTCCGACGCGGACGTCGTCGCGCACGCCGCGTGCAACGCACTGTTCTCCGCCGCCGGGCTCGGGGACCTGGGCCAGCACTTCGGCACCGGCCGCCCCGAGTGGTCCGGCGCCTCCGGCGTCGCCCTGCTGACGGAGGCCGCGCGCATCGTCCGCGAGGCCGGCTTCCGGATCGGGAACATCGCCGTACAGGTCGTCGGCCCGAGACCGAAGATCGGCAAGCGCAGGGACGAGGCCCAGAAGATCCTGTCAGAGGCGGCGGGAGCGCCGGTGTCCGTATCAGGGGCGACCACAGACGGGCTAGGCTTCCCGGGCCGCGGGGAGGGCTTGATGGCGGTGGCAACGGCGTTGGTCGTGCGCGTGACGTGAGCGGTCCTGCTGAGGGCGAGGGGAGGAACTGCGAGCACCCCCACGACCCCGCGGCCGGCAAACCACGCGAGGGCCCACGCACCCCCCACGGCCCACTACCCTAGGTCTCGTGACTATTCGCCTGTACGACACCAGCGCCCGGCAGATCCGTGACTTCACCCCGCTCACGCCGGGTTGTGTCTCGATCTACCTGTGTGGCGCCACCGTGCAGGCCGCACCGCACATCGGGCACATCCGCTCGGGGCTGAACTTCGACATCATGCGCCGCTGGTTCACCCACCGCGGCTACGACGTCACGTTCGTCCGCAACGTCACCGACATCGACGACAAGATCATCACCAAGTCCGCCGAACAGGGCCGACCCTGGTGGGCCATCGGCTACGAGAACGAGCGTGCCTTCAGCGACGGCTACCGGGCCCTCGGCTGCCTGCCGCCGACGTACGAGCCGCGCGCCACCGGGCACGTGACGGAGATGGTCGAGATGATGCGCGGCCTCATCGAACGCGGGCATGCCTACGAAGCCGACGGCAGCGTCTACTTCGACGTCCGGTCCTGGCCCTCCTACCTGGAGCTGTCCAAGCAGGACCTGGACGAGATGCGGCAGCCCGCCGAGGAGGGCATCACCGGCAAGCGCGACCCGCGCGACTTCGCCATGTGGAAGGCGGCCAAGCCCGGCGAGCCCGACTGGGAGACGCCGTGGGGCCGCGGGCGTCCGGGGTGGCACCTGGAGTGCTCGGCCATGGCCCACAAGTACCTGGGCTCCGCGTTCGACATCCACGGCGGCGGACTCGACCTGGTCTTCCCGCACCACGAGAACGAGATCGCCCAGGCCAAGGCCTACGGCGACGACTTCGCGCAGTACTGGGTGCACAACGCCTGGGTCACCATGAGCGGCGAGAAGATGTCCAAGTCGCTCGGCAACTCGGTCCTGGTCTCCGAGATGGTCAAGCAGTGGCGGCCCATCGTGCTCCGGTACTACCTGGGCACCCCGCACTACCGCTCGACCATCGAGTACAGCGAGGACGCCCTGCACGAGGCCGAGTCCGCGTTCGCCCGCATCGAGGGCTTCGTGCAGCGCGTCGTCGAGCTGACCGGGGACGCCGTCGAACCGGCTGCCGAGATCCCGCCCGCCTTCGCCGAGGCGATGGACGACGACCTGGGCGTTCCGCAGGCGCTGGCCGTCGTGCACACCACGGTCCGGCAGGGCAACAGCGCGCTGGCCGCCGACGACAAGGAGGCCGCCGTCGCGCGCCTCGCCGAGGTCCGGGCCATGCTCGGCGTCCTCGGCCTGGACCCGCTCGACCCGCACTGGGCCGGCGAGTCCGACCGCGGCGAGGACCTGCACGGCGTCGTCGACAGCCTCGTACGCCTCGTCCTCGACCAGCGCGAGGCCGCCCGCGCCCGCAAGGACTGGCCCACCGCGGACGCCATCCGCGACCAGCTGGGCCAGGCCGGGCTCGTCATCGAGGACAGCCCACAGGGCCCGCGCTGGAGCCTCGGCCCGCACTGAACGGGCAGGCCGAGCCGGCAGGCCGCAAAGATCGACTGTGCCGCCCGGGCCTCCGGGCGGCACACTGCATAAACGTACGTACGACACGACACTTCACGGAGACGGGTAGCTCATGGCCGCGAACAACCGCCGCATGTCCGGCAAGAAGGGCGCGCAGGTCGGCAGCGGCGGCCAGCGACGCCGGGGCCTGGAGGGCAAGGGACCGACCCCGCCCGCAGAGATGCGCAAGGGCCACGCCAAGCAGCGCGCAGCCCAGGCCAAGGCCCGGCGCGCCCAGAGCCGCAGCAAGGGTCCCCGCGGCAAGGGCACATCCGAGCTGGTCGTCGGCCGCAATCCCGTCGTCGAGGCGCTGCGCGAGGGCGTGCCCGCCACCACGCTGTACGTCCAGCAGTTCATCGACAACGACGAGCGGGTGCGCGAGGCGCTCCAACTCGCCGCCGAGCGCGGCGGCATCAACCTCATGGAGGCCCCCCGCCCCGAGCTCGACCGGATGACCAACGGCCTCAACCACCAGGGGCTCGTCCTCCAGGTCCCGCCGTACGAGTACGCCCACCCGCAGGACCTCGCCGACGCCGCCCTCGACGACGGCGAGGACCCGCTGATCGTCGCCCTCGACGGGGTCACCGACCCGCGCAACCTCGGCGCCGTCGTCCGGTCCGTCGCCGCGTTCGGCGGACACGGCGTCGTCGTACCCGAGCGGCGGGCCGCCGGGATGACCGCCGGCGCGTGGAAGACCTCCGCCGGAACCGCCGCCCGCACGCCCGTCGCCCGCGCCACCAACCTCACGCGCGCCCTGGAGGCCTACAAGAAGGCCGGCGTCGTGGTCGTCGGGCTCGCCGCGGACGGGGACGTAGAACTCGGCGACCTGGACGCCCTGGAAGGGCCGGTCGTCGTCGTCGTCGGCAGTGAGGGCAAGGGGCTGTCCCGGCTCGTCGGGGAGACCTGCGACTTCCGGGTACGGATCCCCATGCCGGGCGGCGCCGAGTCCCTCAACGCCGGTGTCGCGGCGGGCATCGTGCTGTACGAGGCGGCCCGCAGGCGCGTCTGAACACCACCCCGCCCGGCCTGCACGGATGTTCGTACGCATCACCCGTACGGTGTATTCCGGGCGGGTCGGGCAAGCTTGACGGGGTCCGGACAGATCCAGCGGGTCAAAGCAGTGTCCTAAGCACATGTCACTCGGTTAGTTGCGTGTGGACACCAGAACACCCCGCACACCCACGGGGCGCCGCTCGTCGGGATTCGACGACGAGGCTCCCGCGCTGAGCATGGTGAAGGTGCCGAGCGATCCGGCGCAGGTCATCGTCAACCACGCGAGTTTCCGCGTGCAGTTGGGCACCTCGACGCGGCCCGCCCAGTCCCCGCGCATCGCACGGCACCTGAGCGCCACCGAGGACACCACCCGCATCCCCGTCGTCGGCCCGGCCGGCAGCGCCGCCGCGAGCGCCGGAGCCCGCCGCCGCCCGGTCGTCTGGAGCGGCAGGTCCGCCCCGGACGACACCGGCGCCCACCGGCTGCTCCAGGCCGTGCGCGGAGGCGTCCGCCACGCCGACGAGCAGTCCGCCGACGCCGGAGCCACCCAGGTCATTCCGCGCGTCGACGCGGACCCCGGCCACCCGGGCTACCCGGGTTACGACGACGACCTGACCGCCCAGACCCTCGAAACCCCCGTCGTCGGCGCCCAGCGCACCGCCGACTCCGGCGAGACCCGCCTGCTGCCCCCCATGCGCACCGCCGGCAGCGCCTACGACGAACCCGCCTACGGCACCGGCCACTTCGGCGACGCAGACGACCACGGCGACCCCGGCGACACCGGCGACCCCGGCGACACCGGCGCCCGGGACGACGGCACAGACGCCACAGACGGCACAGACGGTACAGACGGCACCGGACAGCACCGGCGGCACGGCGACGACCCGGCACGGCACGCCTACTACCCCGGCCGCCGCATGAACCTCGGCGTCGTGCTGCTCCCGCTGCGCGTCTTCCTCGGCTTCATCTCCATCTACGCCGGCATGGGCAAGCTGTGCGACCCCGTCTACTTCGACGGCGGCGAACGCGGCTCCATGGTCAGGTGGCTCAACACCCTGCACCCCTGGGAAGTCGCTGAGCCGCTGCGCCAGTTCGCCCTCGCCCACCCCGTCGGCTCCGGGCTCGTCATCGCCTTCCTGCAGGTCATCGTCGGTGTCCTGACGGTGCTGGGCTGCTGGCAGCGGGTCGCGGCCGTCGTGGGCGCCCTGCTGTCGGCCGCGCTCCTGGTCACCGTCAGCTGGAAGACCGTCCCCGCCTACGAGAGCACCGACATCATCCACCTCGCCGCCTGGTCCCCGCTGATCACCGCCGGCGCCCCCGTCTACTCCATCGACGGCCGCCTCGCCGGCAGCGCCTGGCGCCGTCTCGGACCGCGCGCCAACATCTGGGACCTGCGCCGCTACGTCCTGCGCCGCGGCACCCTCGTCACCGCCCTCGTCACCGGCCTCACCCTCCTGACCGGCTCGCTGCTCGGCGGCGCCGTCCGGGACTCCGACCACGTGGTCGTCCCCGGCCCCGGCGAGGCCCCGCGCAACGAACTGCCCGGCTCCCCGCTCCCGCAGGAACCCGGCCAGCGCGAGGGGCGCGCCCCGTCCGCCTCCACCTCACCCACCCAGGGCGCCACCGCCGGCACGTCCGGCCCCACCGCCGGCACCTCCGCCTCGCCGGGCGCGACCCGCGACACCGGCACCGCCCCCGGCGGCAACATGCCCAGCCAGACCCAGGGCTCCACCGCGGGCCAGGCCCCGCCCCAGCAGTCCTCGCCGGCCGACCAGGCCCCCGGCACCACCTCCGGCCCGACCTCCGGCGGCAGCACCAGCGGCGGCGCCCCGAGCGGCGGCGACGGCGACGGAGAGTCCTCCTCCGGCCAGCCGGGCCTGGTGGGCGGCCTGTTGGGGTAGTCGAGCCGGGGGCCGTACGACGCCCCCGTACGACGCCGAAGGGGTCCCGCGCAGAAGATGTGCGGGACCCCTTGTGACGTGCGGGGACCTTTTAGGACTACGGGGCTGTAGCGCCCCCAAAGGGGCGCGGGGCTGTATCGATGTGTGGCTCCGCCGCGTGGGCACGAGCAACCACACACAACCCGCAGCCGCGCTACGACCTCACTGCCCCCGAACCGCCGCCAACTCCTTCGCGGCCTCCCTCAGATCCTTCGCGGTATCGATGGCCCGCCAGTAAGACCCCTGAGGAATCGGAAACCCAGCCAGCCGCCGCTCACGGGCCAGCCCCGGAAACGTGGTCCGCTCATGATCCCCCCGCGCAGGCAGCATCCCGGCGAACTCGGGCGAGAACACATACACACCCGCGTTGATCTCGAACGTGGACGGCGGCGCCTCGATGAAGTCCGTGATGTGCCCGAACCCGTCGGTCTTCACGGCCCCCCACGGAATCCGCGGCCGCGCCAACGCGAGCGTCGCCACGGCATCCCGCTCAGCGTGGAAGTCGGCCATGTCCCGCAGCGAGAACCGCGTCCAGATGTCACCGTTCGTCGCGTACCAGGGCCGGTCGGGATGAGGAAGATGCGCGGCGGCGTACTTCAGACCGCCGCCGCGGCCGAGCGGCTCCGTCTCGACGACGGTGCTGACGGAGACGGGCAGATCCGCGGTCGCCAGCCACTTCTGCAGGACCTCGGCGAGATGGCCGCAGGAGACCACGACATCCGTGACGCCCTCCTCGGCGAGCCAGGTGAGCTGATGGCCGATGATCGGCGTGCCCGTGCCGGGAATCTCGACCATCGGCTTGGGCCGGTCGTCGGTGTACGGGCGCAGCCGGGAGCCCTGGCCCCCGGCCAGGACCACAGCTTGAACGGGGCGGGACGCGGCGCTCGGATCGGTCATGACCGAACTGTACGCGGCGCCCCGCCCCAGACCATGGACGACAGCCGGTCCTTGACCTGACGTCTACCGGCTTCCGAAGATCGGCCGCCCCCCTTCCGAAGCCGCGATCCCGGCGTCAGCCGTGCGCGGCGGCGACGCCGGTGGCGAAGGCGGTGTCGCAGACGGGACGCGCGTACGACTGCGCGCGCGTCGGCCCGTACACCCGGACCGCGGCGCGGCCGAGAGCGCGGGCGATGGAGACGCAGTGGCCGGCCAGCGACGGGCGGTCGTTGACGGCCTGCTGGAGGTGGGTGAGCGCGACGCCCGGGTTCTCCTCCTGGAGCTCGGTCAGCAGCTTGTCGCGCAGCACGTCCTGCGGGGCTCGGCGCACGCTTCGCGGCTTGGCATCGGACACGGAGGCGTCCGAGGCCGCGAGCACCGAGTGCGAGGAGTTCCCCGACCAGCTGACTCGGGTGACCGCGAGAGTCCCGGAGAGCACCAGGACGACGGGCAGGACGAGGGCGAGGGAGCGGCCGATCCGGCGGGCGGGGCCCCGGCCGCGTCGCGTCTGTTGGGTAGTGGAGTGCTTCACGCGTGTGAGGGTAGCGTTCAGTGCTGATTTGGAGACATTTAGTCACCGGTTCGGGGGATGAAGTGGTGCCGCGAACTGGGTAGAGGGTTGACGTACACGGATCGAAACGCCCCTTATGCCGGGGTATTTGTCGACAACGAGAAGGGCCTCGCAGCAGGCTGCGGGGCCCTCTTGGTCAACCTGGGTGAATTACCCGGGGTTGTGACTCCTTTTGCGCGTCGGCCGGCAGCCGTCAGTCGGAGAGACGCTCACCCGTGGAGGTCGAGAACACGTGGGCCTCGCCGGGGCGCGGCACGACGTGCAGCCGGCTGCCCTTGTCCGGCACGTCCCGGCCGCTGACCCGGACCACCAGGTCCTTGGAGTCGTCGCCGACCTTCGCGGTGCCGTAGACGTAGGCGTCGGCGCCCAGCTCCTCGACGACGTTCACGGTGACGGCGAGGCCCTGCTCGGAGTCCGAACCTGCCACCTCGAAGTGCTCGGGGCGGACACCGACGGTGACCGTCTTGTCGGTGGTGGCGGACAGCGCGTCGCGGTCGACCGGCACGACCGAGTTGCCGAACTTCACACCGCCGTCGGTGATCGGCACCTCGACCAGGTTCATCGCCGGGGAGCCGATGGAGCCGGCCACGAAGAGGTTGGCGGGCTTGTCGTACATGGCGCGCGGGGTGTCGATCTGCTGGAGCAGACCGTCCTTGAGGACGGCCACGCGGTCGCCCATCGTCATGGCCTCGACCTGGTCGTGGGTGACGTAGACGGTGGTGATGCCCAGGCGGCGCTGCAGCGACGCGATCTGCGTACGCGTCGACACACGGAGCTTGGCGTCCAGGTTGGACAGCGGCTCGTCCATGAGGAACACCTGCGGCTCACGCACGATCGCGCGACCCATCGCCACACGCTGACGCTGACCACCGGAGAGCGCCTTCGGTTTGCGGTCCAGGTACTCGGTCAGGTCGAGGATCTTCGCCGCCTCCTCGACCTTCTGCCGGATCTCCGCCTTGTTCACGCCGGCGATCTTGAGCGCGAAGCCCATGTTGTCGGCGACCGACATGTGCGGGTACAGCGCGTAGTTCTGGAACACCATGGCGATGTCCCGGTCCTTCGGCGGCAGGTGCGTGACGTCACGCTCGCCGATGCGGATGGCGCCGGAGTTCACGTCCTCCAGGCCCGCGAGCATCCGGAGGGAGGTGGACTTACCGCAGCCGGACGGGCCGACCAGAACGAGGAACTCCCCGTCCTCGATCTCGATGTCCAGCGCGTCTACGGCGGGCTTCTCGGAACCCGGGTAGATCCGGGTCGCCTTGTCGAACGAGACAGTGGCCATGGTGAATGGGCCCCCTTCTACCGGCAGGAACGTGCCGGACGATCCGTTGTAGGAAGGTGGTCGCCACGACGGGGAATTCCGTGTGGTTCTGTTGTGGTGTAGTCCACGCAGTGAACTGGGTCAGGACGGTACCTGGCGTTCACGTGTTCTGTCAGTACCTCCGGGCCTGTGAACTTCGCGGAAATTCTCGACGGACGAAGATCCAGCCGACGGGCCGAACGACGAAGCCCCGTCGCCGTAACGCCGCGCCAGCACCGACACCGCCTCGGCGACAGCCCTGCGCAGCTCGGGCGGGCCCAGCACCTCCGCCTCCGTGCCCAGCCGCAGCAGGTCGGTCACCGCGACGGCCTCCGCCTCCACCGGCATCTCCACCTCCACCCACCCCTCCCCGTCCGGCGGCCCGGCGCTCTCCAGAGCCCGCACGCCCGCCGTACCGAACTGCATCGGCAGCAGCCGTCGTGCCCGCGGCGAAATCCGCAGCCGGGCCGTTCCCCGGTACATCGAGGCCTCCAGCCGCCGCGCGGACTCCGCCCAGGACGCGGCCAGGTCGAACCCGGCCGGACGCTCGAAGGCCTCCCCCGTCTCCACCACCGTCACGAACCGCGCCACGCGATACGTCCGTACCGTCTCCTCGGCCAGCGCCACCAGGTACCAGATGCCCCCCTTGAGGACGAGCCCCAGCGGACACAGCTCCCGGTGCACCTCGCCGCGCCAGCGCCGGTAGTGCGCCCGCAGCACCCGCTGCTCCCACACCGCCCGCGCGATCGCCGCCAGAAGCGGCACCCGGTCGGCGTCCCGGAACCACGCCGGCGCGTCCAGATGAAACCGCTCCTGCACCCGCCGGGCCTGCTCGCCGAGCCCGGCCGGAAGAGCCGCATGCACCTTCAGCTGGGCGCTGGCCAGCACCGCACCCAGCCCCAGCTCCCGCGCCGGTCCCGGCACCCCGGCCAGGAACAACGAACCAGCCTCGGCATCGGTGAGCCCGGTCAGCCGCGTGCGGTACCCGTCCATCAACCGATACCCACCGGCCGGCCCCCGATCGGCACAGACCGGAACACCCGCCGCACCCAGCGCCTCGATGTCCCGGTACACCGTCCGCACCGACACCTCCAGCTCCGCGGCCAGCTCGGGCGCCGTCATCCGCCCACGGTTCTGGAGCAGCAGAAGCAAGGAGAGAAGCCGGTCGGCACGCATGGCGCATATTGTCCCGCCCTACCTGACAGGAGATGTCAGGTACGGCGCCGATGCTGCACCCATGCCTACGAACACGCAGACCACCGGCCACTTCACCTTCGCCGACTGGAAGGAGCACCCGATCGGCCCGGCCGACACCAGCCCCCGCCTGGCCCACGCCTCCGTCACCAACACCTTCACCGGCGGCATCGAGGCCGCCGACACCCGCTGCGAGTACTCGATCGTCTACGTTACGGAAAAGACCGGCACCTTCACCGGCATGGAGCTGATCCACGGCCGGCTCGACGGCCGCGAGGGCACCTTCGCCGTCGAGGAACGCGGCCATTTCGACGCCGACGGCACCGTCCACTGCACGTTCGAGGTCGTCCCCGGCTCGGGCTCCGGGGAGCTGACGGGGCTGCGGGGGAGCGGCAGCTTCATCGCCCGGCACGGGGAGCCTTCCGTGGCGTACAGCTTCGAGTACGAAGTGGAGTGAGAAGCCAGAAAACCACCTCGCCTCGTTCAAACTCGCTTTCCGCCGCCTGTACAGTGGAGCAGCCCTCGCGCACTGTGATGTTGTGCGCGTTGCCCCCTTAGCTCAGCTGGCCCAGAGCAACGCACTTGTAATGCGTAGGTCGTCGGTTCGAGTCCGACAGGGGGCTCAATGCCCAGGTCAGAGCCGCTCCGGCCTGGGCATTCTTATGTCTCAGCCGAGCGTGCGACCGCGAAGACACGCCCCGATCTCCAACTGCACCCCCTCCAGCGGCCGCCCGTCCTCGATCTCCCACAAACAGTTCTGGAGGACGCGGCCCAGGCTCCACGCCCGCGCCCGCTCCCGGTCCAGCCCCAGGACGTCGGTCATCGCGTCGAAGCGCCAGCGGGTGTCGGTGGGGTCGTAGCGGTTGTGGAGGGCGGGGAGGAGGTCGAAGCCGGGGTCTCCGGCGAGGGGTTTGGGGTCGATGGCGAGCCAGGGGGCGCGGTCGGAGGCGAGGACGTTGTCGTAGTGGAGGTCCCAGTGCAGGAGGCGGTCGCCGGGGTCGGGGACGACCTCGCGTACGGCGGCGGCGCAGTCGGTGAGGAGGCGGCGGGCCTTGGGGTCGGGGACCCGGGGCAGGGCCTGGGGGGTGTCGTCGAGCATGGCGTGGGCGATGTCGGCGAGGCGGCGCATGCCCTTGGGGGCGGGGAACGCGGTGAGGTGGGCGAGGAGTGCGGCGATGGTTTCGACGGCGTCGTGGACGTCGGGCACGTGGCTGAGCATGCGGGTGGGGTCGAGGCGTTCGAGCAGCATGGTGCCGGTGGGTACGTCGTGGTCGAGGAGGCGTACGGCGCCGTCGCCGTTCCAGATGCGCAGGGCGGTCGGTTCGCCTTCGCTTTCCTCGTCGGGGAGTTGGAGTTTGAGAGCGGCGGGGGTGCTGTCGGCGTGGCGTACGACGGGGAGGACCAGTGCGGCCACGCCGTGCATGGGCGGGCCGTCGAGGCGGAGGTTCCAGCGGTTGAGGAACTCGGCTGCCGTGTCGGGTAGCCGGGCGATGAAGGCGCGTCCCGTGGCGCCGTTGTATTTCTCCTGTGTCGCCGCCAGCTCCGGTGGGATGTCCATCGTCACGGTTCGGACCCTAGCGGTGGGCGGGAGCAGGGGCAGATGAATTGGCCGGGGGCGGTCAGGCGTTGATGTCACCGGCCATGAGCAGCTCGACCAGCAGTGTCGTCAACGGCGGTGTGTCCTTCTGGTTGCGGAAGGGCGGGGTGCTCGAAGTGGCCACTAGTGCGGCGCAGTTGGCTGCCGAGGCGCGGTTCATCGCCGTGTGATCGCGGGCGGCACCCCGGTGATCGTCGCCGGGGTGCCGCCCAGCGGCCCGATGCTCAGGTCGCCCGGCTGACTCAGGTGACCGTCTCCGGTACCGGTGTCTCGGCCGGGGTGCCGTGTTTCGGGGCCTTGGCGGTGACCATCAGGCCTGCGACCAGGCCGGCCAGGAGCATGAAGCCGGCCGCCCACCAGATGGCTACGGTGTAGCCGTGGACGACGCCTTCGCGGGTGATCAGGGCCCGCTGGGCGGGGTCGTGGAGGTGGGCGGTGATGTAGGCGGCGCCGCTGGTGGTGGCGATGGTGTTGAGCAGGGCCGTGCCGATGGAACCGCCCACCTGCTGTGAGGTGTTGACGGTCGCGGAGGTCACGCCCGAGTCGTGCGGGGCGACGCCGGCGGTGGCGGTGGCGAACACCGGCATGAAGGTCAGGCCCATGCCGAGGCCCATCAGGATCAGCGCGGGCAGGATGTCGGTGACGTAGGTGGAGTGCACCGTCATCCGGGTCAGCAGCATCATGCCGCTCGCCGCCAGGAGCATGCCGGGGACCATCAGCATGCGCGGCGGCACGCGCCCGAGCAGCCGGGCGGAGATCTGGGTGGAGCCGGTGATGATCGCGGCGGTCAGCGGGAGGAAGGCCAGGCCGGCCTTCACCGGCGAGTACTCCAGGACGACCTGGAGGTAGTAGGTCATGAACAGGAACAGGCCGAACATGCCGATGACGGCGAGCGCCATGGTGAGGAAGCAGCCGGCGCGGTCGCGGTCCCGGATGATGTGCAGCGGCAGCAGGGGCTTGGGCGCCCGTTTCTGCCACCACACGAATGCGGCGAGGAGGACGACGCTCAGCGCGAACATCGTCAGCACCAGCGTGTCGCTCCAGCCGCGCGACTCGGCCTCGCTGAAGCCGTAGACGAGCGTGACGAGGCCGCCGCAGCCGAGGACCACGCCGGGCACGTCGAGGCGGGCGCCGGGCCGGCCGGGGCGGTCGTGCAGGAGGGCGAGGGCGCCGATGACGGCGACGATCGCGATGGGCACGTTGACGTACAGGCACCAGCGCCAGTTCAGGTACTCGGTGAGTACGCCGCCGACGATGAAGCCGATCGCCGCGCCGCTGCCGGCCAGGGCGCCGTAGATGCCGAAGGCCTTGCCGCGCTCCCTGGGGTCCGTGAACGTCGTGGTCAGCAGGCTGAGCGCGGACGGGGCGAGGAGGGCGGCGAACACGCCCTGCAGGGCGCGGGCGCCGAACAGCATCCCGGACGTGGTTGCGGCGCCGCCGAGTGCGGAGGCGGCCGCGAAGCCGACGAGCCCGATGACGAAGGTCCGCTTGCGGCCCACCAGGTCGGCGATCCGGCCGCCGAGCAGGAGCAGGCCGCCGAAGGCCAGGGTGTAGGCGGTGATGACCCACTGGCGGTTGCCGTCGGAGATGTCCAGCGCGCGCTGCGCGGAGGGCAGTGCGATGTTCACGATCGTCGCGTCGAGGACGACCATCAGCTGGGCGAGGGCGATGACGACCAGGCCCCACCAGCGGCGGGGGCCGGTGTCCGCGGGAGGGGCCGCGTGAGGGCCGTTCGGAGGGCTGGATTCACCTTTCCGGGTGACACTCATCTGGCCAGAAGACCACGAATCGGGGCGTATCGCATCCCTGTTTCTCCTGCGCCTGGTCATGGCTCCAATACCACGTTCCCGGTCGTCCCGCGCGTCTGAAGGGCGCGGTGCGCGGCGGCCGCCTCGGCGAGCGGGAAGCACTGCACGGCCGGGGTGAGCCGGCCGGCGGCGGCCTCGGTGAGGGCGCGCAGCTCCAGGGTGCGGACGGGGTTGGGGCCGCCGGCCCGCTGCAGCATCACGGGACCGAGGACCTGCTGGGAGACGCCGTCGACGAGGTAGGGCTCGCCGTCGTGCAGGCCCTTGCCGGACCAGCCGAAGACGATGTGCCTGCCGCCCGGTGCGAGGAGGCCGACGGCCGTGCGGGCCGCGTCGCCGCCCACGCCGTCGTAGACGATCGTGACCTTGCCCTGGTGGCCGGCGACCTGCTCGGACCAGCCGGGGTCGGTGTAGTCGACGGCGAGGTCGACGCCGTTCGCCAGGACGCGGGCGGTCTTCTCCGGGCCGCCCGCGAGGCCGATGACGGTGGCTCCGGCGTTCTTGGCGTACTGCACCAACAGGCGTGCCGATGCCGCCCGCCGCTGCCGGGCCGAGACTCGACGACACCGGCGACCTCGCGGCCCGGGATGGGGGGCAGGACGGTCGGCTCGGGCGCCGGGCCCTGCATACCCTCGCGCAGCGCGGTGTCCAGGAGGTGGGCGCCCGCCGCCCGCACGGCGACACGGACCTGGCCCGGACCCGGCCGCGGGTCCTTCACCTGCTCGTGGGTCAGGTTCTCGGCCGGTCCGAAGGCGTGCAGGCGGATGGCGTACATGGCGGGGTCCCCCAGCGGTGACATGTGGCTTGGTGCCGCTCGGAGGGCCAGTCCACGACCTCAAGCATGCTTGAGGTCAAGGGTGGCCCGGCCCAGCGCCAGCGACACGGCGGTCAGCGCGCTGTTGAAGGAGACCTCCGACAGCACGCCGGGGGCGGCGACCTGGTCGCCGGCGAGACAGACGCCGTCGCCGCGGTCGACGGCCGGGCGGTCGCGCCAGCTGGTGCCGGGCAGGTCGACGGCGCCGGTACGGCCGTTCGCGACGGCCTCGCGCCGCCACGTCACGCGCGGGCGCCAGCCGTCGTAGCCGACGTCGAGGAGCTGCTCGGCGCTCGATGACACTGGCCCAGCCGCCGCGCGGATACTGCGCCTCGGGTGGCAGCTTGGCCGATCGGCGCAGCCGCTCCTGCACGAACGCCGCGGACAGCGAACCGGGGTCGTGGTGGAACAGCGCGACGGCCGAGTAGTGCGCGGCCGCGCGGGCGCCCTCCTCGCCCGCGACGCCCGTGGCCCAGGTCAGGAAGTCGGCGTCGACGGGCGCGGGCGGCACGCCGCGCCGCAGCAGCTGCAGCATCGCGAAGGGCGGGGTGCGGCGCAGCTCGCCGCGGTGGCGCAGCCGCAGCCGCGCCGCCTCCAGGGGCGGGATCGGGGCCAGCGGCCCGATGAGGTCGCGCTGCTTGAGCCAGGTCCAGTGCGGGCCGCCGCGGTAGAGGGCGTGCGGTCCGTCGTTCGTCGGTACGGGCCCTCGGCGGTCCGTGCCCGCCCGCCCAGGGTGTGGTGGGCCTCGTACACGGTGACCTTGGCGCCCGCCTCGGCGGCCGTGATGGCCGCGGTCAGTCCGGCGAAGCCGCCGCCGATGACGGTGATGCGGTGCATGGCTGGGTTCCCCCTCGGGTCGTGGTCTGCGGCTCGGTCGCCTGGTGGTTCTGCCTGTACGACTGTTTGAGGGGCCCGGAATGTGACATCGGGACCTCAGCGAGGGAGTTTTCGCAGGTCACGGCGATTGTCAGTGGCGGGGTGCAGCATGGGGTCATGGCGAGGAGAGTGACCGGTGAATCCGGTGGGAGTACGGTGGTGAAGGCGGCCCGGCGCCCGGAGATCCGGCTGCCACCACTCGTGCCGTACGGCGGCGGGCTGGAGCCGGACGGGGACTACGACGGGCTGGAGTTCCGGGACGCGGACCTCGCCGGGCAGGACGGCGGGGGCGCCCGCTTCATGGACTGCGCGCTTGCCGGCTGCGCGCTGGACGAGACCCGCCTGACCCGCGCCCGCTTCCTCGACTCGGTCCTCACCGCCCCGCGTGGCGTCGGCACGGACCTGGCCGAGGCAACCCTGCGCGACGTCGAGCTGACCGACGCCCGCCTGGGAGGCATCCAGTTGCACGGCGCCGTCCTGGAGCGGGTGGTGATCCGCGGCGGCAAGATCGACTACCTGAACCTGCGCGCGGCTCGCCTCAGAGACGTCGTCTTCGACTCCTGCGTCCTGGTCGAACCGGACTTCGCAGGCGCCCGTCTGGAGCGGGTCGAGTTCACCGACTGCGCGGTCAAGGGCGCGGACTTCAACGCGGCGACCCTGACGGACGTCGACCTGCGCGGGGCCGCTTCGCTGGATATCGCGCGGGGAGTGGACCGGTTGGCGGGGGCGGTGATCAGTCCGGGGCAACTGGTGGAGTTGGCGGAGGTGTTCGCGGCGGAGTTGGGGGTGCGGGTGGGGTGACTCCCAGGCCCTTGAGGCACTGGGGAGGCATGCATGCCCGCGGCTTGCGGATGTGGTTGTGCGCCGTCGCGGGGTGTGGTGGTCAGAGGTGTTCTGGTTTTCCGTCGCCGTACAGCCAGTCCCGCCAGATCGGCTCGAAGTCCTTGTCCGGGGCGCTCTGTTCGACGTACGCCGTGAAGTCGGCGGTGTCGGCGTTACCGTGGCGGTGGGCGGTGGCCCAGCCGCGCAGGAGGGCGCGGAAGGCGGGGTCGCCGACGGTGCGGCGGATCTGGTGGAGGACCATCGCGGCGCGCCAGTAGACGGGGCTGCCGGAGATGTCGGCGGCGCGGGGCGGCTGCGCGGGCGGGAAGGACCAGACGTCGGCGTCGGCCTCGGCGGTGTCGAAGTAGTCGCCGGCGTAGAGGGCGTCGAAGGTCTGCTGGGCGCTGTCGCCGCCGTGGTCCTCCTGCCACAGCCACTCCGCGTACGTGGCGAAGCCCTCGTTCAGCCACATGTCCCGCCAGGTCTTCGGGGTGACGGAGTTGCCGTACCACTGGTGGGCGAGTTCGTGGACGAGGAGCGCGGTGTCGGGGGCGCCGGGGAAGACGGGCCGGTTCTGGGTCTCCAGGGCGTACCCGGCGTCGCCCACCCGGTCGACGATCGCGCCGGCGGAGGAGAAGGGGTACGGGCCGAAGTACCGCTCCGCCCAGGTGATGACCTCGGGAATCCGCGCGAGGACCGCCCGGCTCGCGCTCGCCTGGTCCGGGTCGACGGCCGTGTACACCGGTAGGCCGGCAGGGGTCGTGGACCGGCGGAGGTCGTAGGTGCCGATGGCGAGCGTGGCGACGTGGCTCGCCATCGGCTCGGCGGTGCGCCAGGTGAACGTCGTACGGCCGTGCGCGGTGCGCTCGCCGGCGGGCTCCCCGTTGGAGACGGCCCGCAGGTCCTGCGGCACGGTGACCTCGACGGTGTACGACGCCTTGTCGGAGGGGTGGTGGTTGCCGGGGAACCACGTCATCGACCCCACGGGCTCGCCGAGCGCGAGTGCGCCGTCCGCGGTGCGCAGCCAGCCCTCCGAGGAGCCGTCCGGGTCGGTGAGCGCCTGCGGGGAGCCGGAGTAACGGACCGTCAGCCGGAAGGTGCGGCCCTCGTCGAGGTCGTCGCGGGGGCGGACGGTCAGTTCCTGGCCGGCGCGGTTGAAGCGGGCGGTGCGGCCCTCGACGGTGACCTTCTCGACGTCCAGGCCCTTCAGGTCGAGGCTCAGGGCGGACAGGTCACGGGTCGCGCGGGCGGTGAGGGTGGCCGTGCCGGTGAGGTGGTGGGCGTCCGGGTCGTAGGCGAGTCCGAGGGCGTAGTGGGTGACGTCGTAGCCGCCGTTGCCCGCCTTCGGGAAGTACGGGTCGCGCACACCGGACCCGCCCGGGCTGCCGTCGACCCCGCCGCCGCACCCGGCGAGGGCGGCGAGGGCGACGGTGACGGCGAGGAGGCGGGGGGTGCGCACGCAGCGATCCTATGAGCGCCGTGACACCATCACCGGGTGCTCGACATCGGCTACGCCCTCTCCACCCGTTTCCCCGATCCGCCCCAGGCCGACTACCGCCGCGCGGACGTCCACACACTGCGGCACGACCTGTTCTGCGGGGACGTCTATCTCGCCGGCACCGGGAAGGACCGGGAGCTGTCCACAGCCTGGGGATGGGTGCCGGTGCTCGACTTCGCCTGGGCGCTCTGCGACATCGTGGAGCGCATCGACCGGGACCCCGCCGGCTCCCGCGCCGCCCGCCCGCAGCGGGCCGAGCTGGACTTCACCGAGTCCACCGACCGGATGCTGTTCGAGCGCCGCTTCGGCTGGGTGGACATCACGGCGGACTGGCAGCCGTCGGGCGAGCCGCCCCTGTCCTTCTCCCACGCCGAACTGCGCCGCGAGGCCCGCGACTTCCTGCAGGATCTGATCGCCGACCTGTGCGACCTGCACGAGGACCTGGCGGAGAACCCGGCGATCTGGACGCTCCAGGCGCGCTTTCCGCGGGTGAGCTGAGCCACGGGCGGCTCGGGGCGCGTCGGCCGATCAGGGGGAGCGGGGTGCGCCCACCGCCCACCGGGCGCGCCTGGCCGGTCGGGGCGTGCGCGGGCCGGGTGCGTGGGCCGGCTCAGGCGGCGGTGCGCAGCTCCTTGCGCAGCACCGCGCACGGCCGGCCGAGCTGTCGGTCTTCCCGGTGGTCGATGGTCTCGTAGCCGAGGGCGGTCCAGAAGGCGAGGCCCTTGGGGTTGGTGTCGAGGACGGCGAGGCGGACGGCGGAGCGTCCGGCGGCGCGGAACCGGTCCTCGACGAGCCGGGCGAGCCGCCGCCCGTGTCCCTGCCGGTGCCGGCGCGCGTCGACCATCAGCAGGCCGATCCACGGGTCCGGGTCGCGCGGGTCGGGATGCCGGGCGAGGGTGATCGCGATCCCCACCAGGCGCGCTTCGCCGCGCGCCAGCAGCACCTCCACGTCCGGATTCACCAGCTCACCGGCGAGCGCGCCCGCCACCTGCTCCGGGCGGATGTCGTCCGGGTCCGGGAAGTCGCCGCTGAGCGCGTGGAACTCGCGGTTGGTCGCGTACAGGGCGGTGAGTTCGGTGAGCAGCGGGTCCGGGATGCCCTGGCCGGGGGTGAAGGGGAGGGGCTCCAGGATCATGCGGCGTCCCCCTCTGCCGCGTCCCCTTCCGCGGCGGCCTCCGGCTCCCAGCGCAGCAGGTCTCCCGGCTGGCACTCGAGCACCTCGCACAGCGCGGCGAGGGTCGTGAAGCGCACCGCCTTTGCGCGGCCGTTCTTGAGCACCGCCAGGTTGGCGGGCGTGATCCCGACGCGGTCGGCCAGCTCGCCCACGGACATCTTCCGCTTGGCCAGCATCAACGCGATGTCGACGGCGATCGGCATCAGATCACCTCGTCCAGCTCGGCCCGCATCCGCGCCGCCTCGATCTCGCGCGCCACTGCCTGGGCGAGCAGCATCCGCAGCACCAGCACGATGAGCGCCACCCCCAGGACCGCCAGGCTGACCATGCAGACCAGCAGGACGACACCCGGGGCGACGGCCTCGCCCGGCGCCAGGACCACCGCGAGCGCGAACACCAGGGCGGCGGCCGCCACGAAGGCGCCGGTCATGACGTCCACGTACCGGAAAGCGGCGGGGGAGAACACCGTGCCGCGCCGCACCATCGTCACCAGCCGCCATACGCAGAGCAGCACGACCTGGGCGGCCACGACACCCAGGACGGCGATCGCGAGGAACGGGATGCGCAGGTGCGCCATGTCCGGATCGGGGCCCCAGATGTCGACGGCCAGCAGCGGAACCATCATCGCCTGCACGAACACCGAGCCGGCCAGCAGCGCCGCGATCACGGGGCGCAGCGCCAGCACGGTCACCTTCCCCAGCGCCTGACCCATGGCTACCCGCATCGTCTCCCCCTGCCCGCCACCATCCATCGATTCACGAGAGAAACCTATCGAGATTCGATCGGTTAGCACAAGGGTCCACAGCGAGGAGCGAGGGGCGAGAGCCGAGTGGGCGCGGGCCACACACACGAAGGCCCCCGGTGTCACCGGGGGCCTTCGAGGTCGGGGCGTCGTCAGACGTTCACGCCGAAGTCCTGGGCGATGCCCACCAGGCCCGAGGCGTAGCCCTGGCCGACCGCGCGGAACTTCCACTCCGCGCCGTTGCGGTAGAGCTCGCCGAAGACCATGGCGGTCTCGGTGGCGGCGTCCTCGGAGAGGTCGTAGCGGGCGATCTCGGTGCCGCCGGCCTGGTTGACGATGCGGATGTAGGCGTTGCGGACCTGGCCGAAGTTCTGGCTGCGGTTCTCGGCGTCGTAGATCGAGACCGGGAAGACGATCTTGTCGATGTCGGCCGGGAGGGTGGCGAGGTTGACGTTGATCGCCTCGTCGTCGCCCTCGCCCTCACCGGTGCGGTTGTCGCCGGTGTGGACGATGGTGTTGTCCGGCGTCTGCTTGTTGTTGAAGAAGACGAAGTGCGCGTCCGAGTAGACCTTGCCCTGTGTGTTCACCGCGATCGCGGACGCGTCGAGGTCGAAGTCCGTGCCGGTGGTGGTGCGGACGTCCCAGCCGAGGCCCACGGTGACGGCGGTCAGGCCCGGCGCCTCCTTGGTGAGCGAGACGTTGCCACCCTTGGACAGGCTTACAGCCATGGTTCGGGAGTCCCTTCCCTCGTGTACGTACGGCAAGAAGCTACAGCTACCCCTATGAACGCGAGGGGCGGACGCGAGGTTCCAGGTCTCTTTACTTTCTTTACCGAAGACCGGAGTCAGGGATATTCGCGTGACGTGGACCGGACAGAGGCGGGAACATGTACGGCATGTCCGGTCCCTATGTCATCCGTGGCTCCGTCTCCCTGCCCGAGGCCGAGCTGATGTGGCGTTTCTCGCGCTCGTCGGGACCCGGCGGACAGCACGTCAACACCAGTGACACCCAGGTCGAACTGCGGTTCGACCTGGCCCGCACCGAGGCGCTGCCCGAGGTGTGGAAGCAGCGGGCGCTGACGCGGCTGGCGGGACGGCTGGCCGACGGGGTCGTCACCGTACGCGCCGCCGAGCACCGGTCCCAGTGGCGCAACCGCGAGACGGCCGCCGTGCGCCTCGCCGCGCTCCTGGCGGAGGCCACCGCACCCCCGCCCAGGCCGCGCAAGCCGACCCGGGTCCCGCGCGGCATCAACGAGCGGCGGCTGCGGGAGAAGAAGCAGCGGGCGGAGACCAAACGCGGGCGCTCGCCCAAGCACTGGAACTGACTCGCCCAAGCACTGGAACTGAACGGACAGCGGCATGGGACCGGACGGCGTCGGCAGCGATGTTCAGCCGCCACAGACCCGAGCGGAAGAGGCTGCCGTCGCCGTGCCAGTCGATGTTGAAGAAGGCCATCAGAAAGCCGGCCGCGCGGCCCCCGTCGACGATCAGGCGGGGCCAGGCGACGTCGGCGGGATGGACGTACGCCTCCGCGAGGGTCTGCACGACCGGTGAGACCGCGTGTTCCTGGTCGGGGCGGACCCGGATGCCGACGGCGGCGTCGAGGTTTGCGGGAGTGATCTCTTCCAGAGTGGGTGCCGTCACCCGCGCACCCTAGGCGCGCCGACCGGCGGCGGGCCACGGGATTACCGGCTCACCCCAACTGCCGGTACCGCCCCCGGAAATAAGCCAACGGCCTCCCGTCCGAACTCGGCACCCGCGCGCTCAGCACCCGGCCGATCACCAGCGTGTGGTCCCCGGCCGGCACCCGCTGCTCGGTGCGGCATTCCAGGACGGCCAGGGCGCCGCCGACCAGCGGGGCCCCGGAGTGCTCGCCGCGGACGTACGGGATGTCCTGGAACAGCAGCCGGTCGCTGAGCCGGCCCTTCATCGCGAAGCGGCCGGCGATGTGCCGCTGGCTCTGCGAGAGCACCGAGACCGCCCACAGCGGCTGCTCGGCCAGCAGGTCGTCCATACGGGAGCCGTCGCGCAGGCTGACCAGCACCAGGGGCGGATCCAGGGACACCGACATGAAGGCCGTGGCCGTCATGCCCACGTCCTCGCTGCCCGGTGCGCTCGGGTCGTCCGGGTCGAGCGGCGGCTCCTGCGCGGTCACCAGGACCACGCCCGCGGCCAGCCGGGACATGGCGGCGCGGAACTCGTCGTTGCTCACCCCCACAGCATGCCCGGCGGCGGGCGCGGCGGTGATGGGCGGGAGGGGGAAAGGGGGAGTGTTCGGCACGCCGGAGACGCTAGTCCCCGCCTTGCGCGCCCCGCATCGGCCTACGGCCCGAATCGGGTCCTAGGACTCCCGAGCGGGACCTAGGACTCCTGGCGGAACCCCACAAAGTTTGCGTTCGGTAAGTACACCGGAAGTCCGTGGAAACTCCACTCAATTGCTCCTGGTCGCATGTGACTTGAGTCACAAGGGGCGAGAATTGTTGACCCTGTGTACCGAGTGGGCAGCGCGCTGTGATTCAGTGGCGGGGAAGCTGATAGGGCACACCCAGTAAAGGCGCCGAAGAGAACCCTTGATTCGCTACGAGGTCTCGGGGGGAGGGCGAGCATGGAGACCGAGTCGGAGCCGTACGTCCGTCTTGCCTCCTTGCGACAGCTGCACCAGGTCATGGCGGACATGAACACGGCCCGCAGCCTGGCGGACACACTGCAGACCGTCGCCGACGGCGTGGTCGACGGCCTCGGGTACGAGCTCGCATGCGTCAACCTCGTCCGCCCCGACGGCGACCTGGTCGTCGCCGCCCTCGCCGGCAACCCGGCAGCCGAGGCCCTCATCACCGGCCGGGTCGGCTCCCGCGATTCCTGGGAACGGCGCCTGGCCATGGGCGAGCAGTGGGGCGACCTGGTGTTCATACCCCACACCGAAGGCTGGATCCTCGACGACGACGACGTCCCGCAGTGGTACACCGACGGCCCCGCGCCCCGCTTCGAGGACGAGTGGCACCCGGCCGACCGGCTCTTCGCCCCGATGTACGCGCCCGGACCCCAGGGCGGCGGATCCAGCGGCGAGCTGATCGGCGTGCTGTCCGTGGACCGGCCGCGCAACGGCCGGCGGCCCGGCGCCTGGGGCCGCGAGGCCCTCCAGATGTACGCCTTCCAGGCCGCCATCGCGATCAGCAACGCCCGCCTGCGGTCCAACATGCAGCGCGCCCTGGTCCGCCTGGAGCGGGAGCAGCAGGCCCTGCGGGCGAGCGAGGAGAGCTTCCGGCAGGCCTTCGAGTACGCCCCCTCCGGCATGGCCATCGCCGAGATGGGCGGCGAACAGCACGGCCGGATCCTGCGCACCAACGACGCCCTGTGCCGGCTGCTGGGCCGCCCCGCCTCCGCGATGCGCCGCTACTCCTTCTCCGACCTCGTCCACCCCGAGGACATCGGCACGCTGCTGCGGACCTCCGCCGAGGGCGGCCGCGCCGAGCTGCGCCTGGGCCGCCGCGACGGCACGTACGTGTGGGTGTCCCTGCGCAACTCCGTCGTCGCCGACGCCGCCGACGGTCCCCGCTTCCTGCTCACCCACGTCGAGGACATCGAGGAGCGCAAGCGCCGCGAGCTGCAGCTCGCCCACCGCGCCTCGCACGACTCGCTCACCGGCCTGCCCAACTCCGCCGAGCTGCGCTCGCGTCTGTCCGCCCGCCTGTGCCGGCGCCCGCAGTTCCCGCACCCGGCCGCGGTCGACTCCATCGACGCCGCCTACGGCCACCCCGCCCACGGCGGCCACGGCTTCGACTTCCGGCCGGGCAGCGAGCCGTACGACGCCTACGACCACCATGTGCACACCGTCACCCCGCCCGCCGACCGGGACGACGGCACCAAGGGCCTCGCGGTCCTCTTCTGCGACCTCGACGGCTTCAAGTCGATCAACGACCGGTTCGGGCACAACGCCGGCGACGCCGTCCTCATCGAGGTCGCGCGCAGGCTCTCCGGCGGCGTGCGCGACGGCGACACCGTCGCCCGGCTCGGCGGCGACGAGTTCGTGATCCTCGCCGACGGGCTCGGCCGGGCCGACGCCCAGGATCTCGCCGTGCGGCTGCGCAACGAGATCATCCAGCCCATCCGGGCCGAGGGACGGGCCGTGCGGGTCGGCGCCAGCTTCGGGATCGGCTGGGCACACTGCGGCATGACTGCGGACGAAGTGTTGAAATCCGCTGACGAGCGGATGTACGTCGAGAAACGATCTCGTCCCAAACAGCACCGCCGTGCCGGATGACCCCCAGGTCAGCGCATCGATGCGGTGCGAGTCACCCGTTTGGCTCAGGAAGAGCGGGTAGGCTCGCCCTCTCACCACTCGTACCGCATCACCACCGCACCTGTTGAGGAGACCAAGGGATGACGCCCGGCAACAACGGCGCGAGCACGCCCGAGGACGACGACCCGTTCGGCTATCTCTACGCCGACGGTCAGGCCAACGGGGCCCAGCCGCCCTCCGGGGGCTACGGCTATCCGAACTCGGTCAACAGAGTGCATACGGTCGGCACACGCCAGTACGGCCAGCCCGGCCCGAACGCCGGCCAGCCCGCGCAGCCCGGGGCGACCGCCGCGTACGGTCAGGCGCCGCAGCAGCAGGGCGCCTACGGCCAGCCGAACGCGCACTACGCGGCGCCGGAGACGTTCCCGGGCGGGGCGCCCACGACCCAGCAGTCCGTACCGGGCGGCGGCGGCCGGAGCCGCGGCCCCAACACCAAGGGACTGCTGATCGGCGCCGTCGCCGTGGTCGCCGCGGTGGTGATCGGTATCGGTGTGGCGATGCTGGGCGGCAACAACAAGGACAGCGGCTCCGGCAGCGAGGCCGGCGCCACCCCCGAGCAGTCGCAGGAGAACAAGCCGAGCCCGTCGCCCAGCGACAGCCAGGCCGAGGTGAAGCTGCCGACGGTCGACGCGAAGGCGCTGCGCCTGGACGGCGGCGCGACCGTGGCGTCCGACGTCAAGGGCGCCAAGGCGGACGGCGGGTTCTACGTCGCGGGCTTCAACCAGGTCGGCTCCTCGGTCACCTGGACCGTCAACCGCATCCCGAAGTCCGGCAAGTACAGCGTCTACGTCGGCTACAGCGTCCCGGGCAAGGACGCCACCGCCACGCTCACGGTCAACGGCACTGCCGCCAACTCGCCGGTCAACCTGAAGAACTACGCGAAGGCTCCCGAGGGCGACTACGAGAAGGGCTGGACGAAGACCTACAACTGGATCCAGCTCAACAAGAACACGAACACCATCAAGCTCTCGTGTGAGGAGGGCAATCAGTGCGATGCCCTCATCGACCAGCTGTGGCTGGTGAAGGGGTGGGTCAATAGCTGATCCGCCGGGCGCGGCAGGACGGGCAGCGGCGACCGACGTTCCCTCAGGCCGCCTCGGACGGGTCGGTGACGGTGATCTGCGGCAACAGGTCTTCGTAGACGCTGAATCTGAACTCCCCCGCCGTCGGCGCCAGTACGGTCGCCATGGACAGGGCCATCGCACGGGACACCCGCTCCTGCCACGGCAGGCGTTCCACCAGGCCCGAGAGCAGGCCCGCGACCACCGAGTCGCCGGCGCCCGTCGGGTTGCCCCGGACAGCGGTGGGCGGAGCGGCGCGCCAGCGGCCTTCCGGGGTCACCGCGAGCAGCCCCTCCGTGCCCAGCGAGGCGACCACGGCCCGGGCGCCGCGCCTGCGGGCGTCCTGCGTGGCCCGCAGCGGCTCGTGCGAACCGGTGAGCTCCGCCAGCTCCTCCGCGTTCGGCTTCACCAGGTCCGGCCGGGCGGCGACCCCCCGGCGCAGCGCCTCCCCGCTGGTGTCCAGCAGCACCGGGACCGCGGCGGCGCGAGCAATCCGCACCAGCCCGGCGTACGCGCCCACCGGCACACCCGGCGGCAGGCTGCCGCACAGGGCCACCGCGGAGGCACCGGCGAGCAGATCCTCGTACGCCTCCTGGAAGGCGCCCCACTCGGCGGGCGAGATGGTCGGCCCCGGCTCGTTGAGCTGGGTCGTGTCGCCGGTCCGCTCGTCCACGACCGCGATGGTGCGCCGGGTCGCGCCGCCGACCGGTACCAGTGCGTCCACCACACCCGGCACGGCCCTGAGGCGGTCCTGTACGACCCTCCCGGTCGCGCCGCCCGTGAAGCCGGTGACCGTCACCTCGTGCCCGAGGGCCGCCAGGACCCGGGCCACGTTGACACCCTTGCCACCGGGCCGTTCCGTCACCTCGGAGACCCGGTGGGAGGCGTGCGGCGTGAGGGACCGCACGCGGTACGTGATGTCGAGAGCGGTGTTCAGCGTGACCGTGAGGATCACCTGGCCCGACCTCCCCCGAAAATGTGCTTGCCGTAAGTTCCGGAGGTTCGATCATGCCAAAGAGACGGCGGTCGGCCCAGCCCCGCCGTCGGCCAACGTGCGCACGGCGGATTCTCTACTGCCGGGTGGCTCAGCCCAGTTGGGGATCGACCACCCATTCGCCGCGCCGCATCACGCCCTTGAGGCCGAAGCCGGCGTCCAGCACGACCAGGTCGGCGTACTTGCCGGGCTCCAGGGAGCCGATCTCGTCGTCCATCCCCAGCAGCCGGGCCGGGTTGGCCGACAGGGCCGCCACCACGTCCTCCACCGGGAGCCGGTCGATCGTCACCGCCCGCTGGAAGGCGCGGTCCAGGGTGAGCGTGGAGCCCGCGATCGAGTCGCCCTCCACCAGCCGGGCCACGCCGCCCTCCACCTCGACCTCCAGCGGGCCGAGCATGTAGCGGCCGTCGCCGAATCCGGCCGCGTCCATCGCGTCCGTGATGAACGCGACCCGCCGCCCGCCCGCGTGATGGAACGCCAGCTGGAGGGCGGCCGGATGCAGATGCGTGCCGTCGTTGATCAGCTCGACCGTGACGCGCTCGTCCTCCAGCAGGGCCGCGATCGGGCCGGGGTCGCGGTGGCCCAGCGGCGGCATCGCGTTGAACAGGTGCGTCGCCACCGTCGCGCCCGCCTCGATCGCCTCCACCGTCTGCTCGTACGTCGCGTCCGTGTGCCCCACCGCCGCGATCACGCCGTGCTCAGCGAGCAGCCGTACGGAGTCGATGCCGCCGGGCAGTTCGGTGGCGAGGGTGACCATCTTCGCCTTCCCGCGCGCGGCGTCGATCAGCTTGCGCACCTCCGCCGCGTCCGGGTCGCGCAGCAGGTCCGCCGAATGGGCGCCCTTGCGGCACGGGGAGATGAACGGGCCCTCGAAGTGGATGCCGGCGATGTCGCCCTGCTCGGCGAGTTCGCTGAGCAGACCGGCGCGCTGGGTGAGGAAGTCCATGTCGGCCGTGACCGTGGAGGCGACCAGGGTGGTGGTCCCGTGCAGACGGTGGGTGTGGATGCCCTTGACCACGTCGTCTGCCGTGCCCGAAGTGAACGAAGCCCCGCCGCCGCCGTGGTTGTGGATGTCTACGAAGCCGGGGACCACGTAGTGGCCGGTGAGGTCGATCACCTGGGCGTCTTCTGGAGCTGTGCCGGTGATGCGGGTGCCGTCGACGATCACTTGGGCGTCTTGGACGGTTCCTGCGGGGAGGACTGCCGTTGCGCCGGAGAGCACCAGGGGGGTTCGGTGCGTTGCGGGGTGCAGGCTCGTGGGGGCTGGTCGCGCACACGCGGCGGAGCCGCAAGATGTCACGTCCCGCGCCCCTGGGGCGTTGGCCATCAGCGAGTTACCTCCTTGCGGTCGGTTCGGTTGAGGAGATCCCAGGCCAGTTGCCCGGCGCCGAGGCATCCCGCCGTGTCGCCCAGGGCCGCCGGGACGATCTCCGGCAGCTTCTGGAAAGTGAGGCGCTGCTGGATGGCGGTCCGCAGGGGTGTGAACAAGGTTTCCCCGGCCTCCGCCAGGCCGCCACCGATGATCAGGGTGCGGGGGTCCAGGAGGGTGAGGGCGGTGACCAGGCCGTCCGCTAGGGCGGCTACGGCGTGTTGCCAGACTCGTACGGCGTTCGGGTCGCCGGACGCGACGGCCTTGGCGCAGTCGGCCGCGTCCGCTTCCGGGTCCCCGCTTGCCGCTGCCCATGCCTCGCTGACCGCCGCCGCCGACGCGAAGCGCTCCAGGCAGCCGTGCCGGCCGCACGGGCACGGGGTCCCACCGGGGCGTACGACGATGTGGCCGATCTCGCCCGCGAAGCCGTGCGCACCCGCCTCCACCCGGCCGTCGACGCCGATCGCGCCCGCGATGCCGGTGCCGAGGGCGACGAAGAGGAACCGGTCGGCGCCCCGGCCCGCGCCGACACGGGCCTCGGCGAGGCCGCCGGTGCGTACGTCGTGGCCGAGGGCGACCGGGATGCCCAGCTTGTCGGCGAGAAGGGCGCGCAGGGGTACGTCGCGCCAGCCCAGGTTGGCCGCGTAGACGGCGATGCCGCGCGCCTCGTCGACGATGCCGGGCACCGCGACGCCGACGGCGGCCGCGGGCTCACCGAAGCGCTGCTCGCCGTGGGCGTGCAGCTCGGCGGCGAAGCCGAGGAGGGCCTCGACGACGGCCTCGGGCCCGCGCTCCCGCCCGGTGGCCAGGCGCGCCTGGTGCAGCAGTTCGCCGTCGGCCCCGGTCAGGGCGGCCTTCATCCCGGTGCCGCCCACGTCGAGGGCGATGACATGTCTCACGGAGACAGTGTGGCCCGCGGACCCGCGAGAGGTCTAGTCCACTCGTGTGGTGTAGACCTTAGCTGCAGAGCATTATGTATGACGTTTCGAATGTTTCGAACTTGGTGGGGCAATGACTGTGCAGCGGCGTTGGACTGGAACGATCGCGGTGGTGTCCGCACTGGGCATGACGGTGGTCCTCGGCGGCTGCGGAGTGAACGGCGGCGGCTCCGGCAGCGGCACCACCCTGAAGCTGGTCGCCGCCGACTACGGCGACAGCGCGGCCAACAGCTCGCGGAAGTACTGGGACGAGTTGGTCAAGGCCTACGAGGAGAAGCACCCCGGGGTGACCGTCGACGTCAGCGTGTACTCCTGGAACGACGTCGACCGCAAGGTCAAGGAGATGGTCGACGCGGGCGACCCGCCGGACCTGGCGCAGATCGGCGCGTACGGGGCCTACGCGGCGAAGGGGCTGCTGTACCGGGCCGACGACGTGCTGTCGATCCCCACCCAGGCCAACTTCGTCTCGCAGCTGGCCGCCGCGGGGCAGGTGAGGGGGGTGCAGTACGGCATGCCGTTCGCGGCCTCCACGCGCGTGCTCTTCTACAACAAGACGCTGTTCGAGAAGGCCGGCATCACCCCGCCGAAGACCTGGGCCGGCCTCGCCGCGGACGCGCGGGCGCTGAAGGCGGAGGGCGTGAAGTACCCGTACGCCCTGCCGCTCGGGCCCGAGGAGGCGCAGGCCGAGACCATGCAGTGGATGCTCAGCGGCGGGGGCGGCTACACCGACACCGTCGGCACGTACGACATCGACTCCGCGCAGAACGTCGAGACGTTCCGCTGGCTGAAGGACGAGCTGGTCGGCAAGGGGCTGACCGGGCCGGTGGCGCCGGGGAAGCTGAACCGGGCGGCCGCGTTCGCGGCGTTCGCCGACGGTCAGGTCGGGATGCTCAACGGGCATCCGTCACTGATGAAGATGGCCGCCGACAAGGGCGTGAAGTTCGGCATGGTGCCGACGCCCGGGATCAACGGCGAGAGCAAGGCCACGCTGGGCGTCGCCGACTGGATGATGGCGTTCAAGAAGAACGGCCGTCAGGACGAGATCGGTGACTTCCTCAACTTCGTGTACGACGACGAGAACGTGCTCAAGTTCTCCCGCGAGTACGACCTGCTGCCGGTCACCAGCTCCGCGTCCGAGAAGATGAGCGGGGCCAAGCAGGACAAGGCGCTGAAGCAGTTCCTGGACGAGCTGTTGCTGTCGGAGCTGTATCCGGTGGGCAAGACGTCGTGGGCCGACGTCAGCGCGGAGATCAAGAACCGCATCGGGCAGGCCGTGGCGCCGGGCGGGGATCCGGCGAGTGTGCTGGGGCAGATCCAGCGGACGGCTACGACGGAGGAGAGCGCGGAGTAGCGGGCCCAGTCGGCCCGGCCTCGGTCGAGTGTCAGTGGCGGGGGTTACGGTGCCGGGCATGGGAGATGAGCGACGGGAGCAGCTGGGGCGCGGGGAGCTGGACATCCTGGCGCTGGAGCGGCGGGGGTTTTCGGGGCTCGGGGCGAAGGAACGGGCGATACGGGAGGAGCTGGGGCTGGCGCCGGTGCGCTATTACCAGCTTCTCAACGCCCTGCTGGACGATCCGCGTGCGCTGAAGGCGGATCCGGTGACGGTGCACCGGCTGTGGAGGGTGCGGGCGGGGCGGCGGGCGGAGCGGTGAGGGCGTACGCGGCGGAGGACGGGCGCGTGCCGGCGCCGTTCCGTGGATAGGGTCGCCGTATGGCCAGTCACGAGGACCCGACCGAGAACGCCCTCCCCGCACCGACGACAGCGGCCGGCCGGGACGGACTGCAGGCGATCCTCACCCGCCCCTCCCGCGCGGTGATCGCCCTCGACTTCGACGGGACGCTCGCGCCGATCGTGCCGGACCCCGAGCAGGCGCGGGCCCACCCGGAGGCGGTACCGGCGCTGGCGGCGCTGGCGCCGAAGGTGGCGGCGGTGGCGGTGATCACCGGCCGGCCGGCGGAGGTCGCGGTCCGCTACGGCGGCTTCGCGGGCGTGCCGGGCCTGGAGCACCTGGTGGTCCTGGGCCACTACGGCGCGGAGCGCTGGGACGCCGCGACGGGTGAGGTGACGGCGCCCGCCCCCCACCCCGGCGTGGCAGCGACGCGAGCGGAGTTGCCGGGGGTCCTGCGCAGAGCCGGGGCGGCGGACGAGGGGGTCTGGATCGAGGAGAAGGGCGGCCGGGCGGTAGCGGTTCACACGCGCCGGGCGGCGGACCCCCAGGCAGCCTTCGAAGCCCTCCGCACCCCTCTCGCAGACCTAGCGGCCCACCACGGTCTCCACCTCGAACCGGGCCGCATGGTCCTGGAACTCCGCCCCCCGGGCATGGACAAGGGCGTGGCCCTCACCGAATACGTCCGCGACCTCACCGCCACCTCCGTCCTCTACGCCGGCGACGACCTCGGTGACCTCCCCGCCTACACTGCCATCGACGAACTCCGCACCAACGGCACCCCCGGCGTCCTGGTCTGCAGCGGCAGCGAAGAGGTCGCCGAGCTGCGCACGAGGGCCGACGTGGTGGTCGACGGCCCGCAGGGCGTGGTGACCTTCCTCCGCACCCTGGCATCCCACATCCGATAGTTCCGGCCGGGTGCGGGTTGTGTCATATGCCTGCGGCGGCCTGTGCGGCTTCAAACCCCACGGCCCCCGGTCAGTCGTTCAGCGCGGCCAGCTGGTCCAGGAACCACTGCGTCGGCGGCAACTGGGTCGCGGCGGCGGCCAGCCTCTTCGTGCGCTCGGCCCGCTCCTCCGCCGGCACGGCCAAGGCCTCCCGCAACGCCTCCGCCGTACCGGTCACGTCGTACGGGTTGACCCCGATCGCCTCGTCAGCCAGCTCCTCCCACGCCCCGGCCTCCCGCGACAGCACCAGCACGCACCCCTCGTCGGAGACGACCGGAACCTCCTTGGCGACGAGGTTCATGCCGTCCCGGATGGGATTCACCAGCGCCACGTCGGCCAGCCGGTACGCGGCCAGGGAGCGGGCGAAGTCGTCCTGGACGTGGAGGACGACGGGGCGCCAGTCCGGGGTGCCGTACTCGTCGTTGACCGACTCCGCCAGCCGCTGCACCTCCGCCGTGTAGTCGCGGTACACGGCGAGGTCCTGCCGGGAGGGGTAGGCGAAGGCGACGTGGACGACGCGTTCGTGCCACTCCGGGTGGGACGCCAGCAACTCTCGGTAGGCCAGTAGGCCTCGCGCGATGTTCTTCGAGAGTTCCGTGCGGTCGACGCGGACGATCGTGTGGCGCAGGCGTCCGTCGGGACCCGTACCGATCTCGGCGCGCAGCGTGGGCAGCCTCTCCTCGACGTCCGCCTCATGCGAACGCTTCCGCAGGAAGTCCGCGTCGGCCCCCAGCCCGTGCACACCGACCCGCGTGTCCCCGAGGCCGCCCACGAACGCCGTGGCGCACGCCTCGAACGCGTCTGCCCAGCGGCGCGTCAGGAAGCCCAGCCGGTCGGCACCCAGCATGCCTCGCAGGACCTGGCCGGCCACGTCGTCCGGTAGCATCCGGAAGTACTCGGGGGGCGCCCAGGGCGTGTGGGAGAAGTGGCCGATGCGGAGATCCGGGCGCAGGGCGCGGAGCATGCCGGGGACCAGGGTGAGGTGGTAGTCCTGGACCACCACCGACGCCCCCTGCGCCGCCTCCTCCGCCAGTGCTTCGGCGAAGGCGCGGTTGTACGTCTCGTACGACGCCCACTGGCGGCGGAACTCCGCGTCGAAGACCGGCTCCAGCGGGGTCTGGTAGAGCATGTGGTGCACGAACCACAGGACCGAGTTCGCGATGCCGTTGTACGCGTCCGCGTGCACGTCCGCGGGGATGGCGAGCATGCGCACGCCCCGCTCGCCGACCCCGCGCCGGACCGCCTCGCGGTCGCCGTCGGACAGCGCCGAGCAGATCCACAGCGCGTCGGCGTCGGCGCCGATCGCCGAGAGGCCGGAGACCAGCCCGCCGCCGCCGCGTTTGGCGTGCAGCGATCCGTCCTCGCGCACCTCGTAGGACACCGGGCCGCGGTTGGACGCGACCAGTACCTGAGCCTTCTGATCAGCACCGCGTGTGGAAGCCATACGCCTCAACCTAGCCCGGCCCCGAAACGCTCAAACGTTCGGCGCGGCTTCGCGGGGGAGTCGGCTGGTTCCTGTACGCCCGGTGTGACAGCAGTACCGTCCTGTGGGTTGTGTACCTGACCTGCGAGCAGGACTCCGCCGGCGTCTGGCGGTGGTCGGACGGCCGGCCCGGCTGACACGCGCCCCTCAATTGCCTCAGGCCTGCCCGCCCCTGCGTCCTCACGCCGCCTTCCGTGCCGCGTACTCCGCGATCTCGATCATCGGCGGCCGCTCCTCGGTGTCCACGGAGTACGTCCGCGGCTCGAAGCCGTCCTCGCCCCGTTCGAACTGGGTGAGGGAGGGGCGGATGAGGTGGCCGCGGGCCAGGCGGAGCTGGGCCGTGCGGTAGATCGCGGCGGACATCCGGCCGAGGGCCTGGCCGTCCTGGTGACGGTGCTTGCGCACGCCCACGTCGACCTGGGCCAGGGAGTCCAGGCCCACCAGGTGCAGGGCGTCGACCAGCATGCCCAGCTCCACGCCGTAGCCGACGGGGAACGGGAGCTGTTCGAGGAGGGTGCGGCGGGCCGCGTACTCGCCGCCCAGCGGCTGGACGAAGCCCGCGAGCTGCGGCCAGTGCATGTTGAGCAGGGGGCGGGCCATGAGTTCCGTGACGCGGCCGCCCTGGCCCGCGGCAGCGCCGAGGGGGCGGTCGTACATCGCCTTCACCAGGTCGACCCCGGGGGTCGTCAGCAGCGGGCCCACGATGCCGGAGACGAAGTCGGAGGAGAACTCCTTCAGGTCCGCGTCGATGAAGCAGACGATGTCCCCGCGGGTGGCCAGCAGCGAGCGCCAGAGGACCTCGCCCTTGCCGGGGACCGTGGGGATACGGGGGAGGATCCCGTCCCGGTGGACCACCGTCGCGCCGGCGGCCGCCGCCACCTCGGACGTGCGGTCGGTGGAGCCGGAGTCGACGACGACGATCTCGTCCACCAGCGGCACCTGCTGCATCAGGTCGTGGCGGATGATCGCGACGATGTCGCCGACCGTGCCCTCCTCGTTGAGCGCGGGCAGCACGACGCTGACCGACTGGCCGGTGGCGCGTTTGGCCGCCATGATCTGATGGAGCGGGCGATCGGTCACGGACCAGGAGCGGGTGCGCAGCCAGCGCTCGACTTCTTCCAGCACGGTCAGCGGCTCCTCACTGTTCGGAGTCACGAGGATCACCCTGTGATCCATCTCGCGGTTCGGACGACTATCTCAACTGTCCTGGCCGTCGGTTACAGTCTTGAACAACGCGGATGACCATCGCATGTCCGGGGTCGCCCGTTGTTGACAACCGCATACAGCTCATCCAGAGGGGCAGAGGGATACGGCCCGTTGAAGCCCCGGCAACCCTCCAGTCGGTTCTCGTTCAGGAGCGAGGCTCCCGACTAGGGAAGGTGCCAAGTCCGTCTCACGGCGAGATGCGTCGTGAGGAAGATGAGGAGAAAGGGCCTCGCCTCACATGGCTGTGCAGACTGTTGCAAGCACCACCACCGACTCCGTTGACCTGGGCCCCGCCGCCGCCCTCTCCTGCCGCGAGTGCGGTCACCGGGTACCCCTCGGCCCGGTCTTCGCCTGCGAGGAGTGTTTCGGCCCGCTGGAGATCGCCTACGACTTCTCGGTCAACTCGAAGGCCGACACCGAGGAGCTCCGGGGGCGCATCGAGGCTGGACCCGCGAACATCTGGCGCTACGCGCCGCTGCTGCCCGTCCCCGCGGACGTGGCGACCAAGCCGAACATCAACCCCGGCTGGACCAAGCTCGTCCAGGCCGACAACCTCGCGCGCGAGCTGGGCGTGACCGGCGGCCTTTACGTGAAGGACGACTCCGGCAACCCGACGCACTCCTTCAAGGACCGGGTCGTCGCCCAGGCCCTGGAGGCCGCCCGCGTCTTCGGCTTCACCACCCTCTCCTGCTCCTCCACCGGCAACCTCGCCGGTGCCGTCGGCGCCGCCGCCGCCCGTGCCGGCTTCCGCTCCTGCGTGTTCATCCCGCACGACCTGGAGCAGGGCAAGGTCGTCATGGCCGCGGTCTACGGCGGCGACCTCGTCGGCATCGAAGGCAACTACGACGACGTGAACCGCTTCTGCTCCGAGCTGATCGGCGACCCCGCCGGTGAGGGCTGGGGCTTCGTCAACGTCAACCTGCGGCCGTACTACGCGGAGGGATCCAAGACCCTCGCGTACGAGATCTGCGAGCAGCTGGGCTGGCGGCTGCCCGACCAGCTCGTGGTGCCGATCGCCTCCGGCTCGCAGCTCACGAAGATCGACAAGGGGCTGCAGGAGCTGATCAAGCTCGGGCTCGTCGAGGACAAGCCGTACAAGATCTTCGGCGCGCAGGCCGAGGGCTGCTCGCCGGTTTCCACCGCCTTCAAGGCCGGGCACGAGGTCGTCCGGCCGCAGAAGCCGAACACCATCGCCAAGTCGCTGGCCATCGGCAACCCGGCCGACGGGCCGTACGTCCTCGACATCGCGCGCCGTACCGGCGGTGCGGTGGAGGACGTGACCGACGAGCAGGTGGTCGACGCGATCAAGCTGCTGGCCCGCACCGAGGGCATCTTCGCCGAGACGGCGGGCGGTGTGACCGTGGGCGTGACCCGCAAGCTCATCGAGAACGGCGTCCTCGACCCCACCAAGACCACCGTCGTCCTGAACACCGGCGACGGCCTCAAGACCCTCGACGCGGTGGCCGGCACCGGCCTCACCGCCACCATCCGCCCGAACCTGGACTCCTTCCGAGAGGCTGCCCTCGCATGAGCGTGACCGTCCGCATCCCCACCATCCTGCGCACCTACACCGGCGGCCAGGCCGAGGTGAGCGCCGAGGGCGCGACCCTCGCCGCGGTCATCGCCGATCTGGAGAAGAACCACACCGGCATCGCCGCCCGCGTGCTGGACGACCAGGGCAAGCTGCGCCGGTTCGTCAACGTGTACGTGAATGACGACGACGTCCGCTTCGAGCAGGGGCTGGAGACCCCCACCCCGGCGGGTGCGGGCGTGTCCATCATTCCGGCGGTCGCCGGAGGCTGCTGATACCCGGGACAGCGCGTGATACCCGCGAGTAGTAACCGTGGGTAACAGCGATTACCGAGCGTTCATCCCACGCGGCGCAGCCGCAATCGATGCAGTGCCCCCTCCGTGAGAGAAACGGAGGGGGCAATTCTGCATGGTTGAGCGCGGTACAGTTGGGGAACGCGTTGCCGATCAGGCGGGTGAGCGCCCGGAAACCTGCTCCATGGCCGACAAGAAGTAGCCAAAGTGTGCAGGTCTTTTGTGTCTTTTGTTCCCTTTTGCGGGGTCCGACTTGCCCGGAAGTCTGGCGAATTCTCGGTAGATTCCGGACCCGGTGTGCCCGGAATTCTCGTCCGATTGACCTGTTGCAGACGGCAGTTGGGCAGATACATTCAGCCGCGGTCGACGCGTTCCGGCGCACGCCCCCAACGATTTGGGGGGTGAGGTCTGACCCGGATCCGCGAAGTGTGGATCTGTGCAAGGGCCAGTAATAGGGGAGTTAGGCATGGCTCAGGGCACCGTCAAGTGGTTCAACGCGGAGAAGGGGTACGGCTTCATCGCGGTCGACGGTGGTGCGGACGTCTTCGTCCACTACAGCGCGATCCAGATGGACGGGTACCGCACCCTTGAAGAGGGTCAGCGGGTCGAGTTCGAGATCTCGCAGGGCCAGAAGGGCCCGCAGGCCGACATGGTTCGCGTCACCGCCTGAACGTTCTGGAGCGAAGGGCCCGCACCCACCGGGTGCGGGCCCTTCGCGCTGCCCCCGACGGGGCGGAGTACACCGGACCCGCTTGCGCCCACCCGTCGCCCGACCGCCACCCCTCAACGAGCCCGCTTCGCGGGCGCGCCTTGCGCCCACCCGTCGCCCGACCGCCACCCCTCAACGAGCCCGCTTCGCGGGCGCGCCTTGCACTCGAGGGGGTCGAGTGCTAATCATTGGCGTTAGCACTCTGAAGGTGAGAGTGACAACTGGAAGGACCGGGTCGGTGAGGCCACGGGCCGGGTGGGGCAAGGAACCACCGGCCGGGGCCGTCCGTCGCGGGCGCGGGCGCGGTCCGAAGTAATCACCCCCAGTCCTGGGAGGACCACTTCACATGGCCAAGATCATCGCGTTCGACGAGGAGGCGCGGCGCGGCCTCGAGCGCGGCATGAACCAGCTCGCGGACGCCGTCAAGGTGACCCTCGGCCCGAAGGGCCGCAACGTCGTCCTCGAGAAGAAGTGGGGCGCCCCCACGATCACCAACGACGGCGTCTCCATCGCCAAGGAGATCGAGCTCGAGGACCCGTACGAGAAGATCGGCGCCGAGCTGGTCAAGGAAGTAGCGAAGAAGACGGACGACGTCGCCGGTGACGGCACGACGACCGCTACGGTCCTGGCTCAGGCGCTGGTCAAGGAGGGCCTGCGCAACGTCGCCGCCGGCGCCAACCCGATGGCCCTCAAGCGCGGCATCGAGCGTGCCGTCGAGGCCGTCTCCGCCGCCCTGCTGGAGCAGGCGAAGGACGTCGAGACCAAGGAGCAGATCGCCTCCACGGCGTCCATCTCCGCCGCCGACACCCAGATCGGCGAGCTCATCGCCGAGGCCATGGACAAGGTCGGCAAGGAAGGCGTCATCACCGTCGAGGAGTCCCAGACCTTCGGTCTGGAGCTGGAGCTCACCGAGGGCATGCGCTTCGACAAGGGCTACATCTCGGCGTACTTCGCCACCGACATGGAGCGTATGGAGGCCGTCCTCGACGACCCGTACATCCTGATCGCCAACTCCAAGATCTCCAACGTCAAGGACCTGCTCCCGCTCCTGGAGAAGGTCATGCAGTCGGGCAAGCCGCTGCTGATCATCGCCGAGGACGTCGAGGGCGAGGCCCTGTCGACCCTGGTCGTCAACAAGATCCGCGGCACCTTCAAGTCCGTCGCCGTCAAGGCACCGGGCTTCGGTGACCGCCGCAAGGCCATGCTCGGCGACATCGCCATCCTCACGGGCGGCGAGGTCATCTCCGAGGAGGTCGGCCTCAAGCTGGAGAACGCCACGATCGACCTGCTGGGCAAGGCCCGCAAGGTCGTCATCACCAAGGACGAGACCACCATCGTCGACGGTGCCGGCGCCAGCGAGCAGGTCACCGGCCGCGTGAACCAGATCCGCGCCGAGATCGAGAACAGCGACTCCGACTACGACCGCGAGAAGCTCCAGGAGCGCCTGGCCAAGCTCGCGGGCGGCGTGGCCGTCATCAAGGCCGGTGCCGCAACCGAGGTCGAGCTGAAGGAGCGCAAGCACCGCATCGAGGACGCGGTGCGCAACGCCAAGGCGGCCGTCGAGGAGGGCATCGTCGCCGGTGGCGGCGTGGCCCTGCTCCAGGCCGCCACGGTCTTCGAGAAGCTGGACCTCGAGGGTGACGAGGCGACCGGCGCCAACGCCGTGAAGCTCGCCCTGGAGGCCCCGCTCAAGCAGATCGCCGTCAACGGTGGTCTTGAGGGCGGCGTCGTCGTGGAGAAGGTCCGCAACCTTCAGATCGGCCACGGCCTGAACGCCGCGACCGGTGAGTACGTCGACATGATCGCCGAGGGCATCATCGACCCGGCGAAGGTCACGCGTTCCGCCCTGCAGAACGCCGCGTCGATCGCCGCGCTGTTCCTCACCACCGAGGCCGTCATCGCCGACAAGCCGGAGAAGGCGGGCGCCGCCCCGGCCGGCGGCGGCATGCCGGGTGGCGACATGGACTTCTGATCCTCACGAGGATCGGATCCGTCCTTCGTACGAGGGCGGCACTCCCTGGAGACAGGGGGTGCCGCCCTCGGGCGTTGCCGGAGGAGGGGTAAATGGCCGCCTCGTGGCCAGGATCACAGCGATGGCGCCGTGGGGCTGGAATGACCGGTGTGTGGGGGCTGTTGACCCGGTGGACGCGTTTTATGCGCGTGCATATACCGGCTGGTCCACGTCCGTCACCGAAGGAGCCCAGTGACCGTCACCGCCTCCGAGTCCGCCGTTGACCGCGCGGCCGAGATCCTCTCCCGGCCCGCCTCGATCAACGGCCTGACCGTCCCGAACCGCATCGTGATGGCGCCGATGACCCGGATGTTCTCGCCGGGCGGCGTCCCGGGTGAGGATGTCGTGTCGTACTACGGCCGCCGCGCCGCCGCAGGCGTCGGTCTGATCGTCACCGAGGGCACGTACGTCGGGCACGAGTCTGCCGGGCAGAGCGACAGTGTCCCGCGGTTCCACGGGGCGGAGCAGTTCGCGGGGTGGGCCAAGGTCGCCGAGGCCGTGCACGCGGGGGGCGGCACGATCGTGCCGCAGCTGTGGCACATCGGCATGGTGCGCGAGCAGGGCCAGCCGCCGTACCCCGAGGCGCCCGCCCTCGGCCCCTCCGGGCTGCGCCTCGACGGCACCGAGGGCACCGGCAGGGCCATGACCCAGCGCGACCTGGACGACGTGATCGGCGCGTTCGCCGAGGCCGCCGCTGCCGCCGAGCGCATCGGCTTCGACGGCGTGGAGATCCACGGCGCCCACGGCTACCTCGTCGACCAGTTCCTGTGGGCCGGCACCAACCGCCGCACCGACGCCTACGGCGGCGACCCCGTGGCCCGTACGAAGTTCGCGGCGGAGATCGTCGCCGCCGTACGGGAGACGGTCTCCCCGGAGTTTCCGGTGATCTTCCGGTACTCGCAGTGGAAGCAGGACGCCTATGACGCCCGGCTCGCCGGGACCCCGGAGGAACTGGAGGCGATCCTGAGCCCGCTTACGGCGGCCGGTGTGGACGCCTTCCACGCCTCCACGCGGCGCTACTGGCTGCCGGAGTTCGAGGGGTCGGACCTGAACCTGGCGGGCTGGACGAAGAAGCTGACGGGCAAGGCCGCGATCACGGTCGGGTCGGTGGGACTGGACGGGGACTTCCTCCAGGCGTTCCAGGGGCAGGGGTCGGAGGTGGGCAGCCTCGAGAACCTGCTCGACCGGCTGGAGCGGGACGAGTTCGAGCTGGTCGCGGTGGGGCGTGCGCTGCTGCAGGACCCGGAGTGGGCGGCGAAGGTGCTGGGCGGTCGCTTCGGCGAGCTGCGGGCGTACGACCCGGCGTCGCTGAAGTCGCTGAGCTGACCTCCCCTTGATTGAGTAACTCAACTACGGTGGGACTCCCGTAGTGAGGAGCCCCGATGACGACCAGCGAGTCCCGCCCGCCGCAGTCCGGCTCCGCCGAGCCCGTCGTGCGCACCGCCGCCGGTGCGGTGCGCGGGCGGCAAGAGGACGGACTCGCGGTGTTCCGCGGGATCCCGTTCGCCCAGCCGCCCGTGGGGGAGGCCCGGTTCGCCGCGCCGCGTCCCGCCTCCGCCTGGGGCGGCGTACGGGAGGCGTCCGCCTTCGGCCCGCCGCCCCCGCAGGAGTCCGGCGTCCAGGGCCGTACCGGCGTCCTGGACGCGCCGGAGGGCGACGACTGGCTGACGGTCAACGTCTGGACCCCCGACCCCGACCCGGCCGCCCGCCGCCCGGTCATGGTGTGGATCCACGGCGGTGCCTACAAGCTCGGCCACTCCGGCAGCCCCGGCTACGACGCCCGCCTGATCGCCCGCGACGGCGACCTGGTCGTCGTCACTCTCAACTACCGCGTCGGCATGGAGGGTTTCGCCCGCATCGAGGGGGCGCCCGCCAACCGCGGCCTGCTCGACCAGGTGGCCGCCCTGGAGTGGGTGCGGGACAACATCACGGCGTTCGGCGGCGACCCCGGGCAGGTGACCGTGTTCGGCGAGTCGGCGGGCGCCGGGTCCGTCGCCGCGCTGCTGGCCATGCCGAGCGCGGCGGGCCTGTTCCGGCGCGCGATCGCGCAGAGTGTGCCGGGGACGTACTTCTCCGACGAGCTGGCCCGGGACATCGGCACCGCCCTCGCCGCCGAGGCGGGCCTGCGCCCGACCGCAGCCGACCTGTCGGCCGTGGACCCGCGCCGGCTGACGGCGGCGGGCGAGGCGCTGAGCGCGAAGATGCTCCAGTACCAGGACCGCTGGGGCCAGGTCGCCCCCACCGTCACCCCCTTCTCCCCGGTGGTCGACGGCGAGGTGCTGCCGGCCACCCCGTGGCGGGCGCTGGCGGCCGGGTCGGCCCGGGACATCGACCTGGTCACCGGCCACAACCGCGACGAGTACCGCCTCTTTCTCGCCCTCGCGGGCAAGCTCGGCCGGATCCCCGACGACGAGGCGACGGCGACCCTGCGCCTGTTCGCCCCCGGCCCGGACGGCGACCGGGCCTACCGCGCCGCCCACCCCGGGGCCACACCGAGCGAGCTGTACGAACGCGTCCTGACCGACTGGCTGTTCGGCATGCCCTCCCTCCACCTGGCCGAGGCGCAGGTGACCGGCGGCGGACACGCCCACGTCTACGAGCTGACCTGGCCGGCCCCCGGCCAGGACGGAGCCTTCGGCGCCTGCCACGGCCTGGACATCCCCCTGCTCTTCGGCACGTTCGCCGCCGACCTCGGCCTCCTGCTGTTCCCCGGCGGCGAGCCCACACCCGAGGGCGAGGCGCTGTCGGCCCGCTTCCGCGCGTCCTGGACGGAGTTCGCCCGGAGCGGCGACCCAGGCTGGCCGGCGTACGGCCCGGAGCAGCGGCTGGTGCAGGTGCTGGACGCCGAACCGAAGGTCACGCCGTACCCGGAGGAGGCGTCACGCCGCCTGTGGGAGGGGTACGACTTCCCGGAGCTGCCGCTGCTGACGTGACGCGCCCGGCCGTGCCTACAGGTTGCCCATCGGCTCGATGTCGATCCGCACGGGCGTGCCCCACACGCGCAGCACCTCGTAGTCCGTGAACTCGTGCACGAGCCGGTAGGCCATCGCGGGCCGGGTGCCGCGCCGCTGGGCGGCGAGATACTGCTCGGCCTCGCGGCGGTCCCGGCGCGGGGTGCCGCACAGCTGCCACGCCTGGCCGTTCCACAGCTCCGGCAGCCAGCGCTGCTGGGGCTGGGGGCGGTCACCGCTCACCCCGTACCGGGACGGGACCGGGTCGGCCGGGTGCGGGCGCGGGACCGGGCCGTTGAACTCGGCGCGGCGGGCCGCGCGGCGCCGGGTCTCGCACAGCAGGCACAGGTCGGGCGCGCTCTCGTCGACCGGTCCGGTGGGGTGCTCCGGGCAGCGCGTGCTGGGCGCGGTGCCGGTGACGCTCTCCTCCAGCAGGTCCACGGCGCGCTTGAGATCGGCGTTGATCTCGTGCAGCCGGGCGTCCGGGGTGTCGGCGGTGAGGGCCTCGCCGTGCTCGCCGAGGAGGCGGAGGGCGCGGCCCAGGGCGGTCAGCTGAGCGTGGTTCACGGCGCGCGTCTTTCGGTTCGGGTGAGTGTCCGGTCGGGTTCGGCTCCGGGACTCCACCGTCGCACACGGCACTGACAACGCGGTCCCGGGCGGCCCCGGTCTACCTCTGATCTTGCGCAGTGCGCCGCCCTTCAGGGCGGTGGTGAAGCGCATCTCAAGACTGCTCTGACCCGTACCAGGGGCA
>NZ_JACTVI010000060.1 GCF_014495685.1 Streptomyces sp. TRM68367 | reverse complement strand
GCATCGGTCATCGGAACCACCCGAGCATGCCCGTTGATCATGCTGTCGCGCCGCGAAACTCCAAGATCCCCGACAGAGTCAAGCTGAGATCGCTGGGCTGAAACCGAAAAACGCCGATATGCAAAAGGCGCCGCGGGATCCGCAGCGCCATCGACACCCCCATGACAGCACCTCTGCCGTCACTGGCTCAAGTGTTCTCTGGTTGACTGGGCCATTGGCACAGCCGAGTGGACTCGATCAGCGCCACCGGCGTGCCAACGGACGACCATCGAGACGCGAGGGGGCCGGCCGGCATGGCCGTGGACGAGCTCGACACCCGCATCCTGCGGCTGCTGCTGGAGCAGCCGCGCACCAGCGTGCGCGAGTACGCCCGGATCCTCGGGGTCGCCCGCGGCACACTCCAGGCCCGCCTGGACCGGCTGGAGCGGGACGGGGTGATCACCGGCACCGGGCCGGCCCTCTCCCCCGCCGCGCTCGGGCATCCGGTGCTCGCGTTCGTGCACATCGAGGTCACGCAGGGCCACCTCGACGAAGTGGGCGACGCGCTGGCGGCCGTACCGGAGATCGTGGAGGCGTTCTCGACCACGGGTGGCGGTGATCTGCTGGCCCGTGTCGTGGCGCGGGACAACGCGCACCTGGAGGACGTGGTCCAGAAGCTGATCAGCCTGCCCGGCGTCGTCCGCACCCGCACGGAGGTGGCCCTGCGCGAGCGCGTCCCGCACCGGCTGCTGCCGCTCGTGGAGTCGATCGGGCGCTCGGCGCGGAAATGACCTTTGACATGCTGGGACCATGAGCACTCTCGGCGACATCTCAGTCATCTTCGATCTTGACGGAACGCTCGTGGACAGTGAGCCGAACTATTTCGAAGCGGGCCGGCAGACCCTCGCCGGGTACGGCGTCACGGACTTCACCTGGGCGGACCACGAGCGGTACGTCGGCATCAGCACGCGAGAGACGATCGCGGACTGGAAGGAGCGGTACGGTTTGCGGGCCCCGTTGGAGGAACTGCTCACCGTCAAGAACCGCCACTATCTGGAGCTGGCCCGCGCCGACACGCGGGCGTACCCGCAGATGCGCATGTTCGTCGAAGTGCTCGCGTCCGACGGCGTCCCCATGGCCGTGGCCTCGGGTTCCTCTCCGGAGGCCATCACGGCGATCCTGGCCGGGACGGGTCTGGACGCGCAGCTGCGCACCGTGGTGTCCGCCGACGAGGTGGCGCACGGCAAGCCCGCCCCCGACGTGTTCCTGGAGGCGGCCCGGCGGCTGGGTGCAGACCCGGCCGCCTGCGTGGTCGTGGAGGACGCCGCCCCGGGCGCCGCCGCCGCGCACGCGGCCGGCATGCGGTGCATCGCGGTCCCGTACGTCCCCGCCCAGGCCGACGCACCGGAGTTCGCCACGGCGGGTCTGCTGCTGCGCGGCGGCCAGCGGGAGTTCACGGCGCGGACCGCCCACGACTGGCTGGTGCGCTCGGCCTCGCCCGCCTGAGCCTTCCCGTTCCACGAGGCCAAGTACAGTGCGGGAAACCCCAGTTGATCACCGAAGGAGTCACTGTGCAGCATACCGACGCCCCGGTCATCACGGAGATCGCCGTGGCGGACGAGGACGCCGGGCCGTACGGCATCGCGGCCGGGCCCGACGGGGCGCTGTGGCTGACCTTCGTGCACAGCGGTCGTATCGCGCGGCTCGGCCTCGACGGCGCAGTCACGGAATTCCCGCTGGACGTGGCCACGTGCCGCCCGACGGTCATCACGCCCGGACCCGACGGGGCCCTGTGGTTCACCCGCTACCAGGATCACCGGATCGGCCGGGTCACGGTCGACGGGAAGACGGAGAGCTTCGGTGTGCCGACGCCCGACTGCGGGCCCTACGGCATCACGGCCGGTCCGGACGGTGCGCTGTGGTTCACGCAGATGAACAGCGACCGGATCGGCCGGGTCACGGTCGAGGGGGAGATCACCGAGTTCGCCCTTCCCGTCGAGGGAGGCTTCCCCTCGGCCATCGTCCAAGGCCCCGACACGGCGCTGTGGTTCACCCTCAACCAGGCGAACGCCATCGGTCGTATCACGGTCGACGGCGAGGTCGGTCTGCACCCGCTGCCCACGACGGGTGCCGCGCCGGTGGGCATCGCGAGTGACGGGGTCGACCTGTGGTTCGTGGAGATCGCGGCGGGTCAGGTGGGCAGGATCACGGTCGACGGCCGGATCGTGGAGTTCCCGCTCCCCGACCGCACGGCCCGGCCTCACGCCATCGTGGCGGCCTCCGCCGGGGACTGCTGGTTCACCGAGTGGGGAGGCAACCGCATCGGCCGGATCATCGCGGCCGCCGAGATCACCGAGTACGACCTGCCGACACCGTCGTCGGAGCCGCACGGCATCACGATGGGGCCCGACGGTGCCGTCTGGGCGGCCCTCGAGTCGGGAGCGGTCGCGCGGCTGGCGCCGTGGTCCCGACCGCGTGTTTGCGGTCGGGACCGGGCTCGTTCGGCAACTCCAAGCGCCTGACCCGTCGACGCTCCCCTACCCCTCCCGTCCGGGCTGGCCTGGGCGGACAAGGGCGTCACAGTCACGCAGACCACCGAATTCCCGCGGGAGCAGCGCAGCACGCTCACCCTCGGCGGCCGCGGCGGTTCCTTCACGCTGCGGCTGCGCGTGCCGTCGTGGGCGACCACCGGCTTCCGGGTGACCGTCAAGGGGCGTGCGGTGCAGGGCACTCCGGCGCCGGGGAGCTACTTCAGCGTGTCGCGGACGGCGACCAGCCGGCCTCCGAGGGCGCCGAGGATCCGACGCACGCCTACTTCCGGCGCTCACAGCCGCGGGTGGTCTTCGGCGGCAAGGACTCCGGCGTGGTGGGTGTCCGCGGGGCGGCTGAGCCGAGCCGAGGGGGACAAGGCGGTGCGTACGGGGCCGCGGCCCCGTACGCACCCTGACCACCCGGCACGCCGGGGATGTGCAGGACGGCTCCGAACCGTGACCGGAAATTGATGCCCGGTAAATGATTCACTTGTGCCGCACAGCCGTATCTCCTGGTGTCAGGTCGATCTCATCCGGGAGGCACCATGCGCATGCCGCGCAACAGGGCAGGAACCGCAGTCGTGGGCGGTGGCCTGGTCCTCACCCTCGCCGCGTTCGCCTACCCCGCCATGTTGGGCATGCAGAACACCGCCGGCGGCCAGGACCGTGTCGTCGTCGACACCGTCTACGGCCCGCTGACCGAGGCGGACCGCGACTTCGTGGTCAAGGTGCGGGCGGCCGGGCTGTGGGAGCACCCCCTGGGCATGCTGGCGATGCAGCGCGGCCAGACACCGGAGATGAAGGAGGCCGGTGAGCATCTCGTGGCCGGTCATGCCCTGCTCGACCAGACCTGCCGCCGGATCGCCCTCGAGCTGGGCATCACCCTGCCCAACCAGGCCTCGCCCCAGCAGCAGCAGTTCGTGGCGACCGTGCAGGCCAGCAACGACAGGGAGTTCGGCTCCACCGCGGTGAACATCATGCGGGTGACCCACGGCCAGATCTTCCCCACCATCGCCAAGATCCGGGCCTCCACGAAGAACACCCTGGTGCGTCAGCTCGCCGACCAGGCCAACGACACCGTGCTCGACCACATGACCGTGCTGGAGAAGACCGGCCTGGTCAATCAGGAACAGGTCACCGCCCAGCAGACCGCGCCGCCCGGCCTGCCCTCGGACCAGCTCACCCCGCCGCCCGCGCAGCGCGGGGCACCGGTGACGGTCCTGAACATCCCCGACGGCGTGGATCCGGACACGGCGGCCCCTCCGCTTCCCTCACCGGCGGCCGGCGGCTGAGTACAAACATGGCCGGGCGGCCGCTCTGGTGCCCCCCTCAGTGCGGCGCTGCCCGCAACGGTTCTCCGGGGTCGGCGGGCCAGCCCAGCGGGTGCGGGCCGTCCTGCGCGGAGACGGGGGGCTCGCCGCCCGCCTCGTTGAACGCGCTGAGCGCCTCGATGAGCGCCGTGCGCTGCCGGGGCGCGAGCCGTTCGACGATGGTGCTGATCTCGGCGCGCCGGCGGGCGGTCACGTCCTCGACCGTGCGCCGGCCCTCCGCCGTCAGCCGCAGCAGGGTCTCGCGGCGGTTGTCGGGGTTGGTCTGCCGGTCGGCGAGCCCGGCCGCGATCAGCCGGTCGATCATGCGCATCGCCGTCGAGGGCGCCACCTGGAGCAGGTCGGCGAGGTCGACCAGCTTGGTGGCGCCGCGGGTGAACAGCACCACCAGCATCCGGAACTGGGCCAGCGTGACCCGCTCCTCGACGGCGGCGAGGGACCGGGCGGAGACGGCCACCAGCAGCCGCGAGGCGGTCAGTACCGCCCGGGTGACAGCGTCGACGTCGTCTTCGTCCCCTGCTGGGGTCTCGGGCTCCGGCATGGCTCCTTTCTACCTGCCTGGTCCGGCTCCCATGCACCCCGGGGGGAACGGTTTTTTCCCCGCATGACCTCGCCGCCCACCCGTCCAGGCCCGGCCGCCGCTACGACCGGCGGCGCGGCCTGCCCCGCCGGCCGCCGCTCTTGGAGGCGCCGCCGGAGTCTCTCCCCCGGCCCTTGCCGGCCGCCGGCTTGCGCTGCTTCGCCCCGGCCGCACCGGTCCGTGTGCGCTCGGGCTCCGAAGGTGCGGGCCTGCGTCCGCGCGTGCTGTTGACGGTCCGCCCGCGGACGATCCCTATGAAGTCCTCCACCTGGTCCGTGGTCGCCGCCTCCGGCCACGCCAGCGCCACCCGCGACTCGGGGGCGTCCTCGACCGGCCGGTGGGTGAGGTCCTTGCGGTGGTGCAGGCGGGCGAGCGAGAGCGGTACGACGAGCACGCCGATGCCGGCCGCCACCAGTTCGACGGCGTCCGCGGTGGTGGCGGGGCGTTCCAGGGCGGGCCGCCCCGGGAGGCGCTCCCAGTCGAGCACGTCGTCCAGGGGGTGCAGCACGATGTCGTCGGCCAGGTCGCCGACGGACACCTCGTCGGCCGCGGTCACGAGGTGATCCCTGGGGACCACGACGGCCGTCGTCTCGGTGTATAGGGGGATCGCGCTGAAGACGGTCCGGTCGACGGGCAGCCGGACCAGACCCGCGTCGGCGCCGCCGTCCGCGAGCAGGGGGCAGGCGTCGGCCGCGGGGACCGGCAGCAGGGTCAGCGGGACCTCGGGCACCCGCTCGTTCCAGATGCGCACCCACTTGTCGGGCATCACGCCGGGGACATAGGCGAGCCGGAACGAAGGGGCCGCGTCCGGGGAGGGAGATGCATCCGAGCCTGTCACCGGGCCAGGCTACCGGGCGCGGCCGGGGCCCCGCGCATCCGCTCGTTACCCTGGTCGCCATGACGTCGCACCAGAACACCCAGACCATGAAGCCCGCGACCGCGGCCAAGAAGCTGGGTGTGTACCTTGAGGCCACACCCGCCGAGTTCCGGGAGGGTGTCGTCTCGCGCGCCGAGCTGAACGCGCTCCAGGCGGACCCGCCCGAGTGGCTGCGCGAGCTGCGGCGGAGCGGTCCGCATCCGCGGCCGGTGGTGGCGGCGAAGCTGGGCGTCTCCATCGCGGGCCTGGCGCGCGGCGGGGTCACGCAGCCGCTGACCACCGAGGAGATCGAGGCGCTGAAGCGGGAGCGCCCCGAGTGGCTGGAACAGGAGCGCGCCACCCAGGCGGAGGTCCGCAAGGAGGCGTCCCGCATCAAGCAGAAGCAGGCCGAACGCGCCGCCCGCACCCAGCGCACCTGACCCGTCGGCACCACTGCCAGCAACACAGCCCCAACCGGATGCGACCGGTTGGGGCTTTCTTCTTGCTGCCTCCTTGAGCCCACAACCCTCGTGTGACGTCGGTGAAACTTTTCGGCCATGTCTTGACGTGCCGACGTGACAGTCCCTAGCTTGGCCGATCATTTAGATTCGTGAAAAGAGTTCACGTACATGAACATCGGAGAGTGCCCATGCGGGATCGCCGACGAAGTCACCGCCCGGCCGCCCTGCTCGCCGTCGTAGGGCTCGCGTTCGGAGCGGCCGCCTGCGGCTCCGGGTCCGGCAGTGCGGGCAGCGACGATCCGAACACGCTGGAGGTGTGGACCCGGAGCGATCCGGAATCCGCCCTCACCTACAAGCGCGTCTTCGCCGCCTTCACCAAGAAGACCGGGATCAGGCTCGACTACCAGCCGGTCATGAACTTCGACCAGCAGCTGCAGAGCCGGGCATCCACGAAGGACCTGCCGGACGTCATGATCAACGACACCGCACTGATGGGCAGCTACCAGGCACAGGGCCTGCTCAAGCCCATCACCCCCGCGTCGATCGCCGGACATGACGAGATCACCGCCAAGTCCTGGTCGTCGACCGTTGGCCTCGACGGCAGGCACTACGGCATCCCCTACTCCCGGCAGGCCATGACCCTGTTCGTCCGCAAGGACTGGCGCGAGAAGCTCGGCCTGCCCCGGCCGAAGACCTGGCAGGACACGCTCGCCCTCGCCAAGGCCTTCGCCACGCGTGACCCGGACGGCGACGGCAGGAAGGACACCTACGGCATGGTCGTCCCCGGCAGCGCCCAGAACGGCTACGTCGCCTGGTGGGGCGCCAGCTATCTGTGGCAGGGCGGCGTGCGGATCATCGAGCCGGACGGTCCGGGTCGCTACCGCCCCGCCATGGACTCGGCCGCGGCCGTCCGCACCGTCACCTGGCTGAAGGACAGCCTCTTCTGCGGTGACAACGGTGTCATCCAGCCCAGCGCGCTGACCTCCGTCACCGCCAACACCACCAACTTCCAGGACGGCAACGCCGGTATGTATCTCACCGGCCCGTACAACATCTCCACCTTCGACAAGGCGCTCGGCAAGGACAGGTTCGAGGTCCTGCCCGCCCCCGCGGGGCCGACCGGCTCCGACGTGCTGGCCGACGGCGAGAACATCTACTTCGGCGCGAAGACGGGCAAGGCGAAGCAGGAGCAGGCTCTCGCCGCGTTCCTCATCTCCCCCGAGGGCCAGAGGCTCGCCATGACCGGCGACCACCAGCCCGTCGTCCGCATCCCCGTCAACTCCACGCTGAACGCGGCCGAGGTGCGTGACGACCCGCGCTGGAGCGTCGTACAGCAGGCGTACGAGGAGCACTCGCAGCAGTTCCCCAACGCCCCGGACTGGGCCCCGATCAAGCAGGACACCGCCGACAGCCTCAACGCGATCTTCACGTACTGCGGCAGCGACGTCCGCTCGGGCCTGAAGGAACTCAACGACACCCTCGCCGGCGACCTCAAGGACCAGGACCTGTTGAAATGACCGCGACCGTGACCACGCCCGTGACCACGCCCGGGGCGCCGCCCCGGTGGCGCAGCGCGCTGCGCAAGGGAAACGTACTCCCGTGGCTGTTCCTCGCCCCGGGCCTGCTGCTCGCCCTCCTGTTCAAGTTCTGGCCGATGGCCAAGGGCATCTGGCTGAGCTTCTTCGACGTCCGGCCCTTCCTCGGTGACAAGTGGATAGGCCTGGACAACTACACCCGCGTCCTGACCGACCACCGGTTCCAGGACGCGATCGGCCACACTCTGGTCCTCGGCATCGGGTGGTCGCTCGGCGCCATCGCCGTCGGTTTCCTGCTGGCTCTGCTGCTGGAGGGCCAGGCCCGGTCCCTGAAGATCGTGCGGACGGCCGTCTTCCTGCCCGTCGTCACCGCGACCGCGGTGGTCGGCGAGCTGTGGCGGCTGATGTACTACCCGACCTCCGACGGCCTGATCAACCACGGCCTGAGCTTCCTCGGCCTCGGCCCGGTGCCGTTCCTGGACAACCCCGGCACCGCGCTGTGGTCGACGATGGCCATGGCCATCTGGATGCAGGCCCCGTACAACATGGTGATCATCCTCGCCGGGCTCGCGGGCGTGGACCGGTCGCTGTACGAGGCCGCCGCGATGGACGGCGTCTCGCTGTGGCAGCGGCTGCGCTACATCACGCTGCCCGCGATCCGCCCCGCGCTCGGCATTGTCCTCACCCTCGCCGCGATCCGCGGACTGCGCGTGTTCACCGAGGTGTACGTGCTCACCGGCGGCGGCCCCGCCGGGTCGACCGACGTGTGGATGACCCGCGCCTACACCCTGGGCTTCACCCGCAACGACATCGGCGGCGCCTCGGCGGCTTCCGCGGTCCTGCTCGGCGTGACGCTGCTGCTCACCGTCATGGTCAACTACTTCCGCAAGAGGGGAGACGTGCGATGAGCGCTCCCGCCATCGATCCCGTCCGCACCCGGGCGCCCGCTTCCCCCTCCCGGAAGTCGTCCCGCGCCCGGCGCACCACGCCCGCCCGCTTCGACACCGCCCTCGGCTGGAACGACAAGCCCGGCGTCTCCTGGGCGCTGCGGATCCTGCTGTGCGCGATCGCCCTGGGGGTCTTCGCCGCGCCGTTCCTGGCGATCTTCTCCGGTGCCCTCAGCCACAACCCCAGCGGCTCGTCGCTGTCCTTCCTGCCGCACGACTCCACGCTGCTGAACTTCCGCGTGGCGGGCGAGCGCGGGATCTGGGACTACTTCACCAACTCGCTGGTCATCGCGGGCGGCGGGCTGCTGCTCCAGCTCGCGGTGTGCACGCTCGCCGCCTACGCGCTGGCCCGGCACAAGTTCCGCGGCCAGGCGCTGATCCTCACCCTGTTCATGCTGACGATGATGCTGCCCGAGGAGGTCATCGCCATCCCGCTGTCCCTGGTCCTCGGCGACGTTCCCGTGGTCGGCGTGGACCTGAAGGGCACGGTCTGGGGCGTGATCCTGCCGCTTGGCGCGTGGGGTTTCTCGGTGATGCTGCTGACCGAGTTCATGAAGGACATCCCCGCCGAGATAGAGGAGGCCGCCCGGATCGACGGAGTCGGCGAGCTGCGGATGCTGTGGCAGGTCGTGCTGCCGCTGTGCAAGCCCGCGCTCGGGGTGGCCGGGGTGCTCGGCTTCATCATGATCTGGGACCAGTACCTGCTGCCCCTCATCGCCGCCAAGGACCCCACCGACTACACCGTCACCGTCGCCCTGTCCATCCTGCGCACCGACCCCGAGGTCGGCTCCGGAGTGGTGCTGGCCGGTGCGGTCATCGCCCTCCTCCCCAGCCTGATCGTCTATCTGCTCCTCCAGCGCTCGCTGGTCACCGGCATCGCCGCCGGTGCCACCAAGGGCTGACCCCGCCCCCCCACGTTTGAGGGAGACATGAAGTTCCACGGAGTGCTGTTCTTCCCGGTGACGCCGTTCACCGCGGACGGCTCGCTGGACGAGGAACGCCTCGCCCAGCACATCGAGTCCGGGGTCGCCGCGGGCGCCGGCGGCGTGTTCGTCGCCTGCGGCACCGGCGAGTTCCACGCCCTGACGGCCGACGAGATCGAGCGGGCCACCCGGGTCGCGGTCACCACGACCGCGGGCCGCGTGCCCGTGCTCGCCGCCGCGGGCGGCCCGCCGCCGGTCGCCCGCGACCACGCCGCACGCGTCGAACGCGCCGGCGCCGACGGGATCCTGCTGCTGCCGCCGTATCTGGTGAGCGCGCCGCAGCAGGGCCTCGTGCGGTACGTCGAAGAGGTCACCGCCGCCAGCGAGCTGCCGGTGATCTTCTACCAGCGCGGCACCGCCCGGCTCACCGCGCGGACGGCCGCCGAGATCGCCGCCCTGCCGAAGGTCGCCGGCCTCAAGGACGGCGTCGGAGACATCGAACGGATGCACCGCGTGGTGCGGGCCGTGCGCGCCGTACCGGGCACGGAGGGGTTCCAGTTCTTCAACGGCCTGCCCACCGCCGAGATGACCGCGCCCGCCTACCGGGGCATCGGCGTCGAGCTGTACTCCTCGGCGGTGTTCGCGTTCGCCCCGGAGATCGCCCTGGCCTTCCACCGGGCGCTCGGCGAGGGTGACGAGGGGCTCGTCGGCACGCTGCTCGACGAGTTCTACGGCCCGCTGGTCGCCCTGCGCGACGAGGTACCGGGCTACGCCGTGTCGCTGATCAAGGCCGGGGTGACGCTGCGCGGCCTGGACGTGGGCGGCGTACGGGCGCCCCTGGTCGATCCGGCGCCGGAGCATGTCGCACGGCTCGCGAAACTCGTCGGCCACGGCCTGGAGGTGGTCGGCGCATGAGCACGTCCCGAGGCACGCGCATCCGAGAGCTGATCGTCACCCCCATCGCCTTTCGTGACCCGCCGCTGCTCAACTCGGGCGGCGTGCACGAGCCGCTGGCGCTGCGGATCGTCGTCCAACTGGTCCTGGAGGACGGCACGGTGGGCCTCGGCGAGTCCACGGGCGGCGCGGTCCGCCGGGAGCGGCTTCGGGCCGCCGCGAAGGTGGTCAACGGCATGGACGTCTTCGATACGACGGCCGTCGCAGCCGCCATCGACGCCGCCCTGCTGCCCACCGTGCCCAGCTCCCACGAGCGCGGCTGGACCACCTCGGCCGTGGAGGTGGCCTGTCTGGACGCGCAGGGCAAGCTGCTGGACCGCCCGGTCAGTGATCTGCTCGGCGGCGCGGTCCGCTACTCGGTGCCGTTCGCGGCGTACCTCTTCTACAAGTGGGCCGAGCACCCGGCCCTCGACGGCCGTGCGGCGCTCGGCGACGACTGGGGCGAGGCCCTCGACCCGGCCGGGATCGTCGAGCAGGCCCGGCTGATGCAACAGCGGTACGGCTTTGAGTCGTTCAAGCTCAAGGGCGGTGTCTTCCCGCCCGACGAGGAGATCGCCGCGATCCGGGCCCTGGCGGAGGCCTTCCCGGGGCAGCCACTGCGGCTGGACCCCAACGTCGTCTGGACGGTGGAGACGTCGAAGTACGTCGCGCGTGAACTGGACGGCGTGCTGGAGTACTTGGAGGACCCGACCAAGGGTATCCCCGGCATGGCGGAGGTCGCCGAGGAGTCGCCGCTGCCGCTGGCCACCAACATGTGCGTGGTCGCGTGGGAGCACCTCAAGCCCGCGATCGAACAGAACGCGATCCAGGTGCTGCTCACCGACCACCACTACTGGGGCGGGCTGCGCCGCACCCGTGAACTGGCCGCCGTCTGCGAGGCGTTCGGGCTCGCCCTGTCCATGCACTCCAACTCGCACCTGGGCATCAGCCTCGCCGCGATGACCCATGTCGCCGCGGCCATCCCCAACCTCGACCACTCCTGCGACACGCACTACCCGTGGAACTCGGCGGACGACGTGATCGTCCCCGGCGCCCTGGAGCTGCGCGAGGGAGAGGTCCGGGTGCCCACCGGCCCGGGCCTGGGTGTCGAACTCGACCACGACGCCCTCGACCGGCTGCACCGGCTGTACCTCGACTCCGGGATGCGCGGCCGGGACGACACCGGCTACATGCGCAGGTTCCGTCCGGAGTACGAGCCGCGGCTGCCGCGCTGGTGACGTGACCGGTGACCGGTCCGCCCCCGTACACGGGGGCGGACCTTCGTCTCACTTCCCGGAGTCGGGCACCTTCAGCCGGTCCCAGCTGATCTTGCCGGGGATGCCGTCCGCATCCTTACCGGAGAAGCCGAGCTTCCGCTGCCAGGCGGCGTAGGAACGGCGGTCCGCCTCGGACCAGTTGGGGCCCGGGCCCACCTCGTAGTGGCTGCAGCCCTCGGCGACCAGCCGCTTCCCCATGGCCGTGATGATCGACGAGCGCTGGCCGATGTGGAAGAACCCGGCCCCGGGGAACGGCTCGTGGCGCGGCCTCGGCTCGGGCTTCGGGTCGGGCTTGCCGCCTCCCCCGCCCCCGCCGCCCTTCAGCCGCTGGGCTATGCGGCGGCGCATGCCGTCCATGGTGAAGCCGCGGGGGTCCGGCTTGCCCGGCTGCCACTCCTTGTGCCCGATGACCGAGCGCTCGCTCCAGCCGTAGTGGCGGCAGATCGCGGCGGCCGCTTTCTCGATGGCCTCCAGCTGTGCCTCCGGCCACGGGTCCCTGCCGTTGCCGAGGTTGACGCACTCGAATCCGTAGAAACGGCTGTTGCCGTCGGTGTCGGCCTCGTTGTCGGGCGGCAGCTTCGACTCGTTCACGACGGCCCGCAGGACGTCACTGTCGCCCGAACCTGCGTGATTGGCCCGGCCGTTGCCGACGAGATGGACGTGGCCCTTCTTGTCGATGACACCGTGGCACAGCGGGCCCGGCAGGGCGGCGTAGCCGTTGTAGCAGATGTCGACGGAGGCCTGGGTGCCCGAGGTGGCGGTGTGGTGGATCATCACGCCGTTGATCGGTCCCCAGGGACCCTTCGTGTTGCGGTTGTGTCTGCGCCAGTTGCGTACCTCGTGGACCGTCAGGCCCTCCTCGCGCAGGATCTCGACCAGCTTGGACGCGCTCATCGGCTTGGCCATCACTCGTCCCCTTCCACTGCGGCTTCCGCTTCCGCCGTCGTCTGCGACCTCCCGCGCGAGGGGTCCTCGGCCGCCCGTTCCTCCCGCGCGGCCTGCTCCTCGGCGGCCAGCGTCGCCTCGTCCGCCGCCGGGATGCTGCTGGCCAGCGGGTTGAAGGAGCGGCGCAGATCGACGACGCCGTACTCGCCCTTGACCAGGGCCAGCGGCGCGAAGTGGCGGGCGATGCCGGCGGTGGCCTGGAGCAGGGGGCGGCGGGCCGGGTCCACGGGCCACTCGACACTGCCGGTCGCGGTGCGGGCCGGGATGATCCAGTGGTCACCGGTGCGGTAGGTGCCGCCCTTGGCGAAGTACACCTCGACGCCGTCCTCCAGGTGCAGCCACTCCCCCTCGGTGACGGGGACGGCGCCGCTCTTCAGCGACGTCGTACGGCCCTTGTGCCTGGGGCTCTCGTGGTGGTCCCAGCGACGCAGGAACGGGTGCAGGTGAGGCAGTCGTCCGATGTGCTGGTCGGGTTCGGCGGACAGGCGGACCCGGCGGCCGGGCAGGTCCAGCTCCTCGACCCGCAGCAGCGGCAGGGGTTCGAGGCGGGAGGCGTACGCGGTGTCGACGACCTCGACGTGGTCGCCGACGTCGAGGTCCAGCTTGTCGTCGTGGCCGAGGGAGGCCAGCTGCACCCAGGTGCCGTCGATCTCGTCGACCGGGAAGACCACGGAGCCGTTCTCCCGGGACCACTTGAAGGTGGCGTCCTTCGCCTCGCCGCCGGCGTGCACCTCGACCCGGTACAGCTGGTTCTCCGGGCCGCGGTAGCGGGCGTCGGGCTTGACCAGGCAGGGGTCCTCGTCGGCGTGGTCGGGCCGCTTGCTGCGGGCGGCGAGCCGGGCCGAGGGGGCGGCCTGGCGCTCGGCCCACTTGTCGAAGGCGGCGCGGACGTCCTCCTTGGCCGGTTCGGCGTCCTCGATGTTCAGCTCGGCGAGGGACAGCGGCAGCACCTGCCAGACGACCTTGACGCGGGCGGCGGTGTCCGGCATCGCCGCACCCAGCGCGACCTCGCGCAGGGCCGGGTCCTCCGCGGCGCTCACCGCGCGCTCCCACACGTTCAGGTAGACCACGAAGGGCGCCTGCGCGGGCGAGGGCAACCGGTCGCCGGGCTTCTCGGGGTCGCGGAAGGCGTCGGGCTGGTCCCAGTACGTCCAGTGCGCTGGCGGCTCCTCGGCGGGCGCGTCGGACTCCTCGGCGTTCTCGTCGGGCACGGGCGTGCCACGCGCCGGGCGGGTCGCGTCGCACAGGATGCCGTCGACGTAGTAGCGGCCGCCGTGGATGTTCAGGGTGTCGATGTCGTGCCGGCCGCCCAGGTACTCGATGCGGAAGCCGGGCGCGTCGCGCGGCCCGCCGTGCCGGCCGATGAGGTCGGCGGCGAGGGTGCGCGCCTGGTGGAGCTGGATGGCGGTCTGCTCGTTGAGGTCGGCGTCGAGCTGGACGCGGCCCTGCTGGGCGACGACCGCCGAGTAGCGCCGCTCCGGGCGGAAGGTGAGGCGGGAGAGGTCAGCGTGCATGGAAGGGGTCCCCCCTGGTTCGGGAAAGTGCGGGTAGGGCGTACGGCGGCACAGCTCACGTCAGAAGATCCCGTCACGTCACGAAGAAGATCCCGGCGTCCGTGCCCGCGGGGGTGTATTCCGCGAGCCGCGCTCTGAGGCCGTCCTCGCGCTGCGGCCGGTACAGGTCGTGGAAGGCGCCCATCTCGGCGCCGTCGTCAGCGCCGCGCCGGATCTCCTCGGCGCAGCGGTCCGACAGCAGCCCGTACCAGGGCGTGCCGTAGCGCTGGGAGGTGAACGACGGCCGGATGCCGCTTGCCCCTTCGGGCTGGCAGCGGTGCCGGCGTGGGGTGCGTGAGCCGGGCGGGACGTACGAGTACCGCAGGCAGCCGATGCCGCGCCGGGCCACATGGAGTTTGCCGGTGAAGACCGAGTTCTCGGCGATCTTCACCGCGTGCGTGTGGACCTCACCGATCACGGTCGCGCGGTGCAGGTGCAGGACGGCGTGGGCGTGCCGGCAGTCCGGGGCGGACAGGGCCTCGCGGTCGTCGGCGGTGGCGTCCAGGACGCTGTCCCGGATGTGGATGGCGAGGGGGTCCTCGCTCACCTCGTCGCCGATGACCTCGATGGTGCCGAGGATGCTGTGCTCGACCTGGACGCACGCGGTGGTGCGCTCCAGTACGATGCTGGGCTCGTCCGGCGAGTGCGGATCGCACTCCGGCTCCAGGGACCAGCCGGGGACGAGTGTGCAGTGCCGCACGGCCACGGCGCCCATCGGACCGGTGACGTTGATGCCGCGCCCGGCGACCAGCAGCCCGTCCAGGACGATGCGCGGGCGTTCGTGCGGGGCGCAGTCCTCGGACACCGCGCGGATGTTGAGGGCGTCGGGCCGGTTGCTGTACCAGTCGAGCAGCCGGATCACCGGCCGGGTGCCCTCGGCGGCCCGCAGTTCGAGGCGGTCGCCGGGGTCGAGGTCGAAGTCCAGCTGCTCCTGGAAGGCGCCGCTGTGCGTGATCTCGACGATGCCGTCCGGGCCGCAACGGCCCGCCCGCCGGTCGTGCTGCCAGGCCCGGTAGGCGTCCATGATCCGCTGGTACGGCTGTCCGGGCCCGACCCGGTAGATCTCGGCGTCCGGACGTGGCTCGCGGTCGCGCTCGTACTGACCGCCGCCCATGTCGGCGCCGAACGCGTAGTGGTAGTCCACCCACACGCCCTGCCGGGGCGCCGACCGGGACCCGAACGCGATCCGGCCCAGCTCCGGGTCGACGGCGATCTGCCCGCGCCGGGGCCGGTAGCGCCAGTCGGACAGGTCGGCGACCACGATGTCGGACGGCGGGACGGGGTTGTCCTCGCCGTCGCGCCGGATGACGAAGCTCTTGCCGGGGCCGTAGTAGTCGAGGAGCCGTTCGTGCAGCAGGCGGCGGGTGATGAACGCCGGGACGTTGTCGACGGTGGCGGTGGGGGTCCCCCCGCTCGAGCGAGTTCGAGAGTGGGGGAGGGTGGGCGAGGGCTCCGGGAACGGCTTGGTGACCAGCGGGGTGTCGTTGCCGAGGATCGAGAACGTGTAGAGGTTGCGGGCGCGGTCGATGCAGTACGCCGGGCCCCGGGTGAGCGAGTACGCCTTGAGCCGCCACACGAACAGCGCGACCCCGGCCGGGGTCCAGCCGCCCTGCCGGTGCCGGGAGTCGGCGCGGCGGACGTCGACCGTGCGGGCGGTGTTGCCGAACGGGCCGTGGGCGAGGGCGAGTTCGGCGCCGTCGCGGAGGTCGGCGAGCCGGCCGCGGTCGCCGCGGTGCGCGCCGGTGCCGTACAGCTTCACCGGTTGGGTGTGGGCCACGTACCGGGACAGCTCGACGGCTCGCGCGGGCCAGTGCGCGACCTGCTCGGACAGCTCCTCCAGGAGGTGCAGGGTGCCCTTGCGGCGGCGGCTCGCGACGGTGGCGGCCACGTCGCGGCGCGGGGCCACGGCCTCGGCGAGGGCGGCGCGGCCACCCTCGTGCAGGCCGGTGGTCAGGACGCGTTCGTAGCCGGGCAGGGTGCGGTAGCCGACCAGGTCGCCGAGGTACGGCAGCACCCAGGGTGCCGCGGTTTCCACGAACAGGTCCTCGTAACCCTGTTGGACGCCGTCGCGCACCCGGTCGAGCTGCTCGCCGATGATCGCGAGCAGCGCGCGCAGCTGCTCGCCCTCCTCGGCGTCGCGCAGCCGGTGCCAGCCGGGCAGCAGCGCGGCGATCCCGTCGGGGTCCCGGGGCGTCACCGGCGCCGGCATCTCCAACTCGGCGTCCGACGATGGCACAGCCATTACTTGACCTCCGTCAGGATCAGGGTGTCGGCGGCCCGCGGCGACAACAGCGCGAGCTGGGCGGGGCGGATCCCGCGGAAGACGAACACCGACCGGCCCCTGGCCAGGCGCCGGGTGTCGGTGATGTCGGGGTTGAGGCGCAGGAGTTCGGCGAGCGGGATGCCGTAGCGGGCGCACACCGCCGACAGGGTCTCGCCGTTCTCGTCGCGCACGGTGTGCACCGTCTCGTCGTACGTCGCCGGGTGCGCCTGGACCGAGGCCTTCGGCGGGCCCGGGTCGGTGAGCAGCGCGGTGAGTTCCTCGGGTGTGGCGGAGGCGGGGACGCCGGTGAAGACGTCCACGTCGACGTAGTCGACGCCGGGCACGGAGTGGGCCGCGGCGAGGAGTTCGGAGAGCCGGGCGGGCTGCCCGAGCTCCCGTCCCTCGAAGCCGAGCCGGCGCAGCAGGGCCTGCCGCAGGCGCGGCTCGACGATCTGCCACGCGTGGTGGGGGGCCACCTTCACCTTGGCGGCGGCCAGCAGCAGGACCAGTTCGCGCACGTCCACCCGGACGGGGATGTTGGCGTCGCCGTACTCCGTGAGGGCACCGCGGAGGGGACGCAGGGTCTCCTCGCCGAGCGGCACGTCGTCCGTGCCCGCGACCGTCACGTGCAGCACGCGCCGCCGCCCGTCGAAGAGTTCGCGCGCCGAGGCCCGGCCGATGCCGGCGCGGGAGCGGGCGAAGTCCTCGTAGTCGGACGCGGACACCAGCCGGTCCAGGGCCGACACGGCGAGCGGGATGGTACGGCGGGTCAGGGCGGGGCCGTCCGCGTCGGCGCCGCCCGTCGCCGGGCGCGGGTTGGTGACCGCGGTGACGCCGAGCGGCCGGGTGAGGGGCTGGGTGACGCGGTCCGCGGGGACGTTGGCGGCCTTGCCGGTGCCGAACCGGTAGCGGGCGCGGACGTTCTCGTGGCCGCTGGGCAGGCGGGCGCCGTGCACGCCGTCGCCGAAGGTCACCGTCGTCCGGCCGTCGGCGGTGGAGCCGGCGATGTAGACCCGCTCGGTCGGGCTGCGCCCGGCGAGGCTGTCGACCTCGTGCCACAGCACGCCGTCGACCCGGATCTCCAGCACGGGTGTCGCACCGAGGGGGTTGTCGTCGGCGAGCCAGGTGAGCGGGGACTGCCACAGCGCGAACGTCTGGTTCGTGCGGTCCGAGTCGCCGCTGCCGATGGCCTCCTCGCGGCTCTCACCGTGGGTGGCCTCGACGACGTTGCACAGGATGCGGACCGTCTCGCGGCGGTAGCGGTACGCGAGGTCGGTGGTCAGGGCCAGCCGGGTGTGGACGTGGTCGCCGGGCAGCTGCGGGTCGACGGCCGGGTCGGCCGCCGCGATGGTGACCACCTCGGTGGCCCGGACGCCGGACGTACCGGGGATGTCGCTGCGCTCACCGGCGACGATCAGGGTGCGGCCGGGGCGCAGTCCGTCGTACAGCTCGGCGAGTTCGATCTCGTTGCCGTGCACGTCCTCGCCGAGCGGCTCGTCGGCCAGGCGCAGCGGTTCGCCGCCCGCGTGCACGGTGGTGTCGCGGATGTGCGAGAGCAGTACGTCGAACTCGTCCATCCACGGGTCGGCGAGGGTGAGTTCGGTACCGCGGCCGGTGATGCCGTAGTTGGAGTAGGCGGCCGTGCGGGCGGCGACCACCTGGGTGGTGACGAACGCGAGTTTCGCGTCGCCGGGGATGCCCTTCTCGGAGCCCTTGCCGGGGCGGCGGATCGCGACCCAGCTGCCGACGGTGATGCCGTCGCGCACGGTGTCGAGCTGCAGCACACGGCGGTTGACCGGCTCCGGCTTGCTGGCGATGACCACCTCGATGTTGGGTTCGGCGCTGCCCGACGTGTACGTGAGGCTGACCTCGTACTCGCCGTGCGTGAACTGCCTGTGCTCGCCCGGCCGCAGGTCCTTCTGCTCGGAGGTGCCGTTGTGGATGCCGACATGGATCCGGCTCTCGTCGTCCGGCCTCGACACGAACAGGGTGCGCTCGGGCAGGCCGGAGTGCAGGCGGGCGGTGACGCCGGGTTCCTGGGAGTCGGTGGGGCGGCGGTTGAGCCAGCTGAGGTCGCGGTCCTGGCCGGAGCGCACGGACAGGTCGACCCGGCCGGGCCCGAGCGTGAAGAGGACCGGCTCGGGGACGGGCAGGTTCTCGGCGCGCTGGTCGGAGCTGCTGCCCTCGACGTACTGGAACTCCGCCCGGACCGGCACCTTGTCCGCGGTGTCGAACACCACCCGCATGGTCGCCAGCGTCGCGCCCGTGAGCGGCCAATCCGCGGTGCGGATGACCCGGCCGCGGTCGTCCTGGACCGGCTTCAGCGGGGCCGTGGCGCCGAACGGGGCCGCGGTGACCCGCATGGCCAGCAGCTCGCGCAGCAGCTGCGGGGCACCGGGGGCGGCGGCCGTGCGCCAGGCCGTGTGGAGGCCGCCGAGACCGGGGTTCAGGGCGGAGAGCAGGCGCGCGGTGTCGCTGCCGGGGCGCCGGCTCTCCGGGCCGCCGCGCGGGGTGGGGGTGGCGGCGCGGAGGGCGGGCAGGACGGAGCCGAGGGTGCGCAGGGCGGCCTCGCGGGGGTCGAGGGTGCCGGTGGTGGGCCGGACCCGAGTGGACTCCGGCCCGTCCTCGGGTTCGGCCTGTGCGGGGGCCAACTCCAGTGCTCGCTCGGCGAGTTCGGCAAGCACGGCCTCCAGCTGCTCGAACCATGCGGCCACGCCCGTCACGTCACCGTATGGCTCGGCCAGCACCTGCGCCTCGCCAAGGCGGTCGAGGGGTTCCACCAGCCGGGCCGCGAGCCGCTCGGGGCTCTTGATGCCGTCCAGGTCACCGCGCAGCGGTGCCAGGACCTGGTCCTCGAAGTCCTCGATCAGCCGGCTGACCGGGCGCGGATTGGGCACCTCGGGTGTGGGCGGCTCGTCGCCGGGCTCGCCCGACGCCTCGGGGGCGGCGGTCCAGCGCCGTACCTCGTCGAGGAGTTCCTTCAGGGTCGGCGGGGCCGACTTCGGCAGGGCGATCGCGGTGATCTCGTCGTCCCGGTCGACCCGCACGTCGGCGACCGGGAGCAGGGTGCGCTCGCCGCCCGCCCGCTCGCCGAAGACGAAGAGCAGCTGGTCGCCGGTGCGCAGGGAGGTGGCGGTGCCCTCCACGAAGATCGCGGAGCGCCTCTGGAGGTCCTGCGGGGTGATGAGCGAGGGCCGGCGGCGGCGGACCTTCAGCTCGTTGAAGTCCCAGCGGGCCGTGAGGTCGCTGCTCGTCTCGAAGGTCAGCGACTCCTCGTCGGCGGACGCGGGGACGCTGTGGCTGCGGGCGCCGCGCGGGATCATCACCGGCTGGGCCGCGGCGCGCGGGTCGCGTTCCAGGGTGTAGGCGAGGTGGGTGGCGGCCGCGACGCCGGGGCGGGGGCGGTGCCCGACGAGCCGGCCGAGCAGCACCAGCGAGTGGTGCTCGTTCGCGGTACGGATGTAGGCCTCGTCGGCGATCCGCTCGGAGTGGAAGGTGAGCAGGTCGCCCAGCACTGCTGTGGCGTCGAGCAGGCCGATCGCCGGATCGTCCGGGGTGCGCACGGTGAGGCCGTCCAGGGCCGGGTACGCCGGGGAGGCGAGCCGGTCCCGCAGGGCGGCCAGGAAGCTGCCGTACTCGCCCACGCGGTAGTCGAGCGCGGTGCGCCCCGGCGGGTTGTGCAGGGGGGCGGGGGCGAGGCGCTCGTCGTGGCCGCCGCGGCAGGCGCCGCCGCAGGTGCAGTCGTCGGCGGTCACCGGGCACCTCCCAGGGATATCGCCAGCCGGCCGTTCTCCGGCCGGTCCGGGTCGTTGTCGCAGGTGGCGATCTCCAGCGGGCCGAGTCGCAGCACTCCGTCCTCCCTCTCTCCTCGGTCCTGCTCGAACAGCCTGCGCAGCCGGGTCACTTCGACGCTCTCCACACCGGGGACGGCCGCGGCAACGGAGACCAGGCGGCTGAGCCGGACCGGCTCGCCGAAGGTCAGCGCGTCCGGGTGGAAGAAGCCGAGCCGTCCGCCCGGCAGGCGGCCGGTGCCCAGCACCCGGTACAGCTCGGCCAGGATCTGCCCGTGCTGGTGGCCGGGCTTGGCACACACCCTGAGCGCGATGTCCAGCGGCACCAGGCGGGCCGGGCCCACGACCAGGTCGTGGCCGATGCGCCGGTACGGCTCCAGTGACTGGGTGACCGCCGCCAGCAGCCGAGGCGTCGGGGCGCCGGTGCCGTACGGGTCGATCGCGACGTGCGCCTCCTGGAGGCTGCCGGTCCAGCGGAGCGTGGCCGCGGCACGCTGTACGCCGGGCAGCTCGGCGGCGAGGGCCGCGTAGTCCTCGGCGGTGACCGCGCGCAGGCGGGTGCGGCGCAGGTCGAGCGGGGCCAGCTGGCGTGCCTGCTCGACGGGTTCGGGTTCGGTGCCGCCGGTGGCGGGCAGCGGGTTGCGGACCACGGCGGCCGGTGCGTCGCAGTCACCCTGGACGACGAGGTGGTTGATGGCCTCGGCGCCCACGTTGCCCGCGGTGCCGCCGCCCAGCCGGTAGTGCAGGGCGAGCCGGGAGCCGGGGGTGGGCCGCGCGCCGTGCCGTCCGTCGCCGAAGCGCAGGGCGAGCCGGCCGTCGTCCTCCAGTTCGCCGACGAAGTGCCGATCCCCCGGCCCGCTGTCGAGCAGGTCGCGGCGCGGCTCCCAGACCACGTCGCCGTCCTGGGCACGTACGGCGGGCAGGGCGCGGCGTGCGTCCTGGGCGAGGGCGGCGGTCGCGGAGCCGCGCAGCACCGGCTCCTCGGGGTGCAGCCCGGCCGCGTACGCCGGGCCCCAGCTGTGGGCGACTTCCCAGGCGATGTGCCCGTCGAGGACGGTGCCGGCGCGGGCGCGGGCGGCCAGCACCTCGACGCGGCGCAGCTTGGTGTCGAGCAACCGGTCGCTGCGGTACCGCAGTTCACGCAGGGCGCGCACCGGGTGGCGGCGCAGGTCGAGCCGTTCGAGCACGTTCAGGCCGTAGATCACGGCGAGTTCGGCGATCTCCTCCTCGGCGAGCCCGTCCCGGTCGCGGGCGCTGCGCCACAGCTCGACGAGCCGCTGCCGCACCCGGCCGGGGATGGCGGCGATGCGCTCGGCCTGCCCGGCCGCGACGGTGGCCGGGTCGGGGAACGGCACGGCCTGCGTGGCGGGCGCGCGGCCGAGGAGCGGCCGGAAGCGGGGCCGGATCCCCGGGTAGACGGACTGGGCGAGCAGCGTGCGCAGGGCGGCGGACTGGGCGTACGCCGTGCCGGGCACCACCTGTTCGTGTCGCTGACCGGCGCGTTCCAGACCGAGTCCGGCGCGGTTGGCGGCGGCCTCGCCGACGACGTCGAACAGCTCTCGGACGTCGTCGGGTATGAGCGCCCGGCCGTGCTCCGCCTTGTCGGTGAGGGAGTTGATGAGCCGGGCGGGCGCATTCCCCTCGTCCGGGTCGTAGCAGCCGAACGCGGGCGGATCACACGGCGTGACGAGGGCCGGGACGGGCGGCACGGTGACCGTCTCGGGCAGCCCGGTCCGCGAGCGTCCGTGGTCGACGAGGACGGCGTTGCCGCGGACGAGGGTGACGTCCTCGACGGGCAGGCAGTCGCGTCCGCCGCGGGTGGTGAGGCACAGCGGGAAGCGCAGCGCGTCCTCGGCGGCCCAGGTGATCTCCAGGACCGGCTGGTCCTCGATCCGGTCGATGCCGGGGGTCACGGAGGTCAGGCGGACGGCCTGCCGGTGGGCGGGGTCGGCGTCCCCGGGTGTGCCGGTGCGCGGTCCCTTCACCTCCTCCAGGACGAGGATGTCGCCCGGTTCGAGGGCGAGCCGGCGCTCGCGGCAGGTCTCCGGGTCGGCCCACTCGTCGCGCAGCGTTGCGCAGGTCGCGCCCTGCGGCAGGGCGCACACCTCGCCGCCCCAGGTCCACAGGCGGATCGCGTTGTGCGCGACGCGCAGGGTGAGCGGGTCGGCGGCGAAGACCGGTTCGAACACCTCCACCGAGCCGCGCTCGTCCAGGTCGCCGAGCTCGGTCTCGTCGATCACCGTGCCGGGCTCGGGCCGGTCGTGCGGGTCGAGGCTGCGCACGTCGACGGAGGCGAAACGGTACGTCCCCGGGGCGAGCGTGGTGTCGTCGGCGGTCCGGACGGTGACGTACGCGCGGGCGTTGCAGCCGTCGTGCATCGCGTAGTCGATGAGCCGGACGTGGCGCCGTACGGACACCCGGCGGCGGGCCGTGTCGAGGTAGGCCTCGGTGGCGACCGCGTCCTGCATGTAGCTGATCTGGTCGCCGGTGTAGGCGAGCAGTTCGACGAGCGTCATGCCGAGGTCGGCGGGGTTGCGCTCCACCCAGTCGGGCGTGGTGAGGGCGAGCCGGTCCAGGAGCAGCTTGCGGATGGTGTCGTAGTCGCGGGCCGTGTAGTCGACGACGGGCGCGGCCGGGAAGTCCGGCTCCCGGCCCTCTTCCGCTACGCAGTCGAACGGGGTGGGGCAGTCGGGCCGGAAGGCGAAGGACGCGCTGTGATAGCGCTGGTCGAAGCCGCGGAAGGGTTCGGTTCCGGGGCGGCCGTAGGGGTCGGTCTCCACGACGGAGAGCCGGTAACGGGAGGTGTCGCCGGCCTTGTCGAGGGTGACGTACAGCCGGTCGTCGAGCTCCGGGTCCTCCTCGCGCTCCACGCTGACGTCCACGGCGGTGATGCCGGTGATCCGGCGACCTCCGGCGATGCGGACGTTCTCCGGGCCGAGACCGTGCGGGGCCTTGCCGAGGAAGGTGACCGTGAGCAGCAGCCCGTCGTCGCTCACCTCGACGGCGTCCACTCCGTTGAGCTGGGCGGCGCGCACCTTGGCCCGGCGGGATGCGGTGGTTCTCGTCATGCCGTGGCCCTCCCTTCGAACACGTCGTCGCGGCGGGCGCCGGTGGCGCGGACGGCGTACGCCAGGTGCACGCGGACCACGTTGTCCTCGCTGACCACGTCGAGGGCCTCCACGTCGATGAGGTCGCCCAGCCAGCGCTGCAGTGAGGCCTGGACGGAGAGTTCGAGCGTGCTGATCAGTTCCGGGCTGGTCGGCGCGAAGACCAGGTCGAGCAGTCCGCAGCCGAAGTCGGGGCGCATCACGCGCTCGCCGGGGCTGGTGAACAGCACCTGCTCGATCAGGTCGCGGACGTGCTCCTCGCGGTCGGCGTGCGCGGTTCGGCCGCGGCGGTCGGCCCGGAAGGGGAACGCGATGTCGGTGCGGGGCCGGGTGCCCCGGGTCGTCGGGCTCATCCGTGGGTGACCTTTCGCTGCGTGGCCTGGATGACGGGTGGTCCCTGCGGGACGTGGGCCGCGGAGAAGCACTGGGCCGCGGAGGTGTCGAGCAGCACGGGCGCGCCGGCGACGGTGACGCCGGTACCGTCGGCGGTCCAGCGGACCGTGACGCACGGCACGGGCACGCCGTCGACGGTGTGCGGGCAGCCGGTGACCACCCAGCTGTGCGTGGCCGTGGCGACGGCGGCGCCCGCGATGCGCAGGCCGCCGGCGGGTGGGGTGGCGGCGGCCACGCGGCCGCCGTGCGGGCAACCGATCACGGCATCGGCGTCGAGCAGGATCCCGGATGTCCCGGACACGTTCTTCCTTCCCCCGTTCCTATTGGTTGGACGTGATGGTCAACTGGCCCTCGTTCACGTCCACTTGGTTTCCGCGCAGGATGACCTCCGCGCCGAGGCCGTTGGAGATCACGATGGCTTCCCTGGTGATGCGGATGTACGCCCCGCCCTGGGCCTGCAGCAGGATGCCCTGATCGGCGCCGGGCGGGTCGCTCATCACGATCTTGTGCGCGTCGGGTGTCTGTACCACGACGGGCTTGGCCTGCGTGGGCGACTGCGCCAAGCGCCGCGCGTCCGGCGGCAGCTCGTTCTCCTCTCCGTACCAGCACCCGGTCCACACGGGGAAGCTGGGATCCCCCTGCTCGAACTCCACCCACACGCCCGTCCCCGGCGTGGGCACCACGAACTGCCCGGCCTGCGGCCCCGCGAACGGCAGGCAGGGCAGCGCCCAGGTCGACGGCTCGTCGCCGAGGACGTCCGGCACCTGCACGGTGATCCGCCCGATCCCCAGCGGGTCCCTGTTGTCCGCGACCCGGCCCCGGAACTTCCCGAGGAACCGGTTGTTCTGCGCTGGCGCCATGTGCGGGCTCTCCTCCTGCTGTCTGCTGCGGTGTTACGGGCGTACGGAAGTGCCGCGCGCGATCAGCCCCTCGCGCGAGAGCGTGAAGTTCTGCCGGAAGGACCCGGGGCGCAGGTTGTGGGTGACGGACTTGACGTAGTAGTCGCCGTCGTAGGTCACCCCGGCGCCGCGCACGCCCACCAACTCCCTCGGGCGCAGGACATATCCATGCCGGTTGACGTCGAGACTGCCGGAACCGTTGATCGAGTCGGCGGAGGTCGCGGCGCGGGCGAGGGCGAGAGCCTGCGCCTGGCCCAGCTCCCGCTTGGCCGTACCGGAGAGGGTCTTCCGCTTGAGGGCGGGGGTGGCGCGTCGGCCCAGCGGGGGGCGGAGGGGGCCGATGTCGGGCTGCGGCAGCAGGCGACTCTCGCGCGTCGTCGGGTCCTGCACGCGGGCTTGCGGCTCCTCGCGCGCGGTGCCGTCGTACGCGAACGTCACCTGGTCGACGGTGGATTCGGGGCCCATGTTCACGTTGAGCGCGTGCTGCCGCTGGCCGAGGCGTTGCTCGGGGCCCCAGTAGGCGGTGGACCGCCCGGGGCGGGGGCCGGGGTCGAGGTAGAAGGTGTAACCGTTGGCCTGCGCAAGCTCGTTGACGTACCCGAGGTCTGTGCTACCCGCCTGGTACTCGACCCGCAGCCGCTCGTGGGGCGGCTGCTCGATCTGCTCCCGGATGACGCGGGACTGGATCCCGTAATCGGCGTACCGCTGCAGAATCCGTTCCACGCGCTGCGAGGGGGCGAGATTCGGAAACCGGTCGGTTCGCTCCTCCAGGTCCATGATGAGCTGGAGGTCCTCGCCAGTGACGGTCAGGGTGGAGTTCCCCGGCTGATTGCTGGCCCCTACCTCGTGCCGTACGACGATCCCGTCGAGCAGAACGGAGGAAGTCCCTTTGACCGCAACGGAGATGATGACGCGGGTCTTCGGGTCGAAGAATCCCTCGGGCAGCAGCCGCCGGCTGATGACCCCCGTCTTGGAGAGGTCGAAGGCGAGCTGAAACCCGGTCCGCTCGCCGGCGGTGGCGGTGATCTGCGCGGAGAGCAGCGCCTCGCTGACTTCCTGCGGGACGGGCCGCGCCAGCTTCGGCCCCATGAGCAGGCTGAGGTGAACGGGCCCGCGTCCGATCGGCTCATCGGCCAATTCCGGCACCTCCCGCTCCGGGGATCCGTATCTCCCGGCCGGGCTCGGCGGTCAGCTCCGCCGGATCGATGACGGGATTGGCATCGGCGATCCGCCACCACTGCCCGGGGTCACCGAAATACCGCTGCCCGAGGTGGTCGTGGCGCTCCCCGGCGGAAACGGTATGGGGCATGGCCGACTCGTCCTCTTCCGCGAGGGACGGCAGCAACCGCCGCTTGACATAACGCACTTCATGTCCATCCGCGTCCCGATGCACCCCGATCTCGGCATCGCGGTACCGGCTGTCGCGCGGGTACGGATGCGCCCCGGGAATCGTCTCGTACACACTCTCGTACGGCTCAGGCATGACTGCTCAGAACCCCCTTCCGGCCGTTGCTCCCAGTCCCAGACTCCTGAGCGCCCCGCCCCGCGCCGCCCGCGCCAGCCGCTCCTTCTGCGCCAGATGCGCCAGGTACAGCTCGGCCCCTCGATGCCCGGCCGGCAGGTCGCTGACCGTGAGCACCTTGAGCCCGATGCTGAGGCTGGCCCGCATCGGATTGAGATTCACGTCGAACGCCGACTCGTTCACGCTGAGCTCGGTCAGCCGTACGGGCATGACCCGCATGCTCCCCCAGGTGAACAGCGTGAGCGGCTTCTCGATGGGACTGATCTCGATCGCCCCGTTCTTGGCCAGCCGGGAGTGCTCCCGAATCTGGGCGACGGTCGGTTGCACCAGCATCTCGAGGACGGCGAGCTGAGGATGAATCCCTTCGGGGTGGGCCACCTCCAACTGATCGGTGGAGTCCAACTCGGCGGTGAATTTCCAGGTCTCCTGGGCAGGTCCTTTCAGACGGAGGGCCTCGTTCTGGTCCCCGCTCCCCTCCCCACCACCCGCGCCCCCGCCCTCCCCTCCTGCGGCCTGCGGCGAGATGGAGCGTTCGAGGGTGTCCGGGTTGAACTGCAGGACGATGACGCGTTCTGGGGTTCCGCGTTCGGGGTCTACTACGACTATTCCGGAGCGGATGGGTTTGGGGATGTCGGCGTAGCGGGTCACAGGCGGGCCTCCAGGCGCTCCTGCAGGGGCGCGTAATCGTAATCCGGGAAGTGCTCGGGGAAGACCCGCAGCATGATCTTGATATTATCCAGGGTATTACTGAACTCGCTGTCGTTGAGCGATACATCGGCGAAGAGGTACTGCCAGCCTATGACGCCTTTTGTAATAATGAGGTTGTCTAGGTAGTCGCGGTAGTCCAGGTCGAGCTTGACGAAGGTGTGGAACCGGTCGAGATACCAGATCTCCGGACTCGACACTCCCGGCAGAAACCTCATCGTGGCCAGTTGCCCGCTCCCGCCCCGCGAGATGTCGTCGAGGATCGAGAGCTCGGAGAGGAGTGCCTTGTCGCTTTCGTACCAGGCGAAGTCGTCCAGGTTGAGGAGCTTTCGTTCGCTGCCGGTGTCGATGTTCATGACACTGAAGTCGCCCACGAGTGACACCTCAGGATCGGCGGAAATCCAGTGCAGCGCCATGTAACGGTACGGGAAGTAGGCTTCCTTGAGCCGCTCGGTGAGCGGAAACCCTTCTTCGGCCATCATCTCGAAGATGCCCGTCGGGTCCAGCCCTGTACCACCCGCCCCTACCTGCTCGTATTTGACGTCGCAGAACGGGGATTCACGCACCTCGCGGATGGCGTGGAGCAGACGGCGCTCATACGGAAGCATTCGACCTCTCACTTTTCCCTGTGGAGCTTGTCCCAGTCGACCATACCCGCGCTTTGCAGCATCTTGAGACGGTCAATCGCGAGTTGCAGCTGGGGCAGCGCCCTTGGACCTGCGTTCGTTTTCCTGGTGTTCATCGCCCGCACGAAGTGACGCATACCGGTGAATTCACGTCCGGGTTCTGCAGCGCGCTGCTTCACGATGTGCTTCGCCAGGCCCTTTGATATATTGAGCCACTTTCTGATCTGCGTGTCCCCGTAGGTGTTGATGTAAAGCGTGTTCTTCTCGTCCTGCTGCGGCGGTTTGATGTCGAGCCCGAGAGTCTGCTCAGCACCCTTCCGCTTCCAGTGGCTCCGCTTCTTTCCTGTCTTTCCGTCTTCCTTGTCGTACCGGCCATAGGTGGAGCGTATGTAGGTCGGGATGTCCGCGACGGCCCCTGCGTTGCCGAACTTGACCCGGGATTCGTACCAGACAGGCTCGTTCTTGCCGGCGCTCCAAGCCGGCATCTCCACGCCGCGTTCGAGGTCCTTGTTCACCCCGCGCCGGGCCGGTACGAGATTGTTGTTGCTGTTCTTCCCGCCCATGCGATCCGGGAGGAGGTGTGCCCTGACCCAGGCCCCGTCATTCTGGAGGCTGCGTGTGGGGTCTGTGATGTAGCCCCAGCCGGGCGGCATTGCGCTGCCAGGTGGGGAGCCCTTTGGAGTGCGTTTGCGGCTGAGGAACTCCGCGCTGATCGTGTTCGCCCTGCCCCCATGGAACTTGGGGAGTCTCGGCTCCGGCAGGCCCGGTTTCGGTGCCCCGGGCGGATTGGGGTAGGCGTGCGGCTGGGACCGCGGCTCCGAATAGTCGCCGCCCAGCACCGGGAGCGAGTATTTCAGGGACGCCGTGACAGTGAACGGGTCTCCTCCGGTGGGTTCGAGCCAGGTGAGCCGGTAGTAGCGCTGATACGACTCCAAGAGGCCGAGGAACACCGAGCGGGGGATTCCGTCTTCCATTTTCCGGTGCAGTTTAGGCCGGATTCGGGCAACGATCTTCGGCAGGCGGTCGTCCTTGGACTCGTCCTCGTCTTCCTTCGTCTTGTCCTTTTCCTCTTTGGACTTGGGCCTGCCCGGCCCGTCCTTGTCGGGGCGGGGCCTCGGCTTGCCGTCGTTCTTGCCCTTGCCGTCGGTGTCCTTCTTGCTGTCCGAGCCGTCCTTGTCCTTTTCCTTTTCCTTGTCCTTGTTGCTGTCCTTGTTGCTGTCGGAGTCCTGGTCTTTTCCGTCCTTGTCGTCTTTGGTCGTGGGCTTGGTGGAGCCGTCCTCGTCCTTGGTCCTGTCAGGCTTGGTGGAGCTGTCCGGGTCTTTGGTCTTGTCGGGCTTCGGTTTCGGCTTGGGGGTCGGGGTCGGCTTCGTGTCCGACTTGTTGCTGTCCGACTCCTGGTCCTTGTTCTTGGGGTGGCCGTTCTTGTCCTTGGTGGTGGGGGCGGTGGGCTTGGTGGAGTTGTTGCTGGGGGTCTTGTCGTTTTGGTCGTTCTTGTTGGTCTTGTCGGTCTTGGTGGTGGGCTTGGTTGGCGTTCCCTGGGTGTCCTTGTCCTGGCTCTTGTCCTTGTTGTCGGTCTTGGGCTTCCCCTTGTCCTTGTTGGTCGTCGGCGTGCCAGAGGTCTTGTCGCCGCCGGTGTCCCCCTTGCCGTCGCCCTTGCCCTTGTCCTTGTCACCCCCCTTGTCCTTGCCTTTGTCGCCGCCTGTGCCCTCGCCGGCCCCGTCGTCCTTGCCCTTGTCCTTGCCGCCGCCCTTGTCCTTGCCCAGGTTCGCGGCTACGCCCTTGAGGCGTGTGCCCACCTTGGACACGTACTTGCCGATCCCGCTGAGGAGCAGCTCGTAGGCCATCTCCAGCAGGACGACGACGCCGGCCGCTATCGCCTTGGCGAAGAGGACCCCCGCGCCGCCCTGGCGTACGGACTTCAGCCAGGTGATGACGGCGCCGACGGCCTTGATGATCTCGCCGAGTGAGCCGATCGCGGCCTGGATGGCCTCCAGGATGGCCGCGCCCCAGCCGGCGCCGGGGATCAGCTTCGCCAGGACCTTGGTGATGACGATCTCGCCGATGATGAACGGGAGTTGGGGGACGATCGCGTCCCACACCTCCTTGGCGATCTTCTCAATGGTCCAGCCGCCCTTCATGAGCTTGTTCCAGACGGCTTCGGTCAGGCCGGTGATCTCCTTGACCTTGTCGTTGAACCACTGCTTCACGGCGCTCTTCACCTCGTTGAAGAGGTGGTTCTTCGCACCGTCGAACGCGGAATTCTTCGCGCCGCTCAGCCAGCCGCCCGGGTCCGAGAGGATGTCGACCAGGATCATCATGAACTCGCCGAAGGCGGCGATGAACTTCGTTGCGAAGTCGAGGACCGCCTTGAGGGCGTCCTTGCACGCCTTGAGGATGTCGAAGAACGCCTGCTTCAGGAAGCTCAGGATGTCGCTGAGGACCTTGGCGATGGCCTCCAGCAGATCCTTCATGATCTGCTTCAGCATGTTGGCAAGCTTGTTGACGAGGTCAATCGCCGCCTTGACGAGGTCCTCGATGAACTTCCGTATACGGCGGCCGATTTCGGTGATCGATTCGACCAAGGACATGACGAACTCGATCAGGTCCTCGATGAACTGCTTGATCATCTCGACGATGCCCTCGCGGGCCGCGTTGATCCAGCCTTCGACGGTCTCCTTGAAGTTCTTGAGGGCCTCGACGATCGCGTCGCGGGCGTCCTTGATGATCTGGACGACGGTGTCGCGGAGCTCGATGAACTTCTCTTTGATCCACTCAAGGGTCTTGGAGAGCCAGCCCTTCGAGTCCTCGGCCTTCTCGTCCTTCTTCTTCTCCGCGTCCTCCTCGGCCTTGTCGCCCTTGTCCTTGACGTCCTTGTCGCTGGTCTCCTTCTCCTTCTCTACGTCCTTGTCGGTGTCCTCCTCTTCCTTCTTGACGTCCTCGCGGACCTTCTTCTCACGGTCGGAATTCTTCGTGCCGAGCTTCTTGAGCTCCCCGTCCTGCTCCTTGGTCCAGTCGGCGCGCTGCTTGTCCACGTCGCCCAGGACGCCCTCGCGCTTGCCGGTCTGTTCCCTGGTGTTGGACTCGACTTCCTTGTCCACCTGCCGCTTGTGCGCGGCCTGGGACTTCTTGGTGTCCTGGTCCTTCTTCTGCCGGCCCTTGGTCATGTCCTTGCGGCCGTCGCTGAGCGCCTTCTTGAACTGCGGCTTGCGCTCGTGCTCGGCCACTTCCGACGCCGCCTCGGGCGGTACGGCACCGGTGTTCGCGCCGCCCCCGCCGAGGCCCTTGCCCTTGCCGCCCTCCGCGGCGGGCACCTTCCCCTCGAGCCGCTCCTTGGGCGCGTCCGGATAGACCTGGTCCTCGCCCATCTTGCGGCCGGCGTCGTCCGCGCCGGTCTCGGCGGCCTCCTGGCTCTTGTCGTCCGAATGGCCGCCCTGCTCCTCGGCCTTGCTGTCGGCGTCGCCCTTCATGCCGACACCCGGAGCGGTGCCGTTCTCGGCCTCCTTGAGGGCCTCATCCTTGGTGGGCATGCCGGCGAACTGGGCGGCCAGGTCCTCCGCCGTCACATCGAAGCCGAGCCAGTCGCCGATCGCGCCGATGGCGTAGCCCGCCATCATCCCGACCTGGTCGAAGAAGTCCGGCTCCTCCATCTCCTCGGCCTCGATCTTGCCTTCGGGCTTCTTCCCGCCCTTGACCTCGGCCTTCTCGCCCTTCGCGTCCTCGGCGCGCTGGGGCTTGTCCTTGTTGTACTGAGCCGCTTCCTCGGTGTCCGGCTCGCCGCTCAGGGTCCTCGGGGCGCCGGAGGGCCGGTCCATGGCCGGCGGCTTGGACGCCAGCTGCCTGTGCTCCTTGCCGACGTCCTTCTCGACCGCGCCGCCGACGCTGTCCATCGCCTCAACGGCCTGGTGCGGCTTGAGGTTCGAGGCGGTGGAGAGGCCCTCCTCCGGAGAGACGCCGGAGAGGTTCGGGGCGGCCTTGGACGCCTTCTTCTTCCCCTTGGGCCCGGCACCCTTGGCGCCACCGCCACCGCCACCGCCACCGCCACCACCGCGCGCTGCTGCGGCGGGCTGCTCCCGGGCACCGGAATCGTCCCCGCCCCCGTACTCGGGGCTGGCCGTCTTCTGCGGCTGCGGCGCCTGCTCCTTCGGCTTCTCCGTACGGGCTTCCTGAGCCTTCGGCTTCTCCGTACGAGAGGAGGAACGGGACGCCGTACGGGATTCCGCACGCGAACCGGAACTGTCGCTCTGCGAACCCGAGTTACCCGAATTACCCGAACTCGGCGCCTGCTGCTCGCCTGCCGAACCACCGGACGGCGTGGACTCGGAAGCGGAGGAGCCGGCGGAGTCGGACGAACCCCCGCCCGCCTCGGTCCCCGCCGAACCGGTGCTGCTCCCGCCCTGGTCCTTCGGCCCCTTCGACTCCTGCGGCCCCGGCGACTCCTTCGCCTGCTCCGCCCCGGTCTGCTGCCCGCCCTCGTCCTGCTGCGCGGCGCCCGAAGTGCCCTCGCCGGCACCGCTCTTCTCCGCCCCGCCCGTCTCAGGGGACGCAGAAGCGGACGTATCCGCACGAGCCTGCGCGGACTCCTTATCCCCGCCGCTCGAGGACTTGTCACCCGGCCCACCCTTGGCCGGCGTGCCCTTCTCCTCCTTGGCGGCCTTCTCCGCCGTATCGCCGTTGGCCTCCTTCGTACGGCTCTCGGCCTCCTGAACGGCGGCCTCGGCGGCGGCAGGGCCCGCCTTGGGGTCGGCGCCCTGCTTGGGGTCCTTGGAGGCCACGCCGGGGGCGGGCTTCGGCTCGTTCTTCTCCTCGGGGTCGAGCTCGCTCTCCGTACGCCGAGCCTGCTCCCGAGCCTCCTCCTCGAAGCCGGGAACGGGCGGGGAGTCCTCCGTACCGGGGTCCTCCTTCTGCGCCGCTGCCTCGCGCTCGGCGTCCTCCTCGTCCTCCTGCTCCCGCTCGGCGTGCACCTTGTCGGCCTTGGTCGGCGGCGGGGCGGGGAAGGAAGGGGCGGGCAGTGTGTAGTTGTCCGAGGCGTCGATCTGCTCGGATGTCGGCACATTCGACACGTCGAGGTCCTGCTCGGGCAGGAAGTCCTCCGGCCTGAGCTTGATGTCCCAGGCGCTCTTCTCCCCGCCGCCGACCTCCACCTCGGAGTCGCCGCCCTGCCCGACGGTCTCCTCCTGCGGCTCCTCCGCGCCCAGCTGGTCCTGCGCGCGGGCGCCGTCCAGGGTGCTGGGCCGGCCGTCGAACTGCTCGCCCTGACCCGCGTTCGTGGGCGTGCCCTCGTCCCGGACCGGCTCGTCCGGCTTGGCCGCTTCGGTCTCGGCGGCGCTCTCGCGGGCCTTCGCGGCGGACTTCTCCTGCTCGTCGGAGCCCGGACCAGCCTCCTCCTTGGCGGCCTCCTCCTTGGCCTTCTTCCCGGCCTGCTTCGCCTCGGCCCGGTCGCCGCCCTTCTCGCCCTTCTCACCCTGCTGTTCCTGCCCCTTGCCCTCCTGCTGTGCCTGCTGTGCCTGCTGACCACTCTGGCCGTCCTGCTCCGCGCCGGACTGCTGACCTGACTCTCCGGCCGCGGCCTCCTGCTGCCCCGGCATCTGCCCGGATGGCTGCGACTTCTGCTCGGACTGCGCGGCCGGAGAAGTCGGCTGCTCGCCATCCCCCTTGGGGCTCGACGCGTCCCCGCCCGTACGCGGATCGGACTGCTGCTCCGCCTCCGCCTTCCCCGCCGCCGATCCCGGGGTGCCGCCCTGCGGGATGGTGCCGCCCGCGTTCTGCGGGGTGCTGCCGGCGGCTGGTGCGGTGCCGTCGTCCGCCTCCTGCTTCTCCGGGCCCGGGGCCGGTCCGGTCCGCTCGTTCCGCTCCTGCTGCTCCTCGGCCGCCTCCTGCGCCTTCGCACGCTCCGCCTGTACGTCCTCGGCCGGGTCCTCCTCGACCTCGGGGGCGGTGAGGGCGCCCTGCCGGGCGGCGGACTCGCTGTCCGCCCGCCCCTCCTCATCGATCTCCTCCACCAGGTCGAGCACGAACTCGTGCTCGGAGGTGAGGAGCCGGTCCTCAAGCCGATCGAGTACGCGGTCCTGAAGCTCCTCCGAGAGAGGGGCCAGGGAGGCGCGGACGCGCTTCGTGCTGTCGGACGGGTCGACGCGCAGCGACCGTATGACCGTGTTGGCGAGGCGGTCGACCAGGGTGGCCGGGTCAAGGTGTTCGAGGCGGGTGCGGTCGGCGTGGACGGTGGTGTAGCGCATCCAGGCCGGAGTGTGGGGTTCCGGGGCGACCTCGGGGGCCTGCTCGCCGCGGATCAGGGCCCGGGCGGTGTGTTCGGCGGCGCGTTCGGCCGCCTCGTGCGGGGCGCTGACCTCGCCCAGGTCACGCCCTGTCATCAACGTCCCGCTGGCAAACGGGTGTTGGATCGTGTGCAGCAGCTCATGGGCGAGCAGGGCGCGGCCCTGGGGGGTGCCCGGCTGGTAGTGGCCCTCGGCGAAGAAGACGTCCTGGCCGACCGCCACCGCGTCCGCGCCCAGCATTCCGGTGAGTGCGCCCGCGTCGCGGTCGGCGTGCAGGCGTACGGAGCCGAGGTCATGGCCGAGCTGCTCCTCCAGCTCCCTCCGTACGCTCGGGTCCAGGGGCTGGCCCGCGCCGCTGACGATGTTCTTCGGCTCGGGCGTACGGTTCTTGGCGGCGCGTTCCTTGCGCTTGCGGCGGCGCTGTTCGGCGGTCTGCTCGGACCGGCCGTCCCGTGACGGAGTGGTCACCGCGTCACCTCCCCATATCCGCTGAGCCCCTCGTGCACCGCGCGCGCCAGCTCCTGCCCGAGCCGCCGCGCGGACAGCCCGGCGGGCAGCGGCGGCAGGCCGGACAGCGCGTCGACCGTCACAGCCCCCTCCTCGGAGAGCGGCACCCCGTGCTCGCGCACCAGCCGGGTCAGCTCCCGCTCGAACGAAGCGGCCACCCGGTCCGGGTCCACCCGGAACCCGTCGAGGGCCAACTCGCCCACTTCGACCCGGATCTCACCTGGTGTCACACCCATTGCCGGACCTCCGTCGGCGTCAGGGAACGTTCCAGCTTCAGGTACTCGGTGCGGGCGGCGGCGAGCATGTGCCGCATCTGCAGCGCCTCGCCCTCCTCGGCGGCGAGGAACGCCCCGGACAGCGCGATGTTGCGGATGGAGCCGCCCGCCACGGTGAGCTGGGCGAGCAGCGCCGGGTCGAGGTCCTTGACCGGGGCCTGCGGCGGCAGCACGCGGCGCCAGATCTCGGCGCGCTCGTGCTCGGCCGGGAAGGGGAAGTCGACGACGAACCGGATGCGCCGCAGGAAGGCGTTGTCCAGGGCCTTCTTCATGTTGGTGGTGAGGATGGCGAGGCCCCGGTAGGCCTCCATCCGCATCAGCAGATAGCTGACCTCGAGGTTGGCGTACCGGTCGTGGCTGTCCTTGACCTCGCTGCGCTTGCCGAACAGCGCGTCGGCCTCGTCGAACAGCAGCAGCGCGCCGCCGGCTTCGGCGGCGTCGAAGACCCGGCGGAGGTTCTTCTCGGTCTCGCCGATGTACTTGCTGACCACCTGCGACAGGTCGATGACGAACAGGTCGAGGCCCAGCTCCTTCGCCATCACCTCGGCGGCCAGCGTCTTTCCGGTGCCGGAGCCGCCCGCGAACAGCGCGGTGACGCCGAGGCCGCGGCGCAGCGTGGCCGCGAATCCCCACTCCTGGTGCACGGTGCCCCGCTGCCGGACATGCGCGACGATCTCCCGCAGCACGTTCGTCTGCCGCTCGTGCAGCACCAGGTCGTCCCAGCCGGCCTGCGGCTCGATCCGCCGCCCGAGCTCGTCCATCACGATCCGCGCCTCGCCGAGACCGGCCCGCCAGGCGAGCTGTACGGCGTCCAGCTCGTCCTCGTACGGCAGTTCGCGCCGTACGGTCGCGGCGGCGGAGCGCACGACGTGCGGCGGCAGCTGGAACTGGGCGACCAGCGAGCGCAGTTCGCCCTCGTCGAGGTCGGCGACGTCCCGGAACGCCTCGCCCCACAAGTCGAGTTGCTCCTCGTCGTCCAGGCGCGGCACGGACACGCGCATGCCGTGCGCGCGGTCGGTGCGGCGCGGGTCGGTGCTCGACACGACGACGGGTACGGCGGCCCCGGCGAGGAACGCGTCGGTGGCCGCCTGCTGGTCGCGGTCCAGCTCGCCCACCTCGACGAGCAGCGCGGCGGGCAGCAGGATCGCCTCGCGCTGCCACAGCCGGGCGAACCGGTCGCGCTCGACGGCGTCGGTGGGCACGTCCTCGGCGCCCATGGCGTACAGCCCGAGCCCGGCGCGCGCGGCAGCGGCTGCGGCGATGTCGGCGCGGCTGCGCAGGTCGCCGCCGACCAGCTCGACGAGCAGCGGCGCGTCCGGGCGGGCGCCGTCCGCCCAGCCGGCCGCGACCCGGCTCGCGGCGACGTCGTACGAGGGCGGCAGCCGGTCGGGCACCGGGGTGCGGCGCAGCTGGCCGTGCAGGCGGACGTCGAGGTAGGGCGAGCCGAGCAGGAAGTGCAGGATGCGCTCGTCGAGCCGGAGCCGGGAGGTGGTCAGCCGCGAGGGGTCCTCCAGCTCCACGATCCGCCAGCGGCGCAGCGGCGACACGGGCGTGAGGGCGCTCCAGTGGGGTTCGGCGAGCGCGGCCAGGGCCAGCGAGAACGTGGGGTACGCACGTTCGGGGTCCCCACCGGCCGCGGCGCAGCGGGCGCCGGTCGTGGGCTCCAGCTCGTGGGCGGCGGTGAGGAGGATGACGTCGCGTTCGAACGAGGTCAGCCCGAAGCAGGCGACCAGCGCGTCGAGGGGTGCGGTGCCGGGTCCGGCGGCGGGCACGGGCGACGCGTCGCCGGGGGCCGGATCCGCCGTGTGCCGGTCGGTGCCCTCGGCGTGGGCGTCGACACGGGCCAGGACACGCCGGATCTCGGCGGTCAGCGTCGCGGCGCCGTCCTCCCCCGGCCCGTAGGTCCGGTCCGTTCCCATGCCCTCACCTGCCCCCGTCGCTTCCACCCCGCCTCAGCTCTCCACGTCTTCGCCGCGGCCGGAGCCGGCCGCGGGCCGACCGCTCTCCTCACTCCCGCCCGCCCCGGCGCCCCGTCCGGCCCGGCCCTCACCGCCCCCGGCGGAACGGTCGCCCTCACTTGTCCGGGCACCGTCGCCACCGCCGGCCGGGGCCGACCCGCCCGACCTGCCGGTTCGCGCGCTCTTCGCCGCCTTCGTCGTCTTCGCGGCCTGCGCCTGCTTCGCTGCCTTGCGGGAGCGCGCCGGTTCCTTGGCCGGGGATGCGGCGACCGCCTTCGCGGGTGCCTTCGCGGGTGTCTTGGCCGCGGCCTTGGCGGGCGCCTTCGCCGCCGTCTTCGCGAGGGCCTTCTCCGGCGTCCGCGCGGGCACCCCGGCTTGCCCGCTCCGCCCGTCCTGACCGCCCGAGCCGTCCTGCCCGGACACCGGCCCCTCCGCCGGACCCGCAGCCCCCACGGCAGCGGCCGGCAGCGGCGCCCCCGGCGCCCCGAACGGCAGCACCCGTACCTCCGGCCGCTCCACCGGCTTGCGCGGCGCCGGTATCTCGCGGCCCTCGATGAAGACGAGGGCGGCCTGGTAGACGACGGACAGCGTGTACGGCGTCTGGTGGAGCATCCCCCACAGCTTGGAGGTCTCGTCGATGTCCATCACGGTCGGCGTGAACCGCACCCGCTGCGCCGCCTCGGCCAGGTCGCTGCCTGCCAAGTGGGCCCGCTCGCCGGTGATTTCGATGATGTCCTTCGGCAGGACGGGGATCTCGTGCAGTGTCCGGACGACCGAGCCGATGAGCCGCTGCCCGACCAGCTCCGCCTCCTCGCCGTACGCGCTGATCAGGTAGTGCAGATCGAGTGCGGCCGCTGCCCGCCGGACCAGTGTGCCGTCGGGGGCGCGGGTCGGCAGGTCATTGCCCCGCTGCGAGGTGTTGGGCGTGACCTGGTACAGGAACACCGTGATGGTGGGCTCGGTCGGCGGGTCGGCGGGGGGCTTGCGCGGCTCGACCTTGACGGCGATGTCGATGTCCGGGGGCAGGTTCGTCTCGATGAGCAAGGCGAGGGCCTGGGTGACGTGGGCGATGGCAAGTGCGTTGCTCATGGCGTCGGTTCCTCGGTCCCTCTAGTCCTTCTCGGCTGTTCGGTTCGGCTCCCGGCGCCGCTCACTCGCGCCCCTTCGCCGCCAGGTACTCGGCCAGGCTGAGCGTGGCCTGCGGGCGTTCCGTCCCCCGGGGGCGTGGCCGGCCGCCGCCCTGGGACGTGCCGGCCGCCGTGACCTCCAGCCGCCCGATCTGCACCTGCACCACCTGCTCGGCCTGGCGCCCCGGCCGCCGCGCGGCGGCCTGCCGTACGGCGTCGCGTGCGGCCGCCGTGTCCGCGGTGCTGGGCACCAGGGGTGCGGACACAGCGGCGCGGGAAGCGGCGTCCGTGCCCGGGGGGACAGGCACGGGCGCCGCGCTCGGGGTCGCGTCCCGTTCCGTACGCCCGCGTCCCGCCGCGCGGTGCGCCGCGTCGGGGACCGGCCGCTGCCCAGGGGTGAGCGGCGCCGCGGGGCGCAGCAGCGGCGCCTGCGGCACCCGCAGTGCGGCCGGACGCGGTGCCGGCTCCTCGGGTGCGGGGGTCTGCTCGGTGCGTACGACGGTCCGCTCCCGCTCGGTGCGCACCTCGCGCAGGGCCGGCCGCGCCCTGTCGTCCCGCGGCGCGGGGGACGGGACGGTGACCGGCCACAGCGGCTCGGTGTCGTCCGCGTCCGGGCCCGTGCCCCGGACCGCCTCGATCCGCTCGAACGGCCCCGGCAGCCGCGGCTGTACCCGCACCACGCCGGGACGCGGAGCGGCGGCCGGCGCGGCGTGCCGGGCGATCAGCCGGTCGAGGAAGTCGGGCTCCGGCCGCGCCTGCCCAGTGGACTCAGACATCCGCACACAGCTCCAGGTAGTAACGGCGCCGCAGCGGGCTGAGCGCCAGGATCTCCGGCTCGCTCCAGCCGTAGGCGGTGGCGAGCAGATGGACGTCCAGGAGCAGGTCCCTGGCCCAGGCGTCCAGTTCGGTCCACAGGTAGGAGGCGATGTCCAGCTCGGCCCGGGTGGGCGCGCCGCACTCGGGGCAGGCGATGTTCAGCGTCACGTCGGCGCCGGGGTCCGCCGCCTCCGCGGCCTCGGCGATCCGGCGCTGCACGGGGTCGGGCAGCTCGTCCGCCGGAGCGGGCTCGCCGTCCCGTACGGCGTGCACGACGCACCGCGCCAGAAGTGCCCGGCGCGGGTCGGCGTCCCGCGCCGCCGCCGTCAGGTCGGCGACACCGGGCACCCGGAACTCGACCTCCCAGCCGCCCTCGGCGACCCGCACGAGCGAGTCACCGCGCACGGCCAGGGAAGCCGCGAACTCCCCGGCGTCCAGCTCGAACTCCATGTCCGCCCCGCACGCCCCGCACGCCAGGCGCACCTGCATCCGGTCGCCGAACAGCGCGCGGCGCAGCGCGAACAGGTCCGCCTCGCGCTCCCCCACCGGCAGCGACAGCAGCGCCCGGGAGTCGCCGCCGACGTCCGGGCGGGCGACGCGGTGCAGCAGCAGCGCGCGTCCTCCCGGTGCCGTGGCGAGCCCGGCCTCCCAGGTGGCCAGGAAGTCGGCCGCCTGTGTGATCGCCATATCCGCCCCCCGCCCGTGGCTACGCCGGGTTCAGGAAGGAGGGTTCCTCCGGCTCGGGCACCTCGTAGTCCCGCTCCCAGCCCTCGCACTCCAGCTTCAGCGACTGGATGGCCACCGCGTTGGCGTTGGCGTCCATCTCGCCGAGGACCTGGTACTCGCTGGGCCAGGTCCGGTAGAGCTTGTGCGAGACGGCGACCTGGCCGGCCTCGTTGAGGACCTGGATGACGATGTCCTTGCGGAAGTCGGCGAGGGACACCTCGGAGCCGAGCCCGGCGCCGACCTGCCAGACCTTGTTGGCCCAGCGGTCGAACTCGGGGTCGTGCGTGACCCCGCGCTCCAGGGTGATGCCCTCGAACTCGGAGCGTCCCGGCGACTTGCGCGGGGAGGAGGGGTCGCCGCCGTGCCGGTGCTTGACGACCTCGGTGGTCCGCTTGAGCGGACTGATCTTGCTGATGCCGGCGACCGTACGACCGTCCCACAGGACCAGGAACTTGAAGTTCTTGTACGGGTCGAAGCGATGCGCGTTGACCGTGAACTCAGCCATCGGATTCCTTCAGTTCTCCACGATTCCCCGCGCCTAGAGCGCGAACTGCCCGGACGTCTGCTGGATCTTGACGATCACGAACTCGGCCGGGCGGACCGGCGCGATGCCGACGAGGACGTTGACGATGCCGTTCTCGATGTCCTCGGCGGTCGTCGTGTCGCTGTCGCACTTGACGAAGTACGCCTCGCGCGGCGTGCCGCCCTTGAAGGCGCCCTGGCGGAAGAGGGTGTGCAGGAACGAGGAGGCGCTGAGCCGGATCTGCTGCCACAGGTTCTCGTCGTTCGGCTCGAACACCACCCACTGCAGGCCGCGCTGGAGGCTGTCCTCGACGTGCAGGGCGAGCCGCCGTACGGGGACGTACTTCCACTCGCTGTCCAGTGCGTCGGAGCCCTCCAGGGTGCGCGCGCCCCACACCACCGGACCGGTGAGCGGGAAGGTGCGCAGGCAGTTGACGCCGAGCGGGTTGAGCAGCCCGGTCTCGCGGTCGGTGAGGCCGACCGTGAGGGAGTGCACGCCGGCGAGCCGCGCCTCGGTGCCGGCGGGCGCCTTCCACACGCCGCGCTCGGAGTCGGTGCGGGCGATGACGCCGGCGACCGCGCCGGACGGCGGGAAGGAGCGCAGCCGGCCGGTGAGCGGGTCGGTGAGCTGGAGGTGCGGGAAGTACAGGCCCGCGTGGTTGCCGCGTACGGCGTCGAAGGCGGCGAGCCCGGCGCGGGCCGTGTCGACGCTGACCCAGGTGCTCGGCGCGTCCACCAGTAGGAAGATCCGCCGCTCCTGGCACAACCGCTGGGCGGCCGACACGACGGTGACGGCGTCCTCGGTCTTCTCGTACGCCGCGAGCTCGGGCAGCACGAGCAGGTTGACGTCGGCGACGCCGCGCAGCGCCTGGATGCCGGACTTGTCGGCCTCGCTGCCGATGAGGTCGCGCGGTCCGGGCGCCTCGCCGTCCTCGCCGCCCTCCAGCGGGAAGACGGGCGGGTTGACGGAGGCCTCCAGGCCGAGGTCGTTGGCGCACTCGCCGAGGAAGCGGACAACGTCCTCGGGGTCGGTGGAACCGGCGACGACCTGGATACGGCGGCCGAAGGCGGTGACCTCGACGCCCGCGAAGGCGTGCTTGCCGGGTGCGTCGGGCAGGGCGCGCAGCTTGCGCTCCAGGAGCAGCGCCAGCTCGGTCACACTCGACGGTGCTTCACCGTCCGCGTCCGGGTCGTAGAGGGTGAACTCCCGCTCCACGTCGCCGATCTTGACGGTGAGGTCCACGGCGAGGTCGGGCAGCTCGTGCCCGAAGGGCTTGGAGACCGTGCCGGACGGGTCGGGGCGGCCCTCGCCGACGGCCTCGACGCGGATCAGCCGCGAACCGGCGTTGATCACGGTCGGCGCGTACCGCCCGTTGGCGGAGTCCATGGACAGCCCGGTGAAGCTCTCGCGGGCGTCGCCCTTGGCGTCGTACACGCGCAGGTTGAACGTCTCGTCGGGGCACGTCGTGTCGTAGTCGACGGCCACGCGCAGGCCGTTGCCCCAGACGCCGGGCTCCTTGGCGTGCACTTCGAGGACCGGGCCCTCGCTGTGGCCCTCGGTCGAATTGAGGGTGACGCAGGCGGCCTTGCCGCTGCCGGCCTTGGCGACCCGGACGATCACCGCGACGGTGCCGCCGTTGCCGAAGAACTGGTGGACCGCGTAACCGACGGCGCTCTGCGCGCTCAGGCCGCCGAAGCGGCGCTCGAACTCGGCGAAGCTGGTGACGCGGACCGGCTCGTTCAGCGGACCGCGCCGGGTGTGGCCCACGAAGGCGGTCACCGACGTGGTCAGGGTCGAGATGGTGCGGGTGCTGCTGGGAAGCTCTTCGACGTAGACGCCGGGATACGTCGGCTTGGCGGCGCTCACTGGACTCATCGGCATTCCCCCTCCTATCCCTTTTCGGGCTCCGGGTCCCTGTCTCGGGCTCCGGGCGAAGGCACCAAGAGATGGCAGAGGGGAATGTTCCGGACCGGCGCCGCGCCGCCCCGCGCCGAGCGGGCGGTGGGCACGCGCACCGCATCAGTTCCCCCGTCAGCGCCCCGTGCAATCGGTTGCACGGGCCAAGCAGCTCGCTTGTGACTCCTGATGCTCAAGTGCTCAACACACCTTGGTCGGTGCCCAGTTGCCCCAACAAGACGCGTTCCGGCCAGCGAACGGGGAGGTTTTGTGAAGGTCGCATTCCGTCATCCGCACATCACGTCCGCGCGCCACCGACAGCCGGTCCACAGCTCCGCCACAGAGGGTGTCGGCGCAACGCAGGGCTCACCCCGCAGCACAGCCTCGGCCCTGGCGGCAGCGCTTTGCCCACGCGGTGCGGCCCGGCCCCCGCCCAACACAATGTGGCTGGTTCTACCTGGATGACGTGGACACACCCATGCACCCTGCGACCGGCCGGGGTCACCCTCTGTTCCCTTACGACCGGTCCATGCCCGACGCTGACTCCCCGGAGCGCGACGCGGGTGCGGCGCGTGGACGGCGAGCGAGGAGTGAGAGCGTGGACGGAAGCGGAACGACCGCGCCGGCGACGGCCCTGGTGACCGGCGGCAGCGGTTTCGTCGGCAGCCATCTGGTGCGGCGGCTGCTGGAGCGGGGGAACCGGGTCCACGCCACGGTGCGCGACGCCGCGCACACCGCGAAGGTGCGGCCGCTGCGCGAGATGCAGAAGTCGTATCCCGGCCAACTCACTCTGTTCGAGGCAGACTTGCTGAAAGACCGCTCATTCGACGCGGCGATGAGCGACTGCCGGGTGGTGTTCCACGTGGCGTCGCCGTTCCTCATGCCGGAGCGGATCAGGGACGGCCGCCGGGACGTGGCCGACCCGGCGCTGCTCGGCACGCGCAACGTACTGGGGAGCGTGAGGCGCACGCCCACCGTCGAGCGGCTGGTCTTCACGTCCACCGTGGGCGCGGTCTTCGGCGACTACGCGGACGTGCGGGCCATGGCGGACAACACCCTGTCGGAGCGGTACTTCAACACCACCAGCACAGTGGAGAACAACCCGTACCACTACGCCAAGACCGTCGCGGAACGCACGGCATGGGAGGCGGAGGCGGCCCAGGACCGCTGGCGGATGGTGTCCGTCAACCCCGGCCTGATCCTGGGGCCTTCGCTCACCCCCGCCTCGGAGTCCGGCAGCCTGTTCCTGCTGGAGGAGCTGTTCAAGGGCTACTTCTTCTACGGCGCACCGGACTTCTCCTTCACGACGGCGGACGTGCGGGACGTGACCAACGCGCACATCGCGGCGGCGGAGCACCCCGACGCGAAGGGCCGCTACATCGTCGCCGCGGAGACGATGACGTCCTTCCACGACATGTCACGCATCATCAGGACCCGTCACCCCCGCAATCTTCGCCTCCCCCGCACCAGGCTCCCGCACTGGCCGGTGCGCGTCCTGGGCCCGGCGTTCGGCCTGACCCAGGACTACATCCGGGGGCACCTCGGGATCCGCTTCCGGGTGGACAACAGCAGGAGCGTGCACGAACTCGGCATCACCTACCGGCCGATCGAGCAGACCGTCCTGGACCACTACGAAGCGTGGCAACAGCAGCGCGGAACGAATTAATGCGCTTCAAACATCGGACATTACGCCCATCAATCTTCACACCAGGCACACAAGTTGGCTAGGTTGGCGGCAGACCGCTCGACTCCGCTCCGGCGGACCCCGTCGGGTCGCGCGGTCTCCGCCGAGTCCGGTGCGCCCGCGCGGGCAGCCGGAGCCGGGGACCCGACAGAGATCCCCGGGGTGAATCGGCCCAACTCCCTTGCGGGAGACGGGCTGTAGGGCAACCCTTCCGAATCAAGGCCCGAACCCGACAGCTAACCCGGTAGGCGGAGTACGGAAGGAGTACGTCCCCCATGGCGCCGGAACGCACCCCGCGTCCCGGAGGCATAAGCCTCCCCGGCATGCGCAACTCCGCTCTCGCGACGGCGGCCCTCACCTCCGTCGCTCTCTTCTCCCAGACCGCGGGTGCCACACCGGGCACCGAGGAGGACGGCCCGAGCCGCGAGGAGATCCAGCAGCGGGTCACCGCCCTGTACGACCAGGCCGAGACGGCCACCGGTACCTACAACGCGACCCGCGCGAAGGCGGCAGGTCCACGCAAACGCACCACTCCGGCAGCCGACGGCGACCGCAGGCGCGCCGCCCGCGCCGCGGACGAGAGCCCGCGGCGCGGCATGCGGACCCCGGACGACGCCCGGCGCGGCGTACAGGCGGCCCCGGACAGCGGCGCGCGACGCGGGGCGCAGGCCACGGACAGCGGTGCCCGGCGCGGAATGCCGGCTCCGGGCGACGGTTCGCGGCGCGCCGCTCCGGCGGCAGGCGACCGGCGCAGCGGTTCCGACCCCGCGCTCGACACCGTCGCCCGGCAGTGGTTCGACGCGGCCCGCCAGAAGCTCGGCCCGACCGTCCCCGCCGTACTCCCGGCCGACAGAATGCCGGACCGCCCGGCCGAGCCCCGGCCGGCGCGCGCGACGGACCTCTTCGGGGACTCCGGGCGCTCGGGTGAGTCCGGGGGCTTGGGTGGCTCCGGGGACACCCGCGTCGGCCGCGCCCTGCCCGGCGCCGGCCAGTCCGTGGCGGAACTGCCCGCCGGCGCCGGCACCACGCCGCTCGCCGCGGCGCCGGCGGCCGACCTGCCCCCCGGCGCGTCGACGGCCGCCCTGCCCGCCGCACCGGCTCAGGCACCGGAACCCGCCCGCGCCGCCCTGCCCGCCCCCGCCGCGGAGTCGCCCCAGGCGGCACTCCGGGCGGCCAAGCAGCAGACCCAGCGCAAACTCGCCACGGCCCGCGACCTCCTGGCGACACGTGCCACCCAGCCCGCACCGTCCGCGCCCACACCCGCCGCCCCACAGCGCCCGGCCGCCCTGCCAGGCCCCATCGGATCTCCGGACCCGCTGGGCACGACAGGCCCGCTTGACACGACTGGCTCGCTTGGCACGACTGGCTCTCCGCTGGGCACGACAGGCCCGCTCGGCACGACGGACCCGCTCGGCACGACAGGCTCGCTCGGGACTGTGGACCAGCTCGGGACCCCCGAGCCGCTCAGGGCATCGAACGCGCTCGGGACACCCAACCCGCTGGGGACACAGGACACGCTGGGAACACCGGCTCCCCTCGCGGCGTCGGCCCCGCTGCGGATGTCGCCCCCGTCGGGAACGTCGGCCCCGCTCGGGACATCAGCTCCCCTCGGGGCACCGGCTCCGCTCGCGGCGTCCAACCCGCTGGGGGCCCCCTTCGCAGCACCAGCCCCACCCTGCACGCCCGCCCAGTTCGACACCTCAGCCGCCCTCACCCCGACCCCGCCCCCGGCCCCCGACACCAAGGCCCTGCGCGCCCTGGAGTTCGCGCGCGCCCAGATCGGCAAGCCCTGCCTGTGGGGTGCGACCGGGCCGGACGCCTACGACTGCGCCGGTCTCCCCGCCGCCGCCTGGAGGGCCGCCGGTCTGGCGCTCCCCCGTACCGTCCAGGAGCAGGCGAGCGCCGGTACGCAGGTCTCCCTCGCCGTGGCCCAGCCGGGAGACCTGATCTTCTTCTACGGCGACGCCAGCCACGTCGGCCTGTACAGCGGCAACGGCATGATGATCCACGCCCCCGGGCCGGGCCGGGTCGTCCGCGAGGAGTCGGTGTTCCTCGCCGGGGAGTCGTCGATCCACAGCGTGGTCCGGCCGGCCTGACGACACCTGCGTCGCGGCCGGCGCGTCACAACCGCTGAATCCCCCACAGCGCCGCCAGATACAGGACAAACAGCGCCGCCACCACACCGGCGACGCAGAGGCCACGACGCATCCACAGGTTCACATCCGCCCGGTTCCCCGAGGCACGCCCTCCTACACCCCGATGCATGACTCACCGTTCACATGGACACGGTTCCCGTTCAGCGTGGCGAGCGCACCCCGAACAGCGCCCCTGGGAGCCTGCATTGAACACCGCGCGGTCCATTGACGCGCGCGTGCCCGTCACCGTCCTGACCGGCTTCCTCGGCTCGGGCAGGACCACCCTGCTCAACCGCATCCTGGGCGCGCTGGTGCGCCGCCGCGACACGTTCGATCCGACCCGCCCGCCCGTGCACCCTGGTGGTGTGCCGAGGCTGCTGCGGCAACCCGGGCAAGCACCCGGACAGCGACCACGCCTGGCAGTTGGAGCGGCTGCGGGCCGGCGCCGCCGCGTCGGGCGGCCGCTTCGCCGTTCGGACGACCGACTGCCTCGGCCCGTGCGACCAGGCCGCCGTCATCGTCGTGCAGCCCTCCACGGCCGGGCGCCGGGCGGGCGGGCGGGCCACCTGGGGCGGCTTCGCCATGGACGACGACTGCCCCGACGACCTGCTGCGCTGGGCCGAGGCCGGCGGCCCTGGCCTTGCCACGCCGTCGGCCACGCCGGAGTTGCAGTTCATCCGGCCGCCGCGCGAGGCGCTGGCGCGTGCACGCCTGTGAGCCCACGGGCGGCGGCGAGGTCGTCGCGGCCAGCCCGCCCCGGAGCCCGGCGGGGCGCCCCGCTCGACGAGGCCACGGCGGCCTCGGTCGCCACGACCTCCAGGCGCCGGCCACACCGTCCCGGCTGCTGATCCTCACCGCCCTGCGCCGGGCCCCGCATGCGGTCGGCGACCTCGCCGCCGTGGAGCAGTCCGCCGTCTCCCACCAGCTCCGGCTGCTGCGCGCTTTACATGCAGAGATCGCTATATGTTAATGTCGCAATGCGACGCCCGGGCAGAAGAGGCCGCGGGCGGCCGACGGCACAACAGCAAGGAGCCACCCCCATGACCACCGCCACCGAGCACCGCACCCACGACGGTCACACGCACACCCACGGCGCGGACTGCGGCCACGTCGCCATCCCGCACGGCGACCACACCGACTACGCCCACGACGGCCACATCCACCGCGTGCACGACGACCATGTCGACGAGTGCACCGCCGACGGCCACGCCGTCCACGACGGTCACGAGCACCAGCACGGCGAGGGCTGCGGCCACGTCGCCGTGCCGCACGGCGACCACACCGACTACGTGCACGACGGCCACCGCCACGCGGCGCACGACGGCCACTGGGACGACCACTGATCACGGTCACCGGCTGACGCGCGAGCCGGCCGTTCCCGCAGGTCGGGGCGCCCTGGAAATCATTGTCATATGCTAATGTTTGCATATGACGACGCCTTGCCCCTCTCCGGCGGACGAGCCGGCACCGGACCTGCACGCAGCCAGCGATCTGCTGCGCGCACTGGCCTCACCCGTGCGGCTGGGCATCGTGCGCGAGCTGTCCGGCGGCGGGAAGCACGTGCATGAGCTGGTGACCGCCCTCGGCGTGAGCCAGCCGCTGGTCTCCCAGCACCTGCGGGTGCTGCGTACCTCCCGGATCGTCACCGCCCGGCGCCAGGCACGCGAAACGCTCTACACCCTGACCGACGACCACGTCGCGCACATCGTGCTGGACGCGATCCGGCACGCACAGGAGTAGCCCCACGTACACACAACGTCGACGGCCGCCCGGCAGACACCGGGCGGCCGTCGGCGTTTTCGGGTGCGCCGGGAAATGCTTGGCATACGCCAGGAGACGCTCGGCCATTCGGCCGACCGGCGCCGATGCCGGGTGGCGCGAACCATGGCCGTTCGGCCGAAGTGGCCTCCCCTGCCGGGACGGGAGATTGAATCCCGCACCCTCCACCTTCCCCGGCACAGGAGCACGCCGATGTCACATCAGCCACTCGTCGCGGCGCCCAGGGTCATGGCCCGCCGCCCGAGATTCGATGGCGCCACCCCGATCGCCGGGCCGCGCAGGCCCGTCCGGCGCCGGGATGCCGGGGTGCGGTGGGACGGCGTCTACTGGTTGGCGTGCGCCGGGTTCGCGCTCGTCCTCGCGGGTGTGACGACGCAGACCACCCACCGCGTGTGGGGAGTATGCGCGTCCGTCGGCTACGCCGGAGCCGCGGTCTCGGCCTGGCCCGCACCCCGCCGGTGGGGCCGGACCGGGGCGCTCGTCGCGGTCACGGGGGCCGTGGTGGTGCCGCTGGTCGCGCTGTTGGCGGCGGGCCAGGCCCAGGCGGAGGTCCATGTCGTCGAGCACTCCGCCGGCCTGCTGCTGAGCACCGGCAGCCCGTACGCCCCGCACCCGGTCGACGTGGACGACTTCAACCCCTACCTGCCCGGCATGGCCCTGCTCGGCCTCCCGCACGCCCTGCTGGGCGACAGCCCTCTCGGGGACGCCCGGTTCTGGTTCGCCGTGGTGTTCTTCGCGTCCCTGGCCCTGGCCGCGCGGCGCCTCGTACCCGGGCAGAGCAGCCTGACGGTGGACACCGAGCCCCGGCCGAGTGCTCTTCTGCTCGTCGCGGCCTTTCCCGCGGTCGCCCTGCCGCTGGCGGTCGGCGGCATCGACCTGCCGGTGATCGGCCTGATGTGCCTGGGACTGGCGCTGGCGGGCCGGCGCGGGCCAGGTACGGCGGCGGGCCTGGCCATGGGGGCCGCGGCGGCGCTGAAGTGGACCGCCTGGCCGCTGCTGCCGGTGGGGCTCGTCCTGATCGCGGCGACGTCGGGCCGCCGGGCCGCGCTGCGCGCCGCCGGTACGGCTCTCGCGGTGGCGGCCGTCGCGGTGGCGCCGTCCGCCCTGGTCGATCCGCACGCGTTCGTCGAGCACGTGGTGCTCTTCCCGCTCGGCGCCGGTGGCATCGGCTCCCCGGCGACCAGCCCGCTGCCCGGCTACCTGCTGGCCCACCATGTGCCGGGCGGCCGCACGCTCGCCGTGGCGGCGCTGGCCACGAGCGCCGTCGCGATGGCGGTCTCCCTGGTCGTCCGCCCGCCGCGCACGGTCGTGGCCGCCGCCGACCGGCTGGCGCTCGGGCTCGGGCTGGCCATGTGCCTGATGCCGGCCACGCGCTTCGGCTACTTCGTCTACCCACTTGTCCTCCTCGCGTGGTTCCGCCGGGGACGGCTCCCGGCGCCCGCCGCGAAGCCCGCCGACGCCGCGCGCGTCAAGGAGGTTGAGCGGATCGGTGCCCTCGTGGGGGCCGGAGAGGGTGCTCGGGCATGACGGTCATCCGTGTGGTCGTGGTGGACGACCAGGACATGGTCCGCTCGGGCTTCGCCGCGCTGCTGTCCGCGCAGAGCGACATCGACGTGG
>NZ_JACTVI010000006.1 GCF_014495685.1 Streptomyces sp. TRM68367 | reverse complement strand
CAGCCCTGTCTGGCAAAGGGGAAGGAATCTGCCAGACACCAACCTCCCAACCAGACACACCGTAATTAAGCAGCGACACACCACTAGAACAGGGCACTGTAGGCGTTCAGTGCAAGCTGGCCGCCCAGATGGGCGTAGAGGACGGTCGAGTCCGGGCCGATCTCGCCGCGGGAAACCAGGTCGATCAACCCGGCCATCGACTTGCCCTCGTACACCGGGTCGGTGATCATCCCCTCCGTCCGGGCGGCGAGCCGCATGGCCGCGAGCGTGGCCTCGTCGGGGATGCCGTAGGTGCCCGCGTGGTAGCGCTCGTCCAGTTCCACGTCGGCTTCGGTCAACTCGGCCTGTACGCCGATGAGCCGGCCGGTGCGGTGGGCGATGCGGGCGATCTGCTCGCGGGTGGCGGCGGGCTTGGCCGAGGCGTCGACGCCGATCACGCGCCGCCGCCGGCCGCCGGCCTCCTCCAGGGCGCGGAACCCGGCGACCATGCCCGCCTGCGTCGACCCGGTCACCGAGCACACGATCACAGTGTCGAAGAAGACGCCCAAGTCGCGTTCCTGCTCGGCGACTTCGTACGCCCATCCGGCGAAGCCCAGGCCGCCGAGCGGGTGGTCGGAGGCGCCGGCCGGGATGGGGTACGGCTTGCCGCCCGACTCCTCGACCTCCTTCAGGGCCTGTTCCCAGCTCTCCTTGAAGCCGATGCCGAATCCGGCCCGCACCAGCCGTACGTCGGCCCCGGCTAGCCGGCTGAGCAGGATGTTGCCCACCTTGTCGTACACGGCGTCCGGCCAGTCCACCCAACTCTCCTGCACCAGCACGCACTTGAGTCCGGCACGGGCGGCGACGGCGGCGACCTGGCGGGTGTGGTTGGACTGCACCCCGCCGATCGAGACGAGGGTGTCACAGCCCTGGGCGAGTGCGTCGGCGACCAGGTACTCCAGCTTGCGGGTCTTGTTCCCGCCGTACGCGATACCGGAGTTGCAGTCCTCGCGTTTGGCCCACAGGGCGGCGCCGCCGAGGTGCGTGGTCAGGCGCTCCAGGGGGTGCACGGGCGAGGGCCCGAAGAGGAGGGGATAACGCGCGTGGTCGGCAAGGGACATGGGAGTCCTCCAGGTGTCAGGGGTCGGCCAGCTCCTCCAGGCCCCGCCAGATCTCCGCGGTGACGTCGACGGCCGCGGCCACGTCGCCGGGCGCGCAGGCCTCGATCAGCCGGTCGTGCAGTCCGGCCGAACGGCAGGTGCCGCCCTCACCGAAGCGCCGTCGCGCCAGGCGGCGGATGAGCGGGCTGTAGCGGGTGATGGCGGCGGCCGCGCGGTTGCCGCTCACCCGGACGAGGACGTCGTGCAGGGCGTCGTCCGCCTCCAGGGCGGTGTCCACGTCGCCCACGCGCACGGCCGTCGCGAACCGTTCGTTGGCGGCGCGCATCGCCTCGATGTCCGCGGCGAACAGCCGGAGGCACGGCGACCCGGGTGACCAGCTCGTGCATGGCTCCGACCACGGCAGCCGCGTCCCGTACGTCGGCGGCCACCAGCGGCGTCACCCGCGTGTAGCTCTGCGGCTTGCTCTCCAGGAGCCCTTCGTCGACCAGCCGGGCGAACGCCTCGCGCACCGGCGCCCGGGACAGCCCGAGCCGCTCCGCGAAGTCGGCGTCGCGCACCACCGCTCCGGGTTCGATGTCGCCGGTCACTATGGCGTCCCGGATCACTTCGTAGGCACGGTCTCTGAGCAGGACTCGGCGGACGGGCTGCACGGCCTCCATGAGCTGACATGTTAGATATCAAGTGACGATCAGCACCCGGTCGTGCTTCCTCTTCCTCACTGGTGCGCCGCGCTACTCACACAACTTGGACATGTGTGAACCGTGGGTTCAGCGCCAGGGGCCGTCCGTCGAATCGGACAGCCCCAGCCATACGAATGACCCCGTGTTCTAACGCTGCTGGCGCTTCCAGGGCCCCGTGATGGCGAGCAGAATGCCCGGCTCCTGGATGCTGGCGAACAGGGTGCGGCCGTCGGGCGAGAAGGTGACGCCGGCGAACTCGCTGTATTCGGGCTCCTCTTCGGTGCCGATGTTCACCTCGTTGCGGGCGATGGGGTACGTACGTCCGCTGTCGGTGGCGCCGAACAGGTGCTGGATGCCCTCGCCGTCCTCGGCGATGACCAGGCCGCCGTAGGGGGAGACGGTGATGTTGTCGGGGCCGTCGAGGGCGCCGTCCTCAGCGGGGTCGGGGTTGACGCCGAGGAGGACCTTCAGTGTGAGGGTGCGGCGGCTCGGGTCGTAGAACCAGACCTGGCCGTCGTGCTGGACCGGGCTCTCCTCGCGGGCGTACGAGGAGACGATGTAGGCGCCGCCGTCGCCCCACCACATGCCCTCCAGCTTGCGGGCGCGGGTGATCTCGCCGGGGCCGAACTGCTCGCGCACGGCGGTCTTCCCGGCGTCTCGGTCGGGTACGTCGATCCAGTCGACGCCGTACACGGTGCCGATCTTCGTGGCGCGGGAGAGGTCGTCGACGTGACGCCCGCCGGAGTCGAAGCACTTGGGGGCCTGGAGGACGCCGACGTCGTCGGCGAGGGTGCGGAACTGGCCGCGGCCGTGGCGGAAGCCCTTCGGCGGCACCCAGCGGTAGAACAGGCCGTTGGGGTCGGCGTCGTCCTCGGTGAGGTAGGCGTGGCCGCGCCGGGGATCGATGACAACGGCCTCGTGGTCGTACCGGCCGAAGAACTTCAGTGGCTTGGGGTCGCGGTTGGCGCGCCGGTCGAGGGGGTCGACCTCGAAGACGTAGCCGTGGTCCTTGGTCATGCCGTTCTCGCCGGCCCGGTCGGAGTTCTCCTCGCAGGTGAGCCAGGTGTCCCACGGGGTGCGGCCGCCCGCGCAGTTGGTGGAGGTGCCGGCGATGCCGACCCACTCGGCGACGCGGCCGTCGGGGCGCACCTCGACGACCGTGCAGCCCCCCGAGGCGGCCGGGTCGTACACGAGTCCCTCGGTGAGCGGCACGGGGTGCTCCCAGCGGGCGCGCGAGCCCTTCAACTCGTGGTTGTTGACCAGGAGGGTGGTGCCGCGGGGGCCGTCGAAGGTGGCGGTGCCGTCGTGCTTCTGCGGCGTGAACTCGCCGGACTCCAGCTTGGTCTTCCCGCTGTACGTGATGATCTTGTACGAGAACCCGGCGGGCAGGGCGAGGATGCCCTTGGGGTCGGGGAGCAGCGGGCCGTAGCCGACACCGTGGTGGGTGACCGCCGACTCCTCGGCTGCCTCGTCGGCGGCATCGGTGTCGTACGACGCGAGGGCGTTCGGCGCGGAGGCGAGGGCGCCGACGCTGCCCGCGAGCGCGACACCGGCTCCGGTGATCGCGGACGTTCTGGCGAAGTCCCTGCGGGTGAGCGACATGGTGTCTCCTGTGACGGTGGGTGTGCCGTGGAGGGTGGCGGACCTCGATCGGCCACACGGTGGCGCTCACGCTTGAACGGCAGTTGAACGAGGGCCGACTTCACCGGCGCCCCTTCTGTGAATCCGTGACACCTGATCCCCGCCGCCCACTTGGTCCCCCCCGCAACGGCGGTCAGCCGGTACAGCGCGATCCGGCGGTGCCGAACTCTCCGCAGCCCGCACGCGGCACACCCGTCATGGGGCACGGCCGGTTCGGCACCGCCGATCACCACCGTCGTGGCTGAGCGCCGTCGCGGCGGGATGAGGTGAGCGGCGATTGCCGGAAGCCGGGCAGCGGGCGGCGCTCAACCCCCTTGCTGTGACCGCGCCTTGAACGCGGCCTTCCTCGCCTCCTTCGCGATCTTCTTGTCGGGGTGCAGGCGGCCCATGGCCTCCAGGACGTCCGGTGTGGCCGGGTGGTCGACTCGCCAGGCCGCGGCGAAGAAGCCGCTGTGCTGCTGGGCGAGTCCCTCGACGAGTGCGCGCAGTTCGTCGGAGTTGCCCTCGGCGGCGAGCTGCGCGGCCAGCGTGTCGATGGTGAGCCAGAAGACCATGGCCTCCGACGGCGGCGGCACGTCGGGCGCCCCGTGCTCGGTCAGCCACACGCGCGCCAGCCCGCCCAGCTCGGGATCGTCGAGGACTTCCCGGAGCGCCGGCTCGGCCGTGGCCCCCACCAGCGACAGCGCCTGCTGGCAGTGCAGCCGCCGCAGTGGCGCCCCGGCGTCCGCCCCGCGCGCCGCCGCCAGCAACTCGCGTGCCGCGGCGAGGGGTTCGCGGCGGGCCAGCCACAGCTCGGTCTCGGCGTGCGCCGCCGCCGGCGGAAAACCGGCCGTACCGTCGAGCAGCACGTCCGCACCCTTGTCGGACAGATCCCCGACCGCCGGTGCCGTGAGCCCGGCCTCCAGCAGCCGGTGCCGCAGCCCGTACAGCCCGAGCGGCGTCAGTTTGACCATGCCGTAGCGGGACACGTCCGTGTCGTCGACCGGCGCCGCGGGCTCCTCGTCCGCGTCGGCCATCAGCGCCTCGTCCACCGGCTGGTACTCCACGAGCCCCACCGGCTCCAGCAGCCGGAACTGGTCGTCCAGCCGCATCATCGCGTCGGACACCTGCTCCAGCTCGTCGTTCGTCGGCTCACCCATGTCGCTGGGCACGATCACCGACGCGGCCAGTGCCGGCAGCGGCACCGGCGCGTCGCCGGCCCCCTCCTCGCCGGCCGTCAGCACGTACAGGTTGCCGAGCACACCGTCGAGGAGCTCGGCCTCGGCCTCCGGATCCCAGTCGAGGGACGACAGGTCGACCTCGCCGCCCGCGTCCACGGCGTCGATCAGTTCACCGAGGTCGGGTGCGCTCGCCTCGGCGAGCACCGTCTCCAGGGCGGCGAGCCACACCCGGAGCACCTCCTGTGGCGAGCCGCCGGTGAGCAGCGCGAGGTCGGCGCCCGCCGTGACCGTGCCCTCCTCCTCGTCCACGACCTCGACGAGCCCGGTGTCCACCGCCAGCCGCCACGCCTCGCTCGCGTCGGCGGCGGCGTCGTCGTCCCCGGTCAGCGCGAGCGCCTCGGCCGCGGCGGGAAGCTGCTCGTCGACGAGCCCGCCACCGGCGTCGACACGGGTTTCGGGGCCGGCCCAGCGGGCGAGCCGAGCGGCCCGGGACAGCAAGGGCGTGGACAGCGCGTCGCGCGCCAGCTCCGCTTCGGAGTGCAGCCGCACCGGCGGCAGGGGGAAGCTGTCTGACATCGGCTGTTTCTCCTAGGACGCCTCGTACGACTCAGCCGCTCAGCCTAGACGGATTTCCACCCATGCCGCCCACTTCATCTCCCCGCCGTCGGCCGTACATGGCTGAAACCTTGACAAGTGCCGTGAGAAGGCACGAGATTGACGCGCGTAGAGACCGGGGGGACAAGCGCACACTGCGCTACGCGCGTCACCCCGCCCGCTCCACCCCTCGTCCCGGCGCTTCGTCACGTCCCCGGAGGGATCTTCCGTTGCCGAGCAAGTCGTCCGCGCGTCTCGCCGCGCTCACCGTAGCCGCCGCCTGTTCCGCGGCGTCCACCCTCGCCCTGACCTCGCCCGCGCACGCCGACGCCGTGCGGATCCATGACGTTCAGGGCAGCACCCGAATATCCCCGTACGCCGGCAAGCAGGTCACGGACGTGGCCGGAATCGTCACCGGCGTGCGCACGTACGGCTCGTCCAGGGGCTTCTGGATCCAGGACCCGTCCCCGGACGCCGACCCGGCCACCAGTGAGGGCGTCTTCGTCTTCACGAAATCCACCCCGAAGGGGGTCGCCGTCGGCGACGCGGTCACCATCTCCGGCACCGTCGCGGAGTACGTCCCGGGCGGCACCTCCTCCGGCAACCAGTCGCTGACCGAGATCACCCGCCCGACGTTCACGGTCGTCTCCAGCGGCAACCCGCTCCCCGCGGCCACCGCCGTAGACGCGAGGTCGGTGCCGGACGCCTACACCGCGGCCGGCGACGCCGCGGCGAACGGCTCGGTCAACGCCCTCCCCCTCCGCCCGTCGACGTACGCGCTGGACTACTACGAGTCCCTGGAGGGCATGAACGTCCGGGTCGCCGACACGCGCGTGGTCGGCGCGACCGACCCGTACACCGAGCTGTGGGTGACCGTGAAGCCGTACGAGAACCGCAATCGCCGCGGCGGCACGGTGTACGGCTCGTACGGCTCCCAGAACACCGGCCGCCTCCAGATCCAGTCCCTCGGCTCCACGGCCGCCTTCCCGAAGGCGAACGTCGGCGACACCCTCGCCGGCACCACGTCCGGCCCGCTGGACTACAACCAGTTCGGCGGCTACACGCTGGTCGCGAGCGAGCTCGGCACGCTCAAGAAGGGCGGTGTGGAGCGGGAGTCGACCCGCAAGCAGCGCCGCGACGAGCTGGCGGTGGCGACGTACAACGTCGAGAACCTCGACCCGTCCGACGACACGTTCGCCGCGCACGCATCCGCGATCGTGAACAACCTGAAGTCGCCCGACATCGTGTCCCTGGAGGAGATCCAGGACAACAACGGCGCCACGAACGACGGCGTGGTCGCCGCCGACGAGACGGTGCGCAAGCTGACCGACGCGATCGCGGCGGCGGGCGGCCCGCGCTACGACTGGCGCGCGATCGACCCGGCCGACGACGCCGACGGCGGCCAGCCCGGCGGCAACATCCGCCAGGTGTTCCTGTTCAACCCCGAGCGGGTCTCCTTCACCGACCGCGCGGGCGGCGACGCGACGACCGCCACCGGTGTCACGAAGGTGCGCGGCAGGGCGGCCCTGACGGTCTCCCCCGGCCGCATCGACCCCGCGAGCCCGGCCTGGGAGAACAGCCGCAAGCCGCTGGCCGGCGAGTTCGTCTTCCGCGGCCGTACGGTCTTCTTGATCACCAACCACTTCGCCTCCAAGGGCGGCGACCAGGCCCTGACTTCCCAGTACCAGCCGCCGGCCCGCAGCTCGGAGACCCAGCGCCACCTCCAGGCGACGGCGGTGAACACCTTCGTCAAGGACATCCTCGCCACGCAGAAGAACGCGGACGTGATCGCCCTCGGCGACATCAACGACTTCGAGTTCTCCGGCACCACCAAGCTGCTGGAGGACGGCGGCGCGCTGTGGCCGGCGGTCAGATCGCTGCCGGAGAGCGAGCGTTACTCGTACGTCTACCAGGGCAACGCCCAGACCCTGGACCAGATCCTGATCAGCCCGTCGATCCGCCGCGACTGCGACTTCACGTACGACAGCGTGCACATCAACGCCGAGTTCCACGACCAGATCAGCGACCACGACCCGCAGGTGCTGCGGTTCCGTCCGTAACGCCCTTCGGGCTCAGGGGTCCTTGCACTATGAGCGCCCGATTAGGTCGCGTGCAGGGGCCCCTTAGGAGGGCTGGCTGAACACGCGGTTCAGCCAGCCCTGCCAGGCTGCCTCGTTCGCCTCGGCGTCGGCGCCGGGCGCGAAGTCGTGCACGGACATGCCGACCGTCCCGCCCCAGTGGTTGCGCCCGAAGAACCGCACCAGCGCATCCCCGGTCCGCAACCCGATGAAGTACGGATTCCGGAAGTCCACCACGGCGTCGAACTCCTCCGGCCCCCGAGCCGCCACGCGCGTGCCCTCGGCCACGTCGTCCCCGAGTCCCAGCGCCCGCCCGACGACGGCGAGGGCATCGGCACCCCCGGACGCCTCGGGCCCCTCGAAGGTGGCGAAGGCGACCGGCCGGGGCGCGAAGTGGACCAGGTACTCCCTGAGCGTGTGCAGGTAGAAGTCGGTGTGCTTGCTGGCACCGTCGTACTGGTTGTCCCAGTCGTCGGTGAAGATCCCGCTGTGCACGTACCGCACCCAGGCACGCCGCCCCTCGTCACGCGGTTCGACGACCCAGTCCAGCTGGTTGAGGCTCTGGGTCGGCATCCCGACGTCCTCACTGCGCACGGTCAGCCGGCGCGGCGGATCCCAGGCGGTGAACGTCGAGCCGAACGGCCCTTTGGCCCCCTCGCGCGGCTCCTCCGGGAACTCCTCCGGCCACAGCCAGCCGCCCGAACCGGTGGTGACGGCCTCCCACACCTGCTCCGGCGTGGCGTCGACCTCGAACTCCCGGGCGATCTCGAATTCCTTGGACATGACGGGCTCCTGCTCCTACTGCTCGATTTCCGGGGCGGGCTGGACCTTGACCATGGGATGAAGGGCGACGACGATCCGGTGATCGCGCCCGCCCTCGGCGTCGGCCGCGTCGTACTTGCGGATCAGCGCACTGACCCCGGCCGTCAGCTCCTCGACGAAGGCGGCCCGGTCGGCGGCCGAGGCGAAGCGCACCTCACCGTCGAGCGCATACGTCGCGAGCCGCTTCCTCGCCTTGGCCGCGCCGGTGATCAGCGAGCCGACGTCCCGCACCAGCCGTGCACCGAGGGCCAGCAGCCAGCGCGCCGACAGCTGGTCCCGGAACCGGTCCGGGTCCGGCTGCACGGAAGCGAGGGCGAGCGGCGAGATGACGTACGACGCGGCGGTAGCGCGCATCAGCCGCTCGGTGACGTTGCCCTTGCGGCGCTCCCCCGCCAGCTCGACCAGGCCGTGCCGCTCCAGGGCCTTGAGGTGGTAGTTCACCTTCTGCCGGGGCAGCCCGACCTTGCCGGCCAGCATGGCGGCTGACGCGGGCCCGGCGGCCAGCTCGGCGAGCAGCCGGGCCCGCGTGGGGTCCAGGGAGACGGCGGCGGCCTCGGCGTCCTCGATCACGGTCACGTCCAGCATGACTCCACCCTCCCACCGAACACTTTTTTTGTCCAGACGGTTTGAGTTTTCGGCTCGCGAAGGACCGATGGCCAGTGCGCCTGGACGCTCTTCCACTCCGCGTAGTTGAGGACCTGGTGCCGTCGATGCTGAGACCGATCACCTCACCAGCACCACCAGTCACACAGCCTGGCCCGTAGGACGGATAAGGCGCAAGCTTGAATCAAAGGGCTCAAACTCCCGCAAACTTAGCGGAGGGAATCGAGATGACGGAGCAACCCACCACCGGTCCCCCGCCCTGGCATCTGGCAGGCGACTGGTTCGACGTATGCAAGTGCGCCATCCCGTGTCCCTGTACGTTCGCGCAGGCCCCGACCTACGGCGACTGCGAGGGCGTGCTGGCCTGGCACGTACGGGAGGGCAACTTCGGCGATGTGCGGCTCGACGGCCTCAACGTGCTCATGCTCGGCTCCTTCGTGGGCAACCCCTGGGCCCGCGAGCACACGGACGCCTACGCCGCGGTCTTCTTCGACGAGCGCGCCGACGAACAGCAGCGCGCCGCGCTCCAGGCGATCTTCGGCGGTGAGGCGGGCGGATGGCCCGCGGAGTTCGGCGAGATGTTCGGCCCCGAGATGAGGGGCATGGACTTCGCGCCCGTCCGTATCGAGGTCGACGAGGACCTGGCAGCCTGGCGCGCGGAGATCCCCGGAAGGGTGACGGCAACCGCCGAAGCGCTGACCGGCCCGACCACCCCGGAAGGCGCACGGGTCCAGGTCCACAACGCCCCCGGCGCGGAGGTGGGACCCGGCCAGATCGCCACCTGGGGCCGCGCCACCACCGACCGTGCCGACGCCTTCGGCTTCACCTGGCACCGTTCAGGCAAATCGAGCAAACACTTCCCCTTTGACTGGACCGGCCCGACCTGAACGCGGATCGGTGTGGTGAGTGAGGGCTTTGAGGCCACACGCTCCCCCACGCACCCACAGTCGCCGACGGCGGGAAGGGGACGTGTCGGGGAGTGTCCGCCGCAGCGGCCGGCGTCAACACACGACCACCCCGTCGCCGACCACATCGCCGGACCGAGGACGGACACTCCCCGGCGCGGCCCCGACCCACAACCCCACCGCAGGCGTTACGCGCACCCCCACCGAAGCCGCACAGGCCGCCGCGGGCATCCAACACATCCCGCACCCGAACCCACCGGCCGAACCCCCGCGCAGACGAATGACCCGGCGCAGCTCAGTGGTGATGGCCATCGTGGCGCCTGCGGAGCACCCCCGCTGCGAGCAGCGCCCCCGCCGCCGCCCCCGCGATCAGCACCGGCCGCGGATGCCGACGGACCGGCGTCGGCACATTGTGTCCGACGGTGCTGCGCAGTTGCACCGTCATCGCCCCGGCCTTGTCCCTGATGTCGGCGGCACGTGCCCGCGCGCGGCCTTTCACATCCGTCCGCCCCGCCAGCTCCGCCACTGTCTCGCCGAGCTCGCTCCGCGTCCGCGCGATCTGCCGCCGCAGCTCATCGGGCCCCTTGGCCCCACTCCTCGCATCCGTCATCGATGTGCCCTTTCCCTGATCTCCTCGACATCGGCCCGCACACTGCCCAGCGTCTCCTCGGGCGCAGCCGGCGCCGCCCGCCGCAGCTGGGCACGCCCGGTCACCGCCAGCACCCCGGCGACGGCAAACAGCACCGCCGTCACGACGAGCCCCGCGGCCCACACGGGCAGCACCAGCGACAGCGCGGCGACCCCCGTACCCGCCAGAGCCAGCAGACCGGCGTAAGCAACGGCACCCGCGGCGCCCATCAGCCCGCCGCCGCGCCCCGCACGCCGCCCCTTTTCGGCCAGCTCCTCCTTGGCAAGGGCCACTTCCTGCCGCACAAGCCGGGAGAGCTGCTCCGCACCCTGACCAACGAGCTCACCCACCGAGTGGTGCCCGTCGCGGGGCCTGTCACGCACAGCCCGCCCGGATTCCATGGTCCCGGTCACGGTATTCCGCACCTCCTCGCATGCCGCCGCCTCAGGGCGCCGACCGCCACCGCACGGCGTCGACCGGCTCCTCACGACCCCGTCGGCCGGAACACCGGGTACCCAACCCGACCTCCACTACCCGCCCGCCCCACACTCATCCCGCCCCGGCGCCGACGCCCCGCCCCGCCCCGGGGACACACCCCGCCGCGACGCCCCCGTTCCCCACCCGCTACTCCCGCGCCGCGCCCCCGGCCCCACGCTCACCCAGCCGAGCCAACTGCGCCTGAAACCAGTCCAGCCGCGCCTGCAACAACGCGGCCTCCGCCACGAGTTCGGGCACACCAAGCCCCTCACCGGGACCAAGCCAGCCACGGCCTCCGCACCCACACCCCGCCCCCGCACACACCCCCGGGACCTCTTCGGGCGCCGCGGCCTCGGCCTCCCGGGCCTCTTCTACCGCTTCGGGCAGTTCGAGGCCTTCCTCGTGGACGACGGGCCGCACCTCCGCGACACCGGTGGCCAGTGCCTTGCCGATCCTCATGACACCTCCCATGACATTCCGCCCATGACATGATCGATGTCCCCGGCACCCTCAGCCATGCCGCAGCACGCCTTACGAATATCTCGTAGAAGAATTAAGTGGAGCTACACCTTTTCTCTGCCGAGACTACTCCCGTGACCAACCCCGCCTCCGCCCCCGCCGCGAGCCCGACCTCCACGGCTCCGCCCGCCCCCGCGCCTCCACCTTTCGGCCGGGCCCTCTGCGCCATGATCACCCCCTTCACCGACACCGGCGCCCTCGACCTCGACGGTGTCGCACGGCTCGCCGACCGGCTGGTGTCGGAGGGGTGTGACGGCCTGGTGCTGTCCGGTACGACGGGCGAGTCGCCGACCACCACGGACGAGGAGAAGTCGGCGCTGATCCGCGCGGTGCGGGAGGCGGTAGGCGGCCGGGCGTCGATCGTCGCGGGCGTGGGCACGTTCGACACCCGGCACACCGTCGAGCTGGCGTGGCAGGCCGAGAAGGCGGGCGCGGACGGCCTGTTGGTGGTGACGCCGTACTACAGCAGACCCCCACAGGACGCGGTGGAGGCGCACTTCCGGGAGGTCGCGGACGCGTCCGGGCTGCCGCTCGTGCTGTACGACATCCCGGGCCGCACGGGCACCCGGATCGAGCCCGAGACGATGATCGGGCTCGCCGGGCATCCGAGGATCGCGGCAGTCAAGGACTGTGCGTACGACCTCCTCGGCACGCAGAAGGTGCTGGCCCGCACGGAGTTGGCGTACTACACGGGCTGCGACGAGTACGTCCTGGCGACGCGCGCGATCGGTGGCGCCGGATACATCAGCACGGTCGCCAATGTGACCCCACGTCACTTCCGGTCGATCATCGACGCGTTCGACGCGGGCCGTACGACCGAGGCGGCCCGCCGCCAGCAACAGGCCTGCGAACTGGTCGAGTTGGCGATGGCGTCCGGCCTGCCCGGCTCGGTCACCGTCAAGGCCCTCCTGAACGCGCTCGGCGTGCCCGCGGGCCCGGTCCGCGCACCGCTGCGGCCCGCCGGCCGCGAGGCGACCGACGGGCTGCTGGCGGCGTACCGACGCCTCGTCGGGGCGTGATCAGCGCGGGGCGAAGACCGGTTCCCACGCGTAGGAGACGTCGTCATCCTGCTGCCGGTCCGGGACGGCCCCTGTGCCTCTTGTGACGCGCGTGGTGCCCTGCCGCTGTGCCTGCGCACGGAAATGGGCCGGGCCCGTACCGCACAGGGATGCGGGGCCCGGCCCGTTTCCGAGAGTGCGGCCGCTACCAGCGGTAGCCGTCTCCGAAGAGCAGGGTGTGCTCCAGCACGTCCTCCTTCGGGTCGTCGACCTGGCCCACGTTGATCAGCCCGATCCGGGGGCCGTTGTGCGAGTGCTTGTTGGTCTCGACGGCATGCGCCGCACCAGCGGGCAGCCCGCAGGCCACCACCGCCGTGACCGCCCCCGTCAGGCAGCGCGCCACGATCCTCACTCGCTTGATCCTCATACCAAGGTTCCTCGTTTCGTCGGTTCGGCGTCTGATCGGACTGAAGCGTCCACCTGTTCATCTGACGGAACCGCCGGGAGGTCACGCCGGGTAACTCGTACGGGAGTCAGTTGTGGCTGTGCAGGATCTCGTTCAGGCCACCCCACACCGCGTTGTTCGGACGGGCCTCGACCACGCCGGTGACCGAGTTGCGGCGGAAGAGGATGTTGGAGGCGCCGGAGAGTTCGCGGGCCTTGACGATCTGGCCGTCGGGCATGGTGACCCGGGTGCCGGCGGTGATGTAGAGGCCGGCCTCGACGACGCACTCGTCGCCGAGGGCGATGCCGACGCCCGCCTCGGCGCCGATCAGGCAGCGCTCGCCGATGGAGATGATGACGTTGCCGCCGCCGGACAGGGTGCCCATGGTGGAGGCGCCGCCGCCGATGTCCGAGCCGTCGCCCACCACGACACCCGCGGAGATGCGGCCCTCGACCATCGACGTGCCGAGGGTGCCGGCGTTGAAGTTGACGAAGCCCTCGTGCATGACGGTGGTGCCCTCGGCGAGGTGCGCACCGAGGCGGACCCGGTCGGCGTCGGCGATGCGGACGCCCTTGGGGGCGACGTAGTCCGTCATCCGCGGGAACTTGTCGACCGAGGTGACCTGGAGGTGCAGACCCTCGGCGCGTGCGTTGAGGCGGACCTTCTCGATGTCGTCGACGGCGACCGGGCCGAGCGAGGTCCAGGCGATGTTGGCGAGGAAGCCGAACATGCCGTCCAGGCTCTGGCCGTGCGGCTTGACCAGGCGGTGGGAGAGCAGGTGCAGGCGCAGGTACACGTCGTGCGCGTCGATCGGCTTCTCGTCGAGGGAGGCGATGACCGTGCGGACCGCGACGACCTCGACGCCCCGGCGGGCGTCCGGGCCGACCGCCGCGGTCGCGCCGCCGCCGAGCAGCTCCGCGGCACGTTCGGCGGACAGCCGCTCGGTGCCGGACGGGCCAGGGCCCTCGGCACTCGCAGTGACGAGCTCGGGCGCGGGGAACCAGGTGTCGAGGACGGTGCCGTCGGCGGCGATCGTGGCGAGGCCGGCGGCCACGGCGCCGGTGGTGCGAGGAGCAGTCGTGTCGGTCATGAGGGCAACCTAACGTGACGGGGGCCGCCCGGGGAAACCGGTCCGAGAGGCATCTCACGTGCCGAGCGGCCCACCCGCGGACGGCTCGGGCCCGCACGCCGTCGGCCGCCCGCGGACGGTTGAGAGCCTCACGCCTCCGCCGTCCGCGGCGGCTCCAGGAGGGTTCGGGCTCCGGGAGCCGGCCGCAAGCCGTTGACGGTCACCGATCCCGGCCTGCTCCCGGCGCTGGAGTCGTTGATCGAGCCGCACACCCGGTGATCCCGTCTCTCCGTTGCGGTGGACCACCCTGTCGCTGCGTGCCCTGGCCTCGACCCTCACGTCACAGGGCCACCGGGTCAGCGCCGCAACCGTCGGGCGCCTGCTGCACGGCCTGGGTTACAGCCTGCAGGGCACCGTCAAGTCCAGGGTTGGCGGGCCGGCGAACTGGCCGGAGCGCTGGTAAGAGAGCTTCGGTCGCCTTGATGAGGATGAGCGGTACGAGGAGATCAGTCCGAACTGAATCCACTCGCCGACCGCCAACAGAACGGCAGATCGGCCGATCTCGTGCACGCGGGGCCCCTTCACTTTTCGGTGACCCGAAGGGCGGTCAGCTTGTCGAAGACGGCCCGCAGTTTCGGCTCGCGTTGGGCAGGGGCTTGTCGAGGACCTTCTTCCCGGCCGGGGTGAGTCCGTGGCCGTGATGAGTGGTCTTGCCGACGTCCAGGCCGAGGAACACGCCCACGTCTTCGGTGTCGAACATCGCGCCCTTCCAGGAGTGTTGAGCGTGCCGGCCTTGGCGATGGTGTCGTACGCGCGCATCCACGTTATGCCAGGCACGGGACTCACGCCTCACACGACACCTTCCCGAACCCGAGAGCCACGCCTCACCGAGCGGCTCATCGCCCCCCCTGGCTTCACGCCGCACCACCACCCCCGCCCAGCCCGGAAGTTCACTCCGCCCCGCCGATGATCCGCCCCAACGCCTCCCGCGCGTACTCCTCGTCGTACGACGCGCCCGTCAGCAGCACCTGCAGACTGATCCCGTCCATCAGCGCGACCAGCGCCCGCGCGGTGACCGGGCCGGTCCGGCGGGCGACCAGGTCGACGAGGTCCTCGCACCACTCGGCGGCGACGGGACGCAGGGCGGGGCGGCGCAGGGCGGCGAGATAGAGCTCGTACTCCAGCTCGACGCCGGCACGGTCGCCGTCCAGCCACTCCCCCAGGACGCGGGCGAGTTCCGCGGCGAGGTCGGCATCGGGGCCGGTCAGGGCGGGGTGCGCGGCGACGACCTTGGCGAAGCCCTCGCTGGCCTGGCGCAGCGCGGCGACCATCAGGTCGTCGAGGGTCTTGAAGTGGTACGTCGTGGAGCCGAGCGGCACATCCGCCTCGGCCGCGACGGAACGGTGACTGAGCCCGGCAATGCCCTTGGCGCCGACGACCCGGATCGCCGCGTCGATGATCCGCTGCCGCCGCTCGGGGTCGTAGCGCCGCGCCATCAGTGCGCACCGCCCAGGTTCAGCACCACCACACCCACGATGATCAGCGCGATCCCGGCGGCCTTGGCGACGGTCATCCCCTCCCCCATGAACAGGATCCCGATCGTGGCGATGGCCGCCGTACCGGCGCCGGACCAGATCGCGTACGCCGTGCCCACGGAGACGGTCTTCAGGGTCTGGGCGAGCAGCGCGAAGGAGACGAGGTAACCGACCGCGGTCAGCAGCGATGGCCAGAGCCTGCTGAACCCGTCGCTGTACTTCATGGCGGTCGTCCCGGCCACCTCAGCGGCGATGGCGGCGGCCAGCAGCAGATATCCCATGTGTACGAGCGTACACAACGATGCGTACTGCCGTACACAACGGGGACCGCCCGCCGTTACGGACAAGATGTGGAAACCGCTCTCCCAAACCACTCCTCCAAAGCCACAGCTTCCACTAGTGTTTCCCCGGTCACAGCGGGTCATCGCAGCCGCGGCCGCCGTCACGGGCGCCGCTGGAGGAACAGCGCATGCCAGAGAACAAGCCACGGCCCCCCTTGGACGAACCGTGGGAGAACGGCTGGGCCCCGGACACCTCCCGGGCACCGGGAACGCGTCGGCTCTGGCTGGCCGGCGTCCTCGCCCTGGTGACGGTCACCGCCTGCATCACGGCGATAACCGTCATGGATCGGAAATCCGGCGAACGGTCACAGGCGACCCCGGCGGAGTCCGTCAACACGACCGTGCCGGGCCTGATCTCCTTCGGCACCCCGTCGAAGAGCGGCGAGCCCATCAGCCACAAGCACTCCCGGCCGTCCCCTCACCCCTCGAAGACCACACCCCCCGCGCCCACCACCCCCGAGCCACGGCCGAAGGCCCCCAAATCCCCGGCACCGGACAGGACTTCACCGGCCCCGAACCGGCCCCCGGCCAGCGCCCCGTCCACCACGTCCGTCCGCGCGGTCAACTACCCCGACCGCTACTGGCACCTGAGCGACGGCTACGTACTCCTTGACCGGATCGGCTCCGGCCCCGAACAGCGCGAGGACGCGACCTTCCAGCGGGTCAAGGGACTTGCCGACTCCTCCTGCTACTCCTTCCGCACCTCGGACGGCGGCTACCTCCGCCACCGCAGCTTCGTCCTGCGCGAGGACAGCGACGACGGCTCCGCCCTCTTCCGCCAGGACGCCACGTTCTGCCCCCGCTCCTCGTCCTACTCGGGCGCGATCATGCTGGAGTCGGTGAACTACCCCGGCCGCTTTCTGCGCCACCGCAACTTCCAGCTCCGCCTGGACCGCTACGAGTACTCCGACGTGTACCGCGCGGACTCGGCCTTCCGGATGGTCGACGGGCTGGCCTGAGCACGAGAAACGGCGACGCCCGGACAGGCGTCGCCGTTTTCTTCAGCTTCTTCAGCCGGTGTGTCTCAAACGTTGAACCCGAGCGCCCGGAGCTGCTCGCGGCCGTCGTCCGTGATCTTGTCGGGGCCCCACGGGGGCATCCAGACCCAGTTGATGCGCAGTTCGTTGACGAGGCCGTCCGTGGCGGACTTGGCCTGGTCCTCGATGACGTCCGTCAGCGGGCAGGCCGCCGACGTCAGGGTCATGTCGACGGTCGCGATGTTGGACTCGTCGACGTGGATGCCATAGATGAGGCCGAGATTGACGACGTCGATGCCCAACTCGGGGTCGACGACGTCCATCAGGGCCTCGCGGAGCTCTTCCTCCGAGGCCGGCTTCATCTCCACGGTGTCACTCATGCCGTCTTCCTTTCGGCGTCGGCGCCCAGCACCTGGGCCGTCGCGTCCTTCCACGCCATCCAGCTCAGGAGGGCGCACTTCACCCGGGCCGGGTACTTGGAGACTCCGGCGAACGCGACCGCGTCCTCCAGGATGTCCTCCATCGCGTCGTCCGGCTCGATCCGGCCCTTGGACTGCATCAGCTCCAGGAAGGTCTCCTGGATCTTCTGCGCCTGGGACAGATCCTTGCCGACGAGGAGGTCGTTCAGTACGGAGGCGCTCGCCTGGCTGATGGAGCAGCCCTGGCCCTCGTACGAGACGTCCCTGATCGTCGTGCCGTCGTACTTCACGCGGAGCGTGATCTCGTCGCCGCACGTGGGGTTGACGTGGTGCACCTCGGCGTCGCCATCCCGCAGACCACGCCCGTGGGGGTTCTTGTAGTGGTCCAGGATGACTTCCTGGTACATCGAATCAAGCTTCACGACCCAGCCAGCTCCTCAGCCGAAGAAGTTCCGTACGTGCTCCAGGCCGTCGACCAGGGCGTCGATCTCGGCCGGCGTGGAGTACAGATAGAACGACGCTCGCGTGGTCGCAGGAATTCCGTAGCGGAGGCAGACCGGCCGCGCGCAGTGGTGGCCGACCCGGACCGCGATGCCCTGTTCGTCGAGGACCTGGCCCACGTCGTGCGGGTGGATGTCGCCGAGGGTGAAGGAGATCGCCGCCCCACGGTCCTCGGCCGTCGACGGGCCGATGATGCGCAGATCGGGGACCTCCCCCAGCCGCTTCACCGCGTACTCGGTGAGCGCGTGCTCGTGGGCCAGGACCTTGTCCATGCCGATCGAGGAGAGGTAGTCGACCGCCGCGCCCAGACCGACCGCCTGGGCGATCGGGGGGGTGCCCGCCTCGAACTTGTGGGGCGCCGGGGCGTACGTCGACGAGTGCATCGACACCGTCTCGATCATCTCGCCGCCGCCGAGGAAGGGGGGGAGGTCCTCCAGCAGCTCCTGGCGGCCCCAGAGCACACCGATGCCGGTCGGACCGCACATCTTGTGGCCGGTGAAGGCCACGAAGTCGGCCTGGAGGGCCTGCACGTCCACTGGCATGTGGGGGGCTGCCTGGGAGGCATCGATGCAGACCAGCGCGCCTACCTCCTGCGCGCGGCGCACGATCGCCTCGACCGGGTTGACCGTGCCCAGGATGTTCGACACCAGCACGAAGGAGACGATCTTCGTCTTCTCCGTGATGATCTCCTCGATGTTGGACAGGTCGAGGCGGCCGTCATCGGTCAGGCCGAACCACTTCAGCTTCGCGCCCGTGCGCTGCGCCAGCAGCTGCCACGGCACGATGTTGGAGTGGTGCTCCATCTCCGTGATGACGATCTCGGTCTCGTCGTCCACGCGGTAGGGATCGTCGGCCCAGCCCAGCATGTTCGCCACGAGGTTGAGCGACTCCGAGGCGTTCTTGGTGAAGATCACCTCGTCGCGGCTGGGCGCGTTGATGAACTCGGCGACGTTGTCGCGCGCGCCCTCATACAGCGCCGTGGCCTCCTCGGCGAGCACATGCACACCGCGGTGGACGTTGGCGTTGTAGCGCTCGTAGTACTCGCTGAGTGCGTCCAGCACCTGACGCGGCTTCTGCGAGGTCGCCGCGTTGTCCAGGTACACGAGCTTCCGGTCGTCGTGGACCAGACGGTCCAGGATGGGGAAGTCCTTGCGGATCGCCTCGGTGTCGAGGAGGCCCGGCAGCTGTGTCACGCGGATGCGCCACCCTTCGTGTATACCTCGTAGCCCTCTTCCTCCAGCTTGTCGGCGAGTTCGGCACCGCCGGACTCCACGATGCGGCCCGCGGAGAACACGTGGACGTAGTCGGGCTTGATGTAGCGCAGGATGCGCGTGTAGTGCGTGATCAGCAGGGTGCCGACCTCGCCCGTCTCCCGGACGCGGTTGACGCCCTCGGACACGACACGGAGCGCGTCGACGTCGAGACCGGAGTCGGTCTCGTCGAGGACCGCGACCTTCGGCCTCAGCAGCTCCAGCTGGAGGATCTCGTGGCGCTTCTTCTCACCGCCGGAGAAGCCCTCGTTGACGTTGCGCTCGGCGAAGGACGGGTCGATGTTGAGGCGCTCCATGGCCTCCTTGACCTCCTTCACCCAGGTGCGCAGCTTGGGGGCCTCGCCGCGGATGGCGGTGGCGGAGGTGCGCAGGAAGTTGGAGACCGAGACGCCGGGGACCTCGACCGGGTACTGCATCGCCAGGAACAGGCCCGCGCGGGCGCGCTCGTCGACCGACATCTCCAGGACGTCCTCGCCGTCGAGGGTGACGCTGCCGCCGGTGATCGTGTACTTGGGGTGACCCGCGAGCGAGTAGGCGAGGGTCGACTTGCCCGAGCCGTTGGGGCCCATGATGGCGTGCGTCTCGCCCTGCTTCACGGTGAGGTCGACACCCTTGAGGATTTCCTTCGTGCCGTTCTCGACCTCGACGGTGACGTGCAGGTCTCGGATTTCAAGCGTTGCCATGGGTGCCTCAGGACTCCTGGGTGAGGGAGACGAGCACGTCGTCCCCTTCGATCTTTACGGGGTATACGGGGACGGGGCGCGTCGCCGGAAGGGCGTCGGGCTTGCCGGAACGGAGGTCGAAACGCGAGCCGTGCAGCCAGCACTCGATGTGGCAGTCGTCCACCTCGCCCTCCGAAAGCGAGACGTTCGCGTGCGAGCAGATGTCGTAGATCGCGAACACCTCGCCCTCGGTCTGCACGACGGAGACGAACGTGCCGTCGAGTTCCACCCGCTTGGGGGTGTCGTCCTCCAGCTCGCTCAGCCCACAGACGCGTACGTATGCGGTCATCCGACCGACGCCTCCAGCTCCTCCTCGATCTTGGCGATCAGGCGCTCCTCGATGTCCGGGACGCCGATCTGCTGGACCAGCTCGGCGAAGAAGCCGCGGACCACCAGACGGCGGGCCTCGTGCTCCGGGATGCCGCGGGCCATCAGGTAGAACAGCTGCTCGTCGTCGAACCGGCCGGTCGCCGAAGCGTGGCCGGCACCGACGATCTCGCCGGTCTCGATCTCCAGGTTCGGCACCGAGTCGACGCGGGCGCCGTCGGTCAGCACGAGGTTGCGGTTCATCTCGTACGTGTCCGTGCCCTCGGCCCTGGCCTCGATGAGCACGTCGCCGATCCACACCGCGTGCGCGTCGTCGCCCTGGAGCGCGCCCTTGTATGCGACGTTCGACCTGCCGTGCGGGGTGTTGTGGTCGACCAGGAGGCGGTGCTCCTGGTGCTGGCCCGCGTCGGTGAAGTACAGGCCGAAGAGCTCGGCCTCGCCACCGGGGCCCGCGTAGGACACGCGCGGGTGCAGCCGTACGAGGTCGCCGCCGAAGGTGACCACGACCGACTTGAACGACGCGTCCCGGCCGACGAGGGCGTTGTGCTGGGCCACATGCACAGCCTTCTCGTCCCAGTCCTGGACGCAGACGACGGTCAGCTTGGCGCCGTCGCCCAGGAGGTAGTCGACGTTGGCGGCGAGCACCGCGTCACCGGTGTGGTCGATGACGACGACTGCCTCGGCGAAGGCGCCCAGCTCGATGACCTGGTGGCCGTAGGCGACCCCGCCCTCGCCGTGCACGGCGATCCGGATCGGCTCGGCGAGCACCGTCTCCTTGGGGACGGTGACCACACCGGCCTTCTCGAACGCCGAGTAGGCCTGGGCGGCGACGCGGTCCACCGGGGTGCCCGCCCTGCCGAGCCGCGCGTCGTCGCGGCCGACGGTCTCGACGGTGACACCCTCGGGGGCCTGCACGTCGACCTTCACGCCGTCGCCGGTCGCGACGGCCGTGCCGTCGTGCAGGCCGCGCAGCCGCTCCAGCGGCGTGAACCGCCACTCCTCCTCGCGGCCGTGCGGGACCGGGAAGTCCGCCACGTCGAAGGACGGGGGCGCGCTCATGCGTGTGGCGACGGTCGACTCGGCCGCGACCGCGACCGCGCCTGCGGTGGTGGAACCCACCGGTGATGGTCCCCCCGCCCGAGCGGATTCGAGGGTGGGGGAGTTCTGAGCCTCAGCCATGGCTGTCGTAGTGCTCGCTTTCCTATACGTTGCGACCATCGGCCCGCCCCGGAAGGCGGGCCGCCTGCTGCTCGGAGGGCTGACGCGTCAGCCGACCGCGCCCTCCATCTGCAGCTCGATCAGCCGGTTGAGCTCCAGCGCGTACTCCATCGGCAGCTCCTTGGCGATCGGCTCGACGAAGCCGCGCACGATCATCGCCATCGCCTCGTCCTCCGACAGACCGCGGCTCATCAGGTAGAAGAGCTGGTCCTCGGAGACCTTGGAGACGGTCGCCTCGTGGCCCATGGAGACGTCGTCCTCGCGGACGTCGACGTACGGGTAGGTGTCGGACCGCGAGATGGTGTCCACCAGCAGAGCGTCACACAGCACGTTCGACTTCGCGCCCGGGGCGCCCTCGCCGATCTCGATCAGACCGCGGTAGGACGTACGGCCGCCGCCGCGCGCCACGGACTTCGACACGATGTTGGACGAGGTGTTCGGCGCCATGTGGACCATCTTCGCGCCGGCGTCCTGGTGCTGGCCCTCGCCCGCGAAGGCGATGGACAGGGTCTCGCCCTTGGCGTGCTCGCCCATCAGGTAGACGGCCGGGTACTTCATCGTCACCTTGGAGCCGATGTTGCCGTCGACCCACTCCATGGTCGCGCCCTCGTAGGCCACGGCGCGCTTGGTGACCAGGTTGTAGACGTTGTTCGACCAGTTCTGGATGGTCGTGTAGCGGCAGCGGGCGTTCTTCTTGACGATGATCTCGACGACCGCGCTGTGCAGCGAGTCGCTCTTGTAGATCGGGGCGGTGCAGCCCTCGACGTAGTGCACGTAGGCACCCTCGTCGACGATGATCAGGGTCCGCTCGAACTGGCCCATGTTCTCGGTGTTGATCCGGAAGTAGGCCTGGAGCGGGATCTCCACGTGCACGCCCTTCGGCACGTAGATGAACGAGCCGCCGGACCACACGGCGGTGTTCAGCGCGGCGAACTTGTTGTCACCGGCCGGGATGACGGTCCCGAAGTACTCCTTGAAGAGCTCCGGGTGCTCCTTCAGCGCCGTGTCGGTGTCCAGGAAGATGACGCCCTGCTCCTCCAGGTCCTCGCGGATCTGGTGGTACACGACCTCCGACTCGTACTGGGCCGCGACACCGGCGACGAGGCGCTTCTTCTCGGCCTCGGGGATGCCCAGCTTGTCGTAGGTGTTCTTGATGTCCTCGGGCAGGTCCTCCCAGGACTCCGCCTGCTTCTCCGTGGAGCGCACGAAGTACTTGATGTTGTCGAAGTCGATGCCCGACAGGTCCGAGCCCCAGTTGGGCATGGGCTTTTTCTCGAACAGCCGCAGGCCCTTGAGGCGGAGCTTGGTCACCCACTCCGGCTCGTCCTTCTTCGCGGAGATGTCCCGGACGACGTCCTCGCCCAGGCCGCGACGCGCGGACGCACCGGCCTCGTCCCGGTCGGCCCAGCCGTATTCGTACTTGCCCAGCCCCTCAAGCTCAGGGTGGGCAGTCTCCGTGGGGAGAGTCATGCGGGGTTCCTCCCGGCCGTGCTAGCAGATGCCTTGGTAGTGGTCTTGGAAATCTGAGGGATGAACGTCGTGCAGACGCCGTCGCCGTGGGCGATCGTCGCCAGCCGCTGCACATGCGTACCGAGCAGCTCGGCGAAAAATTCCGTCTCCGCCTCGCACAGCTGCGGGAACTGCTCCGCGACGTGGGCCACCGGGCAGTGGTGCTGGCACAGCTGCTGCCCCTGTTGCGGGTGGGGCGCACTGCGCGCCGTGGCAGCGTACCCGTCCGTGCTCAGGGCCTTGGCCAGTGCTTCTGTGCGCTGTTCGGGGGCGGCGGCCTCGACCGCCTTGCGGTACGCGCTCGCGTGGGCGCGGATCCGGGCGCGGGCGAAGGCGGCGACCGCCTGATCCCCGCCCTCGCGCGCGGCGATCCAGCGCAGGGCGTCCACGGCGAGCGTGTCGTACGACTGGTCGAAGGCGTCGCGGCCGCAGTCGGTGAGCGCGAAGACCTTGGCGGGACGGCCACGCGTGCGCGTGCCGTACACCCGCTGCTCACGGGCCTCTACGACGTCGTCGGCGGCCAGCGCGTCGAGGTGCCGGCGGACGGCGGCCTGGGTGAGGCCCAGCCGCCCGGCGAGTTCGGCGACGGTCGACGGCCCGTGGTCCAGGATGGACCGCGCGACCCGGTTGCGGGTGGACCGCTCCCCGGTCGCGAGTTCCTCCTGAGGGGTCCCCGAGGGGGTCTCCTGAGCCGCGCCGACGTTTTTCACAACGCCATTGTTGCGTAATTCCTCAGATACGGGCAAGCCGCGTCCGGGGCGCCGGGTGGTGCCCTGCGTCACTTAGGCATACCTAATCTGACCAGCGGGAACGATCTTTGACCGATCAAATGGGTGGCACGCCCAGGGATCCTCCGGAACACTCCCAAACCATGCCCACACCCCCTCCGACCGGCCCACTCGTCACCCGCGCCACGCTGACCGAAGACCTGCGCACGCTGGGCGTCCGCCCCGGCGAGACCCTCCTCGCACACTCCTCCCTCAGCTCCCTCGGCTGGGTGTGCGGCGGCCCCGTCGCGGTCGTCCAAGGACTGCTCGACGCGCTCGGCCCGGACGGCACGCTCGTGGTTCCCGCCCAGTCCGCCGACCTCTCGGACCCGGCCTGGTGGCAGTATCCGCCCGTGCCCCAGGAGTGGTGGGAGACGATCCGGGCCACCATGCCCGTCTACGACCCCCGGCTCACTCCCACACGCGGGGTCGGCGTCATCCCGGAGACCGTGCGCACCTGGCCCGGCGCCCTGCGCAGCACCCATCCGCAGACGTCGTTCGCGGCCGTCGGTCCCCGCGCGCGTGAGGTGACCGAGGAACACGCGCCCGACTGCCGGCTCGGCGAGCACAGCCCGCTGGCGAAGCTGGAGCGGCTCGGCGCCCGGGTGCTCCTGCTGGGCGCCGGATACGACGCCTGCACCAGCTTCCACCTGGCCGAGTACCGGATACCGTCCCCGCTCGTCGCGGTGGGGCGTCCGGGACCCGAAGGCTGGGAGACAGTGACCGAGGTGTCGATCAGCTCGGACGGGTTCGAGGAACTGGGCCGCGACTTCGAACGGGACCGTCCCGTCGTCGTACGAGGGAAGGTCGGTGCGGCCGACGTACGGCTGTTCCCGGTGGCGGACGCGGTGGACTACGCCGAGCGGTGGCTGCCACCGCGCCGGCCCCGCAAGGAACAGTCCTGTTGACCCGCTCGCCCCGCCCGCCTGGGCTCCCGCCCGTGTGACCTCGGACGCGACCCGCGCACCGACGGCGCCTGGGTGATCCTCACATGGTGATTCGCCGGCCCGGAGGCCGGTGCGCCACGCTGTGCGGGGGCAGCCTCCTGTGGCGGATGGTGCGCATGAATCCTACTTTGTCACAAAGGCCCTACTTTCCAGGATGGCGATGGACTCTCCGCACGTACCCGTTCACGTACTGGTCATCGAGGACGACCGGGACGTGAGCGCGCTGCTGGAGCGGTATCTCAGGGGTCTGGACTGCCGCGTGACGGTGACGGACTCGGGTGAGGAGGGCCTGGACCGGGCGTTCGCCGACCCCCCGGACATGGCGATCATCGATGTGCTGCTGCCCGGGATCGACGGGCGGGAAGTCATCCGGAGGCTGCGGGCGGACGAGCGGACGAAGGGGTGCCACCTCGTGGTCTCCTCCGTGCTCGACTCGGACGAACTGGTGGAGCTGGCGACGGACGAACTGCTGGCCAAACCGTTCCGGCAGGCGGCGGTGGCACGGCTCCTCGCCTCCTACCGGAACGCCGTCTCGCAGGAGGAATGATGGCGCGTGTCCTGATAGCCGACGACGACGCCGACATTCGCGGCCTCGTGGCGTTCAAGCTGAGTCAGAGCGGTCACCAGGTCACGGCTGTGGAGGACGGCCTGGCCGCGCTGCACGTGGCGCGGGGGCAGCCGCTGGATCTCGCACTCCTCGACATACGGATGCCGGGAATGTCGGGACTGGACGTCTGCCGGGAACTGCGTGCGGCCCACGACACCGCGTCGCTCGCCGTCATCCTGATCACGGCCCGGTCGCAGGAGGGAGACGTCGAACTCGGCTTCGCGGCGGGCGCCGACGACTACATCATCAAGCCCTTCAGCCCGCGCGAGCTGTCCAGCCGGGTCAACGCAGTGCTCACCCGGGTCGAGCGGTGATCCCTCTCGGCTTCGTCACCGATGCGCTGCTGTACCTGCTGGCCGTCGTGCTGGCGCTGAGCCTGCTGACCGCCTCGATCCGCTGTGTGCGTACATACCAGAGGCGCAGACGCGAGCGGGTTGCGGCGCCCGTACGCGGCCTGCTGCTGGAACTCCTGTGCGCCGAGGAGGACGGGCAGAGCGAGCTGCTGGACCGCCTGGCGCAGATCGACAGGCGGACCTGGGCGGCGCTGGAGCCGACCGTCACGGCGATGCTGGTCAAGGTCTCCGGAAGAGCGCGCGCGGCGCTGGTCCTTCTGTGCGAGCGACGGGGGTCCCCCGCGGAGGCCGTCGCCGAGCTGCGCAGCCGCAGCGCGGCCCGGCGGGGGCGCGCCGCACAGGTACTCGGTCAGCTCCGCCACCGCCCGGCGGCCCCGTCACTGTGCCGTCTGCTCGACGACCGTGACCCGGAGGTGCGGCTGGCCGCGACACGGGCGCTGGGACGGACGGGTGATCCGATGGCCGTACCGTATCTGCTGAGGAGCCTGCACGGGCCGCGTACCGTGCCGTACAAGGTTGTCACCGCGGCGCTGGCCTCCCTCGGCCCTGCCGCGCAGCTCCGGGTCGCGGCAGGCCTTCAGGACCCGACGCCTCTCGTCAGGGCCGTGGCCATCGAGGTGCTCGGCGTGACCAGAGCGATTGCCCGCACCACCGAGGTCGTCCGTGCGCTGCGCGAGGATCCGGCGACCGAAGTCCGGGTCCGGGCGGCACGCGCGCTGGGCAGGCTGGGCATGCCCGACGGCCTGGAACCGCTGCTGGCGGCCATCAGGACCGGTCAGCCGGGCGCCCTGCGCATCGTGGCGGCCGGGGCCCTGGGCAGTCTGGGGGCCGGCGCCGCGACAGGCCCGCTGACGGAGCTGCTCGGCGACGCGGACCCGCATGTGGCGGGCACGGCGGCGCGGGCGCTGCTGCGGCTCGGCCCCGTGGGTGAGGCGGCGCTCCGCGAGGCCGCGGACGGCCGCTCGGACGCACCGGCCGCAGCCCAGGCCAGGGCAGTCCTCGGGGAGGCGGCCGTCGGAGGCGTGCGTCACGACGTCCTGGTGGAGGTGGCTCTGTGAGCGCGGCGGGCGTCGAGATGTGGGAGGGACTGCTGGGCACGTTGCACGGTCTGATCGCGCTGTGCGACACCGCGGTCATCCTCTACTTCCTGGCCATCAACACCGGCCATCTGGTGCTGATCCTCTTCGCCCTCACCGAGCTGGTCAGGAGGCTGCGCCGGGCTCCCTTCGCCGGCTACGAGGACGCCTCCAGCAGTCCCTTCACCCCGCCCATCTCGGTGATCATGCCCGCGTACAACGAAGCGGCGGGCATCACAGAGGCCGTACGGGCCATGCTGCTGCTGCACTATCCGGTGTTCGAGATCATCGTCGTCGACGACGGCTCCACCGACGGCACGCTCGACGCCCTCGCCGACGCCTTCCACCTCGCCGAGGTGGATCACGTCGTACCCGAGGACGTCCCCGTGCGGGGCAGCGTCACCTCGCTGCATCTGCCCAGGGGAGGCCCCGTGCCCCTGGTGGTGGCACGCAAGGGCAACGGCGGCAAGGCCGACGCGCTCAATGTCGGGATCAACCTGGCGCGTTATCCGCTGCTGTGCATGGTGGACGCCGACTCCATCCTCGACTCCCAGTCCCTGCTGGCCGTGGCGAAACCGTTCAGCGACGACCCGCTGCGGGTGGTGGCGACCGGTGGCGTGGTCGGCGTCGCCAACGGCTGTACCGTCCAGGCCGGGCGCGTGGTCGAGGCACACGTCCCTGCGGACCTGCTCGGACGCGCCCAGGTCATCGAGTATCTGCGCGGCTTCTTCCTCGGCCGTACCGGATGGTCCAAGGTCGGCGGCCTGCTGATCATCGCCGGCGCCTTCGGCCTGTTCCGCCGGGACGCGGTGGTGGCGGCGGGGGGCATGGACCCCGAATGCATCGGCGAGGACGCCGAACTCGTCGTCCGCCTCCACCGGCACCTGCGCGAGCAGGGCCGCCGCCACAGCGACTACCGCGTCGTCTTCGTCACCGAGCCGATCGCCTGGAGCGAAGCACCCTCCAGCCTCCGGGTCCTGGGGCGCCAGCGGCGTCGGTGGCACCGTGGTCTGACCGAGATCCTGATCAAGCACCGCCGCATGATCGGCAACCCCCGCTACGGCCGCATCGGGATGGTGGCCCTCCCGTTCTACGTGCTCTTCGAACTGGTGGCCCCACTGGTGGAACTCGCCGGCCTCGTGCTGGTGCCCCTGGGCGCGCTGATCGGCGCCGTCGAAGTGGACTTCATGTGGCGTTTCCTGCTCGCCGCCTACGCCTACGCGATGGTCGTCAGCCTGGTGTCGGTCGCGGTGGAGGAGTACGCCTACCACCGCTTCTCACGGTGGCGGGACGTGTGGGGTGCCCTCGTCGGCGTGGTCGTCGAGAACATCGGCTACCGCCAGTTCACGGCGTGGTGGCGGCTGCGCGGTATGTGGGACGCGCTGCACCGCGCCCCGCAGGTGTGGGGTTCGATGACCCGCACTGGATTCGGCCCGCCCGAGCGGAGCCGGGAGGACCGGCCATGAGGATCACCACAGGGCGGCCTGGCGTCTGCGTGGCACGCCGGCTCACCATTGCCTTCGGACTGCTGATCGCTCTGCTCCTGCTCGTCGGGGCGGGCGGGCTGTCCGCGGCCGTGATGGCGAACCGGTTGCACGACAGGGCCATGGAACCACAGCCGACCCTGCGCGAGAACGCGCGCGTGCACGACCAGGCAGCCGCTGTGCACCGTGCCGTGCGCTCCTATCTTCTCACCGGTGACACGGGAGAGCTGAACGTCTACTTCCGCACACGCGACACGCCGTTCGCGACGCTCGCCGAGGCCCGGCGCCACGCCTTTCCCGGAGCGCGGGAGAACCTTGCCGCGCAGGAGCGGCAACTGCGCGCCTATGTGCGGGTGGCCGACCAGCAGGCCGAGGCGGCGCCCGGCAGCGGCCAGGGGGTCCGTCTGACCGAGGAGGCCTCGCGGCTGTTCGCGACGTTCGAGGCCTCCAACCAGCGACTGATCAACCAGCTGAACGAGGAGAGCCAGCGTCTGGAGGACCGCGCCCACAGGCTCGTCGACAGTGCCATCGCGGGCACCGCGGTCGCGCTGGCCGCCGGTGGGGCCCTGGCCGTCTTCGCGGCGGTGCACACCACCCGTGCCCTGACCCGGCCGCTGCGGAACACCGCTCGCACCCTTGGCAGACTCGCCGCAGGGGAGCAGTCGGCGCGGGCCGAGGAGGACGGACCGGAGGAGATCAGGGCGGTGGCGCGCTCGGTCAACCTGCTCGCCGACGAGGGAGACCGGCTGCGGGCGATCGAGCAGGAGCGCGCCAGACTGTCGCGCACCGCACGGGCCATCGGCGTCCAGATCCGGGAGCAACTCGACGTCGAGCAGGTCCTCGACACGGCGTGCGCCGGAATCGGTGAGGGGCTGGAGGCCGATCACGCCTTCGTTCTCCTCACCGAGCAGGACAGTCCGCTCGTCTGCGTCATGCGTGCCTGGAGTGCGGGCAGAGGGCTGCTCCCCGCGCAGGAGCAGCCGATTCCGCCCGTTCCCCTCGACGTGGTGCGCGACCACTACCGGCGGGGAACCGCATGGTGCCGCAACGATCTGTCCGCCGCGCCGGCCGAGGGTTCACCGCTGCCCGGGGCGCCCGGCTCCTTCGGCGAGGGCGGCCTGCTGCCGGACGCTCGGGCGGCGGCCGAGGCGCTGGGCCTGGTGGGCGTGCTCGTCATCCCGCTCGGCGTCGGTGACGAACCGCTCGGTGCCCTCTTCCTGGCGCGTACCCGGCGGGACCGCCCCTGGCTCCCGGTGGAGATCGAAATCGCCGAGTCCATGGCCGCCGGCGTCGGCCGCGCGCTGCACACCGCGCTGCTGTACAAGAAGGAGACACACCTGGTGGAGAAGCTGCGCGCTCTGGACAAGGCCAAGAGCGACTTCCTGTCCACCGTCTCCCACGAGCTGCGCACCCCGCTGACCAGCATCGTGGGATACATCGAGTTGCTGAAGGACGAGGAGACCGGGCCACTCAGCCCGCCGCACCAGCACATGCTGGACGTCGTCGACCGCAACGCCAACCGCCTGCGGGCGCTCATCGAGGACCTGCTGACCCTGTCGCGCATCGAGTCGGGGGCGTTCGGCTCGAGGAAGGAACCGGTCGACCTGTGCCGGCTTGTGGCGTCGGCGGTCGACACCTTCCGGCCGGCCGCCGAGGCCGCCTCCGTCACCCTGGAGACACACTGGCCCTCCTCCCGCCCCCTGATGCTGGAGGCCGACAGTGACCAGCTCGACCGGGTCCTGATGAACCTGCTGTCCAATGCCGTCAAGTTCACCCCGAGGGGCGGAAAGGTCACCGTACGGGCCGAGGCCCGGGACGGCGAGGCGGTCCTGAGTGTCAGCGACACCGGCATCGGCATCCCCCCGGCCGAGCAGGAGAAGCTCTTCCAGCGGTTCTTCCGTGCGTCGAACGCCACCGCCGCGGCCATTCCGGGCACCGGTCTCGGGCTGACCATCGTCCTGACGATCGTGGCGAACCACGGCGGCGAGATGCAGGTGGACTCCGAGGAGGGCCGCGGCACCACCTTCACCGCCCGGTTGCCGCTCACCGCCGCGAGCGGGGCAGCCGCCTCGCCGTGAACCGCCCCGCCGCATGCGGGCGCCTCAGACGGTGTCCTCGAAGGTCACTCCCCGCGACCGGTAGTCGGCGACGGCTGCCTGTACATCGGCCGGGCTGAGCACCTGGTCCTGGACGAAGTACACGTAGTCGACCTTTTCCTCGTACGCACGGGTCTTCCGGCTGTTGATCCCCAGCAGGTTGATCAGCCAGTGGTTGAAGCGGATGCTCATCGTCGACTCGGGCAGGTACGGCTCGTTGTGCGTGGCGAAGAGCCGGCCATCGATGTAGTAGGTGATGGCCGTGCTGTCGACCGTGATGACCAGGTCGTGCCAGCCGGCGAAACTCGCGCGCTCCTGTGTGGTGACGTGCTCCTCCTGGGGCGGGTCCTCCGAGTACGTCTCCCAGGAGCTGGCGAGCAGCGCACTGCCGGTGATGCCCCATCCGCCGTTGGGCAGGTACTCGAAGTCGAGTTCGCTGTAGGCCGGGTCCATCGGGTAGTTCAGCGGCGAGATGGTGAAGAACGTCTGCACCATGCGGTCGCCGTCCGGTCCGTAGACCGGCACATCGCTGAAGCGGACCCGCGCGGCATAGGTGCCGTGCAGGAACTTGCGCTGCTGGTAGATCTCGGTGTGCTCGGTGCCGGTCGCCGTGCCGTTGGTGCCGGAGCGCATCGTCATGACGGAGTTGCCGGACTCGGCGGCGAAGGTGATGTTCTGCGGCCTCCACGTGGCACCGGGCACGCCCGGCCCGCCCTGGCCGGACCGCAGGGTCCAGCCGCGCTGGGTGAGCCGCGGATCCGTGTAGCCGGTGTAGTTGAAGTCGTCGAACAGCGCCGGCCCGACGACGGGCTGAGCGGCCGCGCGCGGGGCGGAGGCATGGTCGGCGGCTGTCGCCGTGCCGGGGTGGACGGCGAAGGCCGCGCACATCAGCCCGGAGACGACGAGGGCGGCAACGCCCCTCATCCGGGTGAGCAAGGCGCATCTGATCATGGATCAACTGCCTTTCTGCGCAAGGAAGATGACGTCCGCGTCCCACCCTGGCGGACCCCGGCCAGTGAAGCATCGTCAGAAGATCGGCATACGCCGGATACAACCGGTTCACCCGAATGGCCCAAACTGCATGGTTCGCGGGATTTGGGAGTCTGGGATTCTGCGGTCGTGGCCGTCTCAGCGCAGACGTGCGGCGCCCCGGCTCATACCAGGCGTACGGCGCCCTTGACGGCCAGGTAGACGCCGAAGACCAGGCAGATGACCATGCCGATGGCGCGGGTATGCCGTTTCGCCGCGGCCAGCATCGGGGTGAGCACCGCCTGCGCCTGCACGGGGGCGATCAGGTACAGCACGAGCGGCACGAGCACGGCGAGCAGCGCCAGCACCACGACGATGGCCAGGAGGACGACCTGGTCGGCCGTCGAAACGGAGTCGTCGAGGGCGATTTCCTTCACCGCGGGAACGAACAGCGCCAGGCTGGAGAAGTTCACCGCCATGAGGCCGGCCCCGAGCAGGGCACAGGCCCCGGGACTGGTGACGGCGTGGCGCGGGTGGCGGTGTGATGTGCCGTCGGCGGGTCTGAGCGCGGTGCGCACGGCCAGGAGCAGCAGGAGCGCGCCGAAGACGAGGTCGACGACCGGCGAGACCCTGAAATGGTCCTGTCCCCGGGCGTTACGGAAGAGAACGAGTCCGGCCGCCCCGATGACGGCGAGCGGAACCGCGGCTCCCGCCGTGAATGACCCCGCTCGCCGGCGGGGGCGGACCGGGTCGGACAGGAGCACGACGGCGGCCACGAAGAGAGTCGGGCTGAGCGCGGCTCCCAGAGCCAGCGGCAGGACTTTGGCCAGCAGTGTCGTCACGAGGTCAGTCAACGCCGCCGCGGCGCCGTGCCGATGTGGACACGCCTGGCCCGGCTGCGGCAATCACCCGGAGAGGAACGGCCCGGAAGAGGGGATCAACAACCCGCCCGTCCGGGGCTGTGGGCGCGTACCTAGACTCGGGGCCATGCGAAGCGAGCCCGTGGTCCAGGTCCAGGCCCTGGTGAAGCGGTACGGCACGAAGACCGCGGTGGACGGCCTCGACCTGGTGGCCCGGGCGGGTGTGACCGCCGTGCTCGGTCCCAACGGGGCGGGCAAGACGACCACGGTCGAGACCTGCGAGGGGTACCGGCGGCCGGACTCCGGCACGGTGCGCGTCCTGGGCCTCGACCCGGTCAGACAGTCCGGCGCGCTACGGCCCCGGATCGGGGTGATGCTGCAGTCCGGGGGCGTGTACTCCGGCGCGCGGGCCGACGAGATGCTGCGCCACGTCGCCAAGCTGCACGCCCAGCCGCTCGACGTGGACGCGCTCATCGAACGGCTCGGGCTCGGCTCCTGCGGCCGTACGACCTACCGGCGCCTGTCCGGCGGCCAGCAGCAGCGGCTCGCGCTGGCGATGGCCGTGGTCGGGCGCCCAGAGCTGGTGTTCCTGGACGAGCCGACCGCCGGACTCGACCCACAGGCCCGCCGCGCCACCTGGGACCTCGTGCGCGACCTGCGCGCCGACGGCGTCTCCGTGATCCTCACCACCCACTACATGGACGAGGCCGAGCAGCTCGCCGACGACGTCGCGATCATCGACGCCGGCCGGGTCATCGCCCAGGGCTCCCCCGAGGACCTGTGCCGCGGCGGCGCCGAGAACACGCTGCGGTTCACCGGACGGCCGGGACTGGACGTGGGTTCACTGCTCAAGGCCCTGCCCGCCGACTGCTCGGCCGCCGAGCTGACCCCGGGCTCCTACCGGGTCGTCGGCAAGGTCGACCCGCAGCTGCTCGCGACGGTCACGTCCTGGTGCGCGCAGCACGGGGTGATGCCGGAGAAGATCTCGGTCGAACGGCACACCTTGGAGGACGTGTTTTTGGAGCTCACCGGCAAGGAGCTGCGCTCGTGACCACCGTCGGCACCGGGATGTACACGCCCAAGCCGGGAGCCGCCCCGCTCCCCCGCATGATCGCCGCCCAGGCCGCGCTGGAGGCGCGGATGCTGCTGCGCAACGGCGAGCAGCTGCTGCTGACCGTGGTGATCCCCACGCTGCTCCTGGTCCTCTTCAGCACCGTGGACATCGTCGACACCGGCGCCGGCGACGCGGTGGACTTCCTCGCACCCGGCATCCTCGCGCTCGCCGTGATGTCGACGGCGTTCACCGGACAGGCCATCGCGACGGGCTTCGAACGCCGGTACGGGGTCCTGAAGCGGCTGGCCTCGTCCCCCCTGCCCCGCTGGGGCCTGATGACCGCGAAGACGGCGTCCGTGCTCGTCACCGAGATCCTCCAGGTCGTCCTGCTGACGGTGATCGCGTTCGCGCTCGGCTGGTCGCCGCACGGCGCTGGGACATTCACAAGCGTGCTCGCGGTGCTGCTCCTGCTGATTGCCGGCACGGCGGCCTTCTCGGGCCTGGGCCTGCTGATGGCGGGCACGCTGAAGGCGGAGGCGACGCTGGCCGCCGCGAACCTGGTGTTCCTGCTGCTGCTCGTGGGCGGCGGGGTGATCATCCCGCTGGACAAGTTCCCGAGCGGGGCGCAGGACGTCCTGGGCCTCCTGCCCATCTCGGCGCTCTCGGACGGCCTGCGGGACGTGCTGCAGCACGGGGCCGGCATGCCATGGGGCGACCTGGGGATTCTCGCCGGGTGGGCGATCGTGGGGCTGGCGGCTGCCGGGAAGTTCTTCCGCTGGGAGTAGGGCCATGACGGACCCTCGTGAAAGCGTGCACAAGCGGCGCCCTACGATGGGGCGCGTGCCAAACGTGACCCGCGCCGACGCCGTGGCGGCCGTGCGCAACCCCCTCGCCTTCATCGCCGAACGCTGGACCCCGGCACCCCGGACGGTCCAGCGGGCGGCCCTCTCCGCGCTCGTCATGTCGGTGATCATCGTGGTCACCGGCGGTGCCGTACGGCTGACCGGCTCGGGCCTCGGCTGCCCGACCTGGCCCAAGTGCACCGACGACTCGCTCACCGCGACCAGCGCGATGGGCGTGCACGGCGCCATCGAGTTCGGCAACCGCATGCTGACGTACGTGCTGTGCGCCGCCGTCGGCTGGGCGATCATCGCCGCGCGCTCCCAGAAGCCGTACCGGCGCAGCCTGACCCGGCTGGGCTGGACGCAGTTCTGGATCGTGATGAGCAACGCGGTGCTCGGCGGCATCGTGGTGCTGGTCGGCCTCAACCCGTACACCGTCGCGGCGCACTTCGTGGCGACGTCGGCGCTCATCGCCGTCGCCACGGTGATGTGGCAGCGCACGCGCGAGGGCGACGCGCCGCCCCGGCCCCTGGTCGGCAAGGCGGTGCGGCAGCTGGTGTGGTTCCTGGTCGCGGCTGCCGTGCTGCTGATCCTGGTCGGCACGGTGGTCACCGGCGCGGGTCCGCACGCGGGTGACTCCCGTGAGGTCGAGCGGATGCCGGTCGACTGGGAGACGGTGGCCAAGGTGCACGCCGTACTGGCGTGGATCGTGGTGACGCTGACGTTCGCGCTGTGGTTCGTCCTGAAGGCGGTGGACGCACCGAAGGGGCCGCCTGGGCGGACGCGGGAGCTGTTCCTGATCCTGCTTGCGCAGGGTGTCATCGGTTACGTGCAGTACTTCACGGACCTGCCCGAGCCCCTCGTCGGTCTGCACATGCTCGGATCGGCCCTGATGTGGATCTGGGTACTGCGGGTGGCGCTGTCGCTGCGGGAGCGATCCGAGGAGGTGGCCGGGGTGCCCGGGCCCGCGGCCGAGGCCACGCTGACGAAGGCCTGACCCCGCCGCCCTCCGAAAAGGGCTCACTCCAGGCCGTACACCCGCCGCGCGTTCCCCGCCGCAATCATCCCCGCCACCCGCTGCGCGTCCGCCAGGGACCACGCGCCCTCGGCCGCCCAGGTGCCCAGCACGCGGGCGAGGGCCTCGCGGAACAGGCGGGCCGCCACGACATGCAGCTCGGGCAGGACCTGGGCGCCGCTGGAGAAGAGGATCTTGCCGAAGGGGGCCAGCTCCAGGATCTCCGCGAGGACGGTCGCGGCGCGGGCGCCGGTGCGGACCAGTGCGGCGCCCGAGTCGGCGTACACGTGCGGGAACACACCGGCGAGGTGGGCGGCGTGCCGGTGGTACGGGTAGCCGTGCAGCAGGACCAGGTCGGTGCCGAGCCCGGCCGTGGCGCGCACGAAGTCCGTCAGCAGCACCGGATCCGTACGGTCGATGCGCAGCCCCGGCGCACCGAGCCCCGCGTGCAGCTGGAGCGGCAGCCCCGAGGCGACCGCGATCCACAGCAGGTGCCGTAGCAGCACCGGGTCGCTCAGCTCGCCGCCGACCCGGCGCCCGGCCAGCCAGCGGCCGACGGCGCCGCGCACCTCCCCCGGCCCCGGCGGCTCGGGCGCCAGCGCGAGTCCGTGCCGTACGCCTGCGACGGAGGTGAAGGCGACGGCGTGCGCCGCGGCGACGTGCACCGACTCGGCGACGTTGGCGAGGAAGGATTCGACGGTGCCGGAGGTGTCGGCGACCTGCTCGGCTAGCAGTTCCAGGCGCACGATCTCGTGGGCGTCGGCCGCCGCGGCGGTGGCGAGTTCGGCGGGGCCGGTCAGGTCGCCGGGCAGGCCGGTGTCGACGAGGTACGCCGTGATGCCGCTGCCGCGCAGCAGCCTGCGGCCCGCCTCCAGTACGCCGAGTTCACGGCGCCGGGCGAGGTAGTGGGCGGGGGCGCAGTGCGGTTCCAGACCGAGGAGCGGGGGGCACCAGCGGCGTACGGCGAACCCGGTCTGGGTGTCGAAGAGCGTCGTGCCGGGGGCGGGTGGGCCCTCGGTGCGGGCCAGTTGGGCCTCGAAGGTGCCGAGGCCCAGCTCGGTTCTCAGTACGCCGTGGCAGTACTGGTCCACGAGGGACGGCGTTTCGATCATCCGGGCTCCCCGTGGAGTGGGCCGTGTGCTCCTCACACGTCCTAACGGGTGAACCGGGTGTCAGGTGTTGCATGCCGTTCGTGGGAGTGCCGGTTTGTTTGGCGGCTGCGGGTTGTGTGGCCGGTCGCGCCCACGCGGCGGAGCCGCACATCGGTACAGACCCGCGCCCCTTTGCGGCGCCTTTCAACCGCCGATTTGAATGCCTGCCATGCGTTTCCATTCATACGGGCCCGTCTTCACCTTTGACGCGAACTCGCCGTCGAAGGATTCGTGGACGGTGATGCCGGACTTCTCCACCGCCTTCTCCGCGATCGCGTAGGTCGGGGCCACCAGGTCGCCCCAGTCGCCGTCCTCACCGACCAGGACGATGCGGGCGCCGCGCTGGCCGATGTAGGCGACCTGGCCCTCGGCGCCTCCGTGGGCCTTGGCGAAGGCGTTGATCTGCTTGGCGAGCCGGGCCGCGCTGCGTTCGGCCTTGGCGGCCTTCTTGCCGTCGGCGGTCTCGTCCGCCTGCTTGCTGTCTGCCATGGTCAGGATGCTACCCACGGGTAGATCAAACAGCGACGGGCGGGACGCGTGGCTTTGGCCACGCCCCCGCCCGTCGAGGACCGGCTACCGGAGGAAGGGGTCCACCGCGACCGCCACGAACAGCAGCGACACGTAGGTGATCGACCAGTGGAAGAGCCGCATCTCCTTGAGCTTGGCGCCCGTCACCTCGGCCTTCGCCCGGTTCATCAGCGAGTGCGCCTCCCACAGCCACCAGCCGCCCGCGGCCAGCGCGACCGCCGTGTAGAACCAGCCGGTGTAGCCGAGTGGCTGCAGCAGCAGGGAGACGGCGACCATCACCCAGCTGTAGATCACGATCTGCTTGGCGACGACCTTGTTGGAGGCGATGACCGGCAGCATCGGCACGCCCACGCGCGCGTAGTCCTCCCGCACTTTCATGGACAGCGGCCAGTAGTGCGGCGGCGTCCAGAAGAACATGACGAGGAAGAGGATGACCGGCGCCCAGGAGAGCGAGTTCGTGACGGACGACCAGCCGATCAGCACCGGCATGCAGCCGGCGATGCCGCCCCACACGATGTTCTGCGACGTACGGCGCTTGAGGATCATCGTGTAGACGACGACGTAGAAGAGGAGTGCGCCGAGCGACAGCCAGGCCGACAGCCAGTTGACGGTGAGGCCGAACAGCAGCGTCGAGACGACCGCGAGGGCGATGCCGAAGGCCAGGCACTCGCGCGGGCTGACCATACCGGTGACCAGCGGGCGCTGCGCGGTGCGGTCCATGAGCGCGTCGATGTCCCGGTCGATGTACATGTTGAGCGCGTTGGCGCCGCCCGCCGAGAGGTAGCCGCCGACGCAGGTGAGCAGCACCAGCGTCAGGTCCGGCACGCCCTGCTGGGCGAGGAACATCACCGGAACAGTGGTGATCAGCAGCAGCTCGATGATGCGCGGCTTGGTGAGAGCCACGAACGCCTTGACACGGGCCCCGAACGGCCGGTGGGCCGGGCTTTGGCTCGCACCGATTACCCCCGCTGGACGGGATTCAACGGCCGTCACGCACACCCCTACAGAGACATCCCAGCAAGCCTCCCCGTGTGAAGTCCCGGTAAAGGCTCGCGCGTACCACGCCACTGTAGACGTTGCCCATACCTCGGCATTCGCGGGGGTGGGGTCGTGTTGGGGAGCGTGCTCCGGCGGACGTGACGGGGCCCGACGGCATGGTCGTCCGACGGGCGCACGACAGCTCGATTGAGCACTCGGACGAGCGGCTGCGTATTCACTTGCCGAATGCGGTCAGGGCTGGTGGGGAGGCGGATCTCCACGAGTCCCGGCAGTCTGGAATGACTCGAAAAGACGCACGTACTTCCGGGGGTAGGCTCGAAGCCGCCGGCCGACGCACGGATACGCCGGCAGCCGGTGGGCGCCCACGTGCACCGGCATCCGAACATGTGGAGAGGAGCCCTGACTCAGGGTGAGCACCAAGCCGACCACCACAGACCTCGACTGGACCGAGCTGGACCAGCGGGCCGTCGACACCGCGCGCGTCCTGGCCGCCGATGCCGTACAGAAGGTCGGCAACGGCCATCCGGGTACGGCGATGAGCCTGGCGCCTGCCGCCTACACCCTCTTCCAGAAGGTGATGCGGCACGACCCGGCGGACGCCGACTGGGTAGGCCGCGACCGTTTTGTTCTGTCCGCCGGTCATTCCTCCCTGACCCTCTACACCCAGCTGTACCTGGCCGGCTTCGGCCTGGAGCTGGACGACCTGAAGGCGTTCCGTACGTGGGGTTCGAAGACCCCCGGTCACCCCGAGTACGGCCACACCGTGGGCGTGGAGACCACCACCGGCCCGCTGGGCCAGGGTGTCGCCAACGCCGTGGGCATGGCGATGGCCGCCCGCTACGAGCGGGGCCTGTTCGACCCGGACGCCGCCCCCAGGGCCTCCCCCTTCGACCACTTCGTCTACTGCATCGCCGGTGACGGCTGCCTGCAGGAGGGCATCTCCGCCGAGGCGTCCTCGATGGCCGGTCACCAGAAGCTGGGCAACCTGATCCTGCTGTGGGACGACAACCACATCTCGATCGAGGGCGACACCGAGACGGCCGTCTCCGAGGACACCGTCAAGCGGTACGAGGCGTACGGCTGGCATGTGCAGCGTGTCGCCCCCAAGCCGGACGGCGACCTCGACCCGCACGCCATCTACAACGCGATCGAGGCCGCCAAGGCGGTCACCGACCGGCCGTCGTTCATCGCGATGCGCTCGATCATCGCCTGGCCCGCCCCGAACGCGCAGAACACCGAGGCCGCGCACGGCTCGGCGCTCGGCGACGACGAGGTCGCGGCCACCAAGCGCGTCCTCGGCTTCGACCCGGACAAGTCCTTCGAGATCGCCGACGAGGTGATCACCCACACCCGCACGGCGATCGAGCGCGGGCGGCAGGCCAGGGCCGAGTGGGAGAAGTCCTTCCAGGAGTGGCGGGGCAACAACCCGGAGCGCGCCGCCGAGTTCGACCGGATCAGCAAGGGCGAGCTGCCCACCGGCTGGGAGGAGAAGATCCCGGTCTTCGAGGTCGGCAAGGGCGTCGCCACGCGTGCCGCGTCCGGCAAGGTGCTCCAGGCGCTCGGTGCGGTCGTCCCCGAGCTGTGGGGCGGCTCGGCCGACCTGGCCGGCTCCAACAACACCACCATCGACAAGACCAGTTCGTTCCTCCCGGCGGACAACCCGCTGCCGGAGGCCGACCCGTACGGCCGTACCCTCCACTTCGGCATCCGCGAGCACGCGATGGCCGCGGAGATGAACGGCATCGCGCTGCACGGCAACACCCGTATCTACGGCGGCACATTCCTGGTCTTCTCCGACTACATGCGCAACGCGGTGCGCCTGTCGGCCCTGATGCACCTGCCGGTGACGTACGTGTGGACGCACGACTCCATCGGCCTGGGCGAGGACGGCCCGACCCACCAGCCGATCGAGCACCTCGCCTCGCTGCGCGCGATCCCGGGCCTGAACATCGTCCGCCCGGCGGACGCCAACGAGACCGCGATCGCCTGGCGCGAGATCCTCAGGCGGTACACCAAGGAGTTCGGCAAGGGGCAGCCACACGGCCTCGCGCTGACCCGTCAGGGCGTTCCGACGTACGAGCCCAACGAGGATGCGGCGCGCGGCGGTTACGTGATGATCGAGGCCGAGGAGCCCTCCGGGCAGAACACCGCGCCGGAGGTCATCCTGATCGCGACCGGTTCCGAGGTGCACGTGGCCGTCGCGGCGCGTGAACAGCTGCAGGCCGCGGGTGTGCCCACGCGGGTGGTGTCCATGCCGTCCGTGGAGTGGTTCGAGCAGCAGGACCAGGGGTACCGGGACAGCGTCCTGCCGCCGTCCGTCAAGGCGCGGGTCGCGGTCGAGGCCGGGGTGGGCCTGACCTGGCACAAGTACGTCGGGGACGCCGGCTGCATCGTTTCCCTGGAGCACTTCGGTGCGTCGGCCGACGGCAAGGTCCTCTTCCGCGAGTTCGGGTTCACCGCCGAGAACGTGGCTTCCGCCGCCCGGGAATCGATCGCCGCAGCCCAGCGCTGACGCTCATATACGACACGTAGGAGAAGGAATTTCCATGACAGACGCACTCAAGCGCCTCTCCGAGGAAGGCGTCGCGATCTGGCTGGACGACCTGTCGCGCAAGCGGATCACGTCCGGCAACCTCGCCGAGCTGATCGACGAGCAGCACGTCGTGGGCGTCACCACCAATCCGACGATCTTCCAGAAGGCGATCTCGTCCGGCGACGGCTACGAGCAGCAGCTCACCGACCTCGCCGCGCGCAAGGTCACCGTCGAAGAGGCCGTCCGCATGATCACCACGGCGGACGTCCGGGACGCCGCCGACATCCTGCGCCCGGTGTTCGACGCCACCGGCGGCCAGGACGGCCGGGTCTCGATCGAGGTCGACCCGCGTCTGGCGCACAACACCCGCGCCACCGTCGCCGAGGCCAAGCAGCTGGCCTGGCTGGTGGACCGCCCGAACACCCTGATCAAGATCCCGGCCACCAGGGCGGGCCTCCCGGCGATCACCGAGACGATCGGCAACGGGATCAGCGTGAACGTGACGCTGATCTTCTCGCTGGAGCGCTACCGCGAGGTCATGGACGCCTATCTGAGCGGCCTGGAGAAGGCGAAGGCCAAGGGCCTGGACCTGTCCAGGATCCACTCGGTGGCGTCCTTCTTCGTGTCCCGCGTCGACACCGAGATCGACAAGCGGATCGACGCGCTGGGCACCGACGAGGCCAAGGCGCTGCGCGGCAAGGCCGCCGTCGCCAACGCGCGTCTCGCGTACCAGGCGTACGAGGAGGTCTTCGCCTCCGATCGCTGGTCGAAGCTGGAGAACGCGGGCGCGAACAAGCAGCGTCCGCTGTGGGCCTCGACCGGCGTGAAGGACCCGGCGTACAAGCCGACCCTGTACGTCGACGACCTGGTCGCGCCGAACACGGTGAACACCATGCCGGAGGCCACCCTCCAGGCCACCGAGAAGCACGGGCAGATCACCGGCAACACCGTCGCCGGTACCTACGAGCAGGCCCGCGCGGACATCGACGCCGTCGAGCGGCTGGGCATCGCCTACGACGACGTGGTCCAGCTCCTGGAGGACGAGGGCGTCGAGAAGTTCGAGGCCTCCTGGAACGACCTGCTCAAGTCGACCGAGGCCGAACTGGAGCGCCTCGCCCCCACGGAGGGCTGAAGCCTTGCCTCCCCTTTCCGGATCCGGAGCGAACCCACTCCGTGACCCTGCCGACCGACGGCTCCCGCGCATCGCGGGGCCGTCGGGCCTGGTCATCTTCGGGGTCACGGGCGACCTGTCACGCAAGAAGCTGATGCCCGCGGTGTACGACCTCGCCAACCGGGGTCTGCTGCCGCCGGGCTTCTCGCTGGTCGGCTTCGCCCGCCGCGAGTGGGAGAACGAGGACTTCGCCGCCGAGGTCCACGACGCCGTCAAGGCCCACGCCCGCACGCCCTTCCGCGAGGAGGTCTGGCAGCAGCTCATCCAGGGCATGCGCTTCGTGCAGGGTACCTTCGACGACGACGACGCCTTCGAGCGGCTGCGCGGCACCATCGAGGAACTGGACAAGGCGCAGGGCACGGGCGGCAACTTCGCCTTCTACCTGTCCGTGCCGCCGCGTTCCTTCCCGGTGGTCATCCAGCAGCTGAAGAAACACGGGCTGGCAGACCAGACGAGGGGCTCCTGGCGCCGTGCGGTGATCGAGAAGCCGTTCGGCCACGACCTGAAGTCGGCCGAGGAGCTCAACGCGACCGTCGAAGAGGTCTTCGCCCCCGACCAGGTCTTCCGCATCGACCACTACCTGGGCAAGGAGACCGTCCAGAACATCCTGGCGCTGCGCTTCGCCAACCAGATGTTCGAGCCGATCTGGAACCGGTCCTTCGTGGACCACGTGCAGATCACCATGGCCGAGGACATCGGCATCGGCGGCCGGGCCGGCTACTACGACGGCATCGGCGCCGCGCGCGACGTCATCCAGAACCACCTCCTCCAGCTGATGGCGCTCACCGCCATGGAGGAGCCGTCCTCCTTCGACGCGGACGCGCTTGCCGCGGAGAAGACCAAGGTGCTCGGCGCGGTACGGCTGCCGAAGGACCTGGGCCGGGACACCGTGCGCGGGCAGTACGCGGCCGGCTGGCAGGGCGGCGAGAAGGCGGTCGGTTACCTGGAGGAAGAGGGCATCGACGCGGCCTCGAAGACCGACACGTACGCCGCGATCAAGCTGGAGGTCGACAACCGGCGCTGGGCGGGTGTGCCGTTCTGTCTGCGCACCGGCAAGCGGCTGGGCCGCCGGGTGACGGAGATCGCGGTCGTCTTCCAGCGGGCTCCGCACTCCCCCTTCGACACGACGGCCACCGAGGAACTGGGGCAGAACGCGATCGTCATCCGCGTCCAGCCCGACGAGGGCGTCACGGTCCGGTTCGGCTCGAAGGTGCCGGGCACGTCGATGGAGATCCGGGACGTGTCCATGGACTTCGCCTACGGCGAGTCGTTCACGGAGACCAGCCCGGAGGCGTACGAGCGCCTGATCCTGGACGTCCTGCTCGGCGACGCCAACCTCTTCCCGCGCACCGAGGAGGTCGAGCTGTCCTGGAAGATCCTCGACCCGATCGAGGAGTACTGGGACAAGAACGGCACGCCTGCCCAGTACCCGGCCGGTACCTGGGGACCCGTCGAGGCGGACGAAATGCTCGAGCGAGACGGACGGAGCTGGCGCCGGCCATGAAGATAGACCTCACGGACACCACGGCCAGCAAGATCAACAAGGCACTGGTGCAGGGCCGCCGCGCCATCGGCACGCCCGCCGTCGGCATGGTGCTCACGCTGGTCATCGTGACGGACGAGGAGAACGCCTACGACGCGCTGAAGGCCGCGAGCGACGCCTCGCACGAGCACCCCTCGCGCACGCTCGTGGTCATCCGGCGCGTCTCGCGCACCCCGCGCGACCGGACGCAGTCCCGCCTGGACGCCGAGGTGCGGGTCGGCGCGGACGCGGGCACCGGCGAGACGGTCGTGCTGCGCCTGTACGGCGAGGTGGTGAACCACGCCCAGTCGGTCGTGCTGCCGCTGCTGCTGCCGGACGCGCCGGTGGTGGTGTGGTGGCCGGTGAACGCCCCGCTGGACCCGGCCAAGGACCCGCTGGGCGCGCTGGCCCAGCGCCGGGTCACCGACAGCTACTCGGCGGAGAAGCCCGTCGAGGAGCTGCGGGCCCGGGCCGGCAGCTACCAGCCGGGCGACACCGACCTGGCGTGGGCCCGGATAACGCCGTGGCGCTCGATGCTGGCCGCCGCCCTGGACCAGGTCACCTGCGAGGTCATCTCCGTCGCGGTGACCGGCGAGGAGCACAATCCGAGCGTCGAGCTGCTGGCCATGTGGCTCGCCGACCGGCTCCATGTGCACGTGCGGCGCGGGGTCTCCGCCGGTCCCGGGCTGACCGAGGTGCGGATGGAAACGACCTGCGGTCCGATCACGCTGAACCGGCCGGACGGGGCGATGGCCACGCTGTCGCTGGACGGGCAGCCGGACCGGGCGGTGGCGCTCAAGCGGCGTGAGACCGCCGACCTGATCGCGGAGGAGCTGCGGCGACTGGATCCGGACGACACGTACGCGTCGGCGCTGCGGTTCGGGGTGGACCGGCTGGGCGGGATGGCGCCGGTCACACCGCCGACCGCGCCTGCCCTCGCTGCCGAGCCGGCCCGGGGTTCGGAGCCGGCCCGGGTGTCGGCACCGGCGCTGCCGCCTGCGTCCTCGTCGCGGTCGGTGGATGCCTCGAGTGCGCCGGGCGCTTCGAGTAAGTCGAGTACGAGTACGTCAGGCTCACCTGGTTCATCGGGCTCCTCGGACGACGGTGAGGGCGACCGGCCGTCCCCCGCGCAGATGCCCCCGGTCAAGAAGGCGGCCCCCTGATGACCACGGCACCGCAGCTGGTCGTGCACCGCGACAAGGAGCTGATGGCGCAGGCCGCGGCGGCACGGCTGATCACGAAGATCGTGGACGCGCAGACGTCCCGCGGCTCGGCGTCGGTCGTGCTGACCGGCGGCCGCAACGGCAACGCCTTGCTGGCGGCGCTGGCGGCGGCCCCGGCCCGGGACGCCGTCGACTGGGGCCGGCTGGACCTGTGGTGGGGTGACGAGCGGTTCCTGCCCGAGGGCGACCCGGAGCGCAACGTCACCCAGGCGTGCGAGGCCCTGCTGGACGACGTACCGCTGGCCCCGGAGCGCGTGCACGCCATGCCCGCTTCGGACGGCCCGCACGGCACCGACGTGGACGCGGCGGCCGCCGCCTACGCGGAGGTGCTGGCCCGGGCGGCGGGCCCCGAGAACCACGGCCCCGTCCCGGTGTTCGACGTCCTGATGCTGGGCGTGGGCCCGGACACGCACGTGGCCTCGCTGTTCCCGGAGCTTCCGGCGGTCCGGGAGACGGAGCGGACGGTGGTCGGCGTCCATGGCGCGCCCAAGCCGCCGCCGACCCGGGTGACCCTCACGCTGCCCGCGATCCGCGCGGCCCGCGAGGTGTGGCTCCTGGCGGCCGGCGAGGACAAGGCGAAGGCCGTGGCGATCGCCCTCTCGGGCGCGGGCGAGATCCAGGCCCCGGCCGCGGGCGCCTACGGCCGCTCCCGCACCCTGTGGCTCCTGGACGCGGCGGCAGCCTCCCAGCTCCCGCGGTCCCTGTACCCGCCGGCACTGGCATAAGCCCGAGCGGCCAGTCCGCCATGGCGCGACCCGGGGCGGCGAGGTGGGACTTCCTCCCCTTCGCCGCCCCTCGCCGTGCAGCCCTTCGGCGATCGCGGACCGGATCGCGTCGGCGTACGGTCCGGGCGGCACGTCATCGAGGCGCGCGGCGGCCCGCTCGCAGTGCTCGCGCGCCCGGTCGTGGTCGCCGAGAGCCGTGTATGCGGTGGCCATGTTCACGTGCAGGGAGGCGTAGCAGCCGGTGACCCGTTCGTCGCCCACCCGGTCCGCGCGGTCCAGGCTCTCCCGGTTCCAGCGCAGGGTCTGCTCGAGTGTGGCCTGGTGGCGGGCGAGGTAGTGGGCGGCGACGCACGCCTCGTAGTCGTCGGTGGCGCTGTCCCACGCCTGCTGGAAGAGGGCGCGGGCGTCGGCGGTCCGGCCGTCGGCCTCGGCCCGCATGCCGTCGGAGCAGAGCCTGCGGACAGGGTTGGTCGGGTCCATTGGGTACGGCTTTCTCGATTCATCGATTTGTGGTCGGTGGTGCGGCTGTCACACAGGGGCGCCGGTGTCCTGGGCCGGCATCGCCAGTGTCGTGAAGCTGCCCTGGTCCGCGGAGCGGACGACCACCGGCCGGTCCGGTGTCGAGATCTCCAGCAGCACGTCGGGGCCGACACCGGCGTCGACCGCCGCCAGCAGGACGTCCGGGTCGAAGGCGATGCGTACCGGCGCTCCGGTGCGGACGGCGGTGAGCGTGGTCGGGGCCGCGCCTCGGAAGGCCACGTCCAGCCGCTGCCCGTCGGCGTGCAGCGTGACCGGCCCGCTGTGCCGCGCGGCGGTCAGGACGGTGCGCAGGGCCGCCCGGTCGGTGATGACGCGGTGCCGGATGACCGGCAGGTCGTCGAGGAGCAGCTGGTAGTCGGGGAACTCCTCCTCGACGGCGGGCAGAGGGAGTGACCCCGAGTCGCCGGTCAGCCGCGCGCCCCGTCCGTCCACCTCGATGCCGACCTCGGGACGGCGCAGCGCCCAGGCCGCGGCCTCCGTCAGCTCCGTGACGTCGATCAGGGCGCGGCACGGCTCGCCCTCGACGCGCAAGGGCCGCAGCGCCCGGACTGCCAGCCGGTAGCGGTCCGTGGCCACCAGCCGCACTTCCTGATGGTCGATCTCGATCAGCACGCAGCCCAGCGCGGGGAACTCCTCCCGTACGGCCGCACCGGCCGCCGCGGGCGCGACCTGCCGCACGGCACCGGCCAGCTCCGCACCGCCGAGCCACGCCCCGGTCCGTGGCTCGCAGTCCAGCAGCTCGCGCAGGATCTCCTCGATCACCGCCTGCGCCGACGCCGCGCTCTCCCGGGCCTTCCCGGCGTACTCCCGCAGCGCGGCACGGGCGTCCTCGGGGCTGCCGTCCAGCACCACGCCGGCCTCGCCGAGCGGCACTCCGGTCTCGCGCAGCCGCCGTACCAGCACCGCGCGGGCCTCCTGCTCGGGGGCGTAGCACCGGTAGCCGGTGCCGTCGTCCACGTGGGCGGGGCGCAGCACCTCGCAGTCGTCGTAGAAGCGCAGCGCGCTCGGTGCCAGCCTCACCCGGCGCGCGAACGCCCCGATGCTCATCAGCCCGTCGGTGTCGTAGTCCATGCCGGCGATTGTGGGCCTTCAAGCGACTCGAAGGTCAAAAGAGCCGCCGGGCTGCCGTGGGAAGCGGACGGGCGCGCGCCATCCACCTCCCACCCGTGGGTCACTGCCGACCGCGCAACTCCCGGTACGTGGCGACCAGAGCCTTCGTGGACGCGTCCAGGCCCTCGACCTCGGCGCCCTCGGTCAGGGCGGGCTCGACGCGCTTGGCGAGGACCTTGCCCAGCTCCACGCCCCACTGGTCGAAGGAGTCGATGTTCCAGACCGCGCCCTGGACGAACACCTTGTGTTCGTAGAGCGCGACGAGCTGGCCGAGCACGGACGGGGTCAGTTCGCGCGCGAGGATCGTGGTCGTCGGGTGGTTGCCCTTGAACGTCTTGTGCGGCACCAGCTCCTCCCGCACGCCCTCCGCCCGCACCTCGTCCGGCGTCTTGCCGAAAGCCAGCGCCTGCGTCTGCGCGAAGAAGTTGGCCATCAGCAGGTCGTGCTGGGCGCCGAGCTGCTCGCTCAGCTCGTCCACCGGCCGGGCGAAGCCGATGAAGTCCGCCGGGATCAACTTGGTGCCCTGGTGGATGAGTTGGTAGTAGGCGTGCTGCCCGTTGGTGCCCGGCGTGCCCCACACGATGGGCCCGGTCTCCCACTCCACCTCACGCCCGTCCCGGCCGACGTACTTGCCGTTGGACTCCATGTCGAGCTGCTGGAGGTAGGCGGCGAACTTGGACAGGTAGTGGCTGTACGGCAGCACCGCGTGCGACTGCGCGCCGTGGAAGTTGCCGTACCAGATGCCCAACAGGCCCAGCAGCAGTGGCACGTTGGACTCGGCGGGCGCGGTACGGAAGTGCTCGTCGACGAGGCGGAAGCCGTCGAGCATCTCCCGGAAGCCGTCCGGGCCGATGGCGATCATCAGCGACAGGCCGACCGCCGAATCGTAGGAGTACCGGCCGCCGACCCAGTCCCAGAACTCGAACATGTTCGCCGTGTCGATGCCGAACTCGGCGACCTTCTCGGCGTTCGTCGACAGCGCCACGAAGTGCCTGGCGACGGCGGCCTCGGCACCGAGCGTTTCCAGCAGCCAGGTGCGCGCGGAGGTGGCGTTGGTGACCGTCTCGATGGTGGTGAAGGTCTTGGAGGCGATGATGAACAGCGTCTCGGCCGGGTCCAGGTCGCGGATGGCCTCGTGCAGGTCGGCGCCGTCCACGTTCGACACGAAGCGGAAGGTCAGCGAGCGGTCGGTGTAGGCGCGCAGCGCCTCGTACGCCATCGCCGGGCCCAGGTCGGAGCCGCCGATGCCGACGTTGACGACGTTCCGGATGCGCTGTCCGGTGTGGCCCGTCCACTCCCCGGAGCGCACCCGGTTCGCGAAGTCGGCCATCTTCTCGAGGACGGCGTGCACCGCGGGGACGACGTTCTGCCCGTCGACCTCGATCACGGCGTCACGCGGGGCCCTGAGCGCGGTGTGCAGCACGGCGCGGTTCTCGGTGGTGTTGATCTTCTCGCCGCGGAACATGGCGGCCCCGAGGCCCAGGACGCCGGTGGCGGCGGCCAGTTCGCGCAGCAGCCGCAGGGTGTCGTCGGTGACCAGGTGCTTGGAGTAGTCGACGTGCAGGTCGCCGACCGTGAGCGTGTACCCGGAGCCGCGGCCCGGGTCGGCGGCGAACAGCTCGCTCAGCTGCACCTCGCCGAGCTCTGCACGGTGCTTGGCCAGAGCGGTCCACTCCGGCATCTGGTTGAGCCTGGTACGGCCGTCTGCGTTCATCTCGGACTTCCGCCTTCTTCCTTGCCTGCCTGTGGCTGCTGCGTACCTTGCCCCGCTGCCCGTCCCAACCTAATTGATCAGCGGTGGACGTGGGCTGTCGTAGCTCCGTCGTCCGGTACAACGACAGGTACGTCCGGCTTGCGCACGGGTATCAGCGCGATGACAGCCAGGACGAAGAAGGCGGCGGTGAGCAGCGCCGGGCTGTTGCTGCCCCAGGCGGTCGCGACGGTCCCGCCGAGCAGTGCGCCCAGGGGCGCGCCGGCGACCGCCAGCGTCCGGTAGGCGGAGCTGACCCGGCCCAGCATCTCCGCGGGGCTGCGCTGCTGCATGAGCGTCGTGGTGTTGACGTTCCACACCAGCCCCATGAACCCGAAGGCGGCCATCGCGGCCACCAGTGCGGCCAGGCTGCGCACCGAGCCCATCACGAGGAGCGCGGCGATCTGCGCGACTCCGGCGACGAGCACCGCGCGGACGGCACCGACGCGGGCCACCAACCGGCGATTGGCCGCTCCCCCGGCCAGGCTGCCGGCCGTGTACGCGGTCATGGCGGCCGCGTATCCGGCGGTGCCCGCGTCCAGCCAGCCGGTCACGAGGAGCACCAGCGTGGCGATGAGGGCGCCCATGCCGATGTTGCACAGGGCCGTGGCGGCGCACAGCCCGCGCAGCACCCGGTCCCGGGCCAGGGTGCGCAGGCCCTCGCCGATCTCCCGGCGCAGGGTGCTGCCCGCCGGTCTCGGCTTCCGCTCGGGCGCGCCGGCGCGCAGGGAGGCGACCAGCGCGGCGGCCACCAGGAACGTGACGGCGTCGGCCGCGAAGGGCGCGGCGGCCCCGGCGGTCAGCAGCAGCGGCACGACGGGCCCGCCCAGCAGGCCGCCCGCGACGCGCTGGCCGGTCATCAGACGCGCGTTGGCGCTGCCGAGCGCCGCCCGGTCCACCAGGGAGGGCAGCAGGGCCGTGGCGGCGTTGTCGAACAGTGTCTGGAGGGTGGTGAGGGCGAACGCCAGCGCGATCAGCAGGCCGATCGAGGCGTGACCGAGCGCGACGGCCACCGCGAAACCGGCGACCAGCAGTCCGCGTACGGCATCCACGGTCCACATCGCGCGCCGCTGGTCCACGCGGTCGGCGACGGCGCCGCCGAGCAGCCCGAACACCAGCCAGGGCAGATAGCCGCAGGCGGCGACGCAGGCGACGAGCAGCGGATCGTCGGTCAGCGTCACGGCCAGCAGCGGCAGCGCGGCCGTACGCAGCGCGTCTCCGAAGCTGGACAGCACCGCGGCGCTCCACAACCGTCCGAAACCCCCGCGCCACGCGGGCCCGCGCACACCCGCGGCCTCGACCGTCGCCACAACTCCCCCTCACGGTTCGCCCGATACACAAACCGTAGAGGGCACCACTGACAATCGGTCCGCGGAAGAGCCGGCCGCCGGAAGGACGGCCAGGGGAGAAACAACTCCGGCCAGGCGCCCTCGGGTGCCCGGCCGGTTCAACTCCTAGATCTCGCCCCGCAGTTTGGCGAGCGCCTCGGCGAGGATCGCCTCGCCGTCGGCATCGCTGCGGCGCTCCCGCACATACGCCAGGTGCGTCTTGTAGGGCTCGGTGCGGGGCGGGTCCGGCGGGTTGTCCCGGTCCTGCCCGGCGGGAAAGCCGCAGCGCGGGCAGTCCCAGGTGTCGGGGACCTGCGCATCACTGGCGAAGCTGGGCTGTGTCTCGTGCCCGTTGGAGCACCAGAAGGAGATGCGCAGACGCGGCGCGGACTCGCCGCGCTCGGCCTCGCCCATCGGCCCCGCCCCGACCCGGCTTCCTCGGATCGCGTTGCCACTTGCCACGGTCGTAACTCCCTGCGTGATGGTGCGGCGAAGCGAGTCGGCGTGCCGCTTCGCTGCGAGCGCCTCAGTCTACGTAAGGCCCAACGCGCGTCCAGTGATCGGAGTTACAAGCTCCCCACTCTGACGCAAGCCCCATGATAGGCCGCGCTCACGAGCGCGTACCGAACATGGGGCCTTGCGTCGGAATGCGTGCGGAATACGCGCAGTGGTCAGTTGTTCGCCTTCATCAGCAGACCGAGCACGACAATGCACGCGAGCCACAGCAGACCGACCACGACGGTGATCCGGTCGAGATTGCGCTCGGCGACCGAGGAGCCGCCGACGGACGACTGCATGCCACCGCCGAACATGTCGGACAGGCCGCCGCCCTTCCCCTTGTGCATCAGCACCAGCAGCATCAGCAGCAGGCTGAAGACGATCAGGGCGATGGAGAACCCCAGAACCACGGCTGGACCAACTTCCTCGGATTCGGATGGACGACGGGGCCCAGCAGAATGTGCTGGACCCCGCCAGGGTACGACGTTCCGCCGCTACCGCATACTCACTGGTCGCGGAAGCGCACGATCTTGACGAATTCATCGGCGTCCAGGGAGGCACCTCCGACCAGGGCGCCGTCAATGTCGGCCTGGGCCATGATCTCGGCGACGTTGCCGGACTTGACCGAGCCGCCGTACTGGACGCGGACCTTGTCGGCGAGCTCCTGCGAGTACAGCTCGGCGATCTTGCCGCGGATGGCGGCGCAGACCTCCTGGGCGTCGCCGGCGCCGCAGACCTTGCCGGTGCCGATGGCCCACACCGGCTCGTAGGCGATCACGATCGTCTCGGCCTGCTCGGCCGGGAGATCCTTCAGACCGCCTTCGACCTGGGCGAGCGTGTGCGGGACGGCGCTGCCCGCCTCGCGGACCTCCAGCTCCTCGCCGACGCACAGGATCGGGGTCAGGCCGTGCTTGAAAGCGGCCTTGACCTTGGCGTTCACAAGTGCGTCGCTCTCGTTGTGGTACTGGCGGCGCTCGCTGTGGCCGATCACCACATACGTGCACTTCAGCTTGGCCAGCATCGGGCCGGAGATCTCGCCGGTGTAAGCGCCGGAGTCGTGCGCCGAGATGTCCTGGGCGCCGTACTTGATCTTCAGCTTGTCGCCGTCGACCAGGGTCTGCACGGAGCGCAGGTCGGTGAAGGGCGGCAGGACGGCGACCTCGACGGCCTCGTAGTCCTTGTCGGCCAGGGCGAAGGCGAGCTTCTGGACGTGGGCGATGGCCTCGAGGTGGTTGAGGTTCATCTTCCAGTTGCCCGCCATCAGCGGCGTGCGAGTCGTCATGCGGGGTCAGTCCTCCAGTGCGGCGAGGCCGGGGAGCGTCTTGCCCTCGAGGTATTCGAGGGAGGCGCCGCCACCGGTCGAGATGTGGCCGAATGCGTTCTCGTCGAAGCCCAGGGTGCGGACGGCTGCGGCGGAGTCGCCGCCGCCGACCACGGTGAAGCCCGGGGAGTCGATGAGGGCCTGGGCGACCGCCCTGGTGCCCTCGGCGTAGTCGGGGTGCTCGAAGACGCCCATGGGGCCGTTCCAGAAGACGGTGGCGGCGTCGGCGAGCTTCGAGGCGTACAGCTTGCGGGTTTCCGGGCCGATGTCGAGGCCCTCCTGGTCGGCGGGCATGGCGTCCGCGGCGACGGCCGTGGGGTTGGCCGGGGCCTTGGTCTTCAGGTCCGGGAAGCCGGGCCCGACCAGCGTGTCGACCGGCAGGACCAGCTCGACGCCGGTCTTCTCGGCGCGCTCGACGTACTCCTGTACGACCGGGATCTGGTCCTCCTGGAGGAGGGACTTGCCGATCTCGTAGCCCTTGGCCTTGAGGAAGGTGTACGCCATGCCGCCGCCGATGAGGATCCGGTCGGCCTTGCCGAGCAGCTGGTCGATCACGGCGAGCTTGTCGGAGACCTTGGCGCCGCCGAGGGCGACCACGTAGGGCCGCTGGACTTCCTCGGTGAGCTTCTTCAGGACGGCGACCTCGTTCGCGATGAGGTAGCCGGCGGCGTGCGGCAGGCGGGCCGGGAGGTCGTACACGGAGGCGTGCCCCCGGTGCACCGCGCCGAAGCCGTCACCGACGTAGAGGTCGGCGAGGGCGGCGAGCCGGTCGGCGAAGGCGCCGCGCTCGGCGTCGTCCTTGGCGGTCTCGCCGGCGTTGAAGCGGAGGTTCTCGATGACCGCGACCTGGCCGTCGGCGAGGCCGGCGACGGTCGACTGCGCGGACTCGCCGACCGTGTCGGTGGCGAACCGGACGTCGGGGCCGAGGAGTTCACCGAGGCGCGCGGCGGCCGGGGCGAGGGAGAACGCCGGGTCCGGGGCACCCTTGGGGCGGCCGAGGTGCGAGGCGACGACCACGCGGGCGCCCGCCTCGGCGAGGGCCTTGACGGTGGGCAGCACGGCGCGGATGCGGCCGTCATCGGTGATGCTGGTGCCGTCCAGCGGCACGTTCAGGTCGGCGCGGACGAAGACCCGCCGGCCCGCGACGCCTTCGGAGAGGAGTTCGTCGATCGTCTTCATGAGGGGGCTCCTGAGGAGGGCTCGTGATCGCTCGGAAACGCTCGTGATCCAACATGTCCGAGCTGTACGTGAGTCAGGGCTCGGACAGCGCGTCCCTGCGCTGCCCGAGCCCTGGCCTCACATCAAAGGTGCCTGCTTCGGTGTTGATCAGAGCTGGTTGCCGACGAATACCGTCAGGTCGACGAGGCGGTTGGAGTAGCCCCACTCGTTGTCGTACCAGCCGATGACCTTCACGTTCTTGCCCTCCTGGACCATGGTCAGGGAGGAGTCGAAGGTGCAGGACGCCGGGGCGTTGACGATGTCGGAGGAGACGATCGGGTCCTCGGTGTACTCCAGGAGGCCCTTCAGCTCGCCCTCGGCGGCCTTCTGGAAGGCGGCGTTGACCTCTTCCTTGGTGACCTCGCGGCCGAGCTCGACGACCAGGTCGGTGACCGAGCCGGTCGGGACCGGGACGCGCATCGCGATGCCGTCCAGCTTGCCCTTGAGCTGCGGCAGGACCAGGGAGGTGGCCTTGGCGGCACCGGTGGTGGTCGGGATGATGTTCTCGGCGGCGGCACGGGCGCGGCGCAGGTCCTTGTGCGGGAAATCCAGGATGCGCTGGTCGTTCGTGTACGCGTGCACCGTCGTCATCAGGCCCTTGACGATGCCGAAGTTCTCGTCGAGGACCTTCGCCAGCGGCGCCACACAGTTGGTGGTGCAGGAGGCGTTGGAGATGACGTGGTGGTTCGCCGGGTCGTACTTGTCCTGGTTGACACCCATCACGATGGTGATGTCCTCGTCCTTGGCCGGAGCCGAGATGAGGACCTTCCTGGCGCCGCCGTCGAGGTGCTTCGCGGCGTCTTCCTTCTTGGTGAAGATGCCGGTGGACTCGATGACGATGTCGACGCCCAGCTCGCCCCAGGGGATGTCGGCGGGGTTGCGCTCCGACAGGACCTTGATGGTCTTGTCGCCGACGCTGATCGTGTCGGCGGTGTGGGAGACCTCCTGCTTGAGGCGGCCCAGGATGGTGTCGTACTTCAGCAGGTGGGCGGTGGTCGCGGTGTCACCCAGGTCGTTGACAGCCACGATCTCGATGTCTGCACCCTGCTCCAGCAGCGCGCGGAAGTAGTTACGACCGATGCGGCCAAAGCCGTTGATGCCTACGCGGATCGTCACGAACCGATCTCCTCGTTGGTACGCCGGCTCTCGATGCCGGCGAGCTGTATGGGATGTCCCCGACCACCCCCGACCCTACCTCCCCGGGCCGTCGGGGGTGACATCTAGATGCCCCATACACGGCAGGGCGGTCCGTACCCGCCAGTAGGGGTACGGACCGCCCGGACCGGAGCCCGCGACAGGGGTCGGTTCACTCGATTTCGCTACGGAGTGTCAGTGCCTGTTGACTGGGGTCGTCACCCTTCCAGTGCCCCGAGGGCCTTCTTGATGAGCGCCTTTCGGTCGGCCGCCGCGGGGATCTGCTCCAGGCCGAAGCCCAGCAGCACGGTGTCGCCCGTGGTGACCGCGCCGTAGGTCTGGAAGAGCGCTCCGCTGCGGGACCAGTCCTTCTGGACGGCCGGGCTGCCCGGGGGCGGTCCGGCGACTCTCCAGGCGCCGAGCGAGGTCTCGAAGCCCTCGGTCTCGGTGGCGGTGCCGCCGACGACGAGGGAGGCCTCGTCGGCGAGGACGCCGTGGCCGCCGGTGCCGGGGTCGGTGACGTAGCTGATCGACACCTCGACCGTCTTCCCCGCGTACGCGCTCAGGTCGAAGGCCACCTGCTGCCAGCCGTCGGAGGCGCCGGTGAGGCTGTTCCACTTCCCGGTGGTGCCGGTCGCGGTGCAGCCGTCGGCCGCCACGGTCAGGTAGTGCTTCAGCCACGGGTGCTCACCGACGTAGAAGCCGCCCGCGCAGTCGGCCGGCACGGCGGTCCCGGTCGCGCCGCCCGCCTCGGGGAGCGTCGTCCAGTCGTCGCCCCCGGCGGTGCGGGCCTCGACCAGCACGTGGTCGTAGCCGGACTCGGTGTCCCACAACAGCCGGGTGCCGAGCGTGGGCTTGTCGGCCGCGCCGGTGCCGGTGAGGTCGATGGTGCGGGTGAGGCGCTTGTAGGCATCGTCGGTGTGGACGGCGGCGGCCATGAACGAGCCCGCATACGGCCCGTACGGGTTGGCCGTCCCGGCGAACTGTCCCGCGCCCGCGCTCGCGAACTGGGGGAACTCGTCGGCGGGCAGCTCGTCGGAGGTGACCCCGTACGTGCCGGCCTTGTCCAGCGGGTTGCCGGGCGTGCCCCCGAGGGCGCCGGTGAAGCCCCCCAGCTTGCCGGCGCCGGTGAAGCCGGTGGCCCCGGAGGTCGACGTACGCGAGTAGGCGCCCAGGTAGTACTGACTGAAGTCGTCGGACAGGACACCGCCGCCGAGGTCGACGCTGCCGCCGGCCTGCTCGCCGGCCTCCAGGAGCTTGCCGCCCTCGTTGAGAAAGGCGCGCAGCTGGAGCTGGGTGGCGACGCCGGGGACGCTCGCGCCCGTGTAGTGGAGGACGGTGTCGAAGTGGCTCAGCACGCCGAGCGCGTCGGGCGCGCCCCGGGTGGCGACGTCCCAGATCACCGCCCTGCGGCCGTTGGCCCTGAGCGCGTCGACGTATTTCTGCGCCTGTGTGGCGGCCTGGCCCTCCTCGGCGACGACGAGGGTGTCCGCCCGGGGCCGCTCCGCGACGGTGTAGGTGAAGCGCTTGCTGGAGACGGGCTTCCCGCTCTTCGTCTCGCCGGTGAACCACACCTCGACCTTGTCACCCGGGTCGCCGTCGGCGACCTCGGCCCGGTACTCGTCGAAGTGAAGGTTGTCGTCACCGCCGTACGTCTGGCCGCCCTTCCACGGCTTCAGCGCCATGTCCTCGGTGCGGCCGCCGTTGACGCGGTACTTGAGCTCCTTGTCCCGCACCGACTTGCGTGCGACGACGGAGACCTCCTGGTCGGCACCGCGCGAGTACGACGTCGTGAACGCGGCCGGGGTGAAGTCGGCGGCGCTCAGGCCGACCGCGGAGGACGGCCGGTCGGGGTGGGCGGCGGACTCGGCGACGGAGAGCGCGAAGGGGATGTTCTTCGCGAACTCCTGCTGGATCAGCTTCTCGTCGTCCGGGAAGGTGAAGATGGAACGGCAGTCGGTGGGCTTCCACGCGTCGTTCGGGTCGGCGTTCGAGGCGGTCTCGCAGGTCGACATCTCCGGGGTGAACATCGCCATGCCGTTGACGTTGGCCGCGTGGCCGTCCGATTCGCCGTTGGTGGTGTACAGCTCGGAGGAGAGCTGCGGGTGGTAGCCGGGGATCGCGGGCTCGTCGGGGGTGCCGGCGAGGGCCTCGTAGAGGACGTCGTCCGGGGTGTGGGTGGCGACCTGCCAGCCGACGCCGTAAAGGATGAGTTCGGCCGCGGAGTGGTAGTTGATGCCGTAGGTGAAGCCGATCCGCTTCTGGAAGGCGTCCATCGCGCGGGTCTCGGGCTCGGAGTTCGGTCCCGCGCCGCGGTAGGTCTGGCTGGTGGGGTTGGGGGACGAGCCCTCGTCGTCGTAGCCCCACTTGTAGGCGAAGTTGCGGTTGAGGTCGACGCCGTCCCCGGTGGTGATGGTGCCGTCGCCGTTGACGTCCCGCAGGTTCTTGCGCCACAGGCGGGTGTCGTCGCTCTCGAACGTGTAGTCGTAGCCGTCGGGGTTGGCCGTCGGGACGAACCACAGCTCGGTCGTGTCGACGATCTTCTTGATGCGTTTGTCGGTCTTGTAGTGGTCCAGGTAGTGGTGGAGCAGCCGCCTTGTCATCTCCGGCGTGATCCACTCGCGCGCGTGCTGCGCCGACAGGTACAGCACGGCGGGCCTGGAGCCGTCCTTGGACTTCTTCGCGCCCTTGGTGAGCTTCAGCGCGAGGATGTCCTGGCCCTTGATCGTCTTGCCGATGGAGACGACCTTGGTCAGGCCGGGATGCCGCTGGCCGGCCCTGAGGATCTCCTCCTTCAGGCCGCCGCTGCCGCCGTACGGGCGGAACACGCTCTGCGCCGCGTCCTCGACGCGCGCCTCGGCCTTGGTGGAGAGGGTGTGTTCGGTGAGGTCGACACCCTGTTTCTCCAGCTTCTTCGCCTGCTGGTCGGTGAGGTAGAGCTCGACGGTACCCGTGCCCTTGTCGGGCACCCGTTCGCCGAGTTCGTGGCCGTCCTGTCCGGCCGCCAGCAGCAGAGGTACCTGCTGCTGCGTGACGTCGGCGCGGAAGACCTTGACTTCGGCGGTGTCGGATGCGGGTGAGCTTCCGGGTTCTGCCCGGGCGATGGGTGCGAGGCTCGCTCCGCCGATCAGGAGCGCGCCGACAGCGAGGATCGATCTCGCTCTGTGTCTCATGAACCCCCCTAGCGGTGGTTCGCCACAAGGACGAATGGTTGCCAGGCTCATGCCACCGCGCGATCCGGTCAAGAGCGCCTCAACGACACGCAAACGCCGGTGCCGATCACCCAAGTGGGCGTCGGCACCGGCGTGTTGGTTCCGTGTCAGGTTGGTGCTGTGTCAGCTCACCCCACGAGGTTGTCGGCCAGCTCCTCCGAGAGGTTCGCCTCCGTACCCGGGATGCCGAGGTCGCCGGCGCGCTTGTCGGCCATGGCGAGCAGGCGGCGGATACGGCCGGCCACCGCGTCCTTGGTGAGCGGCGGGTCGGCGAGCGCGCCCAGCTCCTCCAGGGAGGCCTGCTTGTGCTCCATGCGCAGGCGCCCGGCGGCGGCCAGGTGCTCGGGGACGTCGTCGCCGAGGATCTCCAGGGCGCGCTGCACGCGGGCACCGGCGGCCACGGCGGCGCGCGCGGAGCGGCGCAGGTTGGCGTCGTCGAAGTTGGCGAGGCGGTTGGCCGTGGCGCGCACCTCGCGGCGCATCCGGCGCTCCTCCCAGGCCAGCACCGACTCGTGGGCGCCGAGCCGGGTGAGCAGGGCGCCGATCGCGTCACCGTCGCGGACGACCACCCGGTCCACGCCGCGCACCTCCCGGGCCTTCGCGGCGATCTGCAGGCGGCGGGCGGCGCCGACCAGGGCGAGCGCGGCCTCGGGGCCTGGGCAGGTCACCTCCAGGGAGGAGGAGCGGCCGGGCTCGGTCAGCGAGCCGTGCGCCAGGAACGCGCCGCGCCAGGCCGCCTCGGCGTCACAGGTGGCGCCGGAGACCACCTGCGGGGGCAGGCCGCGGATCGGGCGGCCCCGGCCGTCGACCAGGCCGGTCTGGCGGGCCAGCTGGTCGCCGCCCGCGACGACGCGCACGACGTAGCGCGAGCCGCGGCGCAGTCCGCCGGGCGCCATCACGATCAGTTCCGAGCTGTGGCCGAAGATCTCCAGGATGTCCCGCTTGAGGCGGCGGGCCGCCATCGCGGTGTCCAGCTCCGCCTCGATCACGATGCGCCCGCTCACCAGGTGGAGGCCGCCGGCGAACCGCAGATTGGCGGAGACCTCCGCCTTTCTGCAGCAGGTCCGGGTGACGGGGAGCCGGGAGATCTCGTCCTTCACCGCTGGCGTCATCGCCATGGGCCGATCCTTCCATGCATCCGAAAAATACGGTCGTACGCGGCGGCCAACAGCTCCGGGTCGTGCCTCGGTGTCCCGTCGGGCCGGACCACGGGCGCCAGCTCGACCGCGGCCCCGAACCGCTTGGCGGCGTCGGTCAGCGAGGCGCGGTCGGGCACGGCGGCCTCGTCGGCCAGCACCACGTCCAGGGCGAGTTTAGGGGCGTGTCGTCCCAAAACCTCCAAATGACGCTGCGGGGAGAAGCCCTCGGTTTCTCCGGGCTGCGGGGCGAGGTTCAGGGAGAGCACCCGGCGCGCCTTCGTCGCCGTGAGTGCGTCGCGCAGTTCGGGCACCAGCAGGTGCGGGATGACCGAGGAGAACCAGGAGCCGGGGCCCAGCACCACCCAGTCGGCGTCGAGGACGGCCTCCACCGCCTCGGGGACGGCCGGCGGCTCCTGCGGCACGAGGCGCACGGTCTGCACCTCGCCGGGGGTGAGCGCGACCGTCGCCTGCCCCCGTACCGTGTCGATCTCGTCGGGCCGCTCCGGGTCGTGCCCCCTGACCAGGGCCTGGAGCTCCAGCGGGACGGCCGACATGGGCAGCACGCGCCCGTGCGCGCCGAGCAGCTTGCCGACCAGGTCCAGGGCCTGGACGTGGTCACCGAGCTGCTCCCACAGGGCGACGATGAGCAGGTTGCCGACCGCGTGCTCGTGCAGCTCGCCCTGGGACTGGAAACGGTGCTGGATGACCCGGGCCCAGGTCTGGCCCCAGTCGTCGTCGCCGCACAGCGCGGCCAGCGCCTTGCGCAGGTCGCCGGGCGGCAGCACGCCCAGCTCGTCGCGCAGGCGCCCGCTGGAGCCGCCGTCGTCGGCCACCGTGACGACGGCGGTGAGGTCGCCGGTGATGCGGCGCAGCGCGGCCAGCGAGGCGGACAGACCCATGCCGCCGCCGAGGGCGACGACCTTGGGCTGGGCGCCGCGCCGGCGTGGTCTGGCGCCGCGGGCCTCGACGGACCGGCCGCCGCGTCCCTCGGGCACCACGCGGCGCAGCCGGCTCAGCCGTGGTGTACGTCCGGTCATTCGCGTCCCATGTCCCGGTGCACGACCACCGTCTCCACACCCTCGGCGGCGAGCCGGGCGGCGAGCTTCTCCGACATGGCGACGGAGCGGTGCTTGCCGCCGGTGCAGCCGACGGCGATGGTCACATAGCGCTTGCCCTCGCGCCGGTAGCCGGTCTGCACGAGGCGGAGCAGCTCGGCGTACCGGTCGAGGAACTCCTTGGCGCCGGGCTGGTTGAAGACGTACGCCGACACCTCCTCGTTGAGGCCGGTGTACTGGCGCAGCTCCGGGACCCAGTGCGGGTTGGGCAGGAACCGCATGTCCACGACCAGGTCGGCGTCGACGGGGAGGCCGTACTTGAAGCCGAACGACATGACGGTGGCTCGCAGCTCGGGCTCCTCCTCGCCGGCGAACTGGGCGTCCATCTTGGCGCGCAGCTCGTGCACGTTGAGCCCGGAGGTGTCGATCACCAGGTCGGCGTCGCCGCGCAGCTCTCGCAGCAACTGGCGCTCGGTTGCGATGCCGTCGACGATGCGGCCGTCGCCTTGGAGGGGGTGCGGGCGGCGCACCGACTCGAAGCGGCGCACCAGGGCGTCGTCGGAGGACTCCAGGAAGACGATCCGCCGGGTGACCCCGCGCGTGTCGAGGTCGGCGAGGGACTCGCGCAGGTTGTCGAAGAAGCGACGGCCGCGGACGTCGACGACGACCGCGATCCGCGCGACGTTGCCCTGGGAGCGGGCGCCGAGCTCCACCATGGTGGGGATCAGCGCGGGCGGCAGGTTGTCGACGACGAACCAGCCGAGGTCCTCCAGACACTTGGCGGCCGTCGAGCGGCCGGCCCCGGACATGCCGGAGATGATCACCAGCTCGGGGATGGCCGCGTCGGGGGCCCCGCCCGCCTCGCTGGTCGCGCCCGTACTCACCTGTGCTCCGTCTCCGCCTTGATCTTGTTGCCCGTCGTGCTTGTTCACATTCATGTCTCCTGCCCCCGTCGCTCGTCCGAGGCGCCCGTCTTCACGGGCTCCCCACTGGAGCCCATTGTTCCGGGTTCCTCCTCCATGATCTCCCCAGTCGCCGTGTTGACGGCAGGTGCGGCCGGGGTCGCCTGGGCGAGTGCCACAGCAATGGTTTCAGCCGTTTTGCGGCCTATGCCGGGAACCTCGCAGATCTGGTCGATGGTCGCGGCCCGCAGCTTCTTCACCGACCCGAAGTGCTTGATCAGGGCCTGCTTGCGGGTCTCGCCGAGACCGGGCACGTCGTCCAGGGGGCCGACGCGGAAGCGCTTGGCGCGTTTGCTGCGCTGGTAGGTGATCGCGAAGCGGTGGGCCTCGTCACGGACGCGCTGGAGCAGGTACAGGCCCTCGCTGGTGCGGGGCAGCACCACCGGGTCGTCGTCGCCGGGCAGCCAGACCTCCTCCAGGCGCTTGGCGAGGCCGCACACGGCGATGTCGTCGATGCCGAGCTCGTCCAGGGCCTTCTGGGCGGCGGCGACCTGCGGCTGTCCGCCGTCGACGACGACGAGCTGGGGCGGGTAGGCGAACTTCTTGGGCCGGCCTTCGTCGTCCTTGAGGTCGTCGGTTTCGTCGGTGAGGGTGTTCTCGCCGTCGGCCCACTCGCCGGTCTTCTCCTTCTCGGCGAGGTAGCGCCTGAACCGGCGGGTGATCACCTCGTGCATGGACCGGACGTCGTCCTGACCGGCGAAGCCCTTGATCTGGAAGCGCCTGTACTCGCTCTTGCGGGCCAGTCCGTCCTCGAAGACGACCATGGAGGCCACGACGTCGTCGCCCTGGAGGTGAGAGATGTCGAAGCACTCGACCCTGAGGGGGGCGCTGTCCAGGTCGAGGGCGTCGGCGATCTCCTCCAGGGCACGCGAGCGCGTGGTCAGGTCGGAGGCGCGCTTGGTCTTGTGCAGGGCGAGCGCCTGCTGGGCGTTGCGCTGCACGGTCTCCATGAGTGCCTTCTTGTCGCCGCGCTGTGGGATGCGCAGCGAGACGTTGGACCCGCGGCGGCCGGTCAGCCACTCCTGGACCGGCTCCACCGGGTCGGGCAGGGCCGGAACCAGCACCTCCTTGGGGACGGCGTCCCCGCTCTCCTCGCCGTACAGCTGCTGCAGGGCGTGCTCGACCAGGGCGCCGGTGGTGATCTCCTCGACCTTGTCGGTGACCCAGCCGCGCTGGCCGCGCACGCGTCCGCCGCGCACGTGGAAGATCTGCACGGCCGCCTCCAGCTCGTCCTCGGCGACCGCGATCAGGTCGGCGTCGGTCGCGTCGGCGAGCACGACCGCGTTCTTCTCCATGGCCTTCTTCAGGGCCTCGATGTCGTCGCGCAGGCGGGCCGCACGCTCGTACTCCAGCTCCCCGGCCGCCTCGGTCATCCGCTTCTCCAGGCGGCGGATGTACGTGCCCGTGCGGCCGGTCATGAAGTCGCAGAACTCGTCGGCCAGCTCGCGGTGCTCCTCGGCGGAGACCCGGTCGACGCAGGGCGCGGAGCACTTGCCGATGTAGCCGAGCAGGCAGGGGCGGCCGGTGCGGGCGGCGTTCTTGAAGACGCCGGCCGAGCAGGTGCGCACCGGGAAGACGCGCAGCAGCAGGTCCACGGTGTCGCGGATCGCCCACGCGTGCGCGTACGGCCCGAAGTAGCGCACTCCCTTCTTCTTGTGGCCGCGCATCACCTGCACGCGCGGGAACTCCTCGCTCATCGTCACCGCGAGGTAGGGGTAGCTCTTGTCGTCGCGGTACTTGACGTTGAACCGGGGGTCGTACTCCTTGATCCAGGAGTACTCCAGCTGCAGCGCCTCGACCTCCGTGGACACCACCGTCCACTCCACGGACGCCGCCGTGGTGACCATGGTGCGGGTGCGCGGGTGCAGGCCCGCAAGGTCCTGGAAGTAGTTCGCCAGGCGCTGGCGCAGGCTCTTCGCCTTTCCGACGTAGATCACCCGGCGGTGCTCGTCGCGGAACCGGTACACCCCCGGAGAGTCCGGGATCTCTCCTGGTTTGGGGCGGTAGCTGGAGGGGTCGGCCATGTCTCACACCCTACTGGCGGGGACCGACACTGCGGCGGCCCCGGCGGGCATGGCGGCCGCCGGACGGGCGCTCGGCGGGCCCGTTCCGGCGGTCGTGCCCGGTCACCCGCACGGCCCAGCGGCCCGCGCCCGGCGCCCCCGCTGCGGACCGCTTCCCAACTCCCTGCCCCACCTGGTGGGTTACGGCCCGCCGGAAGCGGGAATGCAGGCTTTCCGTAGCGACAACGCGGCGCCGCCCACCGGGCGGGGGCCGTGTCGGTGCGGACACAGGTTGTCAGAGCGGCCGGCCGTCTCGGACGAGAAGGCGCCGGTCACCGGTCGAAGGGCGGCTCCGATGCGACAGACGCGGATCGACAGACGACGGCGGCCGATCCGTGCCCGCCGCTACGCGGACGACCCGTACGCGCCGGCCGAGGTTCTGGACCTGGATCCCCGCGACCCGGACATAGTGCGCGCCAAGCGCCTGCGGCTCGCGGCGCGGAAGGAAACCGACGGTTCCTAGTAGCGCTTCGTCGGGTTCTGGCTCTGGGCCTGCTTGTGGGGAGGGGGCGGCCGCAGGTGGTGCAGGTGCCGGTCCAGCACTGCAGTAGGTCCTGGAGCGCGTCCAGGACCTGGTAGAGCGTCAGACCGGCGTGTGGGCTTTGGGGCGGGTCCGCCGGAGGGTGAGGAAGCCCTGGGCGGCGGTGACGAGGGGGACGTGGTGGTGCCAGCCGCGCCAGGTGCGGTGGTGGGCGGGTCCCAGCCCTCCGTACTCAGGCTGATACGGCTCGGCCTTGGCCGAACGGGCGATCTCCTTGGGGTCTACCGCATGACGTAGGACAACAGAGCCGGAAGGCAACGCTGCGGCCGTAGCCGGCATCGGCCACGATCACCGGCACTGAAAGCCCCTGAGCAGCCAGCCGGTCCAGCAGTCCCAGTGTGGGAGACGGCCGGGAAGTATCTCTTCGCCCCGGCGGTCCTGGAGCGGCTGCGCACCACGCTGCTGCTCACCGTGCTCGCCATGGCCATCGGCATCGCGGGCGGGATCGTACTGGCCTCCTGGTTGCACGCGATCCTCGCCACCCCAGGAGTGGACCTGCGCCCCGCGCCCGGCTCCCGCGTCTGCTCGATCTCCTGGCCGGTCGACGCCATGCTGCCGTCCGGCGCCGAACCCCGCAACGGACGGGGCGGTCGCACGCCGTTGTTGGATCTCAGGTGTTGTCGCGGATTGGTCAACACGCTTCAATGCGGGGGAGCTCGGGACCCCGAGCGACGGCGCACGGGTGTGAGGTCCTCCCCTGCGTCGGCGCGGGCGGTCCCGGCCGGCCCGCGCGAACGGTCTGCCCAGCCGTTGTGGACTTCACAGAGAGGCCCTGCATGCCGCAGCACGCCACACCGCACGCGGACGTCGCCACCGCGGAACTTGACTCGCTCCTGCGCGGCGGCCCCTTCCACGTCGCCCTGCGGGCCGCGATCGCCGCCCGCGGCCTGCCGCTGCAGCGCGTCCAGCACCATCTGTCGCGGCACGGCGTGAAGGTCGGCGTCACCAGCCTGAGCTACTGGCAGCAGGGCGCCCGGCGGCCCCAGCGCCCGGAGTCGCTGCGGGCCGTACGGGCGCTGGAGGAGATCCTGCACCTGCCCGAAGAGTCGCTGATCCGGCTGCTCGCCGAGTCCGCCGAGCGCGCGGCCGGACAGCGGCCCGGCGCCCGGTCCTACCGCTCCCTGGTGGCGGCCTCGGGCGTCCTCGACCAGCTGCTGGCGGAGCTGGACTGGGCGGCGGACGGAGGGCTGCACAACCTCGGGCACCACGAGCGGGTCCGCATCGGGGCGCGCCGGGAGCTCGCGGGGCGCGAGGCGCAGTACATCGTGCGCGCCCACCGGGACGGCGCCGACCGCTTCGTGGCCGTCCACCACGGCGACCCGGGGTGCGTGCCGGAGCGCATGACCGTGCGCGCACTGGAGAACTGCCGTACGGGACGCGTCCGCCTGCACCACGACACCGGCGTTCTCGCGGCCGAGCTGTTCTTCGACACGCGGCTGCGGGCCGGGGACACCTTCCTCTTCCGGTACGGCGTCGAGGACGGCACGGCCGGTGTGTCCCGCGAGTATCTGCGCGGCTTCGGCGCCCCGGGCGGCCAGTACGTCCTCCAGGTGGGGTTCGACGCGCAGGCCGTGCCGGTGCGCTGCCGCCGGTTCACGCAGCACTCGGCGGCGGCGCCGCGCAGCGGCCGGCAGGAGCTGGCGATCAGCGAACGGCACCGATCGGTGCATCTCGTGGTGCCGCGGGTTCGGTCCGGAGTCGTCGGGATCGAGTGGGACTGGGAGTGACCGGGCGGCCCTCCTGCCCGGTCTGAACCGGCGCCGGCGCGAGGGTGGTTCCTCGCAGCCTGCTCGGTATGGGCGGTTGGAGCGGCACGAACCTGGTCGACTTACCCGATCGACGTAAACGCTTGCGCAAGCGTTTACGTCGGCCGCCGGATGAGATACGGTCCGGGCTTGAAGCCGCGACGGGATCGACGGGATGCCGCGGCGGCAACGCGTGGAGAGCCTGCGACGGCGGCGGACGCCTGCGAGAACAGCACGGCGCCTGCGACGGCGACGGGAAGACCGCGGCAGCAAGGCCAGGGTCGTGACGGGGAGGCCGGGGCCGTGACGGGAAGGGAGCGCCATGCCGACCATGGCCGATGTCGCGCGGAGCGCCGGGGTCTCCGTGGCGACCGTCTCGCATGTGCTGAACGGCACCCGGCCGGTACTACCTCACACCCGCCAGGCGGTTCTCGACGCCGTCGAGGAGCTCGGGTACACCCCGAACTCCCTGGCCCGTTCCCTGGTGACCTCCCGCACCCGGTCCATCGGGCTGGCGGTGTCGGCGATCAGCAACCCCTACTTCACGGAGATCCTCCAGGGCGTCGAGGCCAGTGCCCTGGACCACGGCTACAGCCTGCTCATCGCCGACCCGCACGACGATCCGGAGCACGAGCGCAAGGTCGTCCAGCTGCTGCACGAGCGCCGGGTGGACGGCATGATCGTCGCTCCCTCGGCGGACCCGCGCGGCCTCCTCGCCTACCTCGACCGGCACGCCGTACCGGCCGTCTTCCTCGACCGGGTCGTCGACACCCGCACCGACGCGGGCCCGCGCTTCGACCAGGTCTGCGCCGAGAACGCCGGACCGACGGCCCGGCTGGTCACTCACCTCGTCGGCCTCGGCCACCGCCGGATCGCCCTGGTCGCGGGCCGCCCCGGGCTCAGCACCACCGACGAGCGGATCACTGGGTATCGGCACGGCCTCGCGAGCGCCGGGCTCCCCTTCGACGAACGGCTTCTGGTGCACGGCGACTCCGAGTCGGCGGGCGCGGAGCAGGCCACCGCGGCCCTGCTGGCCCTCGCCGCGCCGCCCACCGCGATGGTCACCGCCAACAACGCGATGACCATCGGCGCGCTGCGCGCCCTGAACCGGCGCGGTCTGTCCGTGCCCGGGGACATCGCGCTGTGCTGCTTCGACGACTTCGCCTGGGCGGACCTGTTCGCGCCCCGGCTCACCGCGATCGCGCAGCCCAGCAGGGAGATCGGCGCCCTCGCGGTCCAGGTGCTCCTGGATCGCATAGCCGAGGCGGACCGGCCCGCCCGGACCGTGCGGCTGCCCTGCAGGTTCGTCCACCGCACCTCGTGCGGCTGCCCCGACGCACCGACGCAGCCCGATCAGACCGCTCTGCCCGATCACCCCGGTCTGCCCGAGAAAGGAACCGTCTCATGATCGTCGTCGCCGGTGAGGCCCTGATCGACCTGGTGCCGCAGGGCACGGGCGCCCTCGCGACGCTGACGCCGGCGCTCGGCGGCGGCCCGTACAACACTGCGGTGGCGCTGGGCCGCCTCGGCTCCCCCGCCGCGTTCTGCTCCCGGGTGTCGTACGACGCCTTCGGCGAGGCCCTGCTGGACCGGCTGCGCGAGACCGGCGTGGACGTGGCGTCGGTGCAACGCGGCACCGAGCCGACGACGCTCGCCGTCGCCACGGTCGGCGCGGACGGCTCTGCCGCGTACTCCTTCTACGTCGCGGGCACGGCGGACCGCCTGTTCACGGCGCCCGCCACGCTGCCGCCGGGCACGCGCGCGATCTCCTTCGGCACCTGCTCGCTGGTGCTGGAGCCGGGGGCGAGCGCGTACGAGGAGCTGATGCGGGCCGCGGCGGCACAGGGCGTGTTCACGACGCTGGACCCGAACATCCGGCCCGGACTGATCCCGGACGCGGACGCCTACCGGGCCCGGTTCAAGAGCTGGCTGCCGTCGGTGTCGCTGCTGAAGCTGTCCGCGGAGGACGCCGAGTGGCTCGGCGGCACGCCCAGGGAGTGGCTGGCGGCCGGTCCGGCGGCGGTCGTGATCACCCAGGGCGGCGACGGGCTGACCGCGTTCACCCGCGACGGCAGTGTGTACGCGGTGCCGGGCGAGCGGGTCGAGGTGGTGGACACGATCGGCGCGGGCGACACGGTGAACGCCGCACTGCTGCACGGGCTCGCGCTGCGGGAAGCACTCAGTGCGCAGGGGGTGGCCGCCCTGGGCGCGGACGGCTGGGCCGGGCTGCTGGGTTTCGCGGCCCGCGCGGCGGCGATCACCTGCTCGCGGGCGGGGGCGGAACCGCCGTACGCGCACGAGCTGGAGGGCTGACACCTTCCGCGATCAGGACGGACGACACGGAACGCGTCCCGTGCGCGTCGCTCAGCCGGCCTCCCCCACGGCCCGCAGCGCGCCGGGGCGACGGCCGTTGAGGCGGTCCAGGGCGGCGGCCGTGGCGTCGTCCGCGGGCAGGTGAACGATCACGCGCTGGCCTTCGTCGGGCAGCGCGAACGTCTCGTGCAGCAGTCGCAGCGATCCGGCCTCCGGGTGCTCGATCTGCTGGGAGCCCGTCCGCCGGGGTGCCACGGCCAGGTCGGCGAACCGGTCGGCGAAGTCCGCGCCCGCCGTCACCGTCAGCTCGTCGGCCAGCTCGGCGAGGTGCGGGTCCCGCAAGGGGACGCCGTGCCGGAGCCGGGCGACGAGGTCGTCGGCCACCCGGTCCCAGTCGCGGTAGGCGCTGCGGGCCCGCTCGTCGGCGAACAGGTACCGCAGCAGGTTGGGGCGCTCGTCGTCGAGCAGGCCGATGGGTCCGACCAGGCGTTCGTAACCGGCAGTGTGGGCGAGGACGTCGCCGATCCAGTTGACCACCAGTGCGGGAGCCGGCTCCAGGTGGTCCAGCACGGCCCGTATGGTGGGGCGCGCCGTGCGGCTGAGCGACGGGGCCGCCGCGCAGACCAGCGGGTCGCCGCCGTCCGCCTCCTTGGTCAGGCGGCGCAGCAGCATCCGGTCGGCGAGAGACAGGTTGAGGGCGTCGGCGAGGGCGCCGAGCACCTGGGCTGAGGGGTTGCGGTCGCGCCCCTGTTCCAGCCGGGTGAGGTACTCGACGCTGACGCCCGCGAGCGTGGCCAGTTCGGCGCGCCGCAGGCCCGGGGTGCGGCGCCGCGTACCGGTGGGCAGGCCGACCTCGGCGGGGCTGACGGCTTCACGCCAGGTGCGCAGGAACGTGCCCAACTCGTTGTCGCTCACCCGCCGAACGTACCCCGCCCGCGCGCGTGAAGGGTGTCCCTGCCACTACCAGGCTCCGGCCGGTCTCCCTCTTGGGCCGCGCGCCCCTCAGGGTGGAGGCCATGACCAAGGACACCGCTACCGCCGCTTCCGCCACCGCTCTGCCGCTGGCCCCGGGGAACTGGGGCCTGGACCCGTTGCACTCCTCCGTGAACTTCACCATCCGTCACCTGGGAATCGCCAAGGTCCGGGGGCGCTTCGAGCGGTTGGAGGCCGAACTGTTCGTCGGGGAGCGCGTCGAGGACGTGCGGGTCTCCGCGACCGTCGACCTGGCCTCGATCGACACCGGCAACGCCGACCGGGACGCGCATGTACGCGCCTCCGACCTGCTCGACGTCGAGAAGCGCCCGACGATGACGTACCGCTCGACGCGTGTGGCGGGTGAGGGTGAGGACTGGACGATGGAGGGCGAGTTGACGATCGGCGAGGTGACCCGCCCGGTGACGCTCGCCGCGGAGTTCGGCGGGCTGGTCGATGTGCCCATGGACGGCAGCCGGCACGCCGGGTTCGAGGCGACGGGCGAGATCCGGCGCAGCGACTTCGGGCTCGACTTCGCCCCCGGTCTGCTCGGGGAAGTGGTGAAGATCCAGCTCGACATGCAGTTCGTGGAGCCGAAGAACGCCTGACCGCACAACGCCGCGCCGTGTCCCACAGGGAGTCCCTGGGGGGAGACGGCGCGTCGCGTCGGCAGGAGCCGGTCAGCCCTTGGTCGTCCGCGTCGTCTTCTTCGCGGCGGCCTTCGTGGACTTCGCGGCTGTCTTCTTGGCTGCGGTGCTGTTGACCGTCTTGGTGGCGGTCCTGGTCGTCCTGGTCTGCGCCGGGACCGTCTTCTTCGCCGCCGTCCTGCGCGGGGCCTTCACCGAGGACGCGTCGCTGATCCGGTCCGCACCGAGGACCTCGCGCAGGAACTTGCCGGTGTGGCTGGCCGGAACCCCGGCGACCTGCTCCGGCGTGCCCTCGGCCACGACCAGGCCGCCGCCGGCGCCGCCCTCTGGGCCCATGTCGACGACCCAGTCGGCGGTCTTGATCACGTCGAGGTTGTGCTCGATGACGATGACCGTGTTGCCCTTGTCGACCAGCCCGGACAGGACGCTCAGCAGCTTGCTGATGTCCTCGAAGTGCAGACCGGTGGTCGGCTCGTCCAGGACGTACACCGTGCGGCCGGTGGAGCGGCGCTGCAGCTCGCTGGCGAGCTTCACACGCTGCGCCTCACCGCCGGACAGTGTGGTCGCGGACTGGCCGAGCCGGACGTAGCCGAGGCCGACGTCGTTGAGGGTCTTCAGGTGGCGGGAGATCGCCGGGACCGCCTCGAAGAAGTCCATGGCCTCTTCGATCGGCATGTTCAGGACGTCGGAGATGGACTTGCCCTTGTAGTGGACCTCCAGTGTCTCCCGGTTGTAGCGGGCGCCGTGGCAGACCTCGCACGGGACGTACACGTCCGGGAGGAAGTTCATCTCGATCTTGATCGTGCCGTCGCCCGCGCAGTTCTCGCAGCGGCCGCCCTTGACGTTGAAGGAGAACCGGCCCGGCATGTAGCCGCGGACCTTCGCCTCGGTGGTCTCGGCGAACAGCTTGCGGATGTGGTCGAAGACGCCGGTGTACGTCGCCGGGTTCGACCGCGGGGTGCGACCGATGGGCGACTGGTCGACGTGGACGACCTTGTCGACGAGGTCGTCGCCGTCCACGCGCGTGTGCCGCCCGGGGACGTTTCTCGCGCCGTTCAGCTCGCGGGCCAGGTGCGTGTAGAGGATGTCGTTGACCAGCGTGGACTTGCCGGAGCCGGACACGCCGGTGACCGCGGTGAACACGCCCAGCGGGAAGGACACGTCGATGTCCTGGAGGTTGTTCTCGCGGGCGCCGTGCACGGTGAGCCCGCGGGAGGGGTCGACCGGACGGCGGATGTCGGGCAGCGGGATGGCCTTCTTGCCCGCGAGGTACAGGCCGGTCTGCGACTCCGGGTTGTCGAGCAGCTCCTTCAGGGAGCCGCTGTGCACGACCTTGCCGCCGTGCTCGCCGGCGCCGGGGCCGATGTCGACGATCCAGTCGGCGGTCTTGATGGTGTCCTCGTCGTGCTCGACGACGATCAGCGTGTTGCCCATGTCGCGCAGCCGGACCAGGGTCTCGATCAGCCGGTGGTTGTCGCGCTGGTGCAGACCGATGGACGGCTCGTCGAGGACGTACAGGACGCCGACGAGGCCGGAGCCGATCTGGGTGGCCAGGCGGATGCGCTGGGCCTCGCCGCCGGAGAGCGTGCCGGCCGCGCGGTTCAGCGAGAGGTAGTCCAGGCCGACGTCGACCAGGAACCGCAGCCGCTCGTTGACCTCCTTCAGCACCCGCTCGGCGATCTTCTTGTCGCGGGCGGTGAGCTTCAGCTCGCCCAGGAAGTCCGCACAGTCGCTGATGGACATCGCGGAGACCTCGGCGATCGACTTGCCCATGATCGTGACCGCGAGGACGACCGGCTTCAGGCGCGTGCCCTCACAGGTGGGGCAGGGCACCTCGCGCATGTAGCCCTCGAAGCGCTCGCGGCTGGCGTCGCTCTCGGCCTCGCTGTGCCGGCGCTTGACGAACGGGACGGCGCCCTCGAAGGCCGTCGTGTAGGCGCGCTCGCGCCCGTACCGGTTGCGGTAGCGGACCTCGATCTGCGTTCGGTGGCCGTGCAGCAGGGCCTTCCTGGCGCGCTGCGGGAGGCCCGCGAAGGGGATGTCGGTCCGGAAGCCCAGTGCGTCCGCGAGGGCGCCGATCAGGCGGCCGAAGTAGTCCTTGGTGTGGCCGTGCGACCAGGGGTGGATGGCGCCCTCGTCGAGGGACTTGTCCTCGTCCGGGACGATCAGCTCGGGGTCGACCTCCATGCGCGTGCCGATGCCGGTGCAGTCGGGGCAGGCGCCGAACGGCGAGTTGAAGGAGAAGGAGCGCGGCTCCAGCTCCTCGAAGGACAGGTCGTCGTACGCGCAGTACAGGTGCTCCGAGTACATGCGCTCGCGCTCGGGGTCGTCCTCGGGGAGGTCGACGAAGTCGAGCACGACCATGCCGCCGGACAGGCCGAGGGCGGTCTCGACGGAGTCGGTGAGGCGGCGCTTGGCGGAGCCCTTGACCGTGAGGCGGTCGACGACCACCTCGATGGTGTGCTTCTCCTGCTTCTTCAGCGTGGGCGGGCTGGACAGCTGGATCGTCTCGCCGTCCACCCGCGCGCGGGAGTAGCCCTTGGTCTGGAGGTCGGAGAAGAGATCGACGAACTCGCCCTTGCGCTCGCGCACCAGCGGCGACAGCACCTGGAAGCGGCTGCCCTCCGGCAGCTCCAGGACCCTGTCGACGATGGCCTGCGGCGACTGGCGCGAGATCGGGCGGCCGCACTCGGGACAGTGCGGCTTGCCGATGCGCGCGAAGAGCAGGCGCAGGTAGTCGTAGACCTCGGTGATGGTGCCGACCGTCGAGCGCGGGTTGCGGGAGGTCGACTTCTGGTCGATGGAGACGGCCGGGGACAGGCCTTCGATGAAGTCGACGTCCGGCTTGTCCATCTGGCCGAGGAACTGCCGGGCGTAGGAGGACAGCGACTCCACGTAGCGCCGCTGTCCCTCGGCGAAGATCGTGTCGAAGGCCAGCGAGGACTTGCCCGACCCCGACAGGCCCGTGAAGACGATGAGCGAGTCGCGCGGGAGGTCGAGCGAGACGTTCTTGAGGTTGTGCTCGCGCGCTCCACGAACGATGAGACGGTCGGCCACGCCGGTCCGCACCTTTCTTGAGAGAAGTGACAGGGGCGGGGCCCCCGTGCTTTCTCAGACTAGAGGGAGCCACTGACAACGCCGGTCGGATTCACGGGTTGCAAACAATCCCCGGGCATCCAGGATGCCCGATGCCACGACCGACCTTATAGCACGTGCTTTCGATTAGCGGCACGCCTTCACCACCTTCACCCAAAGGTGTGGCCGGGCTAGGGTCAGCTCCATGATTGATCACGCGCATGACCTGGCGTCTGTACGTGACGCTACCGAGCGGCTGCTCCTCGCGGTCGGCAAACTGGACAACGCGTCCGTGACCGAGCCGTCACGGCTTCCCGGCTGGAGCCGCGGCCACGTCCTGGCCCACATCGCCCGCAACGCGGACGCCCTCGTGAACGTCCTCCAGGGGCGACCCATGTACGTCTCCGCCGAGGTCCGGGACGCCGATATAGAGCGCGACGCCACGCGCCCCCTGGACGTCCACCTCGCCGACCTGCGCGAGAGCACGGCGCGCTTCCAGGAGGCGGGAGCCGCACCGGCGGACTGGTCGCGCACGGTGGAGCTGCGCAACGGCGTGACCGACTCGGCGGCGCGGGTGCCGTTCCGGCGGTGGGCCGAGGTGGAGCTGCACCACGTGGATCTGGGGATCGGGTACGAGCTGGAGGACCTGCCCGAGGAGTTCACCCAGCGCGAGATCGACTTCCTCGCCGACCGGTTCCGGGGCCATCCCGACGTACCCGCCGTGGTCATCGAGGAGGACGACGGCCACCAGATCCCCACGGGCCGCCAGGACGGCGAGCCCCGCACCGTCAGCGGCCGCAACGCCGACCTGCTCGGCTGGCTCGCGGGCCGCCGCGACGGATCCGGGCTGACCGTGACGGGCGGCGCGCTTCCGGGCCTGCCGCCGCTGTAGCGCCCGAGAGGCCCCGGGAGAGCCTGGACGGGCCCTGGCTCCCCCGCTATAGGCTGCGGCCATGACGTACAGCGGACAGGTGACGGTCGGCGGCCCTGCCGACGTACACGAGCTCAAGGACCTGATGATCAGCAAGATCGCGGTCGGTCCGATGAACAACAACGCCTATCTGCTGCGCTGCCGGGCCACGGACGAGCAGCTGCTGATCGACGCCGCCAACGACGCGGGCGTGCTGCTCGGGATGATCGGTGACGACGGCATCGCGTCCGTCGTCACCACGCACCGGCACGGGGACCACTGGCAGGCGCTCGCCGAGGTCGTGGCGGCCACCGGCGCCCGCACGTACGCGGGCCGGCACGACGCCGAGGGGATCCCCGTGCCGACCGACGCCCTGGTCGACGACGGCGACACCATCCGGGTGGGGCGCGTGGAACTCACCGCGCGCCATCTGGTCGGGCACACACCGGGCTCGATCGTCCTCGTCTACGACGACCCGCACGGGCATCCCCATGTGTTCACGGGCGACTGCCTCTTCCCCGGCGGCGTGGGCAACACGCGCAAGGACCCGAAGGCGTTCGCGAGTCTGATCCACGACGTCGAGACCAAGATCTTCGACGTGCTCCCGGACGAGACGTGGGTGTACCCGGGCCACGGCGACGACACGACGCTGGGCGCGGAGCGCCCGCAGCTGCCGGAGTGGCACGCGCGCGGGTGGTGACCGCCAGAGCGCAGGGAGTGGTGAACCTCAGCGTTGACACGCGCGGGGTGGTGAACTCCGGGGGGCGCGCCCCGCGTTCGCGCCCCGTGTGAACACTTCGCACATGCTGACGCCGTGTGCGCGCTCCCGACCTTCGTGGTTGCGCAGTCAACTGGAAGGAGCCCCGCACAGGATGACGGCTCCTGGGCGGCAATGGGCCGCTGCTCGACGGGTCACCGCCGCCCTCGACCCGGAGCTGGTCGGGGAAGTCCTCACCGTCGTCCGGGACTTGAAGGACGAGGGCATGACCATGGTGCTGGCCACGCACGAGATGGGCTTCGCCCGTGACGTCGCCGACCAGGTGTGCTTCCTGGACGGGGGCGTGGTGCTGGAGCGCGGCAGCGCCGAGCAGGTCTTCGGCGATCCGCAGCAGGAGCGCACGCAGCGGTTCCTGCGGCGGATCGTGGAGGCGGGACGGCTGTAGGCCGGAGGCTACGCATCGGTCTGCCCTGCCCCCGCCAGCGCCGCGACCCGCTCCACGCCGAACACGTATCCCTGCACCCCGCACCCCCCGATGACCCCGTCGGCCCGCAGCGACACGTAGGAGTGGTGCCGGAACGACTCGCGCTGGTGGATGTTGGAGATGTGGACCTCGATCACCGGCAGCCCGTCACAGGTGTTGAGCGCGTCCAGGATGGCGACGGAGGTGTGCGAGTAGGCGCCGGGGTTGATGACGATCCCGCAGTGGTTCAGCCGCGCCTCGTGAATCCAGTCCACCAACTCGCCCTCGTGGTTGGACTGGCGGAAGTCCACCGTGCCGCCGTGCGCGGCCGCCGCCTTGGCGCACATCGCCTCGACGTCGGCGAGGGTGTCGGAGCCGTAGATCTCCGGCTGGCGCTGGCCGAGCAGGTTCAGGTTGGGGCCGTTGAGGATCATGATCGGGGCGTTGGCCAGGGTGCGGGGCACGGTTCCTCCGGTCCGGTCGGGGCGAGGCGGGGCGGGGCGGGGCGGGTCGGGGCGGGGCGGGGCGGGGCGACGGTGTGGCATCGCTGCTCATCCCCGGTTTATCACGGCCGAGGGCCGCACCTGGGGCGGCTGTCTGGAGATCTTCGGGTGGCTGCTGATGGCCGACCGCGAGATCGCGCACGATCTGTCGGAGTACGGCGGCGGCGTGCTGTTCCTGGAGACCTCGGAGGAGTTGCCGAGCGCCGCCGAAGTCTTCCGCACCCTGCGGAACATGGGCGAGCGCGGGCTGCTCGGACGCTTCTCCGCGCTCCTGATGGGCCGCCCGAAGACCTGGTCCTTCGAGCACCCCCACAGCCCCGAGGAGGCCGCACGGTACGCCGCCGAGCAGCGTGAGGCCGTCACGCCGCGATGCGGACGTACGCGCCCGACGCCGTCACCGTCTTCGACGTGGACTTCGGACACACGGACCCCCAACTGGTCATCCCCTACGGGGGCGTCGTGCGCGTCGACGGCCCTGCGCGGCGCATCACCGTCACGTACTGACCTGCGCCCAGCGCCTCCGTGCGCCCCGTAACCGCCGGTCACCGTGGGTAGTTGTGGCGGCATGCGCGTTGTACGGACCCGTAAGGGCACCCTCCATGCTGCGCCTCACGACCGCCTCGCTCGCGGGGACGGCCATCGAGTTCTACGGCTTCTTCGTCTACGGGACAGCGGGGGCGGTGGTCCTGGGACCGCTGTTCTTCCCGACGTTCTCGCCGGTGACGGGGACGCTGGCCGCCTTCGGCACGTTCGGCGTGGGATTCGTCGCGCGCCCGCTGGGGTCGGTGCTGTTCGGGCACATCGGGGACCGGCGGGGGCGGCGGCCGGTCCTCGTCGGCTCGCTGCTGCTGACCGGCGGCGCGACGGTCGCCGTGGGCTGTGTGCCGACGTACGACACGATCGGTGTCGCCGCTCCCGTGCTGCTCCTGGTGCTGCGCTTCCTGCAGGGGCTGGGGCTCGGCGGAGAGTGGGGCGGAGCCGTGCTGCTGACCGCGGAGCACGCCCCCCGCCGAGCGGCGCGCGCTGTGGTCGAGCTTCCCGCAGGTCGGGCGGGCGCTCGGCTTCCTGCTCGCCAACGGGGTGGTGCTGGGGCTCTCGGCGACGCTGTCGGAGGCGCAGTTCGGGCAGTGGGGGTGGCGGGTGCCGTTCTGGGCGGCGGGCGTGCTGGCCGTGGTCGGACTGTGGCTGCGGTCGTCGCTCGCCGAGAGTCCCCGGTTCCTGGAAATCGACGACCACGCGCGCGTGCCGTTCGCCGAGGTCGTGCGCGACCACTGGCGGCTGGTACTGCTGACCGGCGGCGCCCTCGCCGTCGGGTACGCGGTCTTCTATGCCGTGACGACCTGGTCCCTGGCGTACGCGACGGAACGGCTCGGGGTGAGCCGGAGCGTCATGCTGACCTGCATCATGGCCGCGGTACTGGTGAAGGGCGCGCTCACGCCGGCGGCGGCGCTGCTCGGCGACCGGTACGGGCGACGGCCGCTGTGCCTGGCCGGGTGCGCGGCGGCCGCATTGTGTGCCCTGAGGTGTGGCGGCGTATCTGACGGGGGTCGCGCTGTTCAGCCTGGCGTGCTTCGCGCTGCTCCCGGAGACCCGTCCGGTGCGGGCGGTGGCGGCGGAGCCGGCGGCGGGGTGACGGGGCGGCCCGGGTGACGGTGGGCGACCACCTCGGCGTGGTGCACGCCAGCCGGCACGGACCCGGCGAGGACCGGCTTCCAGCGCGACCACACGAGTGATCACTCAGCGGTCGTCGCAGATGCGAACGGGCCCTGCACGCCGTCGTGCAGGGCCCGTTCTCGGGGGATGGTCAGACGTCGATGCTGTCCTTCGGGGCGTCTTCGCCGCGCGCCTGTGCGGCCTCGGCGGCCGCCTGCTTGCGGGAGGCCAGCAGGCTGGTGATCGTGGTGACGATCAGGACGGAGCAGATCACGCCGAGCGAGACCGGGATGCTGATCTCGGGGACGTGGACGCCGGACTCGTGCAGCGCGTGCAGCACCAGCTTGACGCCGATGAAGCCGAGGATGATCGACAGGCCGTAGCTGAGGTGCACCAGCTTCTTCAGCAGGCCGCCGATGAGGAAGTACAGCTGCCTGAGGCCCATCAGCGCGAAGGCGTTGGCCGTGAAGACGATGTACGGGTCCTGGGTCAGGCCGAAGATCGCGGGGATCGAGTCGACCGCAAAGAGCACGTCCGTCATACCGATCGCGAGCATCACGACCAGCATCGGCGTCATGACGCGCTTGCCGTTCTGCTCGATCCACAGCTTGGTGCCGTGGTAGCGGTCGGCCACACCGAAGCGCCTCTCGGCGGCCTTGAGCAGCTTGTTCTCCTCCCAGTCCTCCTCGGGCTCGTCGGCCCTGGCCTCCTGGATCAGCTTCCAGGCGGTGTAGATCAAGAAGGCGCCGAAGACGTAGAAGATCCAGAAGAAGCTGGAGATCATCGCGGCACCCGCGGCGATGAAGATCGCGCGGAGCACGAGGGCTACCAGGACACCGATGAGCAGTACACGCTGCTGGTACTGCGAGGGCACCGCGAACTTCGCCATGATCAGGACGAAGACGAAGAGGTTGTCGACGCTCAGCGACTTCTCGGTGATGAAGCCCGCGAAGAACTCGCCGGCGGGCTGGCCGCCGCCGAAGACAAGCAGTCCGAGTCCGAAGAGAAAGGCCAGGACGATCCAGACGACCGTCCAGATCCCGGCTTCCTTGATCGATACGTCGTGCGGCTTGCGGCCGATGAAGAAGTCGACCGCGATCAGGGCGGCGAGCCCCACGATGGTCAGGACCCACAGGTTCACAGAAACATCCACTGCGCCTCCGGCAGTTCGTTAGACGGCAAACGTCAGCGACTTCGCTGCCGGAGGTCTCTTCCACCCGTGACGGGCCGACGCCCCGGGATCTGGCCTGATCCGTATTGACGGGTACGCCGCAGCAGACAGGGAGTACTCCCCTCCGTGCTCGACACCGTACCCCAATTACCAAGAACAGGTAAAGCACTTGGCAAAAGAACGGCCAAATCCCCTGGTCGGCGGATTTTACATGTACTTGAAGCGAGCGGTCGCGACCTGCTGGAGCACCTGCTGGAGCACCTCGCTGCCGGGCGGCACGAGCGAGGGCTCGTATGTCCAGGCGTGCCCGACCCACGGGTCGGCGAGGTGGTCGTCGGCCACCGGGGTCAGTCGCAGTAGCGAACGCCACAGCGGGTCGAGCAAAGGCCCGTAGCCCGCGGACTCCGCACGGTCGGCGACCATCATCAGGTGGACGCCGACGGCCGGGCCCTCGTCCGCGAGGTAGCGCAGCTGGTTCACGGCCCGGTCGTCGAAGCCGTGCGGGAAGTCGTTGACGATCAGCAGCTGCTGCGAGGTGTCGAAGCCGGGCGGGAGCGAGTCGGCCGCGCCGCCGCGCACCGCCATCTGCACCAGGTCGACCCGCTCGGTCAGCCGGGCCAGTACGTCCGCCACCCCCGCGGCACCGAGGGCGGGCGGGGCCGCGAGCACCCCGGTCTGCACCAGCGGTGCGAGCGGCTGGGCACCCGAAGCGGCCGGGTCGATGACGTGCACGGTGAACTCGCCCGCCGGGTGGACCGCGAGCAACCGGGCCGCGTGCGCCACCGCCACCTCTATCGCCGGCCGCCCCAGGTCGTGGGAGTCGGCGAACGATCCGTCGACCGATCCCATGCGCCCGCTGTCGATCCACAGGCCGCGCTCCAACGGCAGCCGGGCCAGCAGCGGAATGCGCACCTGGGCCGCCTCGGGCAGATGGAGGTCGCCCAGCCGCAGGGCCATGGGTATCTCCACCGGCACCCGGTAGCCGTGCCAGACGGGGCTGTCCCAGCCGGCGTACGCGGGCGGCAGCGCGGGCTCGACGACCTCGGCCTCGGCGGTGAGCTGGGTGAGGTCCCGGTCGAAGGCCTCCCTGGCCTGGTCGACGAGCTGGGCGTGCCTGGCGCGGGCCGCCTCGCGGGCCGCGTCGCCCTGCCCGCCGATCCGGCTACGCGGGCCGGAAAGGACCTGCTCCAGCTCCTTGTCCATGCGCGACTCGGCGAAGTCGACGGCGCTGCGGTAGGCGGCCGTGGTGCGGGCCAGGTCCTCGAACATGCCCCACACCTGGTTGTAGAGCCGCTCGTCCATGGACCAGCCGGTCGCATCGCCCGCGACGGGCCGCGCGGACTGCCCGGGCTCGGCCGGGGGTGCGGCCGGCGGAGACGGTGGCGGGGCGGCGTTGCGCCGCGCCGGGTGGCTGTAGTCGATCGGGCCGCCGGGGGCCGGCGGCTGAGTGACGGACAAGGCATCCGCCCCGTCCTGGTGGTTCGGCGGCGCGGAATGCGCGGGCTGTTGGGCGCCGTGCGGCCCATACGGGGACGCCGGCAGCGGTGCGGGCTGCTCGGGTGTCTGGCCGCCGGGCATGCCCTGAGGTCCGTACATCGGCGTCGGCGGTACGGGGCCGGTCGTGCCCTGGGGTGCGGTGCCGCCCTGGTCCGGGCCGAGCGCGGGGGCGGCCGCCTGGCGGGTGCGCTCGCCGTCCGCCGTGCGCGGCGGGGGTGCCTGTACCGAGCGGGACAGGCCCCGGGCCACCGCGTCGTTGATGCTGCCCGCGAGCTGGTGGGCCTCGGGCAGGCCCTGGTCGGTGAGGAGTTCGGCGAGGCCGCCGGCGTAGCCCTGGCCGACGGCGCGCACCTTCCAGGCGCCCTGCCTGCGGTAGAGCTCCAGGGCGACGACGGCCGACTCGGCGTCCAGGCCGGTGATGGTGTATCTGGCGATCTCGGCGCCGTCAAGGTCGGTGACGGCGACGAAGGGGGCGGCGACGGCGCCGAAGCGGACCGGGCCGGCGCCGGCGGGCAGGGCGAGCAGCACGTTGACGCGGTGCACTGCCTCCGGCATGGCGCCCAGGTCCACCGCGAGGCGATGGTCGGCGGCCGCCTGCCGGGAGACCTCCAGGCCCTGCAGGGTGGGGGTGCCGGGGTGGGCCACCCACTCGACGCCGTGGACCTTGCCGTCCGCGTCGCTGAGCGTGGCTCCGGCCACGATCGGCGTGCCGGCTGAGATCCGGATCTCCAGACGGATCTGGGAGAGCGGGTGATTCTGCCCCCGCATCAGCTCGGCCGTCATCGCCTTCGCCCCCCCTGTCGCGTGTCCTGCGTGTCCTGCGCCGGTCACCGGCCCGCCCCGACCGGTCTCCCCTGTGGAGGAACGGCGTCTGTTGGAAGACGTCTCTCAGAGAAGCGGCAGGATCGTCGGCATCAGGTCCTGGAAGGTGCGGCCGTTGGCCGGGGAGCCGAGGGCCGTCATCGTCCAGCCCGGGCCCGAGCGGTGCACCTTCGCCATGATCTGGGCCGTGTAGGACCCGCCGCCGGCCAGCGTGTAGCGGGCCAGCTCCTGGCCGTTGGTCTCGTCGACCAGGCGGCAGAACGCGTCCTGCACCTCCTGGAAGGTCTGGCCCGTGAAGGAGTTCACGGTGAACACGATCTGGTCGATGTGGACCGGGATGCGCTGCAGGTCCACGAGGATCGCCTCGTCGTCGCCGCCCTGGCCGACACCGCCGACGAGGTTGTCACCGGTGTGGCGCACGCTGCCGTCGTCGCTCACCAGGTGGCGGAAGAAGACGACGTCGACCGGCTGCTTCTCCGCGAAGAGGACGGCGGAGGCGTCGAGGTCGATCTCCCGTGTGCGCGAGCCGAACAGGCCGCGCCGGGGAGCCGCCTGCCAGCCGAGACCCATGCGCACCGCGGTCAGGCTGCCACCGTCGTTCTTCTGCAGACTGATGGCCTGACCCTTGGTCATGTTGACGGTCACGCGCTGATTCCCCTCTCGGACGTCCCCTGTTGCCGCGAAGCCGCGGTTGACCAGAACCCTACGCAGGGGCGCTGACAGTGGCCCATCCGGCTCCTGACTTTGTGTCGGTCTTGCAACACTGCGCGCACGCGGCCGGGCCCGGGGCCCTGCGGGGCGCCGGTCCGCCGTCGTGGACCGGCGCAGGGCGGGTCACTCAGGCCAGTCCCGCCTCCTGCATCTGTCGCAGTTCCTTCTTCATCTCGGACACCTCGTCGCGCAGCCGGGCCGCGATCTCGAACTGGAGGTCCGCGGCGGCGGCCCGCATGCGCGCGGTGAGCTCCTCGATCTGCTCGGCCAGCTCGGCCGCCGGGCGGTCGGTCGGCACCGTCTCCTTGGCCTTGCCCTTGGCGGACTTGGTGCCCAGGGCCGCCTTGCCGAGGGAGGGCACGGGAGCCTTGGTGCCCCCGCCGTCCTTCTTCGCCTTGCGGTAGCCGGAGCCGAGCAGCTGCTCGGTGTCGATGTCCTCGCGGGCGATCTGCGCGACGATGTCGTTGATCTTCTTGCGGAGCGGCTGCGGGTCGAGGCCCCGCTCCTTGTTGTACGCGATCTGCTTCTCCCGGCGGCGGTTGGTCTCCTCGATGGCCTTCTCCATCGCCGGGGTGATCTTGTCGGCGTACATGTGGACCTGGCCGGAGACGTTGCGCGCCGCGCGGCCGATGGTCTGGATCAGGGACGTGCCGGAGCGCAGGAAGCCCTCCTTGTCCGCGTCGAGGATCGCCACGAGGGACACCTCGGGCAGGTCGAGGCCCTCACGCAGGAGGTTGATGCCGACCAGCACGTCGAACTCGCCGGAGCGCAGCTCGCGCAGCAGCTCGACGCGGCGCAGGGTGTCGACGTCGCTGTGCAGATAGCGCACCTGGATGCCCAGCTCCAGGAAGTAGTCGGTGAGGTCCTCGGCCATCTTCTTGGTGAGCGTGGTGACCAGAACGCGCTCGTCCTTCTCGGTGCGCTGGCGGATCTCGTGCACCAGGTCGTCGATCTGGCCCTCGGTCGACTTGACCACGACCTCCGGGTCGACGAGGCCGGTGGGGCGGATGATCTGCTCCACGACGCCGTCCCCGCGCGAGAGCTCGTACTTGCCCGGAGTCGCCGACAGGAAGACGGTCTGCCCGATGCGCTCCTGGAACTCCTCCCACTTCAGGGGCCGGTTGTCGAGGGCGGAGGGGAGCCGGAAGCCGTGGTCGACGAGGGTGCGCTTGCGGGAGGCGTCGCCCTCGTACATGGCGCCGATCTGCGGGACGGTGACGTGCGACTCGTCGATGACGAGCAGGAAGTCGTCCGGGAAGTAGTCCAGCAGGGTGTTGGGCGGGGAGCCGGGCAGGCGGCCGTCGAAGTGCATCGAGTAGTTCTCGACGCCGGAGCAGGAGCCGATCTGGCGGAGCATCTCGATGTCGTACGTCGTGCGCATCCGCAGGCGCTGGGCCTCCAACAGCTTGCCCTGCTTCTCCAGCTCGGCCAGCCGCTCCCCCAGTTCCTTCTCGATGTCGTTGACGGCCCGCTCCATGCGCTCGGGTCCGGCGACGTAGTGGGAGGCGGGGAAGACGTACAGTTGCTGGTCGTCGCTGATGATCTCGCCGGTGAGCGGATGGAGGGTGGACAGCGCCTCGATCTCGTCGCCGAACATCTCGATTCGGACGGCGAGCTCCTCGTAGACCGGGAAGATCTCGATGGTGTCGCCGCGGACCCGGAAGGTGCCGCGGGTGAAGGCCATGTCGTTGCGCGTGTACTGAATGTCCACGAAGCGGCGCAGCAGCTCGTCCCGGTCGACCTCGTCGCCGACCCTGAGGGGGACCATGCGGTCCACGTACTCCTGTGGCGTGCCCAGGCCGTAGATGCAGGAGACCGAGGCGACCACGACGACGTCGCGGCGGGTGAGCAGTGAGTTGGTCGCGGAGTGCCGCAGGCGCTCCACCTCCTCGTTGATCGAGGAGTCCTTCTCGATGTAGGTGTCCGACTGCGGGACGTAGGCCTCGGGCTGGTAGTAGTCGTAGTACGAGACGAAGTACTCGACGGCGTTGTTCGGCAGCAGCTCCCGGAACTCGTTCGCCAGCTGGGCGGCCAGAGTCTTGTTCGGCGCCATCACGAGCGTGGGGCGTTGGAGCTTCTCGATCATCCACGCGGTGGTGGCGGACTTGCCGGTTCCGGTCGCGCCGAGCAGGACGACGTCCTTCTCGCCGGCTTCGATGCGCCGGGCGAGCTCGGCGATGGCCTGCGGCTGGTCGCCGCTGGGCTGATAGGGGCTGACGACCTCGAAGGGCGCCACCGTGCGTTCGATCTGAGAAACGGGCCGCATGGGTTCCACCGTACGACCACCCACTGACAACGGGCGCGGATCAGCGGTTCTGCGGGGTGCGGGAGCCGCGGTGCCCGACCGGGCGGCGGGGGCGCAGCCGCATGCGGTTCGGCGAGGAGTGGTGGACGGCGGTGTGGGCGGGGATGCCTGGCTTGTGCTCGGCGGGCAGCACGGCGGGCCGCCCCATGACCATCAGCGGGTCGAACAGCACCACGACGCCCGCGAGGAGGAGGAAGGCGAGCGGGCCGATCAGCATCGGCGCGAGCAGGGCGGCGGGCGAGTCCGCCTCGGAGGAGCCGGCCGGGGTGTGGAGATGGACACTGAGGGCGGCCATGCCGGTGTAGTGCATGCCGCTGACGGCGAGCCCCATGACGAGGCTCGCGCCGACGCTCCACATCAGCCCTCGGACCTGTCCGGCGGCCCACAGGGCGGCGGTGGCGGCGACCATGGCGATGAGGACGGACGCGGCGACGGTGAGCGTGTTGTACTCCAGCTTTCCGTCGAGGCGCATGCTGGCCATGCCCAGGTAGTGCATCGAGGCGATCCCCAGGCCGGTGATGGTGCCCCCGGTGAACAGGGCCGCTCCTCGCGCGCCCCGGTAGCCGACGATGAAGATCCCGACGCCCACCATGACGATGGCGACGGCCAGGCTCGCGAAGGTCATCGCCGTGTCGTAGTGGATCGGCGTCCCCTTGACCGTGAAGCCCATCATCGCGATGAAGTGCATGGTCCATATGCCGGAGCCGATGGCGGCCGAGCCGAGGGCCAGCCAGCCAGGACGCCAGGAATGCGCGACGAGCATGGATCTGGTGGTGCAGCGCAGGCCCAGGGCACCGCCCAGGCAGGCCATGAGATAGGCCACCAGCGGTGTGACCAGGCCGTAGCTGAATCCGTCGACCGTGCCCTGCATGCGCGGTTGCCCTTCCGCCCTGTTGCGTCCCGGAAATCCTGATGTGCGCCCCCTCCCAGGCCGCACTGCGGTCAGGGCTGACGCAGAGAGTATGACTCCCACCGGAATGGTCGAACGATTTTCCGGGAAAGAAACACGCCCCTGCCCCAGTTGTGCGGCACCAGTGAGCGGAGTTGGGACAACCCCATTCAATCTGTGGCCATCCTGCACCCCCCTGCTGTTGACCCTCTGCTGTCAGAGTTGATCCGTCCGTGACTGTCCGATCGCTCGACGCGAGGAGTACGCATGCACGCGCGCGCTGCAGCCGCCACGACAACCGCGCTCCTGGGGACCGCCACCCTCCTGCTCGCCACCCTCCCCGCCCGGGCCGACGCCGGGGAGCCGCCCACGGTCATCGCCCACCGGGGCGCCTCCGCGTACGCGCCCGAGAACACCCTGGCGGCCGTCGACAAGGCGGCCGAGCTGGGCATTCGCTGGGTGGAGAACGACGTTCAGCGCACCGAGGACGGCGAGCTCGTCGTCCTGCACGACGACAGCCTGCAGCGCACGACCGACGTCGAGGAGGTCTTCCCCGACCGGGCGCCGTGGAAGGTGCGGGACTTCACAGCCGCCGAGATCGCCCGGCTCGACGCCGGGAGCTGGTTCGACCCGGCGTTCGCGGGCGCGCGCGTGCCGACGCTGGAGCAGTATGTGCGCCGCGTGAAGCACCACCACCAGAAGCTGCTGCTGGAGATCAAGAACCCCCAGCTGTACCCGGGCATCGAGCGGCAGACGCTGAAGGTCCTCAGTAACGAGGGCTGGCTGGACCGGCGGCATATGGCAAATCGCTTGATCGTGCAGAGCTTCAGTGTGGACAGTGTGAAGGCGGTCCACGATCTGAAGCCCGCGGTGAAGACCGGCTTCCTCGGGACGCCGCCCACTTCGGAGCTGCCCGCGTACGCGACCTTCGCCGATCAGATCAACCCGTCGTACGGCTCTCTGTCCGCGGGGTACGTGAACGCCGTGCAGGCGTTCACGGGGCCGCACGGCCGGCCGCTGGAGGTCTTCACCTGGACCGTCGACACCGCGGACACCGCCCGGCGCGTCGCCGGGTACGGGGTCGACGGGATCATCACCAACAAGCCGGATGTGGTGCGGGAGGCGCTGGACGAGAGCTGAGCCGCCGGGGAGCGGGGCGAGGGCCGGCGTCCGCTCCCCGGGCGTTGTCAGTGGCGGATCGTACGGTGGGCGCATGGACAGCCATGGGCAGTACGAGCAGCGGGTCGTGTGGGCCGTCGTGGACAGCGGCATCGGTCCGCTGCTGCTGGCCGCGACCCGCGAGGGCCTGGTCAACGTCGTGTTCCACGCCACGGACCCGGTGCGCGAGCGGGCGCTGGACCGGCTCGCCTCCCGGCTCGGCACCGAGCCCGTCGAGGAGCCCGGCTGCCCGCTGCTGGCCGAGGCGATACGCCAGGTGGAGGAGTACTTCGCGGGTGTGCGCCACGACTTCGACGTGCCGCTGGACTGGTCGCTGATCTCGGGCTTCAACCGCGAGGTGCTGCGCGAGCTGGCCGCCGGTGTGCCGTACGGCACGGTCGTCGGCTACGGGGATCTCGCCGGTCGGGTCGGCCAGCCGGGCGGCGCGCAGGCCGTGGGGGCGGCGATGGGCGCCAATCCGCTGCCGGTCGTGGTGCCGTGCCACCGGGTCGTGGAGAGCGACGGCGGCATCGGGGGTTTCGGGGGCGGGCTGGAGACCAAGCGGAAGCTGCTCGCCCTGGAGGGGGTGCTGCCCGAGCCGCTGTTCTGAGCGCGGTCCCGCGCGCGGAAAGTGGCCGGAAAGCGCCGGCGGTAGCAGACTCCGCCATGCGCACAGCCGCTGGCATCCGAGGGGCTCCGACCGTACGGAGCCGAAGGGACGGCGATCACGCATGAGCGGAAACAGGGCGGTCGCGTATCTCAAGCCGGGCGCGGTGGAGGTCAGGATCATCGACCACCCGACGCTCGGACTCCAGGGCGGGCCGGGGGTCGCTCCGGACAACGTCGGCCGCGAGTGCCGGGTGATCCTCAAGGCAAGGGGCGCAAGACCGGCATCTGTCTGAACGTCAACCCCGCCCCGCCTCAAGGCCCGGGGGCCCGGCCCGGGCCCCCGGGAGGCGCCCGCGCCGGTCAGTCCGTCCAGGCACCAGCCGCAAGTACGTCCTCAACCCGCATGGTGCGCTGGACTTCGTACAGCCGGTCTGACGGCCGCACACCTGACGTCCACGAGAAAGGGAGGATGCCACGCGCGCGTGGCACCCTGTGCGCTGGACGCGTCTAGTCGTAGTGCCGCGCCTCGAACACGTTGCCGTCCGGGTCGCGGAAGTAGAAGCTGCGCTTGGCCGGGCCGCGGGCGCCGAAGGAGTCGCGCGAGACGTCCGAGACGGGGACGGTCTGGTTCTCCAGGCGGGCGCGGAGCGTGTCGAAGCCGTCCGACGGCAACGAGAGGCAGACGTGGTTGACGGGGTGGCCGGAGCTGTCGGCGGCCCCGGGGACCATCGTCATGCGTTCCGCCATGGCCAGCGGCATCAGGTCGAAGATGGTCTCCTCGTTGAGACGCACGGAGGGAAAAGGCACGGTTCCCGCGGCGAAGTCGGTGAGCCTGACCGGCTCCATCCCGGCCGCCTTCTCGTAGAAGGCGGCCGACGCGATCGGGTCGCGCACCCAGAGAACGACGTGGTCGAGACGTGTCGAGTTGTCCGTCATACAGGCCAGGCTCGTGTCCGCCCCCACAGGCCGCAAGGGTTTGACGCGGCGCGCCGCCCGCCAGAGATGAGGAAAGAGCGACAGGCAGGAGGCAGGCACGTGGTGCTGGTGGTGTCCGAAGAGGTGCGAGAGGCGCTCGACGCACGGCGCCCCGTGGTGGCCCTGGAGTCCACGATCATCGCGCACGGGCTGCCGCGGCCGCGCAACCTGCAGGTGGCGCTGGAGCTGGAGGCGGCGGTACGGCAGCAGGGGGCCGTACCGGCCACGATCGCCGTGCTGGACGGGCGGCCCTGTGTCGGTCTGGACAAGCAGCAGCTGGAGCGGGTTGCCAACGAGGACGGGATCCGCAAGCTTGGCCACCGTGACCTGCCGCTCGCGGTGGCGTCCGGGGCGAGCGGGGCGACCACGGTGTCGGCGACCGCGCTGCTGGCGACGCTGGCGGGCGTGCGGGTGTTCGCCACCGGCGGGCTCGGCGGGGTGCACCGGCAGTGGACGGTGACCCAGGACGAGTCGGCCGACTTGGGCCTGCTGGCGCGGACGCGGATCACGGTCGTGTGCGCGGGCGTGAAGTCGATCCTCGACGTGCCGGCGACACTCCAGCGACTGGAGACGTTGGGAGTGGCGGTGTCCGGATACGGCACGGACCGCTTCCCGGGCTTCTACCTGTCCGACTCGGGCCATCCGGTGGACTGGACGCTGGACACGCCGGAGCAGGTGGCGGACGTCATGCGGGCGCAGGACGCGCTCGACGGACCGGAGTCGGCGCTGATCGTCGCCAACCCCGTCCCCGAGGACGAGCAGCTGGATCCCGGCCTGCACGCGCGCGTGCTCGCCGACGCGCTGCACGCGTGCGAGGAGGAGGGCATCACCGGCCAGGCGGTCACCCCGTTCCTGCTCGACTACCTGGTACGGCACACCGAGGGCGCGTCCCTGAACGCCAACCTGGCGGCGGTACGGGGCAACGTACGTCTGGCGGCACGCATCGCGGCGGCCTGGGCCGGGGCGTGAAGGGGGCCGGGGCGGGAGAGCCGGGAGATACGGGCCCGGACAGTGCAGGAGACGGAGGCGGGCCGGGGCGCTCGCGCGACGGTGCGATGGCCGAAGGCGAACCGAGCCATCCACGCGATGGTGCGAGACCCAAGGGCGAACCCAGCCATCAGCGACACGATACAGCGGCCGTAGGCGGACGTGGGCGCTTGCGCAGCGGTGCGTTGCTGGTCGTCGGGGACGTGGTCACCGACGTGGTCGCGCGGTACCGGGGGCCGCTTGCCGTCGGTACGGACACGGCCGCCTCGGTGCGGAGGGTGCCGGGTGGTGCGGGGGCGAACGTAGCCTGCTGGGCCGCCCGTCGGGGTGGGGCCGAGGCGCGGTTGCTGGGGCGGGTGGGTGCGGATGCGGCGGCGTGGCACGAGCGGGCGCTGGCCGCGTGCGGGGTGCGGCCCTGCCTCGTCGTCGATGAGCAGGCGCCGACAGGGACGGTGATCTGTCTCGTCGACACGGGTGCGTCGGCGGAGCGGACGTTCCTCACCGACAGCGGCGCGACCTTGCGGCTCGAACCCGCCGACTGGTCTGACGCGCTGCTCGACTGTGTCGCCCGGCTGCACCTCTCGGGCTATCTCCTGTTCTCGGAGCCGAGCCGTGCGCTGGCCGCCGTGGCCCTGAAGGCGGCACGCGCGCGTGGGGTGCCGGTGAGCTTGGATCCGGCGTCGGCCGGCTTCCTCGTGGAGCTGGGCGTCGACCGTTTCCTGGAGCTGGTCGACGGCGTGGACGTGCTGCTGCCCAGCCGGGACGAGGCGTGCCTGCTGACGGGATTGCCGGACGTGGCGGCCGCGGCGGCCGAGCTGAGCCGGCGGATCCCGCTCGTCGTCGCCAAGCAGGGCGCGGACGGTGCGCTCGTGGCCCGCTGCGGCACCGTACGCGCCCGCGTCCCGGCCGTCCCGGCGACGCCCCGCGACACCACGGGCGCCGGTGACGCCTTCACCGGCGCGTTCCTCGCCGCCCTCCTCAAGGGCGCCACGCCCGAGGACGCGGCGGCGCAGGGATGCCGGGCGGGCGCGCTGGCGGTGCGGCGACTGGGCGGACGACCCCCGTCAGAGGAGTGGACATCGGCGGAGGGCTGGGGGTCGGCACAAGAGTGAGCGTGGGCGGAGGCACGGCATCCGCCGACGCCCCGTCACCTCACTGCCCGGCCTGCGCCTTGCGCCCCCACGCCGAGATCATCGGGGCCGTGGCCAGGTCCATCGTGCCGGAGGCGACGTTGGCGAGGTGGCGGTCGACGTCCTCGTCGGTGGCGAGTCCCGCGGTGACGAGCCGGTCGCGGATCTGACGGATCGTGGCGGCCTCCAGGGCGGCGCAGGCAGGACCGGTGACAGGGAAGTACGCGTTGGCCTCGACGCGGCTCAGCCCGGCCTCCCGCAGCAGCCGCGGGAGCTTGCGGCCGTAGGCCAGATCGGCTCCCCGGTCGGCGAGCAACTGGCGGAAGCCGTGCCGGATCCGGTTCGCCAGCTGCTGCTCGGGGCCGTACTCGTCGGGGCAGACAAGCGGCTGCAGCGCGGGGTCGGCGTCCTCGACCAGGAGCCGGCCGCCGGGACGCAGGGCCCCGACCATCGACCGCAACGCCCGTTCGCGGTCCGGCACATGGACGAGGACGAGCCGGGCGTGCACCAGGTCGAACCCCTCCCCCGGCGCCTCCTGCACCCCCACGTCGTGGACGCGCACCTCGACCGGCGGGCGGGCGGCCGGGACGAGCCGCGAGGTGTCGATGTCCGTCGCGACGACCCGTCCGGTCGGGCCGACCCTCTTGGCCATCCAGGAGACGACGGAGGTGCCGCCGGCGCCGACCTCCCAGCAGCGCCAGCCGGGCCCGATGCCGAGCCCTTCGAGATGCCGGAACGTCGTGGGGTCGAAGAGGGCGGCGAAGGCGGCGAAGCGCTCTGCCGCCTCGGTCTGCCGGTTGTCGAGGAGATAGCCGTCGGTTCGCGTCATGCCGTGATCATCCCAGTTACCCGGCATGTCCGGAACGGTCGACGCTCCGGCACCGGGAGCCCTCAGGCCCCCGTCCACAGCCGGGAACAAAGCGGAATCTTCCGTTTCCACAGGCTTACCCGCAGCTCACACTGACCTGGCAGACTGGCGCGCCAAGGCGCAGGAAGGCGGCGCGAGGAGATCCACCGCAAGGAGATCCAGATGACCATGGCAGGGAATCTGCGGAAGGTGACGGGCCTCGGCAGGGTCGGCGGCCTCCGCAGAGTGGCCCGGCTGACCCGGCGGCGCCCGCGCGTCGACCTGAGTCACCCGGCCCGGTCCCCGCTGGGCTCGTCGGTGGTGAACTGCGTGACGTACCGGGACGGCGTCCGGACTCCCGCGGACGGCGATCTGGTCGACGCCGTGGAGCGGGTGCGCAAGAAGGGCGAGGGGTTCGTCTGGCTCGGTCTGCACGAGCCGACAGATCAGGAGTTCGCCGGCATCGCCGAGCTGTTCGACCTGCATCCGCTGGCGGTCGAGGACGCGATCGAGGCCCATCAGCGCCCCAAGCTGGAGCGGTACGACGAGACACTGTTCGCGGTGTTCAAGACGGTCTGCTATGTCGAGCACGAGGAGCTGACCGCCACGAGCGAGGTGGTGAACACCGGCGAGATCATGGTGTTCGTCGGCCAGGACTTCGTGATCACGGTGCGGCACGGGCGGCACGGCTCGCTCGGTCCGCTGCGCGAGGGGCTGGAGTCCGACCCGAAGCAGCTCGCCAAGGGGCCCTCCGCGGTGCTGCACGCGATCGCGGACCACGTGGTCGACGACTACCTGACCGTCATCGACTCGGTGCATGAGGACATCGACCAGACCGAGACGAACGTGTTCGCGGAGGACGGCGCCCGCGTCGACCCGGGTCACATCTACCAGCTCAAGCGCGAACTGCTGGAGCTGAAGCGGGCGGTGGTGCCACTCGGCCGCCCGCTGGAGGAGCTGGCCACCCGGCCGATCCGGGCGGTCGACCCGGAGATACAGGCCTACTTCCGGGACGTCGCCGACCACCTGCTGCGGGCCACGGAGCAGATAGCCGCCTTCGACGAACTGCTCAACTCCATCCTGCAGGCGCACCTCGCGCAGGTGACGGTGGCGCAGAACGAGGACATGCGGAAGATCACGGCATGGGCCGCGATGATCGCCGTGCCGACGATGGTGTGCGGCGTGTACGGCATGAACTTCGACCACATGCCCGAGCTGCACTGGCGCTACGGCTACGGCATGGTGATGGTCGTGATATCCGTTGCGTGCCTGACGCTGTACCGGAGCTTCCGGCGCAACGGCTGGCTGTGAACCGCCCGTTGGCCGACACCGGCGGACCTCGCGGGTCCGGCGGTGCCGGCGGGGCGGCCGGTTGTCAGCGGGTCGGGGTCGGGGCGTAGACGTTCTCGGCCCAGGTGTGGATCTGATCGCCCGTCAGGTGGTGAGCGAGGTCGGCCTCGCTGATCATGCCGACCAGGCGCTTGTTCTCGATGACGGGCAGCCGGCGGATCTGGTGATCCTGCATCTCCCGGAGCACGTCGCGGATGTCGGCGTCGGCGTCGATCCAGCGCGGGGTGCCCTGGGCCATGTCGCCCGCGGTGACCTTGGACGGGTCGTGTCCCACGGCCACGCAGCCGACGACGATGTCGCGGTCGGTGAGGATGCCGCAGAGCCGCTCGTTCTGGTCGCTGATGGGCAGGGCGCCGACGTTCAGCTCGCGCATCAGCTGGGCGGCGCGGTCCAGGGTTTCGTGGGCGGGGATCCACTGGGCGCCACGGTGCATGATGTCTCCGGCGGTGGTCATGAAGTACCTCCCGGTGCCGGACGGCCGGCGCGGCGCGGGACGCACCGCTGGTACCGGCGCCCTTCATTCTCGCCGCGGGGCCCGGCCCACGCACGCGGAACCGACCGGTGATGACAGCGCGGAAGTGCGGGCGCACACTGTGCCGCCCCGGGTGCGGTTCAGCCGTTCCAGGCCGGGCGGCGGGGGTCGTCGGTACGTACCAGGACGTCGGCCGTGCCGGCCGGGTCGGTCTCGTCCTCGTAGCGGGCGAAGGCGGGCAGGGTCCAGTGCTCGGCCTCGGGAGTGCGGCGGCGCAGGGCGCCCGGGGAGAGCAGGAGGTGGACGCTCAGGTCGAAGGGGAACCAGTGCCGCAGGAGGAATGGGCCGTGCAGGAGGAGCAGGCCGCCGGGCGGGAGCGGGACGTAGGGGCTGCGGGTGGCGCGGTCGGTGACCGGGTCCCACAGGTCGGGCAGGACACGGCCCCCTCCGCCGGGTTCGAGGGGGCCGAACACCTCGCGCCACAGGGCGCCGGTGTCGTACCAGCCGTTGTAGAAGGACTCCGCATCCCGGCCGAACTCCAGGCGGAGCGAGGCGGGGCGCAGGAAGCCCTCGGTGCCGACGACGAGGGAAGGGCGGCCGTGCACGCGCAGGGCGGACGAGACGCGCTCGGCGAGGTCTCCGGGACGGGCGGCCGGGGCGCCGTCGAAGGCGATGCGCGTCCATGGGCTGCCGTCGGTCGGCTTCAGGTCGAGCAGGCGCTCGGCGAGCAGGTCGCCGAGCCGGTCCCAGGTGATCGCTTCGAGTCGCACACGGCCCATGATGCGTCAGGCGCCGTGCGGACGGTCCGGACGTGTGCGGCTCGCGTGCGCGGCGGGCGGCGAGCAGGTGTGGGAGGTGGGCCTCGGCAGCGGACGACCATGCCGGTCCACTTGTCGCCGATACGGAAGGGGACTGCCGCGCCGCGAAGTGCGGGCGGGACAAGAAGGTTGGGCATGGCCGGGATCGTCGTCTTCGGGGCTGGAGGGCGTGCGAGCCGTGGTGCGGGATCCGGGACGGTAACCGGACCTCGGCGCGGAGGGCGTCACCGTCGTACGCGGCGATGTCACCGACGTGGGGTCGGTCGCCGGGGCGGGGGCCGGGCGGGTGGCCGCGGTGCATGCCGTGTCGCCGTTCGGCGGGCCTGCGCAGGGCGTCGACACGTTGGATCCGGAGTTCTTCGTGCAGGCCGCGGACGCGCTGCTGGGCGGTCTGGCCGCCGCGGGGGGGGTACGGCGGCTGGTCGCGGTGGGCCTGTTCGCGAACCTGCTCGGGACGGACGGGCGGCCCGTGATGGATGATCCCGCGGAGTTTCCGCCGGAGATAGGGCAGTTCACGCGGGCGCACACGGCGGGTCTCGCGCGGCTGCGGGAGCGGGGGGCGGTGACAGCCCCGTCGACTGGGTGATGCTCACGCCGGGCGGGGGGGCTGGAGCAGGGTGCGCCGCACACCGGGCGGTACGGGTTCGGCGGCGAGAGGGGGCCGACCGGGCCGGACAGGCAGATGCGCCGGCAAGGGAATCAGGGGGCGTCGGTGGGAATGAACATCGTATGGCGTCGCTCGCACATCCCCGGTCGCGTACCGGACTTGTCGTCATCCAACCGTTGAAGCGGCGGCACTGTGCCGAGTGCCGTGGCGGGCCGCTGTCGCTGCTCGTCGTCGAGGACGGGGCGCCGCGCTGTCTCGACTGCGCCGACCTCGGGCATCTGGTGTTCCTGCCGCGCGGCGACACGGCGCTGACGCGCAGGTCGCGCGAGGAGAGCGTGTTGTCCGCGGTGGTGGTGCGGCTCAACCGGCGGCAGGCGCGGTACGAGCGGCAGGGCGTCCTGGTCGAGGAGGCGGCGCTCGCGCGGGCCGAGCAGCGGTGCCTGGCGGACGCCGAGGCGAGACGACGGCGCCGGGTGCGGGACGCGGCGCGGCGGGCGGCGGAGGATCTGCGGTTCGCGGGGGCGTTCGCGGCGGAGATACGGCGGCTGTTTCCCGGGTGCCCGGCGGAGCGGGCGCGGGCCATCGCCGCGCACGCGTCGGTGCGGGGCAGCGGGCGGATAGGCCGGACCGCGACCGGGCGGGCGCTGTCCGAGGGGGCGGTGACCTCGGCGGTCGCGGCGTCCGTACGGCATGTGGACACGCCGTACGACCGGTTGCTGATGAGCGGGGTGCCGCGGCGTGAGGCGCGGCGGCGGATCGCGGCGGGCGTGGAGGAGGTGTTGCGGGGGTGGAGAGTTGCCGGGGTGGAGGTCGGCTGAGGAGTGAGTGGGGTTGCGAAGGGTTCGGCACCGCCGGGCTGCGCGGTCGTGGGGTTACGCGCCGTTGTGGCGGAGATTTGGGACCGGCGAGTCAGGAACACCGGGCCGGAGGCGTGACCGGTACCGAGTTCGCGCAGGGACGAAAGCCGATGGGGCCGGGTTGCGTCGTCATGGTTGCGCGTCGGTCTCGCCGTCGCGGCAGAACGGAGGAGCCGACGAACGGTGAGCCGCCAAGGCGATGCGGCTGGGCCTGCCGGACTGGGCCGTGGCCGCTCGCGTATGGGTTCGCGGTGTTCTGTGATGGTCGCTGTGGTCCTGGGGGATTTCACTGGTGGTGACGGACGGTGCCGAGCGGCGCTCGGCTCGATGGGCGGGAGTGGACGCTGTCATGATCGATGGACCGTATTTCGTGCTGACGGTGCTGGGTGTGCTCGGGACGGGCCTGATGGCCGGAGTCTTCGGCGCCTTCTCGGTGTTCGTCATGCGCGGGCTCGCCGCGCTGCCGCCCGCGCAGGGCGTCGCCGCCATGAACGCGATCAACGCGAGTGCGCTGGCACCGGCATTCATGGTCCTGTTCCTGGGGACGACCGTGCTGTGCTCGGTGATCGCCGTGGTGACGTTCGTGCTGTGGCCGGACGGGGGGACGGCGGAGTTGCTGGTGGGCAGCGTGCTGTACCTGGTCGGGTCGTTCGGGCTCACCATGGTCGCGAACGTGCCGCGCAACGAGGCGCTGACGAGGCTGGGCCCGGGTACGCCGGAGGCAGCCGCGTACTGGCCGACGTACGTGCGTGAGTGGACGATGTGGAACCACGTCCGCATGATCGCCTCGGCCGGGGCGGCGCTGGCGTACCTGCTGGCCCTCACCTGAGCGGGGAACTGCCGGATCCTGCGCAGAAAGCGCTGTCCGGCACTCTGCGGACGCGGCCGCGGGGACGTATTGTTGCCGCAGGAGTGCCGCCCGACGACGCACGGCTTGTCACACGCGTACGCAAGGAAGACGGCCATGGCCGATCCCAAGGGATTCATGACCACGCCTCGCCAGGACTGGCCCCGCCGGCCGGTCGAGGAGCGGGTCCGGGACTGGAACGAGGTCTACGTCCCCGGGGCGCTGCTGCCCATCGTCAACCAGCAGGCCGACCGCTGCATGGACTGCGGAATCCCCTTCTGCCACGACGCCTGCCCGCTCGGCAACCTCATCCCCGAGTGGAACGACCTGGTCTCCCGCGACGACTGGCGGACGGCGGCCGACCGGCTGCACGCCACCAACAACTTCCCGGAGTTCACCGGCCGGTTGTGCCCGGCTCCGTGCGAGGCGGGTTGCGTGCTGGCGATCAACCAGCCGGCCGTCACCATCAAGAACGTCGAGTGCGCGATCGCCGACAAGGTGTGGGAGGAGGGCTTCGCGCCGCCGAGCCCGCCGGACCGGCTGTCCGGCAAGACGGTCGCGGTGATCGGCTCGGGACCCACCGGGCTGGCCGCGGCGCAGCAGCTGACCCGGGCCGGGCACACGGTCGCCGTGTACGAGAAGGACGACCGGATCGGCGGGCTGATGCGGTACGGCATCCCCGAGTTCAAGATGGAGAAGCATCACCTGGAGCGGCGGCTCGATCAGATGCGGGCCGAGGGGACCAAGTTCCGTACGTCCCTCGCGGTCGGGCGGGATGTCGACGCGGCGGAACTGCGGGCCCGCTACGACGCCGTGGTGATCGCGACCGGGGCGACGGCGTGGCGGGAGCTTCCCGTACCGGGGCGGGAGTTGGCGGGGATTCACCAGGCCATGGAGTATCTGCCGCTGGCCAACCGGGTGTGCGAGGGGGACCTGGAGGTGTCGCCGCTGTCCGCCGCCGGGAAGCACGTCGTGATCGTCGGCGGTGGTGACACGGGGGCGGACTGTCTGGGTACGGCGGTGCGGGAAGGGGCCGCGTCGGTGACCCAGCTGGACATCTACCCCCAGCCGGGTACGGAACGCGACGAGGACGTCGAGCCGTGGCCGACGTATCCGAAGATCTACCGGCTGTCGGCCGCGCACGAGGAGGCGCGCGATCTGCGGACGGCGCCGGAGGCGGAGGCGGACGCGGACGCGCGGCTGTTCGCGGCGTCGACGCTACGGTTCACCGGCGACGCGGACGGGCACGTGCGGTCGCTGCACCTGGTCGAGGTGGACGCCGGGCGCAGCCCGGTGCCGGGCACCGGGCGGGCGCTGCCCGCGGACCTTGTGCTGCTCGCGCTCGGTTTCTCCGGGCCCGACCGGGGTGACGGGCTCATCGACCAGCTGGGGCTGGAGCTGGAGCCGCGGGGCACGGTCGTGCGAGATGCCGGGTTTGCCACGAGTGTCTCCGGCGTGTTTGTCGCGGGGGATGCGGCTCGGGGGCAGTCGCTGATCGTGTGGGCGATCGCGGAGGGGCGGGCTGTGGCGGCGGCGGTCGACCGTTATCTGACGGGGAGTTCGCGGTTGCCGGCGCCGATATCGCCCTTTGACCGGCCGATGACCGTGTAGTGCGCTGCGGCCCGGCACCCGGCCGACCACGGTCAAGGCTGCCGCCTGGCAGGGCATCGCTCTCGACGGGAGTGCCCCACTCCGGCACCCGGACACGCCCCACCGCGACGGGCTCGGAGATGGCCTCGGCGCCGATTGATCCAGGTCCCGAAGCGACGGGTAACGGCCGCGCGGGCTCCTGCGCCCGGAGGAGCCGTGTCGCGCGGGGTCCGGTCCACGGACGAGGTGCCGGTCCTGCGGGTGGAAGAGCCGCCCGGGACGTCGTGGTGCCGAGTCAGGGTTTTTCCGCCGAGGCCGTCCGAAAGGCGGCTTTCACCGCGCACCTGCCCGAACGGTTCACGGCGCCCATGGCGGTGCTGGTGCAGCCGATGCTCACGGCGCGTGTCGGCGGGTGATGTTCGGTGCCGATCCTGTCGAGGTGCGCACCGACCGGATGCGATGCGCACGGGTCGTTGTCGCAGTAGACGACGCGCGCGTCGGGCGCGACCTCCTGGGCGATCTGGTGGAGGTTGGGCTCGGTGGGGATGCCGGTGCCGATGTCCAGGAACTGGCGGACGCCGGCCGTGGCCAGCCAGCGGGTGGCCCGGTGCATGAACGCACGGTTGACGCGCGCCATCACCGGAACCCGCGGGTCGAGGGTGAGCATCTGCCGGCCCATCTCCTCGTCGACCGGGTAGCTGTCCTTGCCGCCGAGGTACCAGTCGTACATCCGCGCGGGATGGGGTCTGCTCGTGTCGATCTCGACGGGGGACTGCCCGGTCATGGCTCGCTCCATAAGGGTCCGCAGCAAATAATGATCAACTCAGTGCCAAGCTTAGGGAATTGACTGAACACAACAGGGTGGCCACACAAGGGGCACAGGCCTTACGTCAGCAGGAAGTCGGCCTCCCCCGCCTTGGCGCCTTCGATGAACGCCGTCATCTCGTCGGTGGTGTAGATCAGCGCCGGCCCGTCCGGGTCGGTGGACTGCCGTACGGCTATCCGGCCGTCGGCGAGCTTCATGGCCTCCAGGCAGTTCCCTCCGTTGCCGCCGCTCCACGGCTTGTGCCAGCCCTCGCTGCCCAGCTCCCGGGCGGGCATGCCGTTGTAGATCCGCTCACCGCGGACCCTCGGCTGGGGCTGGGGCTTGATGCGTTCCATTCACAGCTCCTTGCGGAGATCCTTCAGGATCTCCTTCGTGCGATGTGCAGTAGCGGCCTGCGCCGCCATGCGGTCCATGACCTCGAGGTGGGTCGCCACCTCTGCGCGCGCGTCGAGATAGACGGCGCCGGTCAGGTACTCGCTGTAGACCATGTCCGGAAGCTCCGGCATGGCGAATCGGAACAGCACGAAGGGCCCGTACGTGCCGGGGTGCGGCCCCTTGGCGAACGGGGAGACCTGCAGCGTCAGGTTGGGCAGCTTCGTGGCGTCGAGCAGTTTGTCGATCTGGGCACGCATCACCTCCGGGCCGCCGACCGGGCGGCGCAGCGCTGTCTCGTCCATCACGACCCACAACCGGGGCGCGTCCTTGCGGGTGAGCAGCTCCTGGCGCTGCATGCGCAGCGCGACATGACCCTCGATGTCCTCGGGCCGGGTCTGCCCGATGGCACCGGACTTCAGCACCCGGCGCGCGTACTCCTCGGTCTGCAGCAGGCCCGGCACGAAGTGGGGCTCGTAGCTGCGGATGAGGCTGGCCGCGCCCTCCAGGCTGACGTACATCGAGAACCAGCCGGGCAGGATGTCGTGGAAGCGCTGCCACCAGCCGGGCTGATTGGCCTCCTCGGCCAGCTGGACGAAGGCCTCGGCCTCCTCGTCGGAGACGCCGTACGCCTTCAGGAGCAGCTGGAGGTAGGGGATCTTGAGCGCGACCTCGGCCGTCTCCATACGGCGGACCGTGGCAGGTGCGACGCGCAGGATGCGGGCGGCCTCCTCGCGTTTGAGGCCGGCGCGTTCCCGCAGCTCCAGCAGGCGCCGACCGAGGACGACCTGTCCGACCGTCGGCGCGGACCGTGGCTCGCTCACGCTCCACCTCCAGCAAAGGGATTCCTGACAGCCATACGGCGCCGCTCGAAGACCCACTCGAAGCTCCGGCGGTGCCCCGGCGCGATCCGGGGGCAGACCTTCGGTGATCTCAATTGGCGCCGCTCCACGTGCTGTTGCGAGCAGTGTGCCACGACCGTACAGAACGTCACCCAGCACTCTGCAATTTTCAGAGTGACACTTGCCAAGTGTCCACGGCGGGGCGATAGTGGCAAGCGTGATTCCGTCCGCGCCCTTAGGAACAGACGCCGCCGTTGGCCTTATCGGCCTCGGTGCCGATGGCAGCCCCGCCAGGGCCGCTGCCACGCGCCGGTTCCGTTTCGAGCTGGCCGCTCACCCCGACTCCCCCGCACAGGCCAGGCGCCTGACGCGGGCCCGGCTGACCGGCTGGTCGGTGTGCGAGGACTCGTGCGACACGGCCGCCCTGGTGATCTCCGAACTGGTCACCAACGCGATCGTGCACACGGCGAGTACCCACATCGTGTGCGAGTTGCACGACGACGGCGACGACCTCGTGCGCATTGCCGTGCGTGACGAGGGCTGCGCGCCGGGCGACCCGCACCCGTCGGCCCGGCAGCGTCCGGAGGAGGAGCACGGGAGGGGATTGCTCCTCATCGACGCGCTGTGCCACGCCTGGGGTGCTCACGAGCACGGTCCCGGGCTGCTGGTCTGGGCCGAGCTGCCACGCGGGGCCGACCCGGCCGATCCTCGCAACGACCTGGGGTGGGGCACCCGGCCGAAACCGGGTCCGCCCGGCGGGTCGGTCGGCGAGGAGGCGGCGCGGGCCGGTGCGCGGCGACAGGCCCAGGCACCGATACCGGCACCGGCACCGGCTCGGACCTCGCCGTGGTCGCACGCACAGCCGGCGTCGCGCACACCGCCGGCGTCGCACACACCGCCGGCGTCGCGGCCGCAGCCATGGATACGCGCACAGCGACAGGCACACCGTCACGGAACGGGGGCCGAGTGGGTGTGAGGGCCGGGTCCGGCGGCCGAGTGCTCAACCTGGACACGATGGTCCGCCTCCAGCGCGGGCTGCGTACGCCGGGCACACTCCGGCGGCTGACCGTGCCGGAGGGCATGACGGCCCCCCTGGGCTGCGACGCGGTGGCGGTACCCGCCCGGCTCGGCCCGCTGGTGATGCCCCGGCTGCCCAGCGTGGGGTGCGTCTTCGCCGACGCGGCGCACTGGTGGTGGATCGTTCCGTCCGACTCCGACTACGCCCTGGAGTGGCCCGCGCCCGCGCATTACGCCACGGATGCGGTCGTCCCGGACACGCCGGATCTTCCCGGCCTGATCCACCGCCCGGACGGCACGCTGCCGTACACCCCGCCGATACCGCTCTACCTGGCCGTATGCCTGCTGACGGGGACGACGCCCTCGTGGTCGCGGCCGGTGAGCGCGTAGACACGCGAGGGCGCGAGGGCAGGGCCGTGGGCACGCGCGCGTGAGGTGACGGTCGTACGCCCACATACACGCGCGCGTGGGGGCACACATCCGTGGGCACCTTCCTGCGCACGCGCGCGCGGGCACGCCGACGTACGCCTCACCGCCACCCCTCCCGGCGTGCGCCCGCGCGCATCCGTCGCCCCGGACTGCGCCCTGCCCGCACGGGTCCCGCCCCGAGATAGTGGCTCCTCGTACGTGCGCCGGGGTCCGTGCGTCGGGGGAGGTCGCGGTGGGCAGGAAACGGGGCGGTCCTACGGAGGCGCCGTCGGTCTCGGAGTCGGAGCGGCTGCTCTTCGGGGGGCCGCTGCGCTACGACATGGGCTGGAACCAGCACCGCGGCGCCTTCCTGGAGATGGGCTTCGGGACCATGCTCGTCCGGCTGCCGGCCCTGCTCGCCTCCAGCCTGCGCCTCGCCCGCCAGGCCGACCGGCGGGCCACGCGCGTCGTGCTGGCCGCCGAGGCGGGCCGGGGCGTCGCACAGGCGGTGAGCCTGCTGGCCGTCAACAGCGCGCTGGCCCGGCTGATGGGCGGCGGGTCGATGGAGGACCGGCTGCGCGGCGCGGTTCCGGCGCTGGCGACCGTGGCCGCCGTGATGCTCGTCGCGGCGCTGCTGCGGGCCGCGTCGACGTACGCGACCGGGCGCTTGGAGCCCAAGGTGGAGCGGGTGGCCACCGAGCTGTACCTGGAGCGGGCGGCGGCCGTGGAGCTGGCCGCGATCGAGGACCATGCCTTCCACAAGCTGCTGGACACCGCGCAGTACGGCGCCTCCTCCGCACGCCGGATGATCATGTACGGGACACGGGTGATCAACGCGGTGATCTCGCTGGTCGCGGCGGCCGGCGTGCTGACCGTGCTGCACCCGGTGCTGCTCCCGCTGCTGGCGACGATGACGCTGCCGAGCGCGTGGAGTGCCCTGACGAACGCGAGGCGGCGTTACGAGTCCTTCCACACCTGGGTGCAGCACGCGCGCGCGGGCCGGCTGATCGGCAGCCTGCTCACGGAGCCCGCCGCCGCACCGGAGATCCGCGTGCATAGCGTGGGCCCCTTCCTGCTGCGGCACTTCCGCGCGATGTCGGAGACCGCGGAGACGGAGCAGGCCCGGCTGGCCCGGCTCGCCGCCCGTACCGGACTGATCGCGGCGGCCTGGACGGGCCTGGCGACGGTGGTGACGTACGCGACGCTGGGCGGGCTGCTGCTGACCGGGACGATGGCGCTGTCGGTCGCGGGCACGGCGGTGATCGCGATCCGGACCGGTTCGTCGAGCCTGGACACGCTGGTCCTGGAGGTGAACCAGCTGCACGAGGAGGCGCTGTTCGTGGGTGACCTGGAGCGGCTGTACGTCGAGGCGGCCGAGCGGGCGATCCCGGTCGGCGGGCGGGCGTTGCCGGAGGACCCGCGCGAGATCCGGTTCGAGAACGTCACGTTCCGATATCCGGGAGACCCGGGAGACTCAGTCCGACCGGCCCTGGACGACGTCAGCCTCAGCCTCCCGCTGGGCCGGATCGTGGCGCTGGTCGGCGAGAACGGCTCCGGCAAGACGACCCTGGTCAAGCTGCTCGCCGGGCTGTACACGCCGGAGCGGGGCCGGGTCCTGTGGGACGGGGTCGACGCGGCGACGGCGGACCGGCGGGAGCTGGCCGAGCGGGTCGCGATGGTTGCGCAGGACTTCAAGCGGTGGCCGTTCACGGCCCGGGTGAACATCGCGGTCGGCCGTTCCTCGGCGCCCCTCACCGAGGAGCGGCTGTCCGGGGCGGTCGCCGACGCCGGGGCCGAGGAGGTGGTCGCGGATCTGCCGCGCGGCCTGGACACCCTGCTGGCCCGCGACTTCAGCGGCGGGCACGAGCTGTCCGGCGGCCAGTGGCAGCGGCTCGGGATCGCGCGGGCCGCCTACCGGCGCGGGCGCATCCTGATTGTGGACGAGCCGACGGCAGCCCTGGACGCCCGGGCCGAGCTGGAGGTTTTCGAGCGGATCCGCGCGCTGGCGGACAGCGGGCAGACGGTCGTGCTGATCACCCACCGGCTGGCGTCGGTACGGCACGCGGACCTGGTGCACGTCCTCGACCATGGCCGCCTCGTGGAGTCCGGCACGCCCGACGAGCTGCTGGCCACCGGCGGCATCTACGCGGAGTTGTACGCGCTCCAGGCGGAGCAGTTCACGCCGGTGCCCGCCCCCAAGGCGGGCTGAGCGGGCAGCCGGACCGAAAGCGGATCGGCAGCCGGTCTGAATGCTGGTGAGCACCCGGAGCCGAATGCCGGTGGGCCGCCGGACTGAATGCGGGTGGGCGCCGGACGGAATGCCGGTGGACAACCGGGCCGAAGGCGGTTCGACCGGGCCCTCAGGCCGGTCGACCGCGCGTGGACCCCGGGCCGTCAGGCCGCGGCGTCGGCGGTGGCCGAGTCGCCACCGCGGACGATCACCAGGAACGCGTCCGTCGCTAGGTCCATGACAACCTCAGCGGGCAGTCCTTCGAGCCGCCGAGCGTGAGCGAACTCCTCCGCCGGCCACGAGCCGCGCGGCCCACCTGCGGGAAAGCGTTCGAGCACGGTTCGCCCGTTCACCATCTCGCACCTCCAGAAAGCGTCGTAACTTGTAGGAGTTAACGCCTTCCGGAGGCCGAACGCCTCGCTCGGTGACGCGACTGAGACATAGTTGACACTCGTTCACCACGGAGCGCGATATTCCGGTTACCGAATGCCCACAACAATCACACCGCGTATCAGTCCTCGTACTCGTCGTGATACCGGACGCGCTCACTGCCCGCGGGCGCCTCGAAAGCCGACCACGCGCCCCTGGGGCTCCTCCCACTCCTCCTGCCGGCCGAGCGCGGTGAGGTCCAGCAGGCTGGTGGTCGAGCCGAGACCGTAGAGGCCCCGCCCGTACGTCGAGCAGGCGCGGAAGACCCGGTCGCCCTCGCGCACGAAAACAGCTCAGACCGGGCCGCTCGACAAGCTCCCCGTCGCGCTCCAGGGTCACCTCGAAGTCGCTGTTGAAGTCGGAGAGGTGCGACGAGTACCACGGCACCGTCCAGCCCATCCGCGCCTTGAACGGCAGGATCTTCGGGTACGGCGCCCGGGACACGGCCGCGAGCGAGGTGCCACGCACCCCGAGATGGGCGAGATGTCCTTCTGGTCCAGGAAGCCCGAGCAGCTGCGGCAGCCCGCGTCCCACTTTCGGACGCGCGCGTCAGGCGCCCCTCAGGTGTCGTACTCCTGGATCCGCCGCCCGTGGCTGCGGTCGACGAACGCGGGCAGCCGCTCCCCCAGTTCCGCCACCACCGCGGGCACGTCAAGGGTCAGCAGCTCGCGGTCGCGCATGAGGATCCGGCCGTCGACGATCGTCGTACGGATGTCGGCGGCGCGGGCGCTGTGCACCAGGGTCGCGGCGAGGTCGTGGACGGGCTGGGTGTGCGGGCCGGTGAGGTCGACGAGGACGAGGTCGGCGCGGCGGCCGGGTGCGATGCTGCCGATGCTGTCGCCGAGGCCCACCGCACGGGCGCTCTGCAGCGTGGCGTGGTGCAGTGCCTGGCGGGACGTCAGCCAGCGGGGGTCGCCCTCGGTCTGCTTCTGGATCAGCGAGGTGAGCGCCATCGACTCCCACACGTCGAGGGAGTTGTTGGAGGCGGCGCCGTCCGTGGCGAGCCCGACGGGGACACCGATGCCGGCGAGGGCGCGCAGGGGTGTGGTGGTGGGCCAGGCGAACTTCAGGTATCCGCGCGGCGCGGTGGCGACCGCCGTACTGCCACCCGCCCGCTCCAGGACGGGCAGGTCGTGCTCGATGATGCCGGTGCCGTGCGCGATGAGGACGTCCGTGCCGAGGATCCCGGTGCGGTCCAGGACCTCGATGGGGGTGCAGCCGTGCCGGGCGAGGCTGGCGTCGGTCTGGTCGCGGTTCTCGGCAGCGTGGATGTGCACGGGCAGGCCGTGTTCGCGCGCGAGTTCGGCGGTGGCGGCGAGGTCGGTGTCGGAGACGGTGTAGGGGGCATGCGGGGCGAGGGCGGTGGTGATACGGCCGTCGGCGGCTCCCCGGTGCCGTAGCGCGAACTCCAGTGATCTGTCCCGGCCTTCGGGTCCCTGGGAGGAGAAGAAGGCCTCCCCGAGGTGGGCACGCATGCCGCACTCGGTGACGACGGCGGCGACCGCGTCCATGGCGAAGTAGTGGTCGGCGAAGCAGGTGACGCCGGCGCGGACCATCTCGGCGCAGGCGAGCCGCGCCCCCAACTCCACGTCCTCCTCCGTGAGGTTGGACTCCACGGGCCAGACGACGTCGTTGAACCACTCCTCGATGGGCAGGTCCTCGGCGAGGCCGCGCAGCGCGACCATCGGCGCGTGCGTGTGGCAGTTGACGAGACCGGGCATGGCCACCTGGCCGCGGGCGTCGAGACGTTCGGCGGCGGGAAGGTCCCGGGCCGCGGCAGCGCTCGTCACGGCCTCGACGACCCCGTCCCGTACGACGACGGCGGCGTCCTCCTGGAACCCGACGCGCTCTTGATCGTCGTGGGTGAGGACGGTGCATCCGGTGATGATGAGGTCGGCGGGAACTGCTACCGGAGTAGGCGTCATCACGCCAACGTACGACGCGGCCGACTGGCCGCGTGGGCCGAACCGCACATCCCGAGGATGTGGGTGTCACTGCGGGCTACATGGCGACCGACCGGACGGACCGTACGGGCATCCGCAGGTCCGGCAGCCCCACGCGGTCACTGCTGCGGGAGAGTTCGCACAGCAGGCCGGCGAGGAGCTCGGTGTGCCGGGGTGTGAGCCGTCCCGTGTCGTCGAGGTGCACGGCGCACGCGGTGGTCGTGTCGACGAGACGTTCGAGGATGTCGGCGATCTCGTCCGCGCCCTCCACGTGCCGGGCGAGCGCGGGCAGTTCGGCGGAGCCGTGGGCGATGGCGGTACGGGCTTCGGAGAGCGTGCGGTAGGCCTCGCGGCGCAGCGTCCAGCGGGCGGCTCGGTCGTCGGACTCGCCGAGTACGTGCGTGAGATACGCGTGCGCCGCACCGCCGGCCGCGACCAGCCGGGCCCGCACGCCCCCGCCCCGCTGTCCCGGCATCGGCAGATGCCCGACGATCAGCACGATGGCGCAGGCCAGCAGGGTCTCGCCGATCCGGCTGGCGGAGGCCTGCGGTTCGCCGCCGACCATCACCAGGGCGAGGACGAGGACGGTCACGACGGTGGTCTGGGCGGCGAAGTGCCGGGTCGAGACGGGGATGAGGGCGCCGCACACGGCGACGAGCGCGACGAGCCCTTCGGGGTGGGGCAGCACGGCGGCGAACCCGGCGAAGAGCACAGCACCCAGAACGGTCCCCGCCGCCCGGTTCAGCACCCGGGACGCCAGCGGTCCGAGGTCGGGCTTGACGAGGAAGACGGCGGTGACGGGCAGCCAGTACCAGTGCTCGTGCTGGCCGTACCACCGGGTGTGGTGCAGGGCCTGCGCGATGGCGGCGCTGGCGCCGAAGCACAGGGCGACCCGGAGCCCGTACTCGCGCCCGCCGACCCCGAAGGCGGCCCGCAGCAGATCCCGGGCGGTCCGGCGCCGGGTGTGCAGGTCACCGCCCTTGCCCTGGTCGAAGGCCTCGGCCGCGTGCAGCAGGGCGTCGTCGAGGGCGCGCAGGGCGGGCGCCGAGCGGTGGGGGGCGGGCAGCGGCCCGGTGTGCGTGTTGCCGCGTACGGAGTCCGCGAGCCGTCGTGGTCCCTCAGAGGCACGCTCGGTCACGGCTTCCCCGGCCCAGGCCAGCGCGGTGGCGGCCTCGGCGAGCGGGAGGGCGGCGGCGTACTGGGCGTGCAGCCTGCGCTCGGCCGCGGAGGAGGCGTACCGCCGCAGCCGGGGCCCGCCGAGGGCGTCCTGCGCGTGATCGAGGGCGGCGGTGAGCGCGGCGCGCCGGGCGGTGGCGTGCTCGGTCCCGGCCGCGTCGAGCAGCTCGGCCACGGCGTCGTACACGGCGGCGACGGCGTCCCGCTCCCCGTCGAACCGGAAGTCACCGGCGAACGCGCCCGGCGTGGGAAGAGCGAGCCGCAGCAGGATGAGCCACCCGGCGCCGGCGAGAAAGGCGAGCGCCCGCTCCCATCCCGGCTCGGGCAAGGGCATCCCGGCTCCGACGGCGGCGGCGACAAGGAACTGCGTACCGGCACCGGAGGCGACGAGCCCGATGGCACTCACGCCGCCGGCGATGAGGCCGAGCGCGGTGAGGATCATGGTGAGCACCACGGGACCGGTGTTCTGCCCGGCATACGTCCCGACGAGCAGCCCGACCGCCCCCGCCAGCGCGGGTCCCCCGACGCGTTTGACCGAGGACCGCCGGCTCCCGGGCCGGTCGTTGATCCCGGCGAGCATGGCGGCGACGGCGGCGACGACACCGAGCGAGGTGCGGCCGGCCAGGATGGCGGCCACGAGGAGAGGCCCGGCGGCCAGCACCCCTCGCGTCACCGCACTCCACGGAACCGGCCCGCGCTGAGCACGGAGGGCATGGGCGAGCCAGGGCGGAAGCGCGAGATGAACGCGGCGGGACACGGGGCTCCTGTCGTCTCGTGGAGGGCGGGGGTGTGCCTTCGGGCGACGGTGGCCGGGCTGGTGGGTTGGCTCCACGGTAAGGCGCGTTCTTGGAGGGAAAGGGACGATCGTATTTCCGTGGTGTGACGGTTGGCCGGAAAAGCGTGTTCTTTATGAACGCAACGGGGGCGGCCCGTCAATTCACCGGTGCGACTCGCACACCCCTGGAGGCGTGCAGGGTGGGAGATGCGGTCGGCCCGGGGATCCCAGGTGTCGATCTCCATGCCCAGCGCCAGCTCGTCGTGGAAGCGGTTCAGGTCCGTGCCGCAGCGGTCGGCGAGCGGTGTGAGGAGGTCGGCGGCGGTGCGTACGTCCGGCGCGGTGGCGGCGAGCCGGTCGGCCGCACGGCGAGGCGCTCACGCACCGGCGTTTCCGCGTCCTCGCCGGGCAGGTTCTCCCGCATGTGCTCGTACCGGGCCGGGTGCGTGAAGTCGCCCGTACCGACGAGCGTGATGCCCTTGCGGCGTGCCCACCAGGTCAGGTGTTCCAGGTCGCAGTCCTTGCTGCACGCCCGGGAGTATTTCGAATGGATGTGCAGGTCAGCGTGGAAACGCACGCTGAAAAACCTTTCACCGGCGGGCCACCTCCACTGCCCGGGCGAGCAGCGCCTCGGTCTCGCCGACCGACTGGGCGAGGTGCTCCGGACTCGCCGTCAGATTGCCAACGATCGTGTCGGCTTCGCCGAGTCCGGCCCGCTCGACCAGGCCCTTCTCGTTGGTGACCCACTCCCCTCGCGCCGCCAGCACCGCGTGAGCCGTCTGGGCCGCGGCGACAGCGATCGCGCCCGCGACCTGGGTGACGGCCCCCTTCGGGGCATGGCCGGCCTTGGCGTAGGTGAGGGTGGCGGCGGCCATGCCGTGCCAGCGCTCGGGGGCGGTCTTCCGCAACGCCGCGGGGTAGGCGGCCGGTTGACGCAGGGTGCCCCGCAGCACCTTGTTGATCGCGAGTTCGGCGACGACCAGGTAGCTGGGGATGCCGGCCAGGTGGAACATCAGCGGCTCGACGTGGAAGCGGCCCTCCTCGGCCTCGGCCAGCTCGTGCTCCACGACGTCGAGGTCACGGTAGTGGACGTCCACGCTGCGGCCCTCGATGGTCAGCCACGCTCCCCCGTTGAACACACCGCCGCCCCAGCCGCCGATTTCGGAGACTTCCCCGTCCCAGCCGACCGCGCGCAGGTCGTCGGGGTCGAAGGCGCCCCGGTAGTAGATCGCCAGGTCCCAGTCGCTGTCGGGCCGCTCGGTGCGCTGGGCGCGGGACCCGCCGAGGGTCACAGCCCCGACCGCGGGGAGGGCGGCGAGGCGGTCGGCGGTGACGTCGAGGAACGCCTGGTCCGTGGGGGAGGGCACTGCTTCGGCTCCTGCGGTCGGGCGTGGATCATCTGATGCCAGGAAGGGTACGTCGGCCCTCTGACACCGGGCCGCGGAGATTCGCCCGCCTCGCCATGGACGGAGGTTGCTCAGCCACGCAGGTGGTGCTCACCCGCGCGCAAGTGGTGCCCACCCACGGCCGGTCAGCCCGTCGCCGCCGCCCCGAAGTCCGCCCCGGAGATACCGCCCAGCCGCTCCACGATCCGCAGCAACGGCTCGCGCAGGGCAGCCAGTTCGGCCCGCATGGCCTCGGCCTCCGGCCAGGCCGCCTCGTGGTCAAGCGGGGCCGCGTCCCCCGGGCAGCGGGCCTCGTAGGCGGCGAGGCGCGGGTGCCAGGTGCCGGTGAAGGGCCGGATGGTGTCGTTGATCAGCGTGTACGCCAGGCTCCGCACCGTCGGGGCGCCGGAGCCGGAGTCCGGCTCCAGGGCGATGCTGTACGTGTGCAGCGTCTCGCGCGTGAAGTCGATCAGCGACTTCAGGGACGTCAGGGCCTCGCGCAGGCTGCCGGTGCCGGGTGCCAGTTCCTGCACCCCGATCCGGGTGACCAGCTCGACCTGGATGTCGTACGCCGCCATCCGCTCGCTCTCGCTGGGCGCTGCCATGGGTGCCTCCCTCCGGCTGCCGGGGAAGGCCAGCGTAACCGGCTCGCGGTGGCGGCACAGGGTGCGCAGGGCCGCGTGGCGCAGGGCTTCGGTGCGGGCGGGGGCCGGGTCGTGGTGGTGCCAGGCGTGCAGGGTCACGGGGTGCAGGGACCAGCGCTCGTCGGCGGCGGGGGATCCTCGTGCCAGCAGGCTGTGGGCGCGCAGCTCGCGGACGCCGTTCGCGGCGCGCCGGTCGGCGACGACCCGGGGGACGCGGTCGGCTGCGGCCAGGACGTGGGCCGCGTCGTCGGTGGTGAGGGGCAGCGGGTGGAGGGCCGCCGCGCAGCGCAGGACGTCGGCGGCGTCCGGCGTGTTGACGTCCTGTACGAGGGAGGCGGTCACGTCCTCGTCGGCGAGCATGTCGAGGAGGGATCTCCCGCGCGCGTGGAGCCGGTCGTAGAGGGTGCCGGGAGGGTGGCCGGCGCGGACGGCACGGCCCAGCAGGCCGAGGGCGAGGGGGTGGCCGTCGACGGCCTGGGCCAGGGCCTCGTCGCCGCCGGCGAGCACGCGCGCGTGGGCGGGGTCCAGCGGTCCCAGGTCCACGGGGGTGCCGAGGGCGTCGTGGGCGCGGCTGCGCAGGGTGAACAGGGTGTGGCCAAGGGGGTGCGGTGCCGCCATGGCCGCGATCCCGCGCGCGGGGAGCCGGTCGGCGGGGACGGCGTCGACGATCCAGAGGAACGGTTCGTCGATGGCGTCGAAGTGCGCGAACGGGTCGTCGGTGCCGAGGGCGCGCACCGAGTCGGCGTACGACTCGCCGTTCAGCCAGCAGACGCCGCCGGGGTAGGCGGCCTCGAAGCGGAGGGCGTACTCCTGGGCGAGCAGGGTCTTGCCGATGCCGGCCATGCCGCGGATCTGCACGGCATGGGCGGCGGGGCGCCCGGTGACGAGCGGGGCCGCGTGGGCGTGCAGGGCGGAGTGCACCTGCCACAGTTCGGATATGCGACCGAGGAACTCGGGGCGGGGCTGCGGGATGCCGAGCAGCCAGCGCCGTACGCCCTGTTGACGCAGGGTCATCGGGCCGTCGAGGCGGGCCACGTGCGCGCGTACGTCCGCGGCCAGGGCGGTGAGGTCGTCGTCCGAGGCGTGCCGCGCGTCACGGAGTTCCACGGGGCGGATGTGGTCGGTCTTCGGCTCCGGGTTGACGACCATGACGCGGCGGCGCGGGTCGCCCTCGCCAAGTCCCGCGAGATAGGCGGTGGTCAGCTCCCACTGGCAGGCCTCGCGCTCGGGATAGCCGGTGGAGTAGTACGCCAGGAGCGCCTTGGAGCGGGCCAGTTCGCGGCGGATGGTGTCGCTGATGCCGGTGAAGGAGGCGACGCCCGTCTCGTCCGTGAACACCTCGAGTCCGCCGTCGCGCAACGCGCGCGCGAGCGGGCGGACCCGCTGCACATCACCGCGGCTGTAGCTGAGGAAGACGTCCCACACGACGGCTTACCCTACTGTGGGTACCGGGGAGGGCGATCATGGGACACAGGCAGCGCAGGCGGCGGAGGCCGGGCGGTCCGGCGCAGATCACGGCCAAGCTGACGATTCCCTTCGTCGGCGAGATCTCCGGCACGTGGGAGCCGGCTGACGCGGAGCGCAGCGCGGCCTGGGAGTTGTACCTGGAGCTGGTCACGCGCGTGTCGGTCGAGGAACTCGACCCGGACGAGGGCTTCCTGCGCGAGGCGCTGTCCTCCCTGTACACCTTCTTCAACACCACCCGCGAGATCCTGCGCCGCTACGGCCCCGAGGTCGCGCCGCCGCTCGCCCCCGGCCATGTGAGCTTCGGCGTCCTGGCAGTCACCGTCCTCAACCGCGTCCTGCGTCCGCTGCTCGCGTCGTGGCATCCCCGGCTGACCGCGTACGAGTCCCAGCGGCCGCCCGGCCGGGATCCGGTGGCGCACGAGCGGCAGTGGGAGCACGCGGAGGCGCTGCGCGGGCAGATCGCGGAGGTGCGCCGGACGCTGGTGTCGCTGGCCCGGACGTTGCAGGAGGTGGCCGGGGTGAGCGACCTGATCGAACTGCCCGCACCCCGCTCCCCGGGTTTGGGGCACCCCCCCCCGCAGGTCAGAGGAGCCCTGCCGGCCGCCGAGAGTGAGCTCGCTGACAGCTGGCGGCGACGGGTGGCTCTGGCGGCCTGAGGTCATCTCCCCGCTCAGGCCGATTGTCAGTGGCGTGCGCTATCAATGGAGTCATCACTCAGCGTCACGGGGGAGATCGAGATGACTACACCGCAGACCCGCCGCATGGAGGAGTTAGCGCACTGCTTCGTCCAGACCGTGCGCAGCGAGCCGGTCTTGCTCGCCGGATCGATGCGGACAACATACGGCTGTGCACTCCGCGGGGAGAGCGAAATCCGGGTGCGTGGACGGCACGGTGGCGCGCATGATCGGCGTGTTGTCCACCGCCCGCCGAGCAGCCGGAGCCCGCATGATCCACCGCGTCACCGTCCCCAGCCTCTTCCCGCCGCCCACCTACTCGCACGCGACGATCGTCGAAGCGGGGACGAAACTGGCGTTCCTCGCCGGTTCCGTCCCCCTCGACGCCGACGGCAGGCTGGTGGGCGAGGGAGATCCGGTACGGCAGGCCGAGCAGGTGATCGCCAACCTCAGTGAGCAACTGCGCGCGGCCGGCACGGACTTGGCGCATGTCGTGTCGACGGACGTGTACGTCGTGAGCGGCGAACCGACGGTGCTGTCCGCCGTCTGGGACGTCGTCGAGGCGTCGGGCCTGAGCATCGGCCCGCACTCGTCGACGCTGCTCGGCGTGGCCTGCCTCGGCTACCCTGGCCAGCTTGTCGAGATCACGGCGACGGCCGTCGTACCGGAGGACCCGCGCGCGTGAGCCGCGAGTCGACGGTCGCCCTGCGCCGGGCCACGGCTTCCGACGCCGGCGCCGCGGCGGACGTCTGGCTGCGGTCGTTCGCCACCGCCCTGCCGGGCGTGGTGCGGCCGCGGTCCGACGAGGAGGTGCGGGCGTACTTCCGACAGGTGCTCGTGCCGCTGCGGGAGACCTGGGTCGCCGAGACCCCGGAAGCGCGGGCGATCGTCGGGGTGATGGTGCTCGACGGCGGCCTGTTGTCCCAGCTGTACCTCGCCCCCGAGTGGCGCGGGCGCGGGATCGGCGACCGTTTCGTCCGGCTCGCCAAGGAGCGTTCGCCGCAGGGGCTGAGCCTGTGGACCTTCCAGGTCAACAAGCCCGCCCACCGCTTCTACGAACGGCACGGCTTCGTCGGCGTCGAGTGGACGGACGGCCGCGGTAACGAGGAACGGGAGCCGGACGTGCGGTACGAGTGGCGTCCGTGAGCCGTCGTCGGGCCTGGACGAGCGGTAGTACCTCCTGCGTCCGTGGGCCAGCCGTGCAGCGCCCCGGGCGTCCGGGAGTCGCCAACGGCCCCGCGTCATCCCCGTGGCGGCGGTCCCCACACCCTCCGCTTCGGCAGCGGCGTCGCATAGCTCCCCGTTCTGCTCGTCGTCAGGCCCAGCGCCACCAGGGACTCGGCGAGCTTCACGGCCGCGCCGACGCCGTCGACCACCGGAATCCCCAGCTTCTCCCCCAGGGCCCGCTGTAGCCCGGTCATTCCGGCGCAGCCCAGCACCAGGACCTCGGCGCCCGCCGCGCACGCCCGCTCGGCCGCCGTCAGGAAGACCGCCTCCGTGCGTTCCTCGTCGCCGAGGTCGAGGACGCTCAGGCCGGTGCCGACGACGGCGGCGCAGTTGCGGCCCACGCCTGCCGTCTCCAGGCTGTCCTCGATCTGCCCGCAGGTGCGTTCCAGGGTGGTGACGACGCCGTACCGTCGCCCCAGCAGGCAGGCCAGGTGCGCGGCGGCCTCCGTGATGTCGACGACCGGCACGTCGACCAGCTCCCGGACGCCCTCGCGTCCGTGCTCCCCGAAACCGGCCATGACGACGGCGTCGTACGACGGCCCCTCGTACGTGCGCAGGGCGTCCAGCACGGCCGCGGCGGACAGGTAGCTGTCGAGCCAGCCCTCCGCGGACTCCGGCCCCCAGGTGGGGGTCAGCCCGGTCACGGTGGTGCCCGGACCTGCGGCGGCCCGGGCACCTCGTACGATCTCTTCGGTCATCTCCTGCGTGGTGTTGCAGTTGGTGACGACGATTCGCACGTCTCTCAGACCTCCACCGGCCGGGAAACAGCCATCCGCTCGCTGCGGCACAGCGCCGCGTACAGCACGGCCGCCAGGGCGGTCCCGATGAACCAGGAGTACGGCGCCACGTCGCTGAACGCCTTCACCAGCGCGAGCATCGCCGAGACCGCCGCCGTCGGCAGGAACGCCCACAGCGCCTTGGGGTTGACGCCCTTGCGGTAGTAGTAGCGGGAGCCGGGCGCGCCGTCGAACAGCTCGTCCACGTTAACGCGGCCGCGCTTGACCCAGTAGTAGTCGACCATGATGACGCCGAACAGCGGGCCCAGGAAGGCGCCGAGGCCGCCGAGGAAGTAGTTGACCACGGTGGGGTTCGAGAAGAGGTTCCAGGGGGTGACCACCAGCGCCGCGACGGTGCTGATCATGCCGCCGACCTTGAAGGTGATCTTTTGCGGCCAGACGTTGGCGAGGTCGTACGCCGGTGAGACGAAGTTGGCGACGATGTTGACGCCCATGGTGGCGATGGCGAAGGTCAGCGCGCCCAGCACCAGCACCCAGGTGTTGCCGATCTCAGCGACCAGGTAGGCGGGGTCGGTGATCTCCTTGCCGAACACCTCGTACGCGCCCGCCGTCACGATGACGGACACGATCACGAAGGCCGTCGAGTTGATGGGCAGGCCCCAGAAGTTGCCGCGCCTGACGGTCTTGAAGTCGGGTGCGAAGCGGGAGAAGTCGCAGAAGTTGAGCATCAGCGTGCCGTAGGTGGCGAGCACCAGTCCGATCGCGCCGAACCACTGGCGCCACTGCTCGCCCACGGAGACCGGGTGCGGGGTCGAGGTGAGGGAGATCGTCCAGCCGGCCTTGGCGAGGATCCACACGGCCAGCGCGATCATCACCAGCCAGATCGCGGGCCCGCAGAAGTCCTGGAACTTGCGCACCGACTCCATGCCCCGGCTGATGATCGCCGCCTGGACCAGCCACAGCGCGATGAAGGAGACCCAGCCGAGCGCGTCGAGCCCCAGGAAGGAGCTGTGCGTCCAGGACTTCAGGCCCGGCCAGGCCGCCAGCAGCATCACGTTGACGGCGACGGAGGCCAGGTAGGTCTGGATGCCGTACCACATGATGGCGATGACGGCCCTGATCAGCGCGGGGATGTTCGCGCCCCAGATGCCGAAGGAGATACGGCTGACGACGGGGAACGGCACACCGTGGCGCTGCCCGATCTTGCCCATCCAGTTCATGCCGATGTAAATGATCACGAAGCCGACGAGCAGAGACGTGAAGATCTGCCAGACGTTCATGCCGAGGAAGAGCAGGCCGGCGGCGAACGTGTAGTTACCAAGGTTGTGGACGTCGGACATCCACATGGCGAACAGGTCGAAGACCTTCCAGGTGCGCTTCTTGGCGGGCGCGAGGTCTTCGTTGGTGAGCCGGGGATCTGGGACGAACGCGGGTGTGCCGGAGGCTTCGGCACGGTCGGCGAGGGACACGGGGCCTCCCTGAGCGAGGGGACGGAGGAGGGGGAGAACTGATTATGCAGCGCAGTTTGGTATACCAAACTGCGCACATGGTCCCGCCGTCAACCGTTCCGACCGATGTCGTTGTTGTTAACGCTCGGTAAATCGCACCCCGAGTCGGCGAGGATGGGCCCCATGACGACGATCGAACCGCTCGGGGCGGTGCGCGAACGCGTTCTGGGCGAGGTGCGGCAGGAGATCATCGCGGGCCGACTGCGCCCCGGCGAACGCCTGGTCGAACGCGAGCTGGCGGAGCGCTACGGGGTCTCGCGCGTGCCGGTCCGGGAGGCGATCCGGGCGCTGGTCGCCGAGGGCTTCGTCCACTTCGAGACACCGCGCCGCGCGGTCGTGCGGCGGCTCACCCCGACCGATGTCGAGGAGCTTTTCGAGCTGCGGGAGGCGCTGGAGGTCTACGCGGCCGGACTCGCGGCGGTCAAGGCGACGCCGCAGGATCTGGCCGAGGTCGAGCGGCTCCTCGACGACGCGGCCGACGCCACCGAGGCGGGGGACGCCGAGATGATCACGGACGTCAACAGCCGGCTGCACGACCGCATCGTGGCCATGGCGGGCAACGGCCTGCTGACCAACGCGCTGGAACCGGTCGCGGGCAGGCTGCGCTGGATGACCCGGCGCAACGAGGAGTGGCCCCAGCTCCTCGTGGAACACCGCGAGTTGTACGAGGCGATCGCCTCCGGCGACCCGGACCGGGCCCGCACGCACGCGCGTGCCCACGTGCGGACCAACTACCGGTCGACGGTACGGCAGTTGTTCGGCGAGGAGGCCGAGCTGCCCTAGGTGCGCGGGGTGCTTTCGCCTCCCGCCCCGGCCGCCTCGGCCGCCGTACGCAGCGTCTCCCGCAGCATCGCGGGGGTGAGGCGGCCGGTGAAGGTGTTGCGCTGGCTGACGTGGAAGCAGCCGAAGAGGTCCAGGCCGGCGGGGCCGTCCGAGGCGTCGGGCGCGTTGAGGGTCACGTGGGCGCCGTGGCCGAAGGCGGGGCGGGGCCGGGGCACGGTCCAGCCCGCCTCGGCGAACGCGGGCAGCGCGGCCTGCCAGCCGAAGGCGCCGAGGACGACGGCGGCCCGCATCGTCGGCCGCAGCAGCCGCAGCTCCTGCACGAGCCAGGAGCGGCAGGTGTCCCGCTCCCCCGGAGTGGGCTTGTTGGCGGGCGGGGCGCAGTGCACGGGCGAGGTGATGCGCACGCCGTACAGCTCCAGGCCGTCGTCCGCACTGACGGAGGTGGGCTGCGAGGCTAGGCCCTCGTCGTACAGGGCCTGGTACAGCACGTCCCCGGAGCGGTCGCCGGTGAACATGCGGCCGGTGCGGTTGCCGCCGTGCGCGGCGGGGGCGAGGCCGATGACCAGCAGGCGCGCGTCCGGCGGCCCGAAGCCCGGCACCGGCCGGCCCCAGTACGACCAGTCGGCGAAGGCGGCGCGTTTGGTGCGGGCCACCTCCTCGCGCCAGGCGACCAGCCGCGGGCAGGCACGGCAGTCCGCGATCCGGTGGTCAAGGCCGGGCAGGCCGCTGGTGGTCATGTGTCCACCGTAGGCTCCGGCGCCCTGCCGGAGTCGGGGTGTGGGGCGGTGGGCGCGGTCGCGGGCGGCTCGGTACGGCGGAGCCACAGCAGGGCCGCGCACAGCAGGGCGGCTCCCGCCAGCAGCCAGGGCAGCGGGCCGGGCGGGAAGGCGCCGAAGACCAGGCCGGACAGGGCAGCGACCAGCTGCAGGGCGAGGGACTGCACGGACAGCGCGGTGGCGCGGCCCGCCGCGGTGACCCGGCGGTGCAGCAGGTCGTTCTTGTTCGGGCTCGCCGCGCCGAGGCCGAGGTAGACCAGGCCGAAGCCGAGGACCGCGAGGGCCATGAACACCGGGTCCGTGGTGCGCGCGGTGGCGCCGAGCAGCAGCATGCCGCTCGCGCCGGCGCCCAGCCCGACCAGCACCGCCCGCTCGCCGCTGCCCGCGAGCCAAGCGGTGAGCGGGGCGAGGTGGCTGCCGACGCCGGAGCAGACGTAACCGGCGCAGGCCAGCCCGGCGTAGAGCACCGCCCCCGACTCGGACGCGCCGGTCACGGCCACGGCGCGGCCCGGCGTGAGCAGTTCGATCGCGGCGTAGACGCTGCCCGCGGCTCCGGCGCTGAGCAGCACCCGCCGCACCAGGGCGTCGCGTCCGCCCAGGAGCAGTCCATCCGCGATGGTCGCCGGGATCCCACGCAGCACCGAACGCAGGGTGGCCGCCGGGCGGGGCGGCTCGCTCAGCGCGGTCAGGACGTACGCCACGAACGAGATCTCGATCGCGGCCCCGAGCAGGACGGGAACCGCGAGCGGCGGCACCGCCCCCGACGTCACCTCCCTCAGGCGGGCGCCGAGGTCGGGGCCCAGGCCGAGCAGCCAGGGCAGGGTGCCGCCGAACAGGGTGCCGGCCGCGAGCGCGGCGGAGGTCGCCGTGCCGCCGCGGGCCAGTCCCGTGCGCAGGTCGGCGCCGGGGCCGTGGCACGCCTGGACGGTGTCGACGTACCAGGCCTCGGCGGAGCCGCTGGCCAGGGCACGGCCCGTGCCCAGGAAGACCATGCCGAGGGTGAGCACCCAGGCGGTGCTGCCCAGTCCCAGGAGGGCGAGCGCGGTCAGGTTCAGCAGGCCCGCGGCGGCCAGGACGGTACGGCGGCCGGTGACGTCGGACAGTCCGCCGGTGGGCAGCTCCAGTGCGGCGACGGTCAGGGAATGCGCGGCGAAGAACCCGGCGATGGCCGCGAGAGTCATCCCGCGTTCCGAGAACAGCAGGATCAGCGGGGCGATGGTCAGGCCCGCGGGCAGCCAGAACAGCACGCAGACCGTGACGTAGCGGCGCCGGGCGGTCCGGAGGTCGTCCGGTAAGCCGGTCACGAGAGGTTCTCCGGGGCGGTGGGAGTGTCGGGGGTCTCCGGGCCTGCGGCGGCCGGTGGGCCCGGCTCCGGGTCGGCCGGGGTGTCCGGCTCATCGGCGGACGGCTTTCCCGTTCCCGGGTCCGGGTCGGGGACGCGCGGGGCGACCGGCAGGCGGGCGGTGATGAGCATGATCTGCGCGGCGCGGGGATCGTCGGCGTCCCGGGCGGCCAGTTCCTCCAGCTTGCGGTCGTACGACTCCCGCAGCTCGGCCAGAGAGTGGGGCGTCAGCCGGGTCATCGAGTCGCCGATCCCGGACGACTCCAGCCACTCCTGGCCCAGCCGCCCGTCGGCCACGTCCGCCTCGTACCTGGCGACGGACTCCTCCAGGTGCTCGATCTGGCGCCTCCGTGCCAGGCCGACGAAGGCGCGACCCGCCGCGGAGGACTCCATCGCCGCGTTGCTCCAGGCGGTGACGGCGTGCAGCGCGCGCCAGCGGCGCTCCCGGCTGTCCCGGTGTTCGGCCTCGGCGATGAACGCGTACTTCGCCAGCACGCGCAGGTGATAACTGGTCGACGCCGAGGATTCCCCGGTCCGGGCGGCCAGCTCACTCGCGGTGGCCGGGCCGTCCAGTCGCAGCAATCCGAGAAGCTGGATGCGCAGGGGGTGTGTGAGGGCCTTCAGAGCCGCCGTGTCCTGCTCCGGATCGAGTACGCGCCTGTGCTCTTCGCTGACCATGACGGGAGAGTAGGCCGCCCCGACCATTCTCCAAAAGTATTTTTGGAAAATCTCTTTGGCAGAAGACGCCGAGGACTCTCGGCGGACTAAGGTCGGGGGCATGGCTGAAGCAGGTGCGGACGACAAGAAGGACGGCACTCCCCCGGACCCGAAGGTCGCGGCCGCGATCGCCGCCGCCGAGGCGGCCGGGCCGCAGAACGGCGAGTCCGTCCGCATCGACAGCTGGATCTGGTCCGTACGTCTGCTCAAGACCCGTTCCCTCGCCGCCACCGCCTGCAAGGGCGGCCATGTCCGGTTGAACGGCGAACGGGTCAAGCCCGCCCACTCGGTCCGGGTCGGAGACGAGGTGCGGCTACGGCACGAGGGCCGGGAGCGGATCGTCGTCGTCAAGCGCCTGATCCGCAAGCGGGTCGGCGCCCCCGTGGCCGCCCAGTGCTACATCGACAACTCCCCGCCGCCCCCGCCCCGCGAGGCGGTCGCTCCCGCCGGCATCCGCGACCGCGGCGCCGGCCGGCCGACCAAGCGGGACCGCCGTGAACTGGAACGCCTGCGCGCTCTGGGCGGGTTGGGCGGCCCGGGCGGGTCCGGTGCGCCGGGCGGGTTCGGCGGACCGAGCGGCCCCGGCGGGGGTTCCGAAAGCCGGGGCCGTACACCGAGGTCGTGAATCCTGATCGCGGACCGGTGCTGTACGGCGCGTCCCGTCGTCAGGACCGTCGCCGCAGGAGGCGCAGCAGGTCGGCGTTGTGGGCGCGTCTCGCCCAGGCTATGAGGGCGAGCGGGACGATCAGGATGAGCGGCGTCGCCGCGTACCCCCCGTCGAAGGCGGTGATCTGGACGACGAACGCGCCCACCATCAGCGCGCTCAGCGCCATCGCCGCCACCGACTGCAACACCGGGATCAACAGGGCGACAGCCCCGGCCAGTTCGAGCGCCCGGCGTACCAGTGCCCTCCGCCCCGCAGGTGGTCCACGAGGGCCCGCTCCAGGCGGGTGCGGCGGGGCAGCCGGTCCAGCGGCCCGTCATCGGCGCCGAAGACGAAGCGGAGCGGCGTCCCGTCCTCGGGCTCCGCCGGCACCTGGCTGATCCGGAAGCGTTCCTGGAAGCGGACGATGTTGGAATCCTCCGGGAGGTACCGCTTCAGCTGGGGATCGAGCAGCCAGGAGCCGCAGGTCGCCACTTGGTAGGGCTCCTCGGGATAGTGGCGGGCGAAGAACTCCCGCGCCAGCGCGAGGGAACGCTCGCAGGCCTCAGGGGTCAGCGGTCCGAGAAAGGCGGGGATGTGCACGCCCAGACCGAGGTCACCGGGTCCGAGGGGAAGGCCCTCCGCCGCGATGGAGTCGCTCGTCCACCGGCCGATCCGGCCGCGCTGGAACTGCAGTCGCCCCAGCTGGTACAGCTCGCCGTGGAAGTGCAGCGTCAGCCACCGCGGGTGCAGCATCCCGCCCGTGCCGTACCGCCGACGGTGCGCGGCGACGTTGCGGCCGGCGTCGGCCAGGGTGCGCCGGGTGACCTCCGGCAGAATGCCCCGCTCCCGGTGGTGGGCCCGCACGGCGGGCAGCGCCGCGACCAGGACGTACAGGGGGAAGAAGCGTTGCAGGGCGCCGGACGCCCAGTCGAGCTCGGGCAGGTCGATCGAGCCGCGGATCTCCCCCATGTCCCGCACGAGTTCCTCGACGGAGTGCTCCAGGAACCGCAGCAGTTCAGGGTCGTCCCTCACCCGTCGCCCCATCCGTACGAGAGCATTGATGTCCTCGTGCGGAACTCCCAGATCGACGAGTGTCTCGGCCAGCCGGTCGGCGTCCGGAACCACGCAGAACCCCCCTCTTCGGGCCGCTCGGAGAACGTTCGGACCGCTTGGAGAACGTCGGAACCGAAGAGTACGTTGCAAGCAGGAGTGGTGATCCCGATGCGTACGGGCAGTGAGCCGAAGACCGCGCGCAGTGCTCTGCGGATGCGGTTCTGGCTGAGCGTGTGGGGGCTGGTCTGGACGGTCTTCGGGACGGCCGCGTTCGCGCTCGCCGGACGGCCTGGCTGGGCCCTCGCCTGCGGAGTGCTGTGGCTGATCGTCACGATCGACCTGGTCGTGGTCCTCAGGCACATCCGCCAGGGCCCGCACTACCAGCCGGGGCCCGACATCCCGCCGTACCGGCCACCGGACCGCCGCGGGCCGTAGCCGCGCACGATGGCCGTAGACAGGCCGCGAGCCGGCCGCCGCGGCCCGAATTCCACCGGCCGCGAGCCCTGCCCGTCACGGACCGGATTCCGCAGACCGCGGGTCCCCGGACGGGCGCTCACGGGCCCTGGGCGGGCGCTCACGAGTCGAAGCGCGCCGCCTCCAGGTACTGCGGCTTGGGGTCCAGGGCGGCGGCCAGGCGGAAGTGGCGCTTGGCCTGGTCGGGACGGCCCTGGCGCTCGTAGGTGCGGGCCAGTGCGAAGTGCGCGAACGCGTTGTCCGGCTCGCGCTCCAGGACGATGGAGAACTCCAGCTCCGCGGGCCGCAGTTGCGCGGCCGCGAAGAAGGCACGCGCGCGCAGCAGGCGGGCGGCGGTGTTCTCCGGGTGCGCGGCGACGACCGGGTCGAGCAGCTTCACCGCGCCCCGCGGATCCCGCGCGGCGAGCAGCTGCTCGGCGGCACGGAAGTCGATGACATGCGTCTCCGGAGTGCGTCCGGTGGATCCGCTGGTGTCGGGCACGGCACAGTCCTTCCCTCGCTGGAGGGGTTCAACGCCCCGCTGAGGATCCGCTATTCCTGACGGGTCTCCCGGCGCCCCTGAGCCGATTCCCGCGCCGCACGCGCCCGGCGGACCAGCCCGGCCCACATGTCCTTCACGCGGCTTTCCAGCTCGTCCAGCGGCACGTCGTTGTCAATGACGATGTCCGCGATCGCCACGCGCTGTTCGCGTGTCGCCTGGGCGGCCATACGCGCGCGTGCGTCCTCCTCGATCATGCCGCGCAGCCGGACCAGCCGGTCGAGCTGGGTCTCGGGGCCGACGTCGACGACGACCACGACGTCGTACATCGGTGCCAGGCCGTTTTCGGTGAGGAGCGGAACGTCGTGGACGACGACGGCGTCCTCGGCGGCGGCCTCTTCGAGCTCGCGGGAACGGGCGCCCACCAGCGGGTGCACGATCGAGTTCAGGAGGGCCAGCTTCTCCTGGTCGGCGAAGACGATCGAGCCCAGCTTGGGCCGGTCCAGGCTGCCGTCCTCGGCGAGCACCTCCGGGCCGAACGCCTCGACGACCGCCGCGAGGCCGGGCGTGCCCGGCGCGACCGCCTCGCGCGCGATGCGGTCCGCGTCGATCAGCACGGCCCCGCACTCCACGAGCAGCCGCGCCACCTCGCTCTTGCCGGCACCGATGCCGCCGGTCAGGCCCACTGTCAGCATGAGCCGAAGCTTAGGGCCTGCCGCGGGCAGGGCGCCCTCCCCGCTGCTCGGGAAGTCAGTTGTCGCCCTCGCGCTCCGCCAGGAAGCGTTCGAACTCCTGGCCGATCTCGTCCGCCGAGGGGATCTCCACCGGCTCGGCGAGCATGTTGCCGCGGGTCTCGGCGCCCGCGGCGGCGTCGTGCTGGTGCTCCAGGCCCTGCACGAGGGCCGTGAGCTCCTCGTCGCCCTCCCGGATCTGGCGGTCGATCTCCGTCTGCGTGCGGTGGGCGTCCGTGCGCAGGGAGTGCGCGATGCCGGGCAGCACCAGGCCGGTGGCCGCCGTGATGGCCTCCAGGACGGTCAGCGCCGCGTCCGGGTACGGCGAGCGCGCGATGTAGTGCGGCACGTGCGCGGCGACGCCCAGGACGTCGTGTCCGGCCTGCATCAGGCGGTACTCGACGAGGGACTCGGCGCTGCCGGGCACCTGTGCCTCTTCGAAGGGGCTGCGGTGGCCGGGCACCAGGTCGGCGCGGTTGCCGTGCGGGGTGAGGCCGACGGGGCGGGTGTGCGGGACGCCCATGGGGATGCCGTGGAAGTTCACGGACAGGCGGACGCCGAGCCGCTCCACGATCTGCTGCACGGCCGCCGCGAAACGCTCCCACTCCACGTCCGGCTCCGGGCCGGACAGCAGCAGGAAGGGCGCACCGGTGGCGTCCTGGACGAGCCGCACCTCGATGGTGGGCTCCTCGTACTCGGTCCAGCGGTCGCGCTGGAAGGTCAGCAGCGGGCGGCGAGCACGGTAGTCCACGAGCCGGTCGTGGTCGAAGCGCGCGACGACCTGGTGGGGCAGCGAGTCGAGCAGCCGGTCGACGATCTGGTCGCCGGTCTCGCCCGCGTCGATGTAACCGTCGAAGTGGTAGAGCATGACAAGGCCGGCCGACTCCTGGGCGAGCGCCATGTCGACGACCGCCAGGCCCTTCGGCTCCCATGCGTACAAACCCTGCGGATCAAGCACAGTGACCGCTCCTCCTCGTGTTCGTACTGCACAACGACGCACAGCGCGCCGGCATTCCCGTCCTGTGCCCCTGATCAGGTTCTCTTTACCCTCGTCGGCCACGCGACTGCGCAGTGTCACGACGGCACGCGCGCGTGCTCCGGGCCCGCGTCAGGCCGACAACTCCTGGTCCAGGCGCTCTTGTCGGTGGCCCTGGCGAGCAACTCCGAGACGTGGCCGTGGCCATCGGCTTCCGGCCGACCCGTTGTAGATGTAGGCCTTGACGTTCCTGAACATCTCGACGGGGGCGCCGAGTTCACGGCGCGTGCGAACGACAACAGGCCCCCGAAAAAACTCTGAGGGGCCGTACCCCGAAAGGTACGGCCCCTCAGCCAGGAGCTATTGCCCAGTGGGCGTCAGCTCTGCCCACCCGCCAGCTTCTCGCGCAGCGCGGCCAGCGCCTCGTCCGAGGCCAGCGCGCCGGAGTTGTCCGGACCCTCGGAGGAGTACGAACCGCCACCGGACGCGGCCGGAGCCGCACCCGCCGCGTCGCCACCCTCGGCCGCAGCGGCGGCGTCCGCCTCGCGGGACTTGATGACCTGCTGCTGGTGCTGCTCGAAGCGGGACTGCGCCTCGGCGTACTGGCGCTCCCACTCCTCGCGCTGCTTCTCGTAGCCCTCGAGCCAGTCGTTGGTCTCCGGGTCGAAGCCCTCGGGGTAGATGTAGTTGCCCTGGTCGTCGTACGACGCGGCCATGCCGTACAGGGTCGGGTCGAACTCGACCGCCGCCGGGTCGGCACCGAAGGCCTCGTTGGCCTGCTTCAGCGAGAGGCTGATGCGACGGCGCTCGAGGTCGATGTCGATGACCTTGACGAAGATCTCGTCGTTGACCTGGACGACCTGCTCCGGGATCTCCACGTGGCGCTCGGCCAGCTCGGAGATGTGGACCAGACCCTCGATGCCCTCGTCCACGCGGACGAACGCACCGAACGGAACCAGCTTCGTGACCTTGCCGGGCACGACCTGGCCGATCTGGTGGGTGCGGGCGAACTGCTGCCACGGGTCTTCCTGGGTCGCCTTCAGCGACAGGGAGACGCGCTCGCGGTCCATGTCGACGTCGAGGACCTCGACGGTGACCTCCTGGCCGACCTCGACGACCTCGGAGGGGTGGTCGATATGCTTCCAGGACAGCTCGGAGACGTGGACCAGACCGTCGACGCCACCCAGGTCCACGAAGGCACCGAAGTTGACGATCGAGGAGACGACCCCGGAGCGGACCTGGCCCTTCTGCAGGGTCGTGAGGAACGTCTGGCGGACCTCGGACTGGGTCTGCTCCAGCCAGGCACGGCGGGACAGGACCACGTTGTTGCGGTTCTTGTCCAGCTCGATGATCTTGGCCTCGAGCTCCTTGCCCACGTAGGGCTGGAGGTCGCGAACGCGGCGCATCTCGACCAGGGAGGCCGGGAGGAAGCCACGGAGGCCGATGTCGAGGATGAGACCACCCTTGACGACCTCGATGACGGTACCGGTGACGATGCCGTCCTCTTCCTTGATCTTCTCGATGGTGCCCCAGGCACGCTCGTACTGGGCGCGCTTCTTCGAGAGGATCAGGCGGCCTTCCTTGTCCTCCTTCTGGAGGACCAGGGCCTCGATCTCGTCGCCGACGGCGACGACCTCGTTCGGGTCGACGTCGTGCTTGATCGAGAGCTCTCGGCTCGGGATGACACCTTCGGTCTTGTAACCGATGTCGAGCAGGACCTCGTCCCGGTCGACCTTCACGATGACGCCGTCGACGATGTCGCCGTCGTTGAAGTACTTGATCGTCTCGTCGATCGCTGCGAGGAACGCGTCCTCGTTACCGATGTCGTTGACCGCTACCTGCGGGGTGGTTGCGGTGGTCTCGGTGCTGCTCGTCATGTGGGAAAGGGCTCCGGTACGGACATTGAAGTCGTAGGTACTGCTACGCCGGAGCCCGTTTCGCTCTGCAGAAGCCGGACAGCCAAGGAAGCGCCACTCCAGACACCGGGTGTCCGGTGGCGCCTCGACAACCGAGGGGACATACATACAGATGCGAGCGCAGCCTGCTACGTCTGAGGTGCGCAGGCCCGCAGCGCAACTTGTAGCATACGGGGGCAGCCGGACAGGGTCAATGCGCGAAGCCGCACACCCGGGGCGGATCGCCGCAATCCCGGCACAAGTCGCCACGCGACGGCAGCCGCATACCCGTTGCAGCCCCGTGGCCACGCAGGTCACAGCCCGCCCCACAGGTGACACCACCGGGCCGGCTGGACCGAAGAGTACGACGAGGGAGCCAATCATCCAAGAGCCCGTATCCGCCGAGTCCGTGTCCGCAACCGCCGAGCAGACGTTCGAGCCGGAGGCCACCCGGCGTGACGCCGGTGTCGCGGAGAGCGCCCTGGCCAACCGGGGCTGGTGGGACCGCAACGCGGACGAGTACCAGACCGAGCACGGCACGTTCCTGGGCGACGACCGCTTCGTGTGGGGGCCGGAGGGCCTGGACGAGGTGGAGGCGGAGCTGCTCGGCCCGCCGGAGGACCTCAAGGGCAGAGACGTCCTGGAGATCGGCGCCGGCGCGGCGCAGTGCGCGCGCTGGCTGGCCGCCCAGGGCGCCCGCCCGGTGGCCCTGGACCTGTCCCGTCGCCAGCTCCAGCACGCGCTGCGTATCGGGAGTGCGTTCCCGCTGGTCTGCGCCGACGCGGGCGCGCTGCCGTTCGCGGACGGCTCCTTCGACCTGGCGTGCTCGGCCTACGGCGCGCTGCCGTTCGTGGCCGATCCGCGGCTGGTGCTGCGGGAGGTGCGCCGGGTGCTGCGCCCGGGCGGCCGTTTCGTGTTCTCGGTGACCCATCCGATCCGCTGGGCCTTCCCGGACGAGCCCGGTCCCGACGGGCTGACCGTATCCGGCTCGTACTTCGACCGCACGCCGTACGTCGAGCAGGACGACCAGGGCAGCGCGGTGTACGTCGAGCACCACCGCACGCTCGGCGACCGCGTCCGGGACATCGCCGCCTCCGGGTTCCGGCTGGTGGACCTGGTCGAGCCGGAGTGGCCGGCCTGGAACACGTCCGAGTGGGGCGGGTGGTCCCCGCTGCGCGGGAACCTGATCCCGGGGACGGCCATCTTCGTGTGCGAGCGGGACTGACGAGCGGGACTGACGAGAGGGACTGACCGGGGCGGGCACACGCGCGTGCGGGCCTTTCGGCCACCCGCGTGCAAGGGGCCTTCCGGCCACGCGCGCGTGCGGGGTGTTTCGGCACGCGTGTGTGACGGGTGTTTCGGAGGGCGTACGACACTGGGGGCGTGATCCGTTACGACGCTCTGGACGCCCTGCCCGTGTGCGGTGCGCTGTCCGCTCTGTCCGACGCCCTGGACGCGCGCGGTGCCGCGGTGCTCGTCGCGCCGCCCGGGACCGGCAAGACGACGCTGGTGCCGCTGGCGCTGGCGGGGCTGCTGGGGGACGGACCGGCGCGGCGCGTGGTGGTCGCCGAGCCGCGGCGGATCGCGGCGCGGGCGGCGGCGCGGCGGATGGCGTGGCTGCTGGGCGAGAAGGTCGGCGACAGCGTCGGCTACACCGTGCGCGGCGAGCGGGTCGTCGGGCGGCACGCGCGCGTGGAGGTCGTCACGACCGGTGTGCTGCTGCAGCGCCTGCAACGGGACCAGGAGCTGGCCGGGATCGACGTGGTGGTGCTCGACGAGTGCCACGAGCGGCATCTGGACGCCGACACGGTGGCGGCGTTCCTGTGGGACGTCCGGCAGCTGCTGCGACCGGAACTGCGGCTGGTGGCCGCGTCGGCGACGACCGACGCGGAGGGCTGGGCCGGGCTGCTGGGCGGGGCGCCGGTGGTCCAGGCGCGGGGCGCGTCCCATCCGGTGGAGGTGGTGTGGGCGCCGCCGGCGCGTCCCGTACGGCCGCCGCACGGGATGCGGGTCGATCCGGCGCTGCTGGCGCACGTGGCGGCGGTGGTGCGGCGGGCGCTGACCGAACGGGCCGGGGACGTGCTGTGCTTCCTGCCGGGCGTCGGCGAGATCGCACGGGTCGCCGGGCAGCTGGGCGGCCTCGGGGACTTCGGGGACGTAGAGGTGCTCCAGGTGCACGGGCGGGCTCCGGCGGCCGTACAGGACGCGGTGCTGGTGCCCGGTGAGCGGCGGCGGGTGGTGCTGGCGACGTCCGTGGCCGAGTCGTCGCTGACGGTTCCGGGGGTCCGGGTGGTCGTCGACTCCGGGCTGGCGCGGGAGCCTCGGGTGGACCACGCCCGCGGGTTGAGCGCGCTGACGACGGTGCGGGCCTCGCAGGCTGCGGGGCGGCAGCGGGCGGGGCGGGCCGGGCGTGAGGCGCCGGGGGCGGTGTACCGGTGCTGGGCGGAGGCCGAGGACGCGCGTCTGCCGCGGTTTCCGGCGCCGGAGATCAAGGTGGCCGATCTGACGGCCTTCGCCTTGCAGGCCGCGTGCTGGGGGGATCCGGACGCGTCCGGGCTGGCGTTGCTGGATCCGCCGCCGGCGGGAGCGATGGCGGCGGCGCGGGCCGTCTTGGCGGCGGTGGGTGCTGTGGACTCCGTCGGGCGGGCCACGCAACGCGGCGCTGCGCTTGCGCGGCTGGGGGTGCATCCGCGGCTGGGGCGGGCGTTGCTGGACACGGGTACCTCCGGCGGGGTGGCCGAAGTTGTCGCCCTGTTGAGTGAAGAGCCGCCTCGGGAGTACGGAGATGATCTTGCTGCGGCTTTGCGGGGTGCTCGGCGTGGGGGTGACGCCTATGCCGCGCGGTGGCGGGCGGTAGTGCGGCGGCTGCGGGCCGTATCGGGGGAGTTTGCCCACGCGCCCACCCGTTACTCCCTTCCGGTGGAGGTGGACGCCGAGGCCGGACCAGGCGCCGGGCGTCCGGAAGCGGCCCTGCTCCACGGGGCCGGAGAGGATCGCGTCGCCGGAGTCGTCGCCTCGCTCGCCTTTCCCGAGCGGGTCGCCAAGCTGGACGGAGGGTCGTATCTCATGGCCTGCGGTACCCGCGCCGAGCTGTCCGACGGCTCCGCTCTAGGGGGGTCGCCCTGGATCGTGGTCGCCGCGGCCGACCGGCCCGTGGGCCGAGGGCACGCGCGTGTGCAGCTTGGGGCCGTGATCGACGAGGACATCGCCCGGATCGCCGCCGGTGCGCTGCTGGAGGAGGGCGAGGAGGTGCGCTGGGCCGACGGGGACGTCGTCGCGCGGCGGGTCGAGCGGCTGGGGGCCGTCGAGCTGGCGGTGCGGCCGCTGGCCGGCGCCGGTCCCGGTCTCGTACGCGCCGCGCTCCTGGACGGGCTGCGGCGGGAGGGGTTCGGGCTGCTGCGGTGGTCGCCGGATGCGGAGGAGCTGCGGGAGCGGCTCGCCTTTCTCCGGCTCCATCTGGGCGAGCCCTGGCCCGACGTGTCCGACGACGCGCTCCAGGTACGCGTGGAGGAGTGGCTGGAACCGGAGCTGAGCCGGGCCCGGCGGCGGGCCGACCTGGCGCGGATCGACGCCGGACAGGCGCTCGCGCGGCTGCTGCCCTGGGCGTCCGGGGAGGCCGCGCGGCTGGACGAGCTGGCCCCGGAGCGGATCACCGTACCGAGTGGGTCCAGAATCCGGATCGACTACGCGAATCCCGAGCAGCCCGTGCTCGCGGTGAAGTTGCAGGAGATGTTCGGGCTCCAGGAGTCGCCCGCCGTCGCCGGTGTGCCGCTGCTCGTCCACCTCCTCTCCCCCGCCGGGCGGCCCGCCGCGGTCACCGCCGACCTCGCCTCCTTCTGGAAGGACGGTTACAAGGGCGTACGGGCGGAACTGCGCGGGCGCTATCCGAAGCATCCGTGGCCCGAGGACCCGGCCGGTGCCGAGCCGACCCGGAACACCCACGCGCGTCTCAGGCGCTGACCGGCTCCGGTTGCGTGCTCTGGCTCGGCGCCGGGCCGGCGGGGCGGCGGCTACGGGCCTCCAGGTAGAGGGACAGGGCCAACAGGAGAGCGCCGAGGGTCAGGAAGCCCCACGGCAGGTACGACGTCATCAGGAGGATCAGTACGCGCTGGGAGGAGACCAGGTCGACGGTGTGCTCGATGTAGTCCTCGCGCATCTTCACGTGGCCGGAGAACGCCGTCACCTTGTCCCGGCCGCCGAGGAGCGTGCCGCCGCGCAGCTCCTCCTTGTGGATCTCCTCGCCGTAGACGGGGGCGCCGGTGAGGGGCTCGACCCAGAACTTGCGGACCGTGCTGTACCAGCGGGTCGTGCCGGTCTTCGCGACCGACTCGGGGGTGATGCCCTCGACGGGCATGGCCCTGGGGAAGGGCACCTTGGTCCACGGGATGGTCTGCTCGAAGTAGTAGACCTCGACGCCGCGGAAGTTCTGGGTGCCCTTGTAGTGGATGGGGGCCGTCACGCGCGCCTGCGCGTCGAAGTACTCGTAGTCCCGTTTCTCGGTCAGGAAGGGCCACTTGAACTCGATGCCCTCGCGCCTGACCGGGTCGCCGTCGACCATCTCGCCGGTGGCGTGGACGGGTTCCTGGGTGTGGGCGTCGAAGAGGTAACGCTCGGGGATCTTTGACACCATCTTGCCGTCGGAGTCGACGACGTAGGAGAGGCCGTCCCAGACCACCACGTCCCTGCCTGCCGTCTTCTCGACCTTCTCGGAGGCCTCCACGTTGCCCTTGAGGGTCTGCACGATGGTGACCTCGGGAACCTTCCTGGCCTTCATCGTGCCGTAGTCGAGGAGGGTCGCGTCCTTCGCCACCAGGACCATGTCCTGGTAGTGGCCGGCGGGGATCTTGGCCAGGCGCGGGAAGGCGTACCAGCGCAGCAGCGGGGACAGTGCCGCGCAGAACACGGCGAGGGCGAGCAGGACCAGGCCGGCCTTGCGGCGCATCGCGGGCTCCCTCCGGGCGGGCGGGGTCAGGGGTGTGCGGGCACGGTCGTCAGCAGGGGCTTCGGGGAGGTCTCGCCGGACGGGGAACCCACGGCGGTGAGGGTGAGGACCAGGGCGAAGGCAGCGCCGAGACCGATCGCGGCGGCGATGATGGCGCGCATGCTGCCTCCCGGCGGGCGCGAGCTGATACATCGTCAGGTCCGGCACCGTAGCAACGGGGGCGTGAGATGAGAACACGGCGAGCACACGGCGGCGGCGCCCCTCTCGGGCGAGGGGCGCCGCCGTCGTCGTATCAAGTCACGTTGCACCAAGCCGTACGAAGCGGTGTTGCGGGTTATGCCGAGGGGCTCGTGGACGGGCTCGGTGACGACGACTCGGCCGCCGCCACGGTCAGTTCGACCGTGAGGGTCGCGCCGCCCACGGTGGTGATGCGGAGCAGGAACGTGCCGGTGGTGTCGTCCGCGTACAGCTTCGGCAGCTTCAGCAGGCCCTTCGCGTCGGTCTCCAGGTCCTTCAGGGTGCGTACGGCCTTGCCGTCGGCGTCCTTGAAGTAGGGGCCCTTGTCGTTCACGGTCGGGTCGTCCGCCGACTTGATCAGGGTCGCGGTGGCGGCGACCTTGTCGGCCGCGGCGCCCTGGTAGGTGGCCTTCACCTCGACCTGGTCGGCGAACTCGCCGCCCGGGGTGCAGGTCAGCGCGGTGTCGCTGGTGCGGGTGAGGGTGTCGGCGGCCCGCTCGGTGACCGTGGCCTTGTAGTCCAGGCCGGGGAGGGTGCGGCCGACGACGGTGGCGCGGACGGTGAAGGTGCCGGTCTTCTCGCCGGCCTTCAGCGCGGGCGCGGCGGCCACGCCGGAGCTGTTCGTGGCGACCGTGGCGACGCTCTCGCCGCCGGTGAAGGTGGCGTCGGTGTCGCCGATGACGGTGAAGCGGACCCTGACCTGGCCGACGGACTTGCCGGCCTCGGTCTCGGCGCGGGTGCTGATCCGCTGGCTGAACATGTCGCCCGCCATCGCGGTGAGCTTTGCCGTGCCCGCGTCCTCCAGGTGGTCCACCGTATCGGTGTTGGCGGGCGGCGGGGTCGGGTTCGGGGAGCCCGCCGCGGGCGGCGTCGGGGGCTTCGGCGAGGCGCTGCCCGGATCCTTGGGCTTGTCCGGGGGCGGCGTACCCGGAGTGCTGTGCGCGCCGGGCGTCTGGGGGGTCTTGGGCGTCTTCGGCTCCGTGGGCGACGGCTTGGGCTTGGCCCTGTCGTTACTGTCGTCACTGCGGCCCACGGGCAGCGTGCCGGTGCCGTCGGGGATCTCGTGGGCGCCCTTGCGGTAGTACTCCAGCCACCTCAGGACGAGGTTGAGGTAGTCCCGCGAGTTGTTGTAGCTGAGGATCGCGCGGTCGAGGTCGCCCTGGTCGGACAGGTCCCAGCCGTTGCGGCACAGGTAGTGGCCGGCGGCGAGCGCGGCGTCGTAGACGTTGTTGGGATCCTTCTTGCCGTCGCCGTTGCCGTCCCGGCCCGCCCACGCCCAGGTGGACGGGATGAACTGCATGGGGCCGACGGCCTGGTCGTAGGCGCTGTTGCCGTCGTAGGCGCCGCCGTCGCTGTCCTTGATGAGCGCGAAGCCGTTGCCGTCGAGCTGCGGGCCGAGGATGGGGGTGACGGTGGTGCCGCTCGCGTCGACGCGGCCGCCTCTTGCCTGGCCGGACTCGACCTTGCCGATGGCGGCGAGGAGTTCCCAGTCCAGGTTGCAGCCGGGCTTGGCCTCGCGCAGGGCGGTGGCGGCCTTCTTGTAGGCGTCGAGGACGGTCGCGGGGATGCCCGCCTCGCCGGTGGCCGTCGGGGTGGTGCCGGTGGTCGGCGAGGGGTTCGGGCTGTTGAGCGGCGGCAGGTCGGTGTAGTACGGCGAGTTGCCGGTCGCGCTGTCCTCGGCGTGCGCGTCCGGTGAGGGCGTGGAGTCGGCGGCGGCCCGTCTGCCGTGCTCGTCGGTCGCCACCCCCGGGGCCTGGGAGGCGGACAGGGCCGCGACCGCGACCGCGGCCAGGGCGGTGGTCGCCGCTCCCTTGCGCAGCCTTCTGCCGAATTGCGCCGCCATAGAGTGAACCCCTCCCGTGGACGCCCGAGCGCCCGTCTCTGTCTGCTCGCCCGATTCTGACAGTCGGCCCTCCGCGAGGGTTGCCCCCGCGACGGGCGTCACTTCGTATTGCTCGTGCGCTGTGTCGGCGCACGCTTTGTGTTCGTACGTTCGACCGTGCGGCCCAGCACTGGTGACGCAGGCGACCCTACGACAACTTCCTTTGCGCGGGCACCCGTTCATGCCCGATTTTCACCAGTTGGCCAGAGACGGCGAAGGGGGTGCTGCGGGGCTTCATACTGGGCCTCACCGATCACGGGGGCCGTCCCGTCCCTCAACGTCCTTCGTGAGGAGCCCTGTTGCCGTTCACGCTGAGCCATGCGGCGGCCGTCCTGCCCGCCGTGCGCACCGACGGAACCGGCCGGGGCTCGCTGGTCCCGGCCGTGCTCGTGGCGGGTTCCCTCGCACCCGACATGACCTATTCCGCGGCGAATTTCCTGTCCGGTGCGATGGAGTTCGGTGAGGTCACGCACTCCTTCCCGGGGGTGTTCACGGTCGACGTGCTGGTGGCCTGGGCGCTGGTGGGTCTGTGGCTGCTGGTGCGCGAGCCGTTGGTGGCGCTGCTGCCGCGGGCGCGGCAGGGGCGGGTGGCTGCGCTGCTGCGGTGCGGGGTGCCACGCGCGCGCGTACGGCCGGCGTTGGTGGTGCGCTGGTACGTGTCCGCGGCACTCGGGGCGCTGACGCATGTCGTGTGGGACGCGTTCACGCATCTCGACCGGTGGGGGATGCGGCTGTTCCCGGTCCTGGGCCGGGAGGTGGCGGGCTCGCCGCTGTACTGGTATCTGCAGTACGGCGGTTCGGCGGTCGCCGCGGTGGTGATCGCCGTGTTCGTGGTGTACGCGGTACGGCGGACGCCGCCGGCCGAGCCTGTGGGGGTCGCGGTGCTGTCGGTGCGGGACCGGTGGTGGGCCGGGGCGGTGATCGGTGGCTGTGCGCTGGTGGCGGCGGTGCAGCGGGCGTCGCACGGATGGGAACTGCGCCGCGCAGCGGCTCCTTCAAGGACGGTGGCGGGCGACGGGTGGGCGTACTGGGGGTCCACCGCGAAGCCCTGGGACCTGATCCCGGCGGTGTGCTTCGGGGCTGGCGCTGGGCTCGTGCTGGCGCTGCCGCTGTACGCCGTGGGGGTCAGGGTGTGGCGTCAGGCCACGGCCCCGGGTGGTCCCGGGAACGTCGGTACGGAGGTGAGGCGTCCGGCCGCGCGGTGAACACGGTGAGCGTGGGGGCGGGGCGCGGCTGCGGGAGCAGGGTGAGGGCGAGGGCGAGGTAGCCGCGGGCCAGGTCGGCCCACAGTCGCCAGACCGGTGTGTCGCGGCGGGTGAGTCGTCGGCGGAGGCCGGACGCGGTGGCCGTTGCCCGGTGCAGGGCCGTGGTGAGAGTGGCGGGGATGCGGGCGGTGCTGGCGGCGGCCGCGTGGGCCGGGACCGGCGAGAGCGCTCCGCGGAGGGGTGCGTCGGCAGCCACCCGCGCTCGCGCTGTGCGGCCGCGATGGAGCATGCGTATACCCATGCCCGCATCTTGGCGGGCGATCCGGGGGTGGGGCTTTTTCGCGAGGGCCACTCGGGTGACGGGCCCTCCGGGGATGGGGCGGGTTGGCGGTGCGGGTCGGGTTGGGGTGGTGACCGGGAGTTTGTGTGGGTTGGGCACCGCCGGGGTGCGCCGTGGAGGTTTCTTGCGTTCCGGCGGAGTTTGGGTGCGGGGAGTGGAGTGGGTGCCAGGCGTGGGGGCGGGCCTGACGGGTGCTTCGGTGAGTTCGGCACCGCCGGGATGCGCCGTCGTGGTTGAGCGCGGTCAGGGCAACCCGGCACGCGCCGCCTCGTCAGGCCAACCCGCACCGTCCAGGGGCGCTCCGCCGGATCTCGTCAGTGCGCTGCCGACTCCCAGTCCGGGCCCGCGCCCACGGAGACGCCGAGGGGGACTCGGAGATGGACGGCGTTGGACATTTCGTGGCGGATCAGGTTCTCGGCGGTGGTGCGCTCGCCGGGGGCGATTTCCAGGACGATTTCGTCGTGGACCTGGAGGAGCATGCGGGACTTGAGGCCGGCCTCCTTCAGCGCGCGGTCCACCTTCAGCATGGCGATCTTGACGATGTCGGCCGCCGTGCCCTGGATGGGCGCGTTGAGGGCCATCCGCTCTGCCGCCTCGCGGCGCTGGCGGTTGTCGCTGTTGAGGTCGGGAAGGTACCGACGGCGCCCGAAGAGCGTCGCCGTGTAGCCCGTCGCCCTGGCCTCGTCCACCGCCCGGCGCAGATAGTCCCGTACGCCACCGAAGCGCTCGAAGTAGGCGCCCCTCAGGGCGCGGGCCTCCGCGGCCTCGATGTTCAGCTGCTGGGAGAGGCCGAAGGCCGACAGCCCGTACGCCAGGCCGTACGACATGGCCTTGATCTTGCGGCGCATCTCCGCGTCCACCGCGGCCGGTTCGACGGAGAACACCTGCGCCGCCGCGGTGGTGTGCAGGTCCTCGCCCGAGGTGAACGCCTCGATCAGGCCCTCGTCCTCGGAGAGGTGGGCCATCACGCGCAGCTCGATCTGGCTGTAGTCCGCCGTCATCAGGGACTCGAAGCCGTCGCCGACGACGAAGCCGCGGCGGATCGCCCGGCCCTCGTCCGTGCGGACCGGGATGTTCTGCAGGTTCGGGTCCACCGAGGACAGGCGGCCGGTGGCGGCGACCGTCTGGTTGAACGTGGTGTGGATACGGCCGTCCGCCGCGATGGTCTTGATCAGGCCCTCGACGGTGACGCGCAGCTTCGCCTGTTCGCGGTGGCGGAGCATGATCACCGGCAGTTCGTTGTCGGTCTGGGTGGCCAGCCAGGCGAGCGCGTCGGCGTCGGTGGTGTAGCCGGTCTTGGTGCGCTTGGTCCTGGGCAGGGCCAGCTCCTCGAAGAGCACCTGCTGGAGCTGCTTGGGCGAGCCAAGGTTGAACTCGTGCCCGGCCGCGGCATGCGCCTCCTTCACGGCCTGCTGCACGGCGCCCGCGAACATCTGCTCCATGGTCTCCAGGTGGGCCCGGGCCGCCGCGATGCCGTGCCGCTCCATACGGGCGAGCAGCGCGGACGTGGGCAGCTCCATGTCGCCCAGCAGATCCGCCGCGCCGACCTCCTTCAGACGCTCACCGAACGCCTCGCCCAGGTCGAGGACCGTGCGAGCCTGCACCATGAGCGCCTCGGCCTCGGCGCCGTCGTCCGCGCCGAACGCCAGCTGCCCGTCCGCCGCGGCGGCGGGGGCGAGCTCCCGGTGGAGGTACTCCAGGGAGAGCGCGTCCAGGTCGAAGGAGCGGCGGCCGGGCTTGACCAGGTACGCGGCGAGGGCGGTGTCCATGCTGACGCCGTCGATGCGCCAGCCGTGCTCGGCGAAGACCCGCATCGCGCCCTTGGCATTGTGGAACACCTTGGGCTTGGCGGCGTCGGCAAGCCAGGTCGCCCACGCGGTCTCGTCCGCCTCGTCCAACTGCGTCGGGTCGAACCAGGCGGCCGCTCCCCCGGCGCCGGCGAGGGCGACCTCGGCCACCGCGCCCGTGCCCAGCGTCCAGGTGTCGACCGTGGCCACCCCGAGGACGGCCTTGCCGTGCTCGGCGAGCCAGGGCGCGAGCTCGCCCGAGCCGAGCACCGTGCCGTCCAGCTCGACGCCCTCGGCGGTCGGCTGGGGCTCGGCCTCCTCGGCGCCGGGGTCGACGGCGAAGAGCCGCTCGCGCAGCGACGGGTTGCGGATCTCCAGGGTGTCCAGGACCATCGCGACGGCCTTGCGGTCGTACGCGGCGCGCTCCAGGTCGGTGACCGTCTTCGGCAGCTCCACGTTCCGCTCGAGCTCGGTGAGCCGGCGGTTGAGCTTGACCGCCTCCAGGTGGTCGCGGAGGTTCTGCCCGGCCTTGCCCTTGACCTCGTCGACGCGCTCGACCAGCTCCGCGAACGAGCCGAACTGGTTGATCCACTTCGCGGCGGTCTTCTCGCCGACGCCGGGGATGCCGGGGAGGTTGTCGGACGGGTCGCCGCGCAGGGCGGCGAAGTCGGGGTACTGCGCGGGCGTCAGGCCGTACTTCTCGAACACCTTCTCCGGGGTGAACCGGGTCAGCTCGGAGACGCCCTTCGTCGGGTACAGCACGGTTGTGTGGTCGGAGACCAGTTGGAAGGAGTCGCGGTCGCCGGTGACGATCAGCACCTCGAAGCCCTCGGCCTCGGCGCGGGTGGCGAGGGTGGCGATGACGTCGTCCGCCTCGTACCCCTCCACCGCGAAGCGCTCCGCGGCCATCGCGTCGAGCAGCTCGCCGATCAGCTCGACCTGGCCCTTGAACTCGTCCGGGGTCTTGGAGCGGTTCGCCTTGTACTCCGTGAACTCCTCGGAGCGCCAGGTCTTGCGGGAGACGTCGAAGGCGACCGCGAAGTGCGTGGGCGTCTCGTCACGCAGGGTGTTGGCCAGCATCGACGCGAAGCCGTAGATCGCGTTCGTCGGCTGTCCGGTCGCGGTGGTGAAGTTCTCCGCGGGCAGCGCGAAGAACGCGCGATAGGCCAGCGAGTGCCCGTCCATGAGCATCAGCCGCGGGCGGTCTCCGCCGGGGGTCTTGTCGGTCTGCTTCGATGCTGTCTCTGCCACGCCCCCGATCCTGCCACGCCCCACCGACAGTCGGCCCCGGCCCTGCGCTCGGCGGGGAGGGCCCGGGGGCTTTCGGCCGGTTTCGGCACCGCCGGGCTCCGCCGTCGTGGTTGCCCGCCGTTGCGGCGGAAAGTAAAGCCGCCGGAGGGAGAAGGAGACGGACGGGAGAAAGTGAGGACGTGGCAAGGAAAGGACCCGGGGCCCCACGGCGGGCAGCCCCACGGCAGGCAGGCCCGCCGGAAGGGCCGAGCAGCGGGAAAGGCGCGGCCACGAGGTGTGGACCGGCCGCGAGCGTTGTCAGCGAGCCGTGCGAGGATCGAAGAGGTACCTCACACTCACGGTCGAAGGAGAGCGTGCGATGGCCACCAAGCCGCCCAAAGGTGATCCGGTCCAGGACGCGCCGCAGGTCGCCGAGCCGAAGCACGCGGCTGCGGGGCTGCCGGCCATCGGGCACACGCTGCGCATCGCCCAGCAGCAGATGGGCGTGAAGCGCACCGCGCTGACGCTGCTGCGCGTCAACCAGAAGGACGGCTTCGACTGCCCCGGCTGCGCCTGGCCGGAGCCGGACCACCGGCACAAGGCGGAGTTCTGCGAGAACGGCGCGAAGGCGGTGGCCGAGGAGGCCACGCTGCGCCGGGTCACCCCGGAGTTCTTCGCCGCGCACTCCGTCACCGACCTCGCGACCAGGAGCGGGTACTGGCTGGGCCAGCAGGGGCGGCTCACGCACCCCATGTATCTCCCCGAAGGGGCGGACCACTACGAGCCGGTCACCTGGGAGCGCGCCTTCGACATCATCGCGGAGGAGATCGCCGCCCTCGGCTCCCCCGACGAGGCGCTCTTCTACACCTCCGGCCGCACCAGCAACGAAGCCGCGTTCCTCTACCAGCTCTTCGCGCGCGAGCTCGGCACGAACAACCTGCCGGACTGCTCCAACATGTGCCACGAGTCGTCCGGCTCGGCCCTGTCCGAGACGATCGGCATCGGCAAGGGCAGCGTCATGCTGGAGGACCTCTACCAGGCGGACCTGATCATCGTCGCCGGGCAGAACCCGGGCACGAACCACCCGCGTATGCTCTCCGCCCTGGAGAAGGCCAAGGCGAACGGCGCGCGGGTGATCAGCGTCAACCCGCTGCCCGAGGCGGGCCTGGAGCGCTTCAAGAACCCGCAGACCCCGCAGGGCATGCTCAAGGGCGCCTCGCTCACCGACCTGTTCCTGCAGATCCGCATCGGCGGCGACCAGGCCCTGTTCCGGCTGCTCAACAAGCTGATCCTCGAGACGGAGGGCGGGGTCGACGAGGCCTTCGTCCGGGACCACACGCACGGGTACGAGGAGTTCGCCGAGGCCGCCCGCGCCGCCGACTGGGGCGAGACGCTGACCGCGACCGGCCTGTCCCGGGAGGACATCGACAAGGCCCTGGGGATGATCCTCACCTCGCAGCGCACCATCGTGTGCTGGGCGATGGGCCTCACCCAGCACAAGCACGCCGTGCCGACCATCAGAGAGGTCGTGAACTTCCTCCTGCTGCGCGGCAACATCGGCCGCCCGGGAGCGGGCGTGTGCCCGGTGCGCGGTCACTCGAACGTGCAGGGCGACCGCACGATGGGCATCTTCGAGCGGCCCGCTCCGGCCTTCCTGGACGCCCTGGAGAAGGAGTTCGGCTTCACTCCCCCGCGTGAGCACGGCTACGACGTCGTACGGGCCATCCGCGCGCTGCGCGACGGCGAGGCGAAGGTGTTCTTCGCGATGGGCGGCAACTTCGTGTCGGCGTCACCGGACACGGAGGTCACCGAGGCGGCGATGCGCCGCGCCCGGCTCACCGTGCACGTGTCGACGAAGCTGAACCGCTCGCATGCGGTCACGGGCGCGCGGGCGCTCATCCTGCCCACCCTCGGCCGTACCGAGCGTGACCTGCAGGGCAGCGGCGAGCAGTTCGTGACCGTCGAGGACTCGATGGGCATGGTGCACGCCTCGCGCGGCCGGCTGGAGCCGGCGAGCCCGTACCTGCTGTCCGAGCCGGCCATCGTGTGCCGGCTGGCCCGCCGTGTGCTGGGCGAGGGCAGCGCGACGCCCTGGGAGCAGTTCGAGAAGGACTACGCGACGATCCGCGACCGCATCGCGCGCGTTGTCCCCGGTTTCGAGGACTTCAACGCGCGCGTGACTGGTTCTGCTGGTCGCCCTGGCGGCTTCGCGCTCCCGCACGCCCCGCGCGACGAGCGCCGTTTCCCGACGGCCACCGGCAAGGCCAACTTCACCGCCGCGCCAGTGGAGTACCCCGAGCTGCCCGAGGGCCGGTTGCTGCTGCAGACCCTGCGCTCGCACGACCAGTACAACACCACGATCTACGGCCTGGACGACCGCTACCGGGGGATCACGAACGGCCGCCGTGTGGTCATGGTCAACCCCGAGGATGCCCGGCGGCTGGACATCGCCGACGGCTCCTACGTCGACCTGGTCAGCGAGTGGCAGGACGGCGTGGAGCGCCGGGCAGCCGGCTTCCGGGTCGTGCACTATCCCACCGCCCGCGGCTGCGCCGCCGCGTACTACCCGGAGACCAACGTGCTCGTCCCGCTGGACGCCACCGCGGACACCAGCAACACCCCGGCCAGCAAGTGCGTCGTGGTCCGTCTGGAACAATCGGCGACCGACTGAGCGTTTGCTCAGCCAGCAGACAGCTGATTGATCACGATCACGACGAACGGACGGGCCCTATGGGCGAGCAGCAGCACGTGACGTTCCCGCAAGAGGTCATCGACGAGTACTCCGCGCTCGGCATCGACCTGGTCGCCCTGTTCTCCGCCGGGCACCTGGGCACCCGGATGGGGGTGCAGATCGTCGAGGCCTCGCCGGAACGGGTCGTCGGCACCATGCCGGTCGAGGGCAACACCCAGCCGTACGGGCTGCTGCACGGGGGCGCGTCCGCGGTGCTGGCCGAGACGCTGGGCTCGGTGGGCTCGATGCTGCACGCGGGCAGCTCCAAGATCGCCGTCGGCGTCGACCTCAACTGCACGCACCACCGCGGGGTGCGCTCCGGCCTGGTCACGGGCGTGGCCACGCCCCTGCACCGGGGGCGCTCCACGGCGACGTACGAGATCGTCATCAGCGACGAGGAGGACCGGCGGGTGTGCACCGCCCGGCTGACCTGCCTGCTGCGCGACGTACGGCCGGGCGACGGCGACCACGTGCGCGCGGCGAGCTGACCGGCGGCACCCACCTGCGCGCTGCGGTCGGACCGGCGTAGGGAAAACCCTCGCGGGGGCGGGCGCACTCTTGTCGCGGCCGCCCCCGCACGCTTCACTGGCGCTGCTCCGCCCCCACAGGAGAACACCCGTCCCACCGCAGAAGGGTTTCTCTTGACCAGCCTCCGCCCCGCCACCAGCCGTCGCATCCCCGCCGGCCTCCGCGCCCCCACCCGTCGCCGCGCTGCCGTCGTCACCGCCGCGGCCTGCACCGCCGTACTCGCCACCGCGCTGCCCTCCTCCGCGATCAACTCGTACAACGCGACCCCCGCCCCGGAGCGCACCGAGGTCGGCGCACTCGTCGCGACCTGGGACAACGACGGCAACCCCGCGACCCCGGACCGGGTCGACTGGGTCTGCTCCGGCACCATGATCGACGCGGACACGTTCCTGACCGCCGCGCACTGCACCACCGGCTGGCCCGCCAACGTGAAGTTCTACGTGTCGCTGGACCAGGACGTGCAGTCCGGGCTCGACGCCGCCGCGAAGAAGTACCCGGGCGACCCGGCCGCACAGGCCGGCGCCGTCGCCGTCCAGGGCGCCGCCCACAGCCACCCCGACTACCCGGGGCCCGCGTCCGACCCGCACGACATCGCCGTGATCGAACTGCCCGCCGCCAGGATGAAGGCGCGCTGGAGCTTCACCCCGGCCGCCCTGCCCACCGCCAACCAGCTCGGCAAGCTCGGCCCGCGGGGCCTGAACACCACCGACTGGCTCGTCGCCGGATACGGCACCCAGGAGGCGGCGAACGGCCCCGGTGGACAGGCCCACCCCGGCGGCGGCGTCCGGATGAAGGCGCCCGTCACCTTCGACGCCCTCAACGACGCCTGGGTACGCCTGGCCATGACCGCGCCGCAGGGCAACGGCGGTGCGTGCTACGGCGATTCGGGCGGCCCCAACTTCGCGATGGTCGGTGGCAAACGGGTCCTCGCCGCGACCACCATCACCGGCGACACCCCGTGCTACGCCACGAATGTGACGTACCGTCTGGACACCCCGGGCGCCCGCTCCTTCCTGAAGCCGTTCGTCGCCCTGCCCTGATCACCGCGACGCACCCCCGGGGCGGTTCGATCTTGAAATGGGGTCCGGCATTCCGTAACGGGGCACCCGATAAGGAAAAGTGCCCGGAACGCCGGACCTCCTTTCCCAGCCGTAACGCTGCGTAATTCACTAGCAATCAAGCAAAGCGGAATGGAACCCTCCATGGCTGGCTCCTTTTTGGCCCGAACGTGGCATAACCCCCGCCCCTCCGGAGGTCAGGTCGCCTTCGGCAGCAAGTGCCGTCATGAGCAAAACACAGAAACACTCCTGCAGTCGACGGCGGCACACCCTGCACGTTCTCACCATGCGGACATGACGAACCGGACGGAATTCACCCTTTCCACCCCTCGCGTAGCGCTCTGCGATACTCCGGGGCATAACAAGAGAGTCACATCCTGGGCCAGACCACTCCACCATTTCCCCACCCCGGCTTAGAGTCACCGCCAGTCACCGCGCCACCGGATGCGAAGTCACTTCGGTCCAGCGCTCGACTCGGCGCGTCCCAAGAGGGCCGCCGTGCCAGGGAAAGGACTGGATTCCGTGCGTCAACGTTCGCTCATTGCCATCACCGCCGCGCTCGCGGCGGGATCGCTCACCCTCACCGCATGCGGGTCACGCGACAACAACGGCAGCGGTGGTGGCGGCGACAAGACCACTGTTGTGATCGGGGTCGACGCCCCGCTGTCCGGTGATCTGTCCGCCCTCGGACTCGGCATCAGGAACTCCGCCGACCTGGCCGCGAAGAACGCCAACAAGGACGAGTTCGTCAAGGGCATAGAGTTCAAGATCGAACCCCTCGACGACCAGGCCCAGCCCTCCGTCGGCCAGCAGAACGCGCAGAAGTTCATCAGCAACAACGAACTCCTCGGCGTCGTCGGCCCGCTGAACTCCAGCGTCTCCCAGTCGATGCAGAAGCCGTTCAACGACGCCGGCCTGGTCCAGGTCTCCCCCGCCAACACCGGGACCGAGCTGACCCAGGGCGACGGCTGGAAGACCGGCAACTCGGTCCGCCAGTTCAAGACGTTCTTCCGCACGGCCACCACCGACGAGATCCAGGGCGCCTTCGCGGCCGAGTACCTCTTCAACCGGGCCAAGAAGAAGAAGGTCTACCTGATCGACGACCAGAAGACCTACGGCGCCGGTCTCGCCGCCTCCTTCAAGACGAACTTCACCAAGCTCGGCGGCCAGATCGTCGGCACCGACCACATCAACCCCGACGACCGCGACTTCAACGCCGTCGTCGCCAAGGTCAAGAAGACGGGTGCCGAGGCCCTCTACTACGGCGGTGAGTACCCCGCGGCCGCCCCGCTCAGCCAGCAGCTCAAGGACAGCGGCAACACCATCCCGCTGATGGGCGGCGACGGCATCTACTCCGGCGAGTACCCGAAGCTCAACAAGAAGGCCGAGGGCGACCTCGCCACCTCCGTCGGCAAGCCCGTCGAGCAGCTCGCCTCCGCCAAGAAGTTCATAGCCGACTACAAGGCCGAGAACTACGAGGACCCGTACGAGGCGTACGGCGGCCTCACCTACGACGCCACCTGGTCGATCATCGAGGCCGTCAAGAAGGCGGTCGAGGACAACGACGGCAAGCTGCCGTCCGACGGCCGCAAGGCGGTCCTGGACGCCATGAGCAAGATCAAGTTCGACGGTGTCACGGGCACGATCTCGTTCGACAAGTTCGGGGACACCACCAACACGCTGATGACCGCGTACGTGATCAAGAACAACGCGTGGGTGCCCGAGTACAGCGCCTCCCCCAAGGTGTAGCCGAGAGAAGGACCAGTGGGGACCCCTCCCCGCATCAGACATTGATCAGGCCGCGCGGCAGCGCCCACCAGCGCTTCCGCGCGGCGCCGTATCCGAACCACTCCACGGAGGCCCTGCGGTGAACGAACTGCCGCAACAGCTGGCCAATGGACTCATCCTCGGCGCGATGTACGGTCTCATCGCGATCGGCTACACGATGGTCTACGGCATCGTCCAGCTCATCAACTTCGCCCACGGCGAGATCTTCATGGTCGGGGGCTTCGGGGCCCTGACCGTCTGGCTGTGGCTCCCCGACGGCTTCGGCCTCGGCGCCGCCGTCCCGCTCATGATCCTCGGCGGCATCGTCGTCTCGGTCGCCGTCGCCACCGCGGCCGAACGCTTCGCGTACCGGCCGCTGCGCGGCGCACCACGCCTCGCGCCGCTCATCACCGCCATCGGTCTGTCCATCGTGCTGCAGCAGATCGTGTGGAAGTGGTACCCCGACGCCAAGAAGGACAGACCCTTCCCCCAGTTCGAGGGCGGCCCGTTCGACATCTTCGGCGCCAACATCCAGCGCGGCGACCTCTTCGTCCTCATCGCCGCACCCCTGTGCATGCTCGCCCTCGGCCTCTTCGTCACCAAGACCCGCTCCGGCCGCGGCATGCAGGCCACCGCCCAGGACCCCGACACGGCCAAGCTGATGGGCATCAACACCGACCGCGTCATCGTCATGGCGTTCGCCATCGGTGCCGCGTTCGCCGCCATCGCCGCCGTCGCCTACGGCCTGAAGAACGGTCAGGTCGGCTTCCGCATGGGCTTCCTCATGGGCCTCAAGGCGTTCACAGCAGCCGTGCTCGGCGGCATCGGCAACATCTACGGCGCGATGCTCGGCGGTGTCGTCCTCGGTGTCGCCGAGTCCCTCGCCACCGGCTACATCGGCGACATCCCCGGCATGGAGCTGTTCGGCGGCGGCGCCTGGAAGGACGTGTGGGCGTTCAGCCTGCTCATCCTCGTCCTGCTCTTCAGGCCACAGGGTCTGCTCGGCGAACGCGTCGCGGATCGGGCGTGATACCCATGACCACCAACACCACCACCGACAAGAGCGGGAACGTCCTGAAGACCCCCGCCACCACCCCGGCCCCGGTCATCCCGCTGCCGCCCGCCGCGGCACGCGCCATCACGGCCGTCGGATCCCTCATCGCCCTCGCGGGCACGTTCCTCGCCTGGACCTGGACGCATGACTTCCCCGGCAACCTCACCGTCACCGCCTACCCAGGCGGCCTGCAGGTGCTCACGCTCGTGGGAGCCGTGGTCACGCTGCTGTTCCTGCTCTCCGGCTACGGTATCCGGGGCCTCGGCTGGCTCACCCCCGGCGGCACCAACAGCCCCGTGCTGCTGGCCGCGCTCGGTGTCCTCGGCACCACCGGCTACACCATGGGCGCGATCTCCGCGGAACTCGGCGGCCTCATCAACCTCGAACCCGGCGCCTGGGTGTCCGGCATCGGCGCCCTGATCGCCGTCCTCGGCGCACTCGGCCTGCCCGCCGACGAGCCGTACGGCGCCGACGAGTCCACGCCGAACCTGTGGGCACGGCTGCGGCACTCGTTCAGCGCGCCCGCACCCGGCCGCGCCAAGGAGCTGCCGGCCTGGGCCGAGATCCTGATCATCGCCGCAGGCTTCGGCCTCGGGCTGTACATCTTCGCGTACGGCATCGGCACCGAGTACTCCCAGCTGTTCGTCGGCTTCCTGGTGCTGGCCGCGTTCGGCTTCGCGTCGGTCGCCAAGGCGGGGCTCGTCAAACGGCTCTCCGCCCTCACGGCCAAGCACCGCAACGTGACGCTGGCCGCCGCCCTGGTCGCGGCAATCTGCTTCCCGTTCACACAGACCAACGACCAGTACGCGCTGATCGGCGCCAACATCCTGATCTTCGCCACGGTCGCACTGGGCCTGAACGTGGTCGTCGGCCTCGCCGGCCTGCTCGACCTCGGCTACGTCGCCTTCCTCGGCGTCGGCGCATACGCCGCAGCGCTGGTATCCGGGTCACCGCAGTCCACCATCGGCGTGCAGTTCCCGTTCTGGGCCGCCGTCCTCACCGGCGCGGCAGCCTCACTGATCTTCGGCGTGGTGATCGGCGCCCCGACCCTGCGGCTACGCGGCGACTACCTCGCCATCGTGACGCTCGGATTCGGTGAGATCTTCCGCATCACCATGAACAACCTGAACGGCAACAGCGGCCCGGACATCACCAACGGCTCCACCGGTATCCCCAACATCCCGGACCTGGAACTCTTCGGATTCAACCTGGGGAACGCGCACGACGTCCTAGGCCACGAACTGACCCGTTCCGGCAACTACTACCTGCTGATGCTGCTGTTCACGGCCATCGTCGTGATGGTCTTCCGCCGCTCGGCGGAGTCCCGCATCGGCCGTGCCTGGGTCGCCATCCGCGAGGACGAGACCGCCGCCAACGCCATGGGCATCAACGGCTTCCGCCTCAAACTCCTCGCATTCGCGCTCGGCGCCACGCTGGCAGGTCTGGCCGGCACCGTACAGGCTCACGTGTCGTACAGCATCACGCCCGAGCAGTACCAGTTCGCCGGTCCGGTGCCCCCCAACTCGGCGTTCCTGCTCGCCGCCGTCATCCTCGGCGGCATGGGCACGATCAGCGGCCCGCTGATCGGCGCCGCGCTGCTCTACCTGATCCCGGCCAAGCTCCAGTTCATGCAGGACTACCAGCTGCTGCTGTTCGGCTTCGCACTGGTGCTGCTGATGCGCAGCCGCCCCGAGGGCCTGATCGCCGACCGCAGGAAACAACTCGAATTCCACGAGACCGGACAGCTCGACGTACCGGACGACAAGGCGCTGCCCGAGGGCGCGACCGGCGTCGCGAAGGCAGGTGCGTGACCGCCATGACCACCACGACCGCACCCACCGGCACAACGGTGCTCGACGCGAGCGGCGTCACCATGCGCTTCGGCGGCCTGACCGCCGTACGCTCCGTCGACCTCACCGTGAACACCGGCGAGATCGTCGGCCTGATCGGCCCCAACGGCGCCGGCAAAACGACGTTCTTCAACTGCCTCACCGGCCTGTACGTGCCAACCGAAGGCACGGTGAAGTACAAGGACACCGTCCTGCCGCCCAAGCCGCACCTGGTCACCCAGGCCGGCATCGCCCGCACCTTCCAGAACATCCGGCTGTTCGCCAACATGACAGTGCTGGAGAACGTGCTCGTCGGCCGGCACACCCGGACCAAGGAAGGCCTCTGGTCAGCACTGCTGCGCCTGCCCGGCTTCAAGAAGGCCGAGGAGGAGTCCCGGATGCGGGCCATGGAACTTCTGGAATTCACCGGGCTCGCCACCAAGGCCGACCACCTCGCCCGCAACCTGCCCTACGGCGAGCAGCGCAAGCTGGAAATCGCCCGCGCCCTCGCCAGCGAACCCGGCCTGCTCCTGCTGGACGAGCCCACCGCCGGCATGAACCCGCTGGAGACCCGGGCCACCGAGGAACTGGTCTTCGCCATCCGCGACAAAGGCGTCGCCGTCCTCGTCATCGAGCACGACATCCGGTTCATCATGAACCTCAGCGACCGGGTCGCCGTGCTCGTCCAGGGCGAGAAGATCGTCGAAGGGTCCCCCGAGGCAGTCCAAGCCGACGAGCGGGTCATCGCCGCCTACCTCGGCACCCCCTTCGAGGGCGAGCCGGGCCGGGCGGAGGCCGCGGAGGTCGAGACCGCCGAGGCGCACAGCACCACAGAAGGGGACGACAAGTGACCGCACTGCTGGAGGTCGAGGACCTCAGGGTCGCCTACGGCAAGATCGAGGCCGTCAAAGGCATCTCGTTCACGGTCGACGCGGGCGAGGTCGTCACCCTCATCGGAACCAACGGCGCCGGCAAGACCACGACACTCAGGACCCTGTCCGGCCTGCTCCAGCCGGTCTCCGGGCACATCAGGTTCGACGGCACGTCGCTCAAGAAGATCCCCGCCCACAAGATCGTCTCGTTGGGCCTGGCCCACTCCCCCGAGGGACGGCACATCTTCCCGCGCATGACGATCGAGGACAACCTCCGCCTCGGCGCCTACCTCCGCAACGACAAGGAGAGCATCGAGAAGGACATCAAGCGCGCCTACGACCTCTTCCCCATCCTCGGGGAGCGCCGGAGGCAGGCCGCCGGCACCCTGTCCGGCGGCGAGCAGCAGATGCTCGCCATGGGCAGGGCGCTGATGTCCCGGCCGAAGCTGCTCATGCTCGACGAACCCTCCATGGGACTGTCGCCGATCATGATGCAGAAGATCATGTCGACCATCCAGGAACTGAAGGACCAGGGCACCACCATCCTGCTCATCGAGCAGAACGCCCAGGCCGCGCTCTCCCTGGCCGACCACGGCCACGTCATGGAGGTCGGCAAGATCGTCCTGTCCGGCTCGGGCCAGGACCTGCTGCACGACGAGTCCGTGCGCAAGGCCTACCTCGGCGAGGACTGAGCAGCGCCTCATCGGCCGTACGACGCCGTACGACGAGGCCCGCGCCCCTGTGCTCCGGGGGACGCAGGCCTCGTCGTACGAGTCGGCGGGAATCAGCCCTTGGACGACTTCTTCTCCTCGGAGTCGTCGATGACGGCCTGCGCGACCTGCTGCATGGACATCCGCCGGTCCATCGAGGTCTTCTGGATCCACCGGAACGCGGCGGGCTCGGTCAGCCCGTACTCCGTCTGCAGAATCGACTTCGCCCGGTCCACGAGCTTGCGCGTCTCCAGCCGCAGGGAGAGGTCGGCGACCTCCTTCTCCAGCTCCCGCAGCTCGGTGAAGCGCGAGACGGCCATCTCGATCGCCGGCACGACGTCGCTCTTGCTGAACGGCTTCACCAGATACGCCATGGCCCCCGCGTCACGGGCACGCTCGACGAGGTCCCGCTGGGAGAACGCGGTCAGCATCAGCACCGGGGCGATCCGCTCCTCGGCGATCTTCTCGGCCGCGGAGATGCCGTCCAGCTTCGGCATCTTCACATCGAGAATCACCAGATCCGGCCGGTGCTCCCGGACCAGCTCGACGGCCTGCTCACCGTCACCGGCCTCACCGACGACGGTGTATCCCTCTTCCTCCAGCATCTCTTTCAGGTCGAGCCGGATCAGGGCCTCGTCCTCGGCGATGACGACACGGGTCGTCAGCGGAGGCACGTGCGACTTGTCGTCATCGGACACGTCTTGCGGCTGGGGCGACTCGGGGGCGCTCACGTGGGCTCCTTGTTGCGGGGCAGGCCGGTACTGCTTCCAAGCAGGGTACCTAGCTGCGTATGTATGCAGGGAACCGGTACACTCCCAGCAGCCCTGTTGCCGGGTTGATGGAAGGGTAGACATGATCGCCTCAAAAGCGATTGCCTGAAAGGGCGTGCGGGTTCGAATCCCGCACCCGGCACCTCTGAAGCGGAGGCTCACGTTCGCGTGAACCTCCGCTTTTTGCTGCACACGGCCACGATCAGTAACTCAGAGTGGCCGCATGAACTTCCATGGCACTGAAGTGCGACAGAAGGCCCTCACCCTGCTACGCAGCGGCGCGAAGAACGCGGACGTGGCCCGGAAGCTCAACGTACCGAAGGGGACTATCGCCTACTGGAAGCACACAGACCGAGCCAAACGCGGCGAGTGTCCCGGAAGGCATGATCCCAAGTGCCCAAGATGCGACGGGCGACGCCTTGACGAGCCCGCCTACGCCTATTTACTCGGCCTCTATCTCGGCGATGGCCACATCAGCCATTACTCCGGGCATCTCGTGCCCAATCTCATGATCAGCTGTACCGAATCATGGCCCGGCCTCATGGACGACTGCGAGGAGGCCATGCGCGCGGTCTTCCCCGGCAACTCCGTCTGCCGCGTCCGCAAGACCGGCTGCCGCAACGTGAAGGTCTACTCCAGGCACCTGCACTGCCTCTTCCCCCAGCACGGCCCCGGCAAGAAGCACGAGCGCCGCATCGCCCTCGAACCCTGGCAACAGGAAATCGTCGACGCTCATCCCTGGGAGTTCATCCGCGGCCTCATCCACTCCGACGGCTGCCGCATCACCAACTGGACGACCCGTATGGTCGCCGGTGAGCGCAAGCGCTATGAGTACCCGCGTTACTTCTTCGCCAACAAGTCGGACGACATCAGGACGCTCTGCACCGACACCCTCGACAAGCTCGGCATCGACTGGACGCACTGCACCCGAAACGGCAACCCGTACAACATCTCCGTCGCCCGCAAAGCCTCCGTAGCCCTCATGGACCTCCACGTAGGCCCCAAACACTGACCCCGCCCCTGGTCACTTGGAGCTGTCGTCCTCCCCGATGTGATGGACGCGCACCATGTTCGTCGTGCCCGACACCCCAGGAGGCGAGCCCGCCGTGATGACCACCGTGTCGCCCTTCTGGCAGCGGCCGTACTGCAGGAGCAGCTCATCCACCTGGTCGACCATCGCGTCCGTGGAGCCGGCGTGCGGACCGAGGAAGGTCTCGACGCCCCACGTGAGGCTCAGCTGCGAACGTGTCGCCGGCTCCGGTGTGAAGGCGAGCAGCGGGATGGGCGAGCGGTAGCGGGACAGGCGGCGGGCCGTGTCGCCTGACTGGGTGAAGGCGACGAGGAACCTGGCGCCCAGGAAGTCGCCCATCTCCGCCGCCGCGCGTGCGACCGCGCCGCCCTGGGTGCGGGGCTTGTTGGTCTCCGTCAGCGGGGGGAGGCCCTTGGCGAGGATGTCCTCCTCGGCGGCCTCGACGATCCGGGCCATCGTGCACACGGTCTCGACGGCGTGTTTGCCGACGCTGGTCTCGCCGGACAGCATCACCGCGTCGGTGCCGTCGATGACCGCGTTGGCGACGTCCGAGGCCTCCGCGCGTGTCGGGCGGGAGTTGTCGATCATCGAGTCGAGCATCTGGGTCGCCACGATGACCGGCTTGGCGTTGCGCTTGGCGAGTTTGATGGCGCGCTTCTGGACGATCGGCACCTGCTCCAGCGGCATTTCTACGCCGAGGTCGCCGCGGGCGACCATGATGCCGTCGAAGGCGGCGACGATGTCGTCGATGTGCTCGACGGCCTGCGGCTTCTCGATCTTGGCGATGACGGGGAGGCGGCGGCTCTCCTCGTCCATGATCCGGTGGACGTCCTCGATGTCGCCGCCGCTGCGCACGAAGGACAGCGCGATCACGTCGAAGCCGGTGCGCAGCGCCCAGCGCAGGTCGGCCTCGTCCTTCTCCGACAGGGCGGGTACGGACACCGCGACGCCGGGCAGGTTCAGGCCCTTATGGTCGGAGATCACGCCGCCCTCGACGACCGTGGTGTGGACGCGGGGACCGTCGACGGCGGTGACCTCCAGGCATACCTTGCCGTCGTCGACGAGGATGCGCTCGCCGGGGGTGACGTCGTCGGCGAGGCCCGCGTAGGTCGTGGCGCAGGTCTGGCGGTCGCCTTCGACGCTCTCCTCGACGGTGACGGTGAAGGAGTCGCCGCGTTCAAGGAGTACGGGTCCTTCGGCGAAACGACCGAGCCGGATCTTCGGGCCCTGAAGGTCCGCGAGGATGCCGACGCTGCGGCCGGTCTCGTCGGAGGCCTTCCGCACACGTTCGTAGCGCTCCTCGTGCTCGGCGTGGCTGCCGTGGCTGAGGTTGAGTCGGGCGATGTCCATTCCGGCGTCGACCAGTGCCTTGATCTGGTCGTACGAGTCGGTGGCGGGCCCCAAGGTACAGACGATCTTCGCTCGGCGCATGAGGCGAGCCTAGGGCTTACTCGCGGGTAGAGAATTGGTCCCGCGTGGCCGCTCAACAGACTTTGCGTGAAGAGTTGTTGACAAGTGTTGAATTGTGCGCCGGGGTGCTCTGATGAGCGTGCGAGGTGTTTCCTACAGACGCGGCGGCGTCATCGTGAAGCGCGCGTTCACCTGGGCGAAGACCCGCTGACGCTGTGGTTCGAGGTCGAGCGGGGCTGCTGCCATGTCCTCGGCGGCCGCGGCACGGGACATCGAGCGCATCCGGCCGGGTTGCTGCGGATGGTCGAGGGCGGCGTTCTCGGCGCCGATGTCGGCCAGTTCGACCAGCGCGGCCAGTGAGGTGCCCAGCGCCTCGGCGTATTCGCGGGCGCGCTGCACCGCTTCGCGCACCGCCTTCTGCCGGACCTCCCGGTGCGCCGGCGAGTCGGGGCGCAGCGCCCACCACGGGCCGTCGACGCGGGTCAGTTCCAAGTCGGCCAATCGGGTGGTGAGTTCGCCGAGGGCGGTGAAGTCGGTGAGCTCGGCGGTGACGTGCACGCTCCCGTGATAGGTGCGGACGCGTTCGCCGCGGCCGTGCTTGGTCAGCTCGGGCGTGATGGAGAAGGCGCCGGTCTCCAGGCGCTCCACGGCCTCGCCGTACGACTTCACCAGGTCGAGGACGGCGGCGTTGCGGCGGGTGAGGTCGTCGAGGGCGGAGCGCCGGTCGCGCCCGCGGGCGCTGACGGTGACGCCGATGCGGGCGATCTCGGGGTCGACTTCGAACCGGGCCTCGCCGCGGACGGCGATCCTGGGGGCGTCGGGGGTGCCGTACGGGACGGCGGGCTGGATTTCGTCTCCGAGGGGCGCGGTCATACGCCCCACTCTGTCACGTCTTACCTGGTTGGCGGCCTGTGGTTGACGGCGTCGGTCACCAGATCGAAACCTGCGGGATCTGTTGCGGCGGTCATGGACGGGTCAGAATCTACGCGCGTTGTTGACCTTGTCCAAACCTTCCGCCAAGTCAGCCGAGTCCCCGAGGAGCAGCAGACATGCCGTTGAACCGCCGCAAGTTCCTGAAGAAGTCGGCCGCGACCGGAGCGGGGGTGGCGGTCGCGGGCGCGGCGACGGCTCCGGCGGCGCACGCGGCGGAGGCCCGGGGTAAAAGGGCCAAGCGGTACTCCGTGACCGTCCTGGGCACCACCGACCTGCACGGCCACGTCTTCAACTGGGACTACTTCAAGGACGCGGAGTACACCGACGCCCAGGGCAACGCGCAGGGTCTGGCCCGGATCTCGGCCCTGGTCCAGCGGGTCCGCGCGGAGCGGGGCCGGCGCAACACGCTGCTGATCGACGCGGGCGACACGATCCAGGGCACGCCGCTGACGTACTACTACGCGAAGGTCGACCCGATCACCGCCGAGGGCGGCCCGGTGCACCCGATGGCGCAGGCGATGAACGCGATCGGCTACGACGCCGCGGCGCTCGGCAACCACGAGTTCAACTACGGCATCGAGACGCTGCGCAGATTCGAGGCGCAGTGCGACTTCCCGCTGCTCGGCGCGAACGCGCTGGACGCGAGGACGCTGAAGCCGGCCTTCCCGCCGTACTTCATCAGGAAGTTCCATGTGAAGGGAGCCCCGCCGGTGAAGGTGGCCGTCCTCGGTCTGACCAATCCGGGCATCGCGATCTGGGACAAGGCCTATGTGCAGGGCAAGTTGACCTTCCCGGGCCTTGAGGAGCAGGCGGCGAAGTGGGTGCCCAAGCTCAAGTCGATGGGCGCGGACGTGGTGATCGTCTCGGCGCACTCCGGCTCCTCGGGCACCTCCTCCTACGGTGACCAGCTGCCGTATGTCGAGAACTCGGCCGCGCTGGTCGCGCAGCAGGTGCCGGACATCGACGCGATCCTCGTGGGGCACGCGCACGTGGAGATCCCGGAGCTGAAGGTCACCAACGAGAAGACCGGGAGGACGGTCGTCCTGTCGGAGCCGCTGGCCTACGCGGAGCGGCTGTCGCTGTTCGACATCGAGCTCGCTTTCAGCAGGGGCCGCTGGCACGTCGAGTCGGTCGCCGCCTCGGTGCTCAACTCGAACACGGTCGCCGACGACCCGAGGATCACCAGGTTGCTGACGGACGAGCACGAGAAGGTTGTCGCGTACGTCAACCAGGTCGTCGGCACCGCCACCGAGACCCTGACGACGGCCGACGCCCGCTACAAGGACGCCCCGATCATCGACCTGATCACCAAGGTGCAGGAGGATGTCGTCAAGGCGGCCCTTGCGGGCACCGAGTACGCGTCGCTGCCGGTGCTCTCGCAGGCGTCGCCGTTCTCGCGCACCTCGCAGATCCCGGCCGGGGAGGTGACGATCCGGGACCTGTCGAGCCTGTACGTGTACGACAACACGCTGGTCGCGAAGCTGATGACGGGGGCGCAGCTCAAGGCGTACCTGGAGTACTCGGCGGAGTACTTCGCGCGGACGGCGCAGGACGCGCCGGTCGACGTGGACAGGCTGACGAATGCGAACGGCCGCCCCGACTACAACTACGACTACGTGTCCGGCCTTTCGTACGACATCGACATCGCGCAGCCGGCCGGTGCGCGGATCAGGAATCTCACGTACAACGGCGCCGCACTGGCGGATGACCGGCAGTTCGTGTTCGCGGTGAACAACTACCGCGCGAACGGCGGCGGCGCGTTCCCGCACGTGGCCTCGGCCAAGGAGCTGTGGTCGGAGTCGACGGAGATCCGCACCCGGATCGCGGAGTGGGTGACCGCGAAGGGTGTGCTCGCCCCGGAGGACTTCGCGTCGGTGGACTGGAAGCTGACCCGGAACGGCACGCCCGTGTTCTGATCACAGCTTGAACGGGGTGACGTCGACGGCGTCGGCGGCGGCCTGCGCGCCGGCGTCGTTGAGGTGCAGGCCGTCGCCGCTGTTGAACTCCTCGCGGGTCCGGTCGGGCCGGTCCGGGTCCGCGACGGCGGCGGCGATGTCGGCGACCGCGTCGAAGGGGTGGCTGCGTTCGGCGCGGGCGAGGTGGTGCTCGCCGATCCCGTCGGTGAGCAGGCGGTTGCCGGAGATGCCCTGGTTGACGATCCAGCCGCCGGTGAGGCGGGCGTCCAGCAGGGCCGGGATGGTGTTGCCGGTGCCCGGGCGTGGTGTTCATGCCCTCGATCCAGGAGTCCCCGAAGGCCACGGCGATGCGGGTGCCCCGCGGGGCCAGGACGTCGAGGCCGGTGACGAAGTGGCCGGTGGTCAGCTCCTCGGCGCCGTCCAGGGTCGCGTCGGTGAGCCGGTTGCCGGGGGCGGCGTGGCCGATGTCGTACGGGACGGCGCTGTATGTGGTCAGGCCGGTGTCGCCCGGCAGGTAGAGGCTGAGGGAGAGTTCCTCGCCGGCGGTCACGGGCCGTTCGACGGGGTCGCTGACGATCTCCTCTCCGGGCGGGACGGTGACGGTCGTGGACCCGGCGAACCCAGGGCGGTGTCGGTCGCCGGGTCGATGCCGCTGCGGCCGGTGCGTCTGGCGGGGCGGGCCCCCGAGGGTCAGCCCTTGAAGTCGCCCGCGGCCGACGTTCCCGGTGGTACCGGTGGGCCTACGACGCCTCCCGCACCCGCAAGGCCCGTGCCAGGTCGTCGAGTTGGTCGAGCAGGCGGCGGCGCAGCTGCGGGGTCGGCTCGTTGTCGCGCAGGCACTCCTCGCCCAGCCGCAGGGTGCCGGCGTCGACGGCGTGGACGGGGAACGCCCAGCGGCCGGCGGCGTCGGCCATGGCGGGGCCGCGGCGGGCGGCGACGGCGACCGCGTCCGCGAAGAAGCGCGGCACGTACTCCCCTACCAGGTCGGCCTGTTCGGGCTGCCAGAAGCCCTGGGCGGTGGCTGTGAACAGGTAGTTGGAGAGGTCGTCGGAGGCGAACATCGCCTCCCAGGCGCGGCGCTTGGCCTCGGGGTCGGGCAGCGCGGCCCGGCAGCGAGCGGCGCCCTCCTGGCCGGTGGCACTCGGATCGCGTGCCAGCTCGGCGGCGATGGCGGCCTCGTCGGTGGCGCCGAGCACGGCGAGCCGGCCCAGGATGCGCCAGCGCAGCTCGGGGTCGAGTTCGGGGCCGCCGGGCACGATGCCGTCGGCGAGCCACGCGGCGACCGTGTCGGGCTGGTTGGCGGTGTCGATGAAGTGGCGTACGGCGATCAGGCGCAGCCCGGGGTGGTCACCGTCCTCGGTGCGGCGGATGAGGTCGCGGCACAGGGCGGTGAGAGTGGACCGGGCGGCGGGCCGGTCCTCGGGCCCGATGTACTGGTCGGCGATGTGGACGCGGGCGAAGGCGAGCACGCCCTGGACGAGCGCGAGGTCCGTCTCGTGCGGGAGGTGGGCGCGGGCGGTCTCCAGGTAGGCGGCGGGCGCGAGTTCGCCGTCGCGGACCGCGTCGCGCAGCGCGTTCCACACGACCGCGCGGGTCAGCGGGTCCGGCAGGCCGGCCAGGTCAGCGCGCACCGCCTCGAAGGACTCGGGGTCGAAGCGGACCTTGGCGTAACTGAAGTCGCGGTCGTTGAGCAGCAGCAGCGCCGGGCGCTTGCCGATGGGTTGCGCCTCGCCCTGCGGCAGGTCGAGGTCGATCCGCTCGCGCAGGGTGAGCCGGCCCTCGTCGGTGAGGTCGCGGTCGTACAGGCCGACGGCGATGCGGTGCGGGCGGCTGCCGGTGCGCTCCACGGTGAGCGTGTACGTGCCGTTGCCGCCGCAGCGCGTGACGCGGGGGCGGAGCGTGTCGACGCCGGTGGTGCGCAGCCAGGCGTCGGCCCAGGCGTGGACGTCGCGTTCGGTGGCGCCGGCCAGGGAGTCGATGAAGTCGGCGAGGGTGGCGTTGCCGAACCGGTGCCGGGCGAAGTGGGCGTTGATGCCGGCGAGGAAGTCCTTCTCGCCGAGCCAGGTGACCAGCTGGCGCAGCGCGGAGGCGCCCTTGGCGTAGGAGATGCCGTCGAAGTTGAGCAGCGCGGAGGCGGTGTCCTCGACGGCCTCGGGGGCGACCGGGTGGGTGGAGGTGCGCTGGTCGGCGTCGTATCCCCAGGCCTTGCGGGAGACGCCGAAGTCGGTCCAGGTGCCGAGGAAGCGGCAGGCCTCGTCGACGATCTGGTAGCCCATGTACTCGGCGAAGGACTCGTTCAGCCAGATGTCGTCCCACCACTTGAGGGTGACGAGGTCGCCGAACCACATGTGGGCCATCTCGTGGCCGACGACCACGGCACGGAGCTGCCGTTCGGCGTCGGTGACGGCGGAGCGGTAGACGAACTCGTCGCGGAAGGTGACCAGTCCGGGGTTCTCCATGGCGCCCGCGTTGAACTCGGGGACGAACGCCTGGTCGTAGGAGTCGAAGGGGTAGGGCTCCTCGAACTTCTCGTGGTAGCGGTCGAAGCACGCGCGCGTGACGTCGAGCAGTTCGTCGGCGTCCTCGTCCAGGTACGGGGCGAGGGAGCGGCGGCAGTGCAGGCCGAAAGGCAGGCCGCGGTGTTCGGTGCGCACCGAGTGCCAGGGGCCGGCGGCGACGGCGACCAGGTAGGTGGAGATCAGCGGGGTGGCGGCGGCTTCCCACCGGCCGTCCCCGATGTGTTCGGTGACGCCGTTGGAGAGGACGGTCCAGCCCTCCGGGGCCGTGACCGACAGGTCGAAGACGGCCTTCAGGTCGGGCTGGTCGAAGGCGGCGAATACGCGCTGGACGTCCGCCATGAACAGCTGGGTGTAGACGTAGGTCTCGCCGTCGCTGGGGTCGGTGAAGCGGTGCATGCCCTCGCCGGTGCGGGAGTAGCGCATGGCCGCGGCGACGCGCAGTTCGTGCTCGCCTGCGGTGAGGTTCTTCAGCGGCAGCCGGTTCTCGTCCAGGGTCTCCGCGTCGAGGGGCTGTCCGTCGAGGGTGACGGAGCGCAGCTCGGCGGGCTTGATCTCGACGAAGGTGTCCGTGCCCTTGTGGTCCCCGCGACTGGTGAACCTGATCACGGTGTTGGAGTCGAAGGTCTCGTCCCCGGTGGTCAGATCGAGTTCGACCGCGTAGTGGTGGACGTCGAGGAGCTCTGCTCGGGCTTGCGCTTCGTCGCGCGTCAGTACGGACATGCAGGCCATGCTGCCTGATGGTGCCGACCCGGCACAGGGGCGGATCGGTTCGTGAGCTATGTCCGGTCGTACGCGTCCTGTGTTCGGTCTTTTTCGAGCCCCCCGGCCGGTCCGAGCTCCCCGGCGTGCGCCCCCTTGGGCCGCTGGTACGGGACGTGGGCGTCGGGGTGCGGCAGGGCGGGCCGCGGTGGCGGGGCACTGGTCCCCGTGTGCTGGGTGTGACCTGCGGGGTCGGTGTGCTCGGCGAGCCGGGCGCGCAGCTCGCGGACCTCCCGCTCCAGGCCCAGCCGGCACTGGTGGGCGTCGTACAGATAGCGGACCTTGGTGCGCAGCGTCCAGGGGTCGACGGGCTTCATCACGAGGTCGGCGACGCCGAGGCCGAAGGCGGCGGAGGCGAGCGCCTGGTCGGAGCCGAAGCCGGTGAGCAGGAGGACCGGTATGTGCTGGGTCTGCTCCAGGCGCCGCATGTAGCGCACCACGTCCAGGCCGTTGACGCCGGGTATACGGACGTCGAGGAGCAGCAGGCCGACCCGGCCGCGCAGCACCTGCTTGAGCGCCTCGTCGCCGCTGGTGGCCCGGCCCAGCAGGTAGCCCAGCGGGGCCAGGGCACTCTCCAGTGCGTACAGCGTGTCCCTGTGGTCGTCGACGATGAGGATCCTGGCATCCGGCGGCATGGCCCAGCGCCCCCTTCCTCTGGACGACGAGACGGACAACCAGCGTACGTCCGGGCACTGACAGTGAGTACCTGTCACCTGACAACGCGTGCACAGCGCAGCACAGCATGCACCGTGCACACGTACCTGTCACTCCCCGGGGCGTCCGTCGAGCCCAGGGTCAGCCCGCGGTGGGTGCCGAGCCGTTCACCGCCTCGTCCGCGATGCGCTCGTGGTGGCGGATCACCTCGGCCACGATGAAGTTCAGGAACTTCTCGGCGAACGCCGGGTCGAGCCGGGCGCTCTCGGCGAGCGTCCGCAGCCGGGCGATCTGCCGGGCCTCGCGGACCGGGTCGGCGGGCGGCATCCGGTGCCGGGCCTTGAGGTGGCCGACCTGCTGGGTGCACTTGAAACGCTCGGCGAGCATGTGCACGACGGCCGCGTCGATGTTGTCGATGCTCTCGCGCAGCCGGGCGAGCTCCTCGCGGACAGCGGGGTCGACGTCGTCGGTTCCGGTGTTGCTGGTGGTCATGAAGGTTCAGCCTACGGGGCGGGCGGGCGGTCGATCATGGGGTGGAGCCGGAATCCGGCCGGGGAGATTCCGCGCGGATCCTCGTAGAGTGGTATCGGGGTCGGCGTCTTGGGGGTACAGGCGTGGCGAACGACGGACCGGTCGAGCACGGCTACCCGCACCTGGACATGGTGCGGGCCTCGATCACCGCGCTGTACAAACGGCTGTCGTACGACACCGTCCACACGTTCGCGACCAGCGTGCCCCCGGCCGACGTGGCGTTCTGCGACACCGACGACCTGTATCTGGGCGCCCAGCGCGTGGCCCGGGAGCTGGTGCGGCACTACCGGCTGCCGGACGCCCGGCTGGTCGTCAGTTTCCGGAAGATGACGCACGCGGCGAACGTCGAACTCGCCGCCGGGCCGGAGTACTTCGTCGAGCTGAACGACCGCTTCCGCACGCATCGGCGGGACATCGGCGCGGCCCTGGCCCACGAGGTGATGCACGTCTACCTGCACCGCCTCGACCTGTCCTTCCTGGGCACGCGGGACAACGAGATCCTCACCGACACGGCGACGACGTACCTGGGCGCGGGCTGGCTGCTGCTGGACGCCTACCGGGAGGACGCGGCGTCGTCGCAGAAGCTCGGCTATCTCACTCCGGAGGAGTTCGGGTACGTGCTGGCGAAGCGGGCGCTGGTGTTCGGCGAGGACCCCTCGGTGTGGTTCACGAGCCCGCAGGCCTACACGGCGTACGTCAAGGGCATGGCGCTGGCCCGCCGTGACGAGCAGCAGCCGCCGCTCACCGCGGCCGGCTGGGCGGGCCGCCGCCGCTACGCCCGCGACCGCCGGCACGCCCAGGACCACCACGTCGGTGGTCCCCGTCCCGGCGTCCCGTACGCCTTCACCCCCGACGGGCACGGGCCTCTCCGGGTGTCCTTCCCGTGCCCGACCTGCCACCAGCGGATCAGGGTGCCGGTGCGGGGGCGGGTGCGGGCGCGGTGCGGGTTGTGCCGGAGGGTGTTGGAGTGCGACACGTAGGCCGGCGGTTCATCAGTGGTGATCCCCGCGCGTGAGCTCCCGGAACTCCTCCACCGTCGGCTTCTGGATCCGCGTCTTCGGGCCGAACATGGCCTTCGCGAGGCGGGCGCGCAGGCGCTGGGACGGCCTGGCCCTGCGGCGGACGCCGCCCGCGTCGACCAGGGGGCCGAGTTCGTACGGCGGGTTCTGCTCGTGCTGGGTGAGGGTGAACAGCTGGCCCCGCGAGACGGGCTCGTGGATCTCGATGAACTCGCCGTGCGGCAGTCGTTTGATCGTGCCGGTCTCCCGCCCGTGCAGCACCTTGGCCCGGTCGCGGCGCTGCAGGGCGAGACAGATCCGTTTGGTGACGGAGAAGGCGATGACGGGCACCACGAAGACGGCGATCCGCACGAACCAGGTGATCGCGTTGATGGACAGGTGCAGATGGGTGGCCACGATGTCGTTGCCGCCGCCGATCAGCAGCACCCCGTACAGGCTCAGCCAGGCCACGCCGAGCCCGGTGCGCACGGGCGCGTTGCGCGGCCGGTCCAGGATGTGGTGCTCGCGTCTGTCGCCGGTGATCCACGCCTCGATGAACGGATAGACGGCGATGGCGAGCATGACCAGCGGGAACAGGGCGAACGGGATGAACACGCCCAGCGCCAGCGTGTGCCCCCACAGGTTGATCTCCCATCCGGGCATCACCCGGATCAGTCCCTCGGAGAAGCCGAGGTACCAGTCGGGCTGGGCGCCGGTGGTGACCAGGTCCGGGCGGTAGGGGCCGTACGCCCACACGGGGTTGATCTGGGCGATCCCGCCCATCAGCGCCAGCACGCCGAAGACGAGGAAGAAGAAGCCGCCCGCCTTGGCCATGTACACGGGCAGGAAGGGCATCCCGACGACCGACTTCTCGTTCCGGCCGGGCCCCGGGTACTGGGTGTGCTTGTGGTAGAAGACCAGGATCAGGTGCGCGGCCACGAGGCCGAGCATGATCCCGGGCAGCAGCAGGATGTGGACCGGGTAGAGCCGGGCGATGATGTCGTCCCCCGGGAACTCCCCGCCGAAGAGGAAGAACGACAGGTACGTCCCCACGATCGGGACCGACAGGATGGCGCCCTGCGCGAAGCGGACGCCGGTGCCGGAGAGCAGGTCGTCGGGGAGCGAGTAGCCGGTCAGGCCGGTGATGATGCCGAGCATGAGCAGGGTCCAGCCGAACAGCCAGTTCAGCTCGCGCGGCTTGCGGAAGGCGCCGGTGAAAAACACCCGCATCATGTGCGCCAGCATGCCGACGACGAAGACCAGCGCCGCCCAGTGGTGGATCTGCCGGATCAGCAGCCCGCCGCGCACGTCGAAGGTGATGTCCAGCGTGGACTCGAACGCCCTGGTCATGACCACGCCGTTGAGGGGCGTGTAGGAGCCGTCGTAGACGACCTCGGCGCTGCTCGGTTCGAAGAAGAGCGTCAGGTAGACGCCGGTGAGGATCAGGACGAGGAAGCTGTAGAGGCAGACCTCGCCCAGCATGAACGACCAGTGGTCCGGGAAGACCTTGCGCATCTGGGACTTGGCCAGCGCGTAGATGCCGAGCCGTCCGTCGGCCCAGTCGGCGACCTTCTCGCCCCGGCCGGGGGCCTCGCCGCGGGTGGCTCCCGCCGTCTCGTTCACCGGTCGTGCGCCGTCGCCGTCCATACGTCGTCGCCTCCCGTCGGATCTCCCCCAGGGTTGCACGGCGGTGCGGCCAGGCCAACGGGAGAACAGGCGCGGCTGAGCCAACGGGGCGAGCAGGCGCCCGAGCGACCGCCGGGATTCCGCCGGCGGGCGATGCGCTCCTCGATGCCGTACGGCTGCTTCCCGACCGCCCTGGCCTGTCCTGCACCGCGCCCCCAACGTGCTCCCCCTCCCGGGAGCCTTCTCCCCCCGCCCACCTGACGGAGAACATGGGCGCTCTCGAAGTCGCCCTCGCCGAGGACCGGTTCAAGCAGCCGGCCGCGTGAGGGGGGCCGGCCGGACGATCCCCAGGGCACGTGCGGCCGCCAGCCACTGCGGGAACTCGCCCACCAGCCGGTCCGTGAGGGGCCTGCTGCTCGGTCCGCCGTCGGTCTGGAAGACGACGAGGGCGGGGTCCTGCGCCTCGCTGTCGAGGTAGTGGTCGATCACGGCGTCATCGCCAGGTGGTAGTTGGTCCGGCCCATGTGCCCGAGGCCGCCGACGATCCGATCGATCCGCCCCTGATGGTCGGCCAGGTAGACCGCGGCCCTCTCCGTCCAGCCCGTGCCTGGCCAGCGACACCCTGGCGCTCTTGTACAGACCGACCAGCGCGGGCGCGCTCTCTTCGACCTTGCTGAGACTGATCGCGGCCATATGGCTCCCCCTCGGCCATCAGGATGGCCCTGAGGGTACGGCAGAGCGGCGACCCCGGCTTCCCGGCGGCCTGGAAGGCGGGGGGCGGGCGCCCGGTCTTCCGCACGGCCCAGGACACCAGGAGACGTACAAAATCTCCTGAGACATGCGGCGGCGCCTGCCCGGTCGTCCGGTCGGGGATAAGGGGGCAGGCGCCGTCTGGTGTTCCGTACGCCGTTGTACGGGACGTATGGGGAGCGGGTGTCAGACCATCAGCGCGCGGTCCGTCGGGCGGATCGGCGCCGGCAGGTCGCTCGCGCCGGTCAGGAAGCGGTCCACGCCGCGTGCCGCCGAGCGGCCCTCGGCGATCGCCCACACGATCAGGGACTGGCCGCGGCCGGCGTCACCGGCGACGAACACGCCGGGCACGTTGGTCTGGAAGTCGGCGTCGCGGGCGATGTTGGCGCGCTCGTCGAGGTCCAGGCCGAACTGGTCCACGAGGCCGTTCTCGCGGTCCGTACCGGTGAAGCCCATGGCCAGCGTCACCAGCTGAGCGGGGATCTTGCGCTCCGTGCCCGGCTTCTGGGTCAGCTTTCCGTCGACGAACTCGACCTCGGTGAGGTGCAGCCACTGGACGTTGCCGTCCTCGTCGCCCTCGAAGTGGGTGGTCGAGACGGAGTAGATCCGCTCGCCGCCCTCCTCGTGTGCCGACGTGACCTTGTAGAGCATCGGGAAGGTCGGCCAGGGCTGGGCGAGCGGGTTCCGCTCGTCGCCGGGGCGGGGCATGATCTCCAGCTGGGTCACCGACGCCGCGCCCTGGCGGTGGGCGGTGCCCACGCAGTCCGCGCCGGTGTCGCCGCCGCCGATCACGACGACGTGCTTGCCCTCGGCCGAGATCGGCGGGGTGACGTAGTCGCCCTCCTGCACCTTGTTGGCCAGGGGCAGGTACTCCATGGCCTGGTAGATGCCCGTGAGCTCGCGGCCGGGGACCGGCAGGTCACGGGCGGTCGTGGCGCCGACGGCCAGCACGACCGCGTCGTACCGCTTCTTCAGGTCCGTCGCCTTCAGGTCGCGGCCGATCTCGATGCCCGTGCGGAAGCGGGTGCCCTCCGCGCGCATCTGCTCGATACGGCGGTTGATGTGCCGCTTCTCCATCTTGAACTCGGGGATGCCGTAGCGGAGGAGGCCGCCGACGCGGTCGGCCCGCTCGTACACCGCCACCGTGTGACCGGCGCGCGTCAGCTGCTGCGCCGCCGCCAGGCCCGCCGGGCCCGAGCCGATCACCGCGACCGTCTTGCCGGACAGGCGCTCCGGGATCTGCGGGGCGACGTCCCCGGTCTCCCACGCCTTGTCGATGATCGAGACCTCGACGTTCTTGATGGTGACCGCCGGCTGGTTGATGCCGAGCACGCAGGCCGACTCGCACGGAGCGGGGCAGAGCCTGCCCGTGAACTCCGGGAAGTTGTTCGTCGCGTGCAGGCGCTCCGAGGCGGCGGCCCAGTCCTCGCGGTAGGCGTAGTCGTTCCACTCGGGGATCAGGTTCCCCAGCGGGCAGCCGTTGTGGCAGAACGGGATGCCGCAGTCCATGCAGCGAGAAGCCTGCTTGGAGATGACCGGCAGCAGCGAGCCGGGGACGTAGACCTCGTTCCAGTCCTCGACGCGCTCCTCGACCGGGCGGGACTTGGCGACCTCACGGCCGTGGTTCAGAAAGCCCTTCGGGTCAGCCATTGATCGCCGCCTCCATCATCTTCTCGTGGGTCTCCGACTCGGAGAGACCGGCCCGCTCGGCGGCGTCCTTGGCGGCGACCACTGCCTTGTACGTGCTGGGAATGATCTTGCTGAAGCGCTCGACGGCCGTGTCCCACTCGGCCAGGAGCTTCTCGGCGACCGTGGAGCCGGTCTCCTCCTGGTGGCGGCGGACCACGTCGTGCAGCCACTGCTTGTCGGTGTCGTCGAGTGCCTCGACCGCGTTCACGTTGCCGGCGTTGACATTGTCCGGGTCCAGGTCGATGACGTACGCGATACCGCCCGACATGCCGGCCGCGAAGTTGCGGCCCGTCTCGCCGAGCACGACCGCGTGACCGCCCGTCATGTACTCGCAGCCGTGGTCGCCCACGCCCTCGGAGACGACCAGCGCGCCGGAGTTGCGCACGCAGAACCGCTCGCCGACCTTGCCGCGCAGGAACATCTCGCCGCCGGTCGCGCCGTACGCGAGCGTGTTGCCCGCGATCGTCGAGTACTCGGCGAGGTGGTCGGCGTTCCGGTCCGGACGGACGATCACACGGCCGCCCGAGAGGCCCTTGCCGACGTAGTCGTTGGCGTCGCCCTCCAGGCGCAGTGTGACACCGCGCGGCACGAAGGCGCCGAAGGACTGGCCCGCGGAGCCGGTGAAGGTGATGTCGATGGTGTCGTCGGGCAGGCCCGCACCGCCGAACTTCTTCGTCACCTCGTGGCCGAGCATCGTGCCGACCGTGCGATTGATGTTGCGGATCGTGACCTGGGCGCGCACCGGCTGCGCGTCTGCGGCGCTGGAGGCGGCGAGCGCGTCGGCGGCGAGCTTGATCAGCTCGTTGTCGAGTGCCTTCTCCAGGCCGTGGTCCTGGGCGATCACCTGGTGGCGCACCGCGCCGTCGGGCAGGTCGGGCACGTGGAACAGCGGGGCCAGGTCCAGGCCCTGCGCCTTCCAGTGGTCGACCGCGCGGGTCACGTCGAGGGTCTCGGCGTGGCCGACGGCCTCCTCGATGGAGCGGAAGCCCAGTTCGGCGAGGAGCTCGCGGACCTCCTCGGCGATGAACCGGAAGTAGTTCACGACGTACTCGGCCTTGCCGGAGAACCGGTCCCTGAGGGTCGGGTTCTGCGTGGCGATGCCGACCGGGCAGGTGTCCAGGTGGCAGACGCGCATCATGACGCAGCCGGAGACGACGAGCGGCGCGGTCGCGAAACCGAACTCCTCTGCGCCGAGCAGCGCGGCGATGACCACGTCACGGCCGGTCTTCAGCTGGCCGTCGGTCTGTACGACGATCCGGTCGCGCAGGCCGTTGAGCAGCAGCGTCTGCTGGGTCTCGGCGAGGCCGAGCTCCCAGGGACCGCCCGCGTGCTTCAGGGAGGTGAGCGGGGAGGCACCCGTGCCTCCGTCGTGACCCGAGATGAGGACGACGTCCGCGTGCGCCTTCGACACACCGGCCGCGACCGTGCCGACGCCGACCTCCGAGACCAGCTTGACGTGAATCCGCGCCTGCGGGTTCGCGTTCTTCAGGTCGTGGATCAGCTGGGCCAGGTCCTCGATGGAGTAGATGTCGTGGTGCGGCGGCGGCGAGATGAGGCCGACACCCGGCGTCGAGTGACGGGTCTTCGCCACCCACGGGTAGACCTTGTGGCCGGGCAGCTGGCCGCCCTCGCCGGGCTTGGCGCCCTGGGCCATCTTGATCTGGATGTCATCCGAGTTGACCAGGTACTCGGAGGTCACGCCGAACCGGCCCGAGGCCACCTGCTTGATCGACGACCGGCGCGCCGGGTCGTACAGGCGCTCCGGGTCCTCGCCGCCCTCACCGGTGTTGGACTTGCCGCCCAGCTGGTTCATGGCGATGGCGAGGGTCTCGTGCGCCTCCTGGGAGATGGAGCCGTACGACATGGCGCCGGTCGAGAAGCGCTTGACGATCTCGGAGGCGGGCTCGACCTCCTCGATCGGGACCGGCTTGCGGCCATGGATACCGGACTTGAAGCCGAACAGGCCGCGCAGCGTCATCAGGCGCTCGGACTGCTCGTTCACGCGCTCGGTGTACTTCTTGAAGATGTCGTAGCGGCCGGTGCGCGTGGAGTGCTGGAGGCGGAAGACCGTCTCCGGGTCGAACAGGTGCGGCTCGCCCTCGCGGCGCCACTGGTACTCGCCGCCGATGTCCAGCGCGCGGTGCGCGGGAGCGATGCCGGAGGCGGGGTATGCCTTGGCGTGCCGGGCGGCGACCTCCTTGGCGATGACGTCGATGCCGACGCCGCCGATCTTGGTGGCCGTGCCGTGGAAGTACTTGTCGACGAAGATCTCGTCGAGGCCGACGGCCTCGAAGACCTGGGCGCCGCGGTAGGAGGCGACGGTGGAGATGCCCATCTTGGACATGACCTTCAGGACGCCCTTGCCGAGCGCGTAGATCAGGTTCTTGATGGCCTTCTCGGGCTCGATGCCCGGCAGGAAGGTGCCCGCGCGGACCAGGTCCTCGACGGACTCCATCGCCAGGTACGGGTTCACGGCCGCCGCGCCGTAGCCGATGAGCAGGGCGACGTGGTGGACCTCGCGGACGTCGCCGGCCTCGACCAGCAGGCCCACCTGGGTGCGCTGTTTGGTGCGGATGAGGTGGTGGTGGACGGCCGCGGTGAGCAGCAGCGACGGGATCGGCGCGTGCTCGGCGTCCGAGTGGCGGTCGGACAGGACGATCAGGCGGGCGCCGTTCTCTATCGCGGCGTCGGCCTCGGCGCAGATCTCCTCGATGCGCGCGGCCAGCGCCTCGCCGCCGCCGTGCACCCGGTACAGGCCGGACAGGGTCGCGGCCTTGAAGCCGGGCATGTCGCCGTCGGCGTTGATGTGGATGAGCTTGGCCAGCTCGTCGTTGTCGATGACCGGGAAGGGCAGCGCGACACTGCGGCAGGACGCGGCCGTCGGCTCCAGCAGATTGCCCTCCGGGCCCAGCCAGGAGCGCAGGGAGGTGACCAGTTCCTCGCGGATGGCGTCCAGCGGCGGGTTGGTGACCTGGGCGAACAGCTGGGTGAAGTAGTCGAAGAGCAGCCGCGGACGGTCGGAGAGGGCCGCGATCGGGCTGTCCGTACCCATCGAGCCGATCGGCTCGGCGGCGGCCTTGGCCATCGGGGCGAGGATGACGCGCAGCTCCTCCTCGGTGTAGCCGAAGGTCTGCTGGCGGCGGGTGACCGAGGCGTGCGTGTGCACGATGTGCTCGCGCTCGGGCAGATCGCCCAGCTCGATCTCGCCGGTTTCCAGCCACTGCGCGTACGGGTTCTCGGCGGCGAGCTGGGACTTGATCTCGTCGTCCTCGATGATGCGGTGCTCGGCGGTGTCCACGAGGAACATGCGGCCGGGCTGGAGGCGGCCCTTGCGGACGACCTTCGCGGGGTCGATGTCGAGGACGCCGACCTCGGAGCCGAGGACGACGAGGCCGTCGTCGGTGACCCAGTAGCGGCCGGGGCGCAGGCCGTTGCGGTCGAGCACGGCGCCGACCTGGGTGCCGTCGGTGAAGGTGACGCAGGCCGGGCCGTCCCAGGGCTCCATCAGCTTGGAGTGGTACTGGTAGAAAGCGCGGCGGGCCGGGTCCATCGAGTCGTGGTTCTCCCACGCCTCCGGGATCATCATCAGCACGGAGTGCGGCAGGGAGCGCCCGCCGAGGTGCAGCAGTTCCAGCACCTCGTCGAAGGAGGCGGAGTCGGAGGCGTCCGGGGTGCAGATCGGGAAGACGCGCGCGAGATCCTTGCCGTCCCTGCTCTCGCCGAACAGCTCGGAGATCAGCTGGGACTCGCGGGCCCGCATCCAGTTGCGGTTGCCCATGACCGTGTTGATCTCGCCGTTGTGTGCGACGAAGCGGTACGGGTGGGCCAGCGGCCACGACGGGAACGTGTTCGTGGAGAACCGGGAGTGCACGAGCGCGATCGCGGAGGCGAAACGGCGGTCGGACAGGTCCGGGAAGAAGGGCTCCAGCTGGCCGGTGGTCAGCATGCCCTTGTAGACGATCGTGCGGGCCGACAGCGACGGGAAGTAGACGCCGGCCTCGCGCTCGGCGCGCTTGCGCAGCACGAAGGCCTTGCGGTCGAGGTCGATATCCGTCGAAGGCTCCGCGATGCCGTCGCTGACGAAGATCTGCCGGAAGGCGGGCATCGTCGACCGGGCGGTGGCGCCCAGCAGTTCGGGGGCGACGGGCACGTCACGCCAGCCGAGGACCGTCAGGCCCTCCTCCGCGGCGATCGTCTCGATCCGCGAGACGGCGTCGGCGGCGGAGTCCTCCGGCAGGAAGGCGTTGCCGACGGCGTACGCACCGGCCTCGGGCAGCTCGAATCCGGCCACCTCGCGGAAGAAGCCGTCCGGCACCTGGGAGAGGATGCCCGCGCCGTCACCCGAGTCGGGCTCGGAGCCGGTGGCACCCCGGTGCTCCAGGTTGCGCAGCACCGTCAGCGCCTGCTCGACCAGCGCATGGCTCGCCTCGCCGGTGAGGGTGGCCACGAAACCGACACCACAGGCGTCGTGCTCGTTGCGGGGGTCGTACATACCCTGCGCAGCAGGGCGAGCATCCATGAACGACCAGTTCTGGCCATTCACGGAGTGCTGGGACGGCTGGCGCGGCGTACGCATCGGCTCTCCCGTCGTCGTCATGTGGCATATGCAGATTGCCGAGGGACGACGTTGGCCCTCTGCGGAGTGCAAAATTTCGTGCAGGTTACATGATGGAGCGGTTCTCGGGAACCGGGATATTCCGTTCCAACATGCGGACGCCGCGCGGGGGTACACGGCAGAGGCCCGCCCTTGGCGGCGGAGGTATGCGGGGGACGATCCGGACAGATCGATGTCCGTCGCCCCGGAGGAGCGGGGGGAGCGTCGTCGCCCACCCCACGGGTGCGCGTCAGGCCTCATTGCCCACAGCGCTTACGGCTCATGCCCCGTGGTTAAGCAATCGAAACCAGCGAGTAACGGCTACTTATGCGGCCCCTCACATAAGTGCGTGCTCAGCTATCCTACGGCGGTTCCGAACAGAGTGCCCAGGGCGTACGTCACACCGGCCGCGGCTCCTCCGAGCGTGAGCTGCCGCAGCCCGCTGAACCACCAGGTGCGCGCCGTCACCTTGGCCACCACGGCACCGGACGCGAAGAGCCCGATCAGCGCCAGCAGCACGGCCGGCCACAGGGAGTTCGCGCCCAGCAGGTACGGCAGTACGGGAACCAGCGCGCCCAGCGCGAAGGACCCGAAGCTCGACACCGCGGCGACGAGCGGCGAGGGCAGGTCGCCGGGGTCTATGCCCAGCTCCTCGCGGGCGTGTATTTCGAGGGCCTGCTCGGGATCCTCGGACAACTGCCGGGCGACCTCGCGGGCCAGCTTCGGCTCGACGCCTCTGGCCTGGTAGAGGGCGGCGAGCTCGGCCTCCTCGTCCTTCGGGTGCTTTCTCAGCTCGCGGCGCTCCACGTCCAGTTCGGCCTGGACGAGCTCGCGCTGCGAGGCCACCGAGGTGTACTCGCCGGCGGCCATGGAGAAGGCGCCGGCGGCGAGCCCGGCGAAGCCGCTGAGGACGACGGCGTGCTGACTGGCCGATCCACCCGCGACGCCGGTCATCAGGGCGAGGTTGGAGACCAGGCCGTCCATCGCACCGAAGACCGCGGGGCGCAGCCAGCCACCGTTCACGTCCCGGTGCGTGTGGTTGTCGCGGTGCGCCTCGTGCAGTACCGCATCGGTGGCGATGATGGCCATGCCGGATCTCCAGACAGGTTCTTCGGGCAGCTTCTTCAGACGCTTCAGGTGACTTCTTCAGAAGCCGGTTTAGACAACTTCTACTCTTCGACAACACCCAATCTAGGTTCCGAATTTCCTTCCCGCCAGCAAGGAAAGGCTGGGCTTACCTGCACTTTTCGACGTCGACCGGGTGACGCTGGGCCGCGTGGCATCGATCGCCTGCATCCCCTGGGTCCCCGCGCCCGGGGACGCCACCGAACTTCGTGAACGGGCGCGCGGCGCGCTGCTGGGCCGGGCCGTCGGGGGAGATCCGCGCCGCTGGGGCCGCATCAAGGGCGTGGCCGAGCACCCCGCGGGCACGGACGGCACCGAGTACGCGATCTTCTCGGGCCTGCTCCTGGCCCGGCACGGCTCCGCCCGCACCCCGGCCCATGTCGAGGCGGCCTGGCACGAGTGGATCGCGGACCGCGCCGAGGGCCCCTTCGGGGGGCGCGGGCTTCAGCGAGCGCGGCACGCTGGAGAACCTGCGCCGGGGCCTGGCCGCGCCCGTCTCCGCGCAGCACCGCCACACGTGGATCGACGGCCTGGCCATGCGCGCGGCACCCTACGGCGTCTTCGCGGCTGGCCGCCCCGCCGAGGCGGCCAGCCTGGTGGCGATCGACGGCTCGCTCAGCCACGACGGCGAGGGCATCTACGGCGGCCAGGCGGTCGCCGCGGGCGTCGCGGCGGCCATGGCCGGGGCGCCGACGGTCTCGGTCGTGGCCTCGGCGCTCGCGGTGGTCCCAGACGACTCCTGGACGGCCCGCTCGCTGCGCAGAGCGGCAGCGGTGGCCCACCGGGGCGAACGCGCGGTCCGCTCCGCGGTCGTCATCGGCGGCTGCCCCTGGACCGATCCTGGCCCCCGAGGCGGTGGCCCTCGCCTTCGGCGCGTACGCGGCCGCCGACGGCGACTTCGCCCAGTCCGTCCTGACGGCCGTCAACATGGGCCGCGACGCCGACACGACGGCCGGGGTGGCGGGCGCCTTGGCGGGCGCGGCCCAGGGGGTGTCGGCCATTCCGGCGGAGTGGGCCGCGAAGATCGGTCCGGCGCGGGGGAGTTGCCTGCCGACCATGGCGGGGCATCACGTGCTGGACATAGCGGAGCTGCTGGTGCCGGGGGCGCCTCGCCAGGACGGCTACGGCGTGCACGGCGCCCGCGCGATGGCGGCGGCCCTCGCCCTCGCCCTGTCCGGCGCGCACGTGATGCCCCCCGAGACACACCGAGGGCGCCCGGAAAACTCCGGACGCCCTCATCGCCGTAGAACCACCCGTCACGTCTTCTTCGCGGACTCGGCCCCATCCTTGGCGCCGGAATCCTCGTCGCCGTCCTTGGTCTCCTCGTGGGCTTCCCCGTCAGAGGATTCCGCTCCGGGTTCGACAACGGCCTCCCGCCCCGGCCGCTTCTTCGCCGACAGCACGAGATACACCACCGCGAGCAGGAACACGATCATCGCGGTCCAGACGTTCAACCGCAGCCCCAGGATGTGGTGGGCATCATCAATACGCAGGTACTCGATCCAGGCGCGACCAGCGCAGTAGGCGGCGACGTACAGCGCGAACGCCCGCCCATGCCCCAGCTTGAAGCGGCGGTCGGCCCAGATCACCAGGAACGCGACGCCGATGCACCACAGGGACTCGTACAGGAACGTCGGTTGGTACGTGCCCGGAACCCGCCCGTCCGCCGACGAGGTGATCTCCAGCGCCCACGGCAGATCGGTCGGCTTGCCGTACAGCTCCTGGTTGAACCAGTTGCCCCAGCGGCCGATCGCCTGCGCGAGGGCGATGCCCGGCGCAAGGGCGTCGGCCCACGCGGGCAGCGGGATGCCCCGGCGCCGGCAGCCGATCCACGCGCCCACCGCACCGAGCGCGATCGCGCCCCAGATGCCGAGGCCGCCCTCCCAGATCTTGAAGGCGTCCACCCAGTCACGGCCCTCGCTGAAGTACAGCTCGTAGTCCGTGATCACGTGGTAGAGCCGGCCTCCGACCAGGCCGAACGGCACGGCCCAGACCGCGATGTCGGCCACCGTGCCGGACCGCCCGCCGCGGGCGACCCAGCGCTTGTTGCCGAGCCAGACTGCAACGAAGACGCCGATGATGATGCAGAATGCATAGCCGCGCAGCGGAATGGGACCGAGGTGGATCACCCCGCGCGACGGGCTGGGAATGTAGGCAAGTTCCATGGCAAGGTCGACGCTACCGTGCCGAACCGGGCCGACGGCAGGCGGCCCGGCTACGGCTCCATAACAGGGGTGTGAGAAAGCCCTACGGGACGGCCTTACCCTTTGTTCGCCTCCTGCACCATCTGCTTCAGCTTCGCCGGTGTCATCGACTGGTCCTGGTAGATGTTCTTGCCGTCCAGCAACACGGTGGGCGTGCCTTGGAAGCCGGCCTTCTGGAAGGCCTCGTTGGACTTCTCGACCCAGCTGTTGTGCGTGCCGTTCTCCACGCAGGAGCGGAACGCGGGGGTGTCGAGGCCGTCGACCTTGCCGGCCAGCTCGATGAGCCTGCTCTTGTCGGCGAAGGCGTCCTCGGTCTCCGGCGGCTGGTTGTCGTAGAGCACGTCGTGGTACGCCGGGAACTTTCCGGCGTCCTGGGCGCAGGCGGCGGCGTTGGCCGCGTTGCGGGAGCCGGTGCCGCGCATGTTGCCGTCGATGATCGTGGCCAGGTGGTACTCGACCTTGAGCTGCCCGGCGTTCGTCAGTTCGTGGATCGTCGAGCGGTACGCCTGCTCGAAGACCTTGCAGGCCGGGCAGCGGAAGTCCTCCCAGACCGTGAGCTTGGACTTGGCGCTCGCCTTGCCGACCGGGATGGCGAGGCCGTCCTCGCCCTGCGCCCCCGAGGGCGCCACGACCTGGCCCGCCTTTGCTGCGCCGTCGTTCTTGCCGGTGTTGGCGGCGACGACGCCGACCACCGCCGCGAGCCCCAGCACACAGACGACGGTCGTGCCCACGATCAGCGCACGGCGTCGCTTCTCCGCGGTCTTCTGCTTCTCACGCTCGACCGCCAGCCGCTCCCGGGCGGTCCACTTTCCCTCACGGTTCTTCTCACTCACACCCCGGAAACGAACCGGGGAGGCACACCGTGCCTCCCCGGCCCCAGGTCCACCCGTACGAGGGACCCGGTATGAGCACCTCACTTGTTACGCCCGGCTGGTCACGCCTGTCCGCGCACGCCCTTCGCCAGCTCTCCCGCCAGCGCGCGGACGGCCTCGACGCCGGCCGCGTCGTCGGGGGCGTCCAGCATCCGCCGGACGAACGCCGAACCGACGATCACGCCGTCGGAGAAGCGGGCCACCTCGGCAGCCTGCTGGGCGTTGGAGACGCCGAGCCCGACGCAAACCGGCAGGTCCGTGCCGGTGGCGCGGGTGCGTTCCACCAGGTCCTGGGCCTGCGAGCTGACCGTCTCGCGGGTGCCGGTGACGCCCATGAGGGAGGCGGCGTAGACGAAGCCGCTGCCCGCCGCCGTGATCTGGGCGAGCCGCTCGTCCTTGCTGCTGGGCGCGACGACGAAGACCGTCGCGAGGCTGTGCTTCTCGGCGTGCTCGCGCCACAGCGCCGCCTCCTGCACCGGCAGGTCGGGCAGGATGCAGCCCGCGCCGCCCGCCTGAGCCAGTTCGGCGGTGAAGCGTTCGACGCCGTAGCGGTCGATGGGATTCCAGTACGTCATGACGAGCACCGGCTTGCCCGTGGCCTGGTGCGCCTCCCGAACCGTCCGCATGACGTCGGCGATCCGGACGCCGCCGCGCAGGGCGATGTCGTCGGCGGTCTGGATGACCGGGCCGTCGAGGACGGGGTCGCTGTGCGGCAGGCCGACCTCGATGAGGTCGGCGCCGCCGTCGAGCACGGCCTTGATCGCCTCGATGCCGCCGTCCACGGTCGGGAACCCGGCCGGGAGGTAGGCGATGAGAGCCGAGCGTCCCTGCGCCTTCGCGGCGGCGAGGGAGTCGGTCAACAGCTGGATGTTCCCGCTCACTTGGCGTCCCCCTCGATCTCGGCGGTGCCGCCGTCGGCGTCGGCGGCGACCTCGGCGTCGGTGTCGTACAGGCCGAAGTAGCGGGCGGCGGTGTCCATGTCCTTGTCACCGCGGCCGGACAGGTTGACCACGATCAGCCCGTCCTCGCCCAGCTCCCGGCCGACCTCCAGGGCTCCGGCCAGCGCGTGGGCGCTCTCGATCGCCGGGATGATGCCCTCGGTCCGCGACAGCAGGCGCAGCGCCTGCATGGCGGCGTCGTCGGTGACGGCGCGGTACTCGGCGCGGCCGGTGTCCTTGAGGTAGGAGTGTTCGGGGCCGATGCCCGGGTAGTCGAGTCCGGCCGAGATCGAGTACGGCTCGGTGATCTGGCCCTCGTCGTCCTGGAGGACGTACGACCGGGAGCCGTGCAGGATGCCGGGCTCGCCGGCGGTCAGGGTCGCCGCGTGCTCGCCGCTGTCGACGCCGTGCCCGGCGGGTTCGCAGCCGATGAGGCGTACGTCCGCGTCCGGGATGAAGGCGTGGAAGAGGCCGATGGCGTTGGAGCCGCCGCCGACGCAGGCGATCGCGGCGTCGGGCAGCCGGCCGGCGCGCTCCAGGAGCTGGCGGCGGGCCTCGACGCCGATGACGCGGTGGAAGTCGCGCACCATGGCCGGGAAGGGGTGCGGTCCGGCGACCGTGCCGAAGAGGTAGTGCGTGTGGTCGACGTTGGCGACCCAGTCGCGGAAGGCCTCGTTGATCGCGTCCTTCAGCGTGCGGCTGCCGGACTTCACGGCGATGACCTCGGCGCCGAGCATGCGCATGCGGGCCACGTTGAGAGCCTGGCGCCGGGTGTCGATCTCGCCCATGTAGATCGTGCACTCGAGGCCGAAGAGGGCACAGGCGGTGGCGGTGGCGACGCCGTGCTGGCCGGCGCCGGTCTCGGCGATGACGCGGGTCTTTCCCATGCGCTTGGTGAGCAGTGCCTGGCCGAGCACGTTGTTGATCTTGTGGGACCCGGTGTGGTTGAGGTCCTCGCGCTTGAGGAGGACGCGCGCGCCGCCCGCTTCCGCGGCGAAACGAGGCACCTCGGTGATCGCCGACGGGCGGCCGGTGTAGTTGATGAGCAGGTCGTCGAGCTCACGGGCGAACTCGGGGTCGTGCTTGGCCTTGTCGTACTCGACGGCTACCTCGTCCACGGCGGCGACGAGTGCCTCCGGGATGAACTTGCCGCCGAACGCGCCGAAGTAGCCTTCGGCACTGGGGGTTTGACCCTCCGGGTCAGGGATGAAGAACTCGCTGGGCATGCGGAAACCTCACGGTGAGTGTGTGAAAAAGACACTGATCGCCGTGGGGGCGGGGATTGTCACTTGACTACGGGCCTGTTGTGGCTTGTCGCGCCCGCGCGGCGGTAGCCGCACATCAAACAGAGCCCCGCGCCCCTTTCGGGGCGCTGCCATCGCCGGCCGTTTACCTGGCCCGGCTCGTCACCGATGACGTAGCGGACCCGGCGGCCGTGCACCCTGCGGGCAGGCGCGCGGCAGCCGCGGGGGCGGCAGCCGCGGGCGAGGCGGGCGTACGGGTCCCTGGTCGCCATGGTGGTCGAGAGAGTCATCGGCGCTCAGCCTACCGGGTGATCAGTCGCGCCCGTGCCGCAATGCGGGATGTGCACCTGCCGCCACCAGATCGGACACCGCTACCTTCGGGTCGCGGCCCGTGACGAGGGACTCGCCGACGAGGACCGCGTTGGCACCGGCGTTGGCGTACGCGATGAGGTCGTGCGGGCCGCGGACGCCGGACTCCGCGATCTTGACGAGGCCGTCGGGGATCTCCGGAGCCACCCGCTCGAACGTGCCGCGGTCGACCTCCAGGGTCTTGAGGTTGCGCGCGTTGACGCCGATGACCTTGGCACCCGCGTCCACCGCCCGCTCGACCTCCTCCTCGTCGTGCACCTCGACGAGCGGCGTGAGGCCGATGGACACGGCGCGCTCGATCAGCGACTCCAGGGCCGGCTGTTCGAGAGCCGCGACGATCAGCAGCGCGAGGTCGGCGCCGTACGCGCGGGCCTCCCACAGCTGGTACGACGTGACGATGAAGTCCTTGCGCAGCACGGGGATGTCCACGCGCGCGCGGACCGCCTCCAGGTCGGCCAGCGAGCCGCCGAAGCGGCGCTGTTCGGTGAGCACGGAGATGACGGCCGCGCCGCCCGCCTCGTAGTCCGCGGCGAGCCCGGCCGGGTCGGCGATCGCGGCCAGCGCGCCCTTGGACGGGCTGGAGCGCTTGACCTCGCAGATGACCTGCACGCCTTCGCCGCGCAGCGCGGCCGCACCGTCCTTGGCCGCCGGAGCCTTCGCCGCACGCTCTTTGAGCTCGTCGATGCTGACGTGCGCCTGCCGCTCCGCGAGGTCGGCACGGACTCCGTCGATGATCTCGTCGAGCACACTCACGCGAGCGGCCCCCTTCCGGACGGCAAGAATTCAGCAAGAAAAACGATGGTCACTGCGATGGTATCCGGAGCGGGACGTAGCCCTCGCATCCGGTTGACGCCGGTCCCACCACCTGGACATACCTCAGTTGATCAGGGATGCAGCCAGCCACCGAACGGCAGGTTCCGGAGAACCGTGAAGACCAGCACCAACGCTCCCACGCCCCACAGGAGCACCGGCGGGGGATCGATCCGCAGCGGCCGGCCCCGCACCGCGTGGACCACCCATACGGTCCACAGCACCGCGAAGGCCGCGTAGCCCAGGACGGCCGGCGCGTTGTCCTGCAGGGCCGCCGCGAAGTCCCCGTGCATGACGGCGTGCGCGCTGCGCAGCCCGCCGCAGCCGGGGCAGTAGATGCCGGTGAGCTGCAGCAGGGGGCAGGCAGGGTAGTGGCCGGGCTCGTTCGGGTCCACCGTCCCCACGTACGCGAAGGCCCCGGCGACGGCCGCGAGGACCCCGGTCGGCAGGGCGAGGCGGCCCACCACGCTGTGTGTCGTCCTTCGGGTGCCTGCGTTCACGGTGTTCACGGTAGGCATTGTGCCCCGCACACGCGCGAGGGGCGGCCCCTGGCACCGTCGTGCCGGGACCGCCCCTCGACGAGGTCGTCCGTGCGTGGCGTACCGCCGCGGATCAGCTCTCGACGCTCGCCGTCTCGCGCTCGCCGCCGGCCTGGTGTACCGGGTGGGCGTGCTGCGGCTGGCCGAGCCCCATCGCGCGCATGATGGCGCCGACGACGCCGCCGAGGAGCACGACGACCATGCCGGCCCAGAAGCCGAGCGGCTGGTCCAGCACCATGAAGGCGCCCGCGACGCAGAAACCGATGAAGGCGATAGTGACACCGGTCCAGGCGGCCGGGGTGTGACCGTGGCTGCTGCCCGCCATTGCTTGCTCCTCGTTGCTGTGTGCGTGTCTGAGCAGGACGCTCGTGGTCATTGTCCCGCACGCGCACACGGGCGGTGCGCGGGGGTGCCTCCCGCACGCCCGGGAGGGGCAGGGCGGGAGTCAGGCCCCGGTCGGGTCCTCGCCGCGGTCGAGGGCCTTCCACAGCTCCTCGGGCCGGTCGGGGTCCGGCGCGGCGGCGGCGCGGCGCGGGCGGGGGGCGCCGGAGCGTTCGTAGCGGCCGGACATCGCGGGCCACAGCCGCCCGTAGCGCAGGGCGAGCAGGCCGGCCAGCAGGATCAGGATGCCGCCCGCGGCGGCGACGTACGGCCAGGCCGTGTGGGTGAAGGCGTCCACGGTGGCCGAGGTGTCGCCGGAGGCCTGGGCGGCCTTCTCGTCGAGCGCGGAGCTGTCGGAGGTGCCGAGCAGGGCCGAGGTGACGGTGCCGACGCCGGACAGCGCGAGCAGCGCGGCGACGACCAGGCGGCCGGCGCGGCGGACGGCGAAGACGGCGACGAGCGCGGCGAGGCCCACTATGGCCAGGGCGGCCGGGACGCCGGTGACGTCACTGCCCTTGGCGGTCAGGGGGAACGCGCCGCCGGCCACCGTCGCGGTGCCCTCCGACCAACGCTGCCGGGTGGCGAGCAGCGCCACGGCCGCGCCGAGCGCACCGCACAGCAGGGCGACGGCGAGGCTCAGGCGGCCGGCCCGGGCGGATCCTCGGGCTTGGGTACGGGGGTTAGGTACGGCAGTCACGTACTCCACTATCGCTTGAACCCCGGGCGAACCCTCACCCGGGGTGACGTGACAAGCGCCCCACCGCTTCTGGAGGTGTGCCCTACCGCCCCAGCCGGTTCGCCGTGTGCACCGCGCGCAGGACGGCCGCCGCCTTGTTGCGGCACTCGGTGTCCTCGGCGACCGGGTCGGAGTCGGCGACGATGCCGGCACCCGCCTGGACGTACGCGGTGCCGTCGCGCAGCAGGGCCGTGCGGATGGCGATAGCGGTGTCGGAGTCGCCCGCGAAGTCGAGGTAGCCGACGCAGCCGCCGTACAGTCCGCGCCGGGACGGCTCCAGTTCGTCGATGATCTGCATCGCGCGCGGCTTGGGCGCGCCGGAGAGCGTGCCGGCCGGGAAACAGGCCGTCAGCACGTCGAAGGCCGTGCGGCCCTGCGCGACCCGGCCGGTCACCGTCGAGACGATGTGCATGACGTGCGAGTACCGCTCGATGGACATGAAGTCGACGACCTCGACCGAGCCCGGCTCGCACACCCGCCCCAGGTCGTTGCGGCCCAGGTCGACGAGCATCAGGTGCTCGGCGCGCTCCTTGGGATCGGCCAGCAGCTCGTCGGCGAGGGCCTGGTCCTCCTGCGGGGTGGCCCCGCGCCACCGGGTGCCGGCGATGGGGTGGACCATGGCCTGCCCGTCCTCGACCTTCACCAGGGCCTCGGGGGACGAGCCGGCGACGTCGAAGGCACCTCCATCCCCGCGGGGGAACCGGAACAGGTACATGTACGGGGACGGGTTGGTCGCCCTGAGGACGCGGTAGACGTCCAGCGCGCTCGCCCTGCACGGGGTCTCGAACCGCTGGGACGGGACGACCTGGAAGGCCTCGCCCGCGCGGATGCGCTCCTTGACGTCCTCGACGGCCTCCTGGAAGTCGGGGCCGCCCCACAGCGCGGTGTACTCGGGAAGTTCGGAGGGCGGCAGAGCGGCCGGGGGCTGGGCGACCGCGCGCGTGAGGTCGGCCTCCATGACGTCGAGGCGGGCGACCGCGTCGGCGTAGGCCTCGTCGACGCCGGTGTCGAGGTCGTTGTGGTTGATCGCGTTGGCGATCAGCAGGACCGAGCCCTCCCAGTGGTCCATGACGGCGAGGTCGCTGGTGAGCAGCATGGTCAGCTCGGGGAGCTTGAGATCGTCCCGCTCGCCGGGGCCGATCTTCTCCAGGCGGCGCACGATGTCGTAACCGAGGTAGCCGACCATGCCGCCGGTGAAGGGGGGCAGGCCCAGGTCGTGGGCGAGGTCGCGGGGGGTGTGCAGGGCCTCGAGGGTGGCGCGCAGGGCGGCGAGCGGGTCGCCGTCGACCGGGACGCCGACGGGCGGGGTGCCGAGCCAGTGGACCCGGCCGTCGCGTTCGGTGAGGGTGGCCGCGCTGCGGACTCCCACGAACGAGTAGCGGGACCACGAGCGTCCGTTCTCCGCGGACTCCAGCAGGAACGTGCCGGGGCGCTCGGCGGCGAGCTTGCGGTAGAGCGCGACCGGGGTGTCGCCGTCGGCGAGCAGCTTGCGGGTGACCGGGATGACCCGGCGGTCGGTGGCGAGCTTGCGGAACGTGTCGAGGTCCATGGCGGCTGACCTTACTGATCCGAGGCCTGTACGCCGGAATCGGCGCCGCTGCTGCCGTCCTTGAGCGGGCCGCCGTCCTTGAGCAGCAAGTCGGCGTCGAAGCAGGTGCGCGCGCCGGTGTGGCAGGCGGCGCCGACCTGGTCGACCTTCACCAGCACGGTGTCCGCGTCGCAGTCGAGGGCGACGGACTTGACCCACTGGAAGTGACCGGACGTGTCGCCCTTGACCCAGTACTCGTGGCGGCTGCGCGACCAGTACGTGCAGCGGCCGGTGGTGAGCGTGCGGTGCAGCGCCTCGTCGTCCATCCAGCCGAGCATGAGCACCTCTCCGGTGTCGTACTGCTGGGCGATGGCGGGCAGGAGGCCGTCGGGGCTGCGCTTGAGGCGCGCGGCGATCTCCGGGTCGAGGCTGCTGGGCCGGCGAGGGGACGTACTGGTCATGGATGCCATTGTGCCGCGCGCCACTGACAGGCAACGGTGAGTGTCCACTGGGCGGACCCAGAGGGCCGTCGTTGGGGCCGCGTCCACTGGGCGGACCCCGGGGACGGTCGTAGGCTTGCTGCATGTCGACCCATGCCAAGCGTGAACGACTCCTGCTCGCCGACCTGCTGGAGACCGCGGGTCCCGACGCCGACACCCTGTGCGAGGGCTGGAAGACCCGTGATCTCGCCGCGCACATGGTGGTGCGCGAGCGCCGCCCGGACGCCGCGAGCGGCATCCTGATCAAGCAGCTCGCGCCGCGCCTGGAGCGCGTGATGGCGGAGTTCGCCGCGAAGCCGTACGAGGAGCTGATCCAGCTCATCCGCACCGGCCCGCCGCGGTTCTCGCCGTTCTCGCTCAAGCCCGTCGAGGAGATGTCGAACACGATCGAGTTCTATGTCCACACCGAGGACGTCCGGCGCGCCCAGCCCGACTGGACGCCGCGCGAACTCGATCCGGTCTTCCAGGACGCCCTGTGGTCCCGGCTGGAGCGCAGCGCCCGGCTGATGGGCCGCGGCGCCCCGACCGGCCTGGTGCTGCGCCGCCCGGACGGCCAGACGGCGGTCGCCCACCGGGGCACGCCGGTGGTGACGGTGACCGGCGAGCCGTCCGAGCTGGTGCTGTTCATGTACGGTCGGCAGAGCGCCGCCAAGGTCGAACTGGACGGCGACAAGGACGCGATCGCCAAGCTGCACGAGACGCAGCAGCTCGGGATCTGAGGGTCCGAGGGATCCGAGGGTCCGAGGGCCGAAGAATCGGGGACGGCTCCGGTCCGGGGTCACGGCAGCTCGGCGCGGCGCAGGGGTCCGGCGCTCAGCGTGACGACGCCGCCCAGGGCGCAGATCGCCGCGCAGGCCGCGAAGACCGGCGCGGTGCCCCAGGCCTCGATCGCCCAGCCGACCACCGGGTAGGTGAGCGGTGCGACGCCGAAGCTGACCAGGGTGGAGGCGGAGATGACGCGGCCGACGTAGGCGGGCCCTGCCCGGAGCTGGAGCAGGGCTCCTCTCAGGGCGCCGCCCAGCCCGGACAGCAGGCCGATGAACAGGGCCACGCAGGCCGCGGCGACGACGGACGCCGCGTGCGCGAGGCCGGTGATCGCCACGCACCCTGCGATCTCCGCCACCGCCGAGACGAGCGCGGCGCGGGGCACCCGCCCACGCACCATGAGCAGCAGCGACGCCGCCCCCGCGCCGATGCCGAACCCGCCGAGCACCCAGCCCATCCCGGACGACCCCCACCCGCGCTCCTCGGACAGCAGGGTCAGCCCCAGATTCATCGGCCCGACGAATCCCAGATCGCCGAGGGCGATGGCCAGCACGAGCGGCCGCAGCACCCGGTCCCGCCGAATGTGCCGCACCCCGTCCCGCAACTCGCCCAGAACCCCATCCCGCACCCGACGACGGCGCGGAACCGCTTCCGCAAGCCGCGCGCATGCGTGCCTCCCCCAGTGCCCAAGAGCCTGGGAGGTACCCCCAGGGAGGCACCGGTGGGCGCGGGCGGCACCCCGTAACGCCGGGCTGCGCGCCCAACCCCCGTCTCGCAACCGCCGGCCATCCGCCAGGCCCCCGCCCCGCGCCCGCCGACCGTCCGGCGGCAGTGGCCGGACACGTACGGCCCACAGCACCGGCAGCGACACCCCGATCAGCAGCGCGGCGGACCCGAAGGCCCCGCTCGTGCCGCCGAGTGCGATGCCGAGGCCGGCGAGGGGGCCGCCGAGGACCGTGGCGAGGCGGGTGGCAAGGCCCCGCATGCCCTGGACGCGGGCCAGCTGGCCGGGGCCGGTGATCCGGGCGGGCAGGGCACCCGCGGCGGGCAGGAACACGGCGTCGACGACCCCGAAGAGCACCGCGACCGCACCCAGCGCCCACAGGCCGGGGCTGGTCGCCAGCAGCAGCCCGGCCGCGACGACGACCAGCAGACAGCGCCCCGCACTGCTGACGAGCACGACCCGGCGCGGCCCGTACCGGTCGGCGACCACTCCCCCGCCCAGCATCAGCACCGCTCGCGGCACCGCGCCGGCGGCCGTCACCAGCCCGGCCTGCGCGGGCGTACCGGCCTGGACGGCGGCCCAGGACAGGGCGACGTAGTAGATGTTGTCGCCGATCGCGGACGCGCTGTACGCGCCGAGCCAGCGCAGGACGTTGGGGTCGCGGTGCGCGGGTCTGTCGACGACCGGCGCCGGGTGGAGGGCGGCGGGCATGCGTATCCCCTCATCCCCTCAGGCACGGAACGGGAAGGCGTTCGTGTGCAGCGCGACGTTCTCGCGGCCCTCGGTGTCACCAGCCGCATCGGCCGCGCGGCCCTTCTCCTGGTACTTCTGGGCCAGGGCCCGCAACTCGGCCGAAAGGTCGGCGAGTTCGTCGGCCGTGAGGCGCATGACGGTCTCGGAGGACTCGGCCGCAGTGTTCCACTCAGGATCCCAGTGGGCCCGCTCGTCGAGGTAGCGCCGGTACATGTCGGCCTGCTGCTCGAAGAGGAGTCGGCTGGTCGCCGTGTGCGCGGCGGCCTTCTCGGGCGCGTCCCGGAAGTCCTCGTCCCGGATGCTCAGGCCGTCCGAGGCAGGCTCCCACCAGCGCTCCCGGCCGTCCGCACGCTGCGCCTCGGCCTCCTCGATCAGCCCGTGCTCGGCCAGTTTCCGCAGGTGGTAGCTGACCAGTGAGACGGCCTCGTCGACCTGCTCGGCGAGCTGTGAGGCGGTGGCGACGTGGGCGATCAGCAGACCGCGGTACAGCTTCATCCGCAACGGGTGGGCAAGCGCCTTGAGCGTGCCCAGGTCGGTGATCCGACGGTCTCTCTCCTTGCCTGACATGCCTGACATGCGATCCACCCTAGGTACGAAAGAGAACTTGCACAAGTTATTTTGCTCAACTCATTTTGCGCAACTTCTCTTTCCTGTCCGGCGATGAAAGAGCCCCGGCCGACCGGCCGGGGCTCGGACCGGCGTCACCTGACGGGGTGCCCCGCCCCGCGCAGCGTCTCCTTCACCTGACCGATCCGCAGATCGCCGAAGTGGAACACCGACGCCGCGAGCACCGCGTCCGCGCCCGCCTCGATCGCGGGCGGGAAGTCGGTGAGCTTGCCGGCGCCGCCCGAGGCGATCACCGGGATGGTCACGTGCTTGCGCACGGCCGTGATCATCTCCAGGTCGTAGCCGTCCTTCGTGCCGTCCGCGTCCATCGAGTTGAGCAGAATCTCCCCGGCGCCCAGTTCGGCGGCCCGGTGCGCCCACTCGACGGCGTCGATGCCGGTGCCGCGCCGGCCGCCGTGGGTCGTGACCTCGAAGGAGCCGGACGAGCCGCTGCGGGAAGGGGTGCGCCGCGCGTCCACCGACAGCACCAGCACCTGACGGCCGAACCGTTCCGCGATCTCCCGGATCAGCTCCGGCCGGGCGATCGCCGCGGTGTTCACGCCCACCTTGTCGGCGCCCGCCCGCAGCAGCTTGTCCACGTCCTCGGCCGTACGGACGCCGCCGCCGACCGTCAGCGGGATGAACACCTGCTCGGCCGTGCGGCGCACGACGTCGTACGTCGTCTCGCGGTTGCCGGACGACGCGGTGATGTCCAGGAACGTCAGCTCGTCGGCGCCCTCGGCGTCGTACACCTTGGCCATCTCGACGGGATCGCCCGCGTCGCGCAGGTTCTGGAAGTTGACACCCTTGACGACCCGGCCGTTGTCCACGTCCAGGCAGGGGATGACTCGGACCGCCAGGGTCATGAATCCACGGCTCCTTACGAATGCCTCTAGCCTCTGAAGGCTTCCACTTCTACTTCCACCAGGATGCGCGGGTCGACGAAGCCCTGGACGACCAGCAGGGTCGACACCGGCCGTACCGCGTCGAAGAAGTCCTTGTGGGCCCGGCCCACCTCGTCCACGTCCCGCGCATGGGTCAGGTACATCCGCGTACGGATCACGGACTCGGCGCCGAGCCCGAACTCGCCGAGCGCCTCGATCGCGCCGGCGAACGCCGTCCTGGCCTGCTCGTACGGGTCGCCCTCCCCGTACAGCACGTCGCCCTTGAAGGACGTCGTGCCCGCGACCAGCACTCGATCGCCCACCGCGACGGCGCGTGCGAAACCGAAGGCCTCTTCCCAGGGACTTCCGCTCTGCACGCGCCGCACGGCATCGGACGTCATGACGACACAGCCTCCAGGGCCTCTTCCAGGGTGAACGCCTTCGCGTACAGGGCTTTCCCGACGATGGCGCCCTCGACACCGAGGGGTACCAACTCGGCGATCGCGCGGAGGTCGTCCAGGCAGGACACGCCGCCGGAGGCCACGACCGGGCGGTCCGTGGCGGCGCACACGTTGCGCAGCAGCTCCAGGTTCGGGCCCTGGAGGGTGCCGTCCTTGGCGATGTCCGTCACGACGTACCGCGCGCAGCCCTCCCTGTTGAGGCGCTCCAGCGTCTCGTAGAGGTCGCCGCCATCGCGGGTCCAGCCGCGGCCCCGGAGGGTCGTGCCGCGTACGTCGAGACCGACGGCGATCTTGTCGCCGTGCTCGGTGATGACCCTGGCGACCCACTCCGGGGCCTCCAGCGCCGCCGTGCCGAGGTTCACCCGGGTGCAGCCGGTGGCCAGGGCCGCGGCCAGGGTGTCGTCGTCGCGGATGCCGCCGGACAGCTCCACCTTGATGTCCATCGCCCGCGCGACCTCGGCGATCAGTTCGCGGTTGTTCCCGGTGCCGAACGCGGCGTCCAGGTCGACCAGGTGCAGCCACTCGGCGCCCGAGCGCTGCCAGGCGAGGGCGGCCTCCAGGGGAGAGCCGTACGAGGTCTCCGTACCGGACTCGCCGTGCACCAGGCGCACCGCCTGACCGTCACGGACGTCCACGGCGGGGAGGAGTTCAAGCTTCCCAGAGGGATTCGAGGACATCAGAGGGTTCCGATCCAGTTGTTCAGCAGCTGCGCTCCGGCGTCGCCGGACTTCTCGGGGTGGAACTGCGTGGCCCACAGGGCGCCGTTCTCGACGGCGGCCACGAAGGGCTTGCCGTGCGTGGACCAGGTGACCTTGGGGGCCTCGATCACCGGGTTGCTCACCTCGAGACCCCAGTCCTGGGCGGCGTACGAGTGCACGAAGTAGAAGCGCGCGTCCGCGTCCAGGCCGGCGAACAGCTGCGAGCCGGGCGCCACGTCCACGGTGTTCCAGCCCATGTGGGGCACGATGTCGGCCTGCAGGGGCTCGACGGAGCCGGGCCACTCGCCCAGGCCCGCGGTCTCGACGCCGTGTTCGATGCCGCGTGCGAACAGGATCTGCATGCCGACGCAGATGCCCATCACCGGGCGCCCGCCGGACAGCCGGCGGTCGATGATCCAGTTGCCGCGCGCCTCGGTCAGGCCCTTCATGCAGGCGGCGAAGGCGCCGACGCCCGGCACCAGCAGCCCGTCGGCGTTCATGGCCTTGTCGAAGTCACGGGTTATCTCGACGTCGGCACCCGCGCGCGCGAGGGCACGCTCGGCGGACCTCACGTTGCCGAAGCCGTAGTCGAAGACGACGACCCGCTTCTGTTTCTTCTGAGGGGCGCTCAATTCCACACCTCCAGCCTCAGGACACCGGCGACCAGACACATCGCGGCGCCGATCGAGAGCAGCACGATGAGGCTCTTCGGCATCTGCTGCTTGACGAACGAGATGATCCCGCCGACGAGGAAGAGGCCGACGACGATCAGGATGGTGGACAGCCCGTTCATGGCTTTACAGCGCGCCCTTCGTCGAGGGAAGGATGCCCGCCGCGCGCGGGTCGCGCTCGGAGGCGTAGCGCAGCGCCCGGGCGAGCGCCTTGAACTGGCACTCCACGATGTGGTGCGCGTTGCGCCCGTAGGGTACGTGCACGTGCAGCGCGATCTGGGCCTGGGCGACGAAGGACTCCAGGATGTGCCGGGTCATCGTCGTGTCGTACTCGCCGATCATCGGCGCCATCTTCTCGGGCTCGGTGTGCACGAGGTACGGGCGGCCGGACAGGTCGACGGTGACCTGGGCGAGGGACTCGTCCAGCGGGACCGTGCAGTTGCCGAAGCGGTAGATCCCCACCTTGTCGCCGAGGGCCTGCTTGAAGGCGGCGCCGAGCGCGAGGGCGGTGTCCTCGATGGTGTGGTGGGAGTCGATGTGCAGGTCGCCCTCGGTCTTCACGGTGAGGTCGAACAGACCGTGCCGGCCGAGCTGGTCGAGCATGTGGTCGTAGAAGCCGACGCCGGTCGACACATCGACCTTGCCCGACCCGTCGAGATCGATCTCGACGAGGACCGAGGTCTCCTTCGTGACTCGTTCCACGCGTCCTACGCGGCTCATGAACTCTGCTCCTTCGGGGGTGTGGGGGTGTCCCCCACAAGACACTGCATCTCACGTACCGCGTCGAGAAACGCGTCGTTCTCTTCGGGGGTCCCGGCGGTGACCCGCAGCCACCCCGGTACGCCGTTGTCCCGGACCAGGACGCCCCGGTCCAGGATCTTCCGCCAGGCCTCGTGCGCGTCGGGGAACCGCCCGAACTGCACGAAGTTGGCGTCCGAGGCGGTCACCTCGTAGCCGATCGCCCGCAGCTCGGTGACCAGCCGGTCCCGTTCGGCCTTCAGCTGCTCGACGTACTTCAGGAGGACGCCCGTGTGTTCCAGCGCGGCCAGGGCGGTCGCCTGCGTGACGGCCGACAGGTGGTACGGCAGCCGGACGAGCTGGACGGCGTCGACGACCGCCGGGTGCGCGGCGAGGTAGCCGAGGCGCAGGCCCGCCGCGCCGAACGCCTTCGACATCGTGCGGGAGACGACGAGGTGCGGCCGGCCCTCGAGCAGCGGCAGCAGCGAGTCGCCGTGACTGAACTCGATGTACGCCTCGTCCACGACCACCATCGACGGCTTCGCCGCCTGCGCGGCCTCGTACAGCGCGAGGACCGTCTCGGGCGGGACCGCTGTGCCCGTGGGGTTGTTGGGGGTGGTGATGAAGACGACGTCCGGCCGGTGCTCGGCGATGGCCTTCTGGGCCGCGGCGAGGTCGATCGTGAAGTCGTCGCCGCGCGGGCCGGAGATCCAGCCGGTGCCGGTCCCGCGCGCGATGAGGCCGTGCATCGAGTACGACGGCTCGAAGCCGATCGCCGCACGGCCCGGTCCGCCGAAGGTCTGCAGCAGCTGCTGGATGACCTCGTTGGAGCCGTTGGCGGCCCAGACGTTGGCCGGGCCGACCTCGTAGCCGGACGTGTCGGTGAGGTACTTGGCCAGCTGGGTGCGCAGCTCGACCGCGTCCCGGTCCGGGTAGCGGTTGAGGTTCCGGGCCGCCTCGCGGACCCGCTCGGCGATCCGCTCGACCAGCGGCTCGGGCAGCGGGTAGGGGTTCTCGTTGGTGTTCAGCCGTACGGGCACGTCGAGTTGGGGCGCGCCGTAGGGGGACTTGCCGCGCAGCTCGTCCCGGACGGGGAGCTCGTCCCATGGGGACACAGACGGGTTGCCGGTCACTTGCTCTCGGGCACCTTCCAGTCGAACCTCGCCTTGATCGCCGCGCCGTGCGCGGGCAGGTCCTCCGCCTCGGCCAGCGTCACCACGTGGTGTGCGACCTCCGCCAGCGCGTCCCGCGTGTAGTCGACGATGTGGATGCCCCGCAGGAACGACTGGACGGACAGGCCCGACGAGTGGCAGGCACAGCCGCCGGTGGGCAGGACGTGGTTGGAGCCGGCCGCGTAGTCGCCCAGCGACACGGGCGCCCAGGGGCCGATGAAGACGGCGCCGGCGTTCTTCACACGGTCGGCCACCTGTGAAGCCTGCGCGGTCTGGATCTCCAGGTGCTCGGCGCCGTACGCGTCGACGACCCTGAGGCCCTCGTCGACACCGTCGACGAGGACGATCGCGGACTGCCGGCCGGCCAGCGCCGGGCGGATCCGGTCCTCGACGTGCTTCGTGGCGGCGACCTGGTGCTCGAGCTCCTTCTCCACCGCGTCCGCCAGCGCGACGGAGTCGGTGACGAGGACGGCGGCCGCCAGCGGGTCGTGCTCGGCCTGGCTGATCAGGTCCGAGGCGACGTGCACCGGGTCGGCGGTCCCGTCGGCCAGGATCGCGATCTCGGTCGGGCCGGCCTCGGCGTCGATGCCGATCCTGCCGGTGAAGTAGCGCTTGGCGGCGGCGACCCAGATGTTGCCGGGGCCGGTGACCATGTTGGCGGGCGGGCAGGTCTCGGTGCCGTACGCGAACATCGCGACGGCCGTGGCACCGCCCGCCGCGTACACCTCGTCGACGCCGAGCAGTGCGCACGCGGCGAGGATCGTCGGGTGCGGCAGCCCGCCGAAGTCGGCCTGTGCCGGGGAGGCGAGGGCGATCGACTCGACGCCGGCCTCCTGCGCCGGTACGGCGTTCATGATCACGGAGGACGGGTACACCGACCGGCCGCCCGGCGCGTAGAGCCCGACCCGCTCGACCGGCACCCACTTCTCGGTGACCGAGCCGCCGGGCACGACCTGCGTGGTGTGCGTCGTACGGCGCTGCTCACGGTGGACGAGGCGGGCGCGGCGGATGGACTCCTCCAGGGCCGCGCGTACCGCCGGGTCGAGCTCCTCCAGCGCGCGCGTGAGCGCGGCGGCCGGAACCCGTACCTGGTCGAGCGTGACGCCGTCGAACTTCTCGGCGAAGTCGATCAGCGCCGCGTCGCCCCGATGATGCACGGCCTCGCAGATCGGACGCACCTTCTCCAGGGCGGCCGAGACGTCGAAGTCGGCTCGGGGCAGCAGGTCGCGCAGGGCGGGGCCCTCCGGGAGGGCGTCGCCGCGCAGATCGATTCGGGCCAAGAAGGAATATTGCAGCACGGGCTCAATTCTCGCAGACCCTCGTCGGACGCCGTCCGCGCATTCCAATGGCTGATACGAGCCCCTGTGCTCTCGGCCGATCCGGGCCCGCGGGAACTTGGAAGATCGCCTTCACGTCTAGTGTTCGGAGCGTCACTCACCGGGCATGAACAGTTGTACGAACCCATGAGGAACCGAGGCAACAGGGGGACGGGAGAACCGTGACCGAGGGGGCCGGCATCCGTGCCGGAGATCCGCCGGAAGACCTGACCGCCGCGGAGGCCGGCATGTGGCAGGCCTTCCGCATCGGCAGCGTGTACGACCTGAGCGCCGGGGACCCGGTGGCCGACGATCCGCACGGCGGGCATCCGTGGGGCGAGGAGCGGACCGTGCGGGCCCGGATCGTGTGCTGGCTGCTGCTGGACGGCCCGCCCGCGCTGGCCGGCCGGGTGTCCTCGCTGAAGCTGACCGGCGTGCAGATCAGCGGCTGCCTGGACCTCGCGGGCGGCACGATCGTGCCATACGTCGAGATGCGGGGCTGCCGGTTCGAGCGGGAGATCCTGCTGCCGGAGGCCCACTTCACGACCGTACGGCTGGTGGACTGCTCGGTGCCGCGGCTGGAGGCGGCCCGGGTGCACACCGAGGGCGATCTGCATCTGCCGCGCTGCCGCTTCCGGGGCGGCATCCGGATCACCGACGCGCAGATCGGCACGGATCTGCTGCTCAACCAGGCGATCGTGTACCGGGACCGCAGCGGCCGCTCGATCGCCGGGGACGGCATGACCGTCGGGCAGGACCTCCAGGCCGAGATGCTGGAGTCGCACGGCGAGCTGAGCCTGCGCGCCGCCGCCATCGGCGTGTCGCTGAGCCTGCGCGGCGCCCGGCTGGCCAACCCGTACACGCAGCGGCGCGCCCTGAACGCCCCGCAGCTGACCGTCGGGCGCAGCCTGTATCTGACCCCGGCGGGCGTCGGCGCCCAGGCGCTGAGCGGGACGACTCCGGCGCATGGCACGCGCGTGCAGCGCTTCGAGTGCCAGGGCGGGGTGCGGCTGGACGACGGGCGGTTCGGGGACGCGGTCGACCTGGAGCAGGCCCGGTTCACCCTCACCGACGACCAGGAGGTGTCGATGCGCCGGGTACAGACGCCCGAGCTGCGGTTCCTCGGGGAGGCGCCGGTGCGCGGCCGGGTGGTGCTGTCGGGGGCGAAGGTCGTCAACCTGATGGACCGGTCGGACAGCTGGCCGGGTCCCGGCCGGCTGCACATGGGCGGCTTCACCTACGAGAACCTCGTGCCGCGCGGCCCGTTCCCGCTGGCCGAGCGGCTGGAGTGGGTGGCCGCCGCGACCGCCGAGTACAACCCGGAGCCGTACGAGCTGCTGGCGGCCGTGCTGCGGGCCGGCGGGGAGGACGAGGACGCCCGCGAGGTGCTGCTCGCCAAGCAGCGCCGGCGCCGGGAGAGCGTGCCGATCGCGGCCAAGTTGTGGGGGTACGCGCAGGACTGGACGGTGGCCTACGGGTACCGGCCGGGGCGGGCCGCGGTGTGGATGGCGATTTTGTGGGCGGCGGGCTCGTTCGCCTTCGCCCATGCCGAGCATCCTCCGCTGAAGGCCGGTGAGCATCCGGCGTGGGACCCCGCGCTGTTCGCCCTCGATCTGCTGCTTCCGGTCATCGACCTGGGCCAGCAGGGCTTCTGGCAGCTGAGCGGTGGCTGGCAGTGGCTGGCCGCCGTCATGATCATCCTGGGCTGGATCCTGGCGACCACGGTGGCAGCTGGGGCGACTCGGCTGCTGCGGCGCAGCTGAGGGCGGCGCGGCTGCACCGGGCCTGGCCTGCGGCCTTACCCGTGAGTCGCACATGCGATGGACGTACGGGGTCTTGAAGGTGAGGAACGGTCACCTTTTGCGCTCCCTTGACCATCGGACGTACAACTTTCCGTGGGTTGTGTGGAGCCGCTGGCGCCGTCGTGACCTGCGGCTTTTCAATGGTCGGCACCATGGCCCTGCTGCCCGCGTTCATCCGCCCCGGGCGGATGGCAAGCACCGCCCCGCACCCCGCCGTCGGGCCCTGCGCCGACGACGAGGTGCTTCTCGACGCGCCCGACACCCGGCTGGGCCCGGCGCTGGTCGCGGCCGCGCGCGGCGAGTACGGCCCCGCCGCCGAGCTGCTGGCCGCCACCCGGACGGGAGCCGAGTGGGAGCGCCGCGACCGGTACGCGCGGCGGCTGGCCACCTTCGCGGACTCCCGCCCCCAGTGGCTTCAGACCTGGCGCGCCGCCGCCCCGCGCCACCCCGACGCCCTGCTGGTCGAGACTCAGCTGGCGGTGGACCGGGCCTGGCGGTCACCGGCCCGCGCCGAGCTGCTGCGCGAGGTGAGCCCGCTGATCACGGCCGCCGCGCGGGCCGAGGACCGCGACCCGGTGCCGTGGCGGATCGCCCTGGACCACGCGCGCGGTGTGCGGGCCGGGCACACGTACTTCGAGGAGCTGTGGGAGGCGGCGGTGCGCCGCGCTCCGCACCACTTCGGCTGCCATGTCGCCGCCCTGCGCTACCTGTCCGCCTTCTGGCACGGCTCGCACCGCGAGTGCTTCGACTTCGCCGACCTGGCCGCGCAGGACGCCCCGGCCGGCTCGCTCACCCAGTCGCTGCCCCTGCGGGCGGCCTTCGCCTACCTGACCGACGGCTGCGGCCCCGAGGTGCCGCGCGAGCGGCTGGACGCGGCGGCCGACCGGGCCATCGCGCTGTCCGCCGGGCTGCCGGAGTCCGATCCGTGGCCGGCCGAGCTGCGCAACCTCCTGACGTACGTCCTGGTGCGGCTTGAGCGCCGGGCGGACGCGCGGGAGCAGCTGCACGTCCTCGGCCCGTACGCCACGTCCTTCCCCTGGGCCCTGGACGCGGACGACGCGCTCGGCTGGTTCCTCCAGGTGCGCGACGACATCCGTTCGGACGGGCCCTCGCACCTGTCGTGGCGGCCACGAAGTGAGCACGGCGGACGGGGGCGCCCGGGGGACCATTAGGCTTTTGCGGCGTGACCACCGTCCGGCTCCCACTCTTCCCGCTGAACTCGGTGCTTTTCCCGGGGCTCGTGCTACCACTCAACGTCTTCGAGGAGCGGTATCGCGCCATGATGCGCGAGTTGCTGAAGACCACCGAGGACGAACCGCGCCGGTTCGCCGTCGTGGCGATCCGCGACGGCCTCGAGGTGGCGCCGAGCGCGCCCGGCATGCCCGACCAGACGGCCCTGCGCGAGCGCGGGCCCACGGCGGGCTTCGGCCCCGACCCGGCCAAGGCCTTCCACAAGGTGGGCTGCGTGGCGGACGCGGCGACGATCCGGGAGGGACCCGACGGCACATTCGAGGTGCTGGCGACCGGGACGACCCGGGTACGGCTGCGGTCGATCGACGCGTCGGGGCCGTTCCTGACGGCCGAGCTGGAGCCGCTGGCCGAGGAGCCCGGCGACGAGGCCGGGGCTCTGGCCGAGGGCGTGCTGCGGGCCTTCCGCCAGTACCAGAAGCGGCTGGCGGGCGCGCGGGAACGATCCCTGGCGACCGGTGCCGACCTGCCCGACGAGCCGGGCGTGGTCTCCTACCTGGTCGCCGCCGCGATGATGCACGACACCCCGACCAAGCAGCGCCTGCTCCAGGCCCCGGACACTGCCTCCCGGCTGCGCGACGAGCTGCGGCTCCTGCGCGCGGAGACGGCCATCATCCGCAACCTCCCGTCCCTGCCGGCGTCGGAGTTGACGCGCGGGCCGACGAGCCTCAACTGAGGCCGGCGAGCGGCTCGACGGCATATCAAGAAGAATCGGCCACGAGACGGCCAAAAATCTGCGGAAGCGGCGCGATCTTCAGGCTTAAGATCATGGCCGACCTGGCCACGATCATGGCCATGACCACAGATCCAAGGGGGAACACCCACATGAGCCGTCGCAGGATCATGACCGTCGCCGCCGGTGTGGCGCTCAGCTCGTCACTCCTGTCCGTGCCCGCGCACGCAGCGGCCGAGCGCGCCCAGGACCGGGTCGAGTGCACCGTCCTGAGCAGCGGGCAGCTCTGCATTTCCCTGAACGTGCAGCCCAGCAGCGTCTCGGTCTTCTACTTGAAGAAGTCCGGCTCGTCGATCAAGGCCAGCCTCGGGCACCGCACGACCAACGGCGGAAGCTCGTTCGCCGCGAAGAGGACCATCAAGTCGGGCGAGCGGGCCCTCGAGAGGTGGACCTTCAGCTACCGGTGCGACATAGACTGGAAGGGCGTGATGAAGGTCGACGGCCAGGGGACGTTCGAGACTCCCTGGGCCACCTGCTGAGGCACTGACCGCGGCAGACCACAGCGCCCTGTCGTACCGCCCCCGCCCGGAGACAACTCCGGGCGGGGGCGCTCCCGTTCGCCAGTCTGGGATGATCAGGGTCCATGGCGAAGAAGAAGGCGAAGAATCAGCAAGACAAGGGCGCGGGCGGCACGCCCGCCACGGTGGCCCTGACGGCGGCCGGGGTCGACTACACCGTGCACTCCTACGACCACGACCCCTCCCACCCGTCCTACGGCGAGGAGGCGGCCGAGGCGATGGGCGTTTCCCCGGACCGCGTCTTCAAGACTCTGGTGGCGGACGTCGACGGCGCCCTGACGGTCGCGGTGGCCCCGGTGGCGGGCCAGCTGGACCTGAAGGCGCTGGCGGCGGCGGTGGGCGGCAAACGCGCCACGATGGCCGACCCTGCCCTGGCCGAACGCACCACGGGCTACGTCCGCGGCGGCATCTCCCCGCTCGGACAGCGCAAGAAGCTCCCCACGGTCCTGGACGACTCGTCCTCCGCCCACCCCACGATCTGCGTCTCGGCGGGCCGCCGGGGCCTGGAGGTGGAGCTCTCCCCCGACGACCTGGCCAAGCTGACGGACGCGGTGCTCGCTCCCATCGGGCGTGCATAAAGCCTCGACCGGCGGTCTCTTCTCGGCTGGCAGTGCCTTAAGGCCTGGGAGGTACCCCGAGGGCGGCACGGGTGGGCGATGGGGGTGCCCCCGCGCGAGCACGTTCGAGCGTGGGGGGAGGCACCCCGCCGGCGCGGGCGAGCGAACCCACCCCCCGGCCGGCACCAACGCCTGGCACCTGGCAATGCACGGCCAAGCCGCCGCACCAACCGTTCCTTTGCAGTGAGCGGGAGTGAGTCCGCCCACTGGCACGCCCCGAACGGTCTTGGGCGCACTGGTCGTCCGCTTTCGCAACCGGGCAGCGACACAGATCCTGTCCGTGGTCCGATCCGGAAGGGCGGAGTCCCTCACGACCTGGCCTATGGATGCGGCCAGAGGCGACGGGGAGGCCCTGAACCATCGCTCCGGTGGAGCAGGGGCCCCGCACGCTGGCACCGCACCCGGCGTCCCAGATCGCACGATCACGCTAACCCGGACGGCCCAGGGCACCGCAAGCCTGCGGGCGGACCATCACACGATCGAGCTAACTCGACCTCGTGCACACTCTCCGTCGAGCAGCTACGAACCCCCGTCGCCCGAAAACCTACGCCCCCGAAGACTCCCCGTACGGCCCCTGCACATACGCCGGCTCCGGATCCCGCGGCCCGAACAACGCCGTCAACCCCAGATGCACCACCAACGCCGCCACAGGCCACGCCAGCAACGCCCCCTTCGCCCCCAGCTGCAACGGCGCCGAGAACGTCACACCCTTCCCCACATGCTTCGCATGCGCGACCACATCCTGCGCAGGCCCGAGCCACACCCCGACCCGCCAGGCCAGCAGCGACCCGAGCAGTCCCCCGACGGCCAGCGCCGCCACCAGCGGCACACCCCCACGCCGCCGTACCAGAAACACGGCGACCGCGCTCACCAAGCCGAAGGCCAGTGCGAGCAACGTGAACGTACCGTCGACCCCGACCGCCTGTTCACCCTCGGTGTCCTTGAGGTAGACGACCCAGTTCTCGCCCACCACGTCACCGACGAGCGGCACGCTCGGCGCCAGCCACCACCACAGCACGCCCAGCAGCACCCCACCGAGCGCCACGGCCACCGTGATCAAGGCAGCCTCCCGCACCTCGGTCTTCATCCCGGGACCGTCCTGTCCGTCCGAGCCGTACCCCACTTCTTCCCGGGGCGCGGGATGGGCGTACCCGGCAGCCGGCGTCTGCCACACGTCGTGCGAGTGCCGGGGGGACTGGCCAGAAGGCTGGTCGGAGGACTGTGCGGAGGACTGTTCATGCGGGGGTGGGGGCGGAGTCAGCGGAGCGGTCACCCTGCCATCGTGCCAGGCCCGCCTGTGCGCCGCGCCATCGGAGGACGCCTCGCCCGTCACCGGACGGCCGCCCGACGGTAGGCCCACGTGGCCACGGCCAGCGAGACGACCCCGACGACCCCGCACACCGCGAGATCACCGAGCACGAAGGCCCAGTCGGGATGCGGCCCGAACGTCCGCGCGAACGCCTCCACGCCGTACGTCGACGGCAGCAGATCCCGCGCGAACCGCACCACCTCCGGCATCCGGTCGGCCGGCAGCACCCCCAGCAGCAGCGCCGCCGACATGCCCAGCTGCCCGAGCAACGTGGCCAGCTCGGGCCGCGGCGCGAGCAGCCCGAGCGCCGCGCCCAGCCCGGCGAGCGCGGCCCCGGCCAGCGGGATCACCGCGGCCAGCACCCACAGATGCGCCACCGGCAGACCGAACAGCACGCACCCGAACACCGCCGTCACGATGGTCCCGGGCACGGTGAACGACGCGTACGCCCCCGCCGCCCCCAGCACCACCGCCGCGGGCGGCACCGGCAGCGTCGCGTAATGGTCGAGCCCGCCGCTGGCCCGCAGCTGCCCGAAGTACTGCGCCAGCAGGTTCAGCGCGACGAAGGCGACCACCAGGACCGCCGACCCGGCGACGACCGCCTGTGCCTCGCTCCCGTCGTCCACCACCCCGCGCATCAGGATCATGATCCCGACCGACTGGAAGGTCGCCACGAACAGCAGCGGAATGCGCGCGACCCGCGCCCGGGACAGCTGCGCCCGGTACACGGCCCCCAGCGACGGCCACAGCCGCGCCCGCGGTCCGAGCTCGGCCTGACCTTCGGGGGCCTCCTCCACGGCCAGGACACCGCCCGGCAGGACATCGGCGGGTACGACACTCACGTCGCGCTGCTCCCTTTCCTAGGGTTTCCTCCGGCAGTCGCCCAATTGCGTACGGATGCGGCGGCCTGCGTACTCAAGGCCCTGACGCTCAAGCTCTCACCAGCCCCTGCCGGGCGGCACCGCCCAGCGCCAGGTACACGTCCTCCAGACTGGGCGTGGTCAGGGTGAAGTCGTCCAGGGCGGCGAAGGCGGCGCCGCCGGTGACCGTGGCCACCACCGCGCGCGCCTCCTCGGGCGCGAGCCGGAGCGTCCAGCGGCGGCCCGACTCCACGGCGCGGTCCCGCAGCGCGGCGACCTCGGGGACGTGCAACGGCGCCGTCTCGCGCCACACCAGGTCGACGCGGACCTCGCCGGCGACCTTCTCCTTCAGCCCGGACGGCGTGTCGCAGGCGATCACCCGGCCCCGGTCGAGGACGGCGACCCGGTCGAGGACCGTCTCGGCCTCGATGACGTTGTGCGTGACCAGCAGGACCGTGGTCCCCCGCTCGGCCCGCCGCCGATCCACCGCGGACCACACCGCCCGCCGCGCCACCGGATCCATCCCGGTGGTCGGCTCGTCGAGCACGAGCAGCGGCCGCTCCCCGACCAGCGCGGCGGCGAAGCACGCCAGCCGCCGCTGTCCGCCGGACAGCTTCTTCAGCGGGCGCCCGGCGATCGGCGCGAGCCCCAGCTCGTCGAGCACGGCGTCCCGCTCGGCCCGTGCCTGCCGCGCCTCCAGGCCGCGCAGCCGCCCGGTGGTCTCGGCGGCGAGGGACACGGTCAGCTCGTCGAGCGCGGTCGACTCCTGGCCCAGGTAGGCGAGGATCCGCGAGGCCCGCTCCGGGTGGCGCACGATGTCGTGCCCGAGGATCTCCACGCTGCCGCAGTCGGGCCGCATCAGCCCGGTCAGCTGCCGGACGAGCGTGGACTTGCCCGCGCCGTTCGGCCCCAGCAGCCCGAAGATCTCACCGCGCCGGATGTCCAGCCTCACGTCATCGATGGCCCGCACGGCCGGCGTCCCCGGCGCCCCGCGCCGCCCGCGCACGGCCGGATAGGTCTTGGCCACCCCGCGCACCGCGCACACGACCTCACCACCGTGCCGAAGAGCCTGTACCGCGCGCGTACTCACAAGGGACGAGCCTACGGGGTCGATTCCCCACACCTGCCCTCGGGTCGGTCGGCAACCGGAAATCCACCGGTAAAGACAGCCACAACACCCCACCCACCGGCAAAGACGGCCGCTTCCCCCCTCACCCGCCGGAAAGAAAATTCCGCCGCAACGGCGCCAGGCCACGACGGCGCAGCCCCGCGGTGCTGAAATCACCGCATCCGATACGTCACTCCCCCACCGTCGACCGCTCGACCCCCGTCCGCACATCGATCTCCCGCCAGAACCCGGCCCGGATCGCATACCGGTCCCGCTCGTCGATCTGATCGTCCTTGTGCGCGAGCAGCCCGAACCGCGCCGCATACCGCAGCAGCTCCCCATCGATGCGGTGCGGGACGCGCGGATACATCCCGGACAGCTTCTGCAGCTGGCTCTGTTCGCCCAACCGCTCCACCCACCGCCGCGCGAACACCTGCCCCACCTCGAACGGATCCCCGCCGACGGTCGTGATGTCCTCCTCCCGGTCCGCCCATCGCTGTTCCGCCGTGGTCAGCTGCGCCAGCGTCGGCATGGACGCGGCCTCGGGCGGCTCGGCGGTCGGCCGGTCCACCCAGCCCTTGTCCGAGGACCAGCGCAGCGTCGCGGTCGCGGGATGCTGCGCGGGCTGCGTACCGGGCGCGCGCAGGGCGGCCAGATCCTTCGGCGTGGGCACGCCCTTGGGCGCCGGCACCCGCTCCTCGGCACCGTTCGGCGCGGCCGCGGCCGCCGGATGCCGCGGCTCCTCGGCGGTCCGCTCGGCCGACGCGGCAAGCGCGGACTCGGGCAGCGGCGCGGAGAGGATCGCGGCGATCTCCGGCCGGGGCGCGGGCGGCGGCGCGCACACCCCGGTGAGCTCCTTGGCGCGGACGGCCTTGGTGATCCACGTACGGTCCAGCACGCGCCGCTCGTCGGCCTCGGCGACCAGGTCCTCGGACTGGTTGTAGTCGCCGTCGGCGGCCTGCACGGCCCACAGGTGTACGGCGACACCGTGCTCCTTGGCGGCCATCATGCCCGGCAGCAGGTCGCCGTCGCCGGTCACCAGGACGACGTCGGAGCAGGCGCGGTTGCGGGCCAGCTCGGTCAGCTCGGCGTGCATCGCGGCGTCCACGCCCTTCTGCGCCCAGCGGCCGTCACTGCGGGTCAGCGCGCCGAGCCGGACGGTGACCCGGGGCATCACGCGCAGTCTGCGATGTTCGGGCTGTGGCACGCGGTCGGGGGCGCCGTCGAACCAGTAGATGCGCAGCAGGGGCTGCTGCGTGTCGGACTCGGCGCGCTCCCGCAGCCCCTGGATGAGGGCGGAGTGGTCGACGGTGATGCGGGACCGCGAGGGCTCCCCGGCAAGGAGACTGGCGGCGGCCCCCAGCAGATACCCGGCGTCCACCAGGACGATGCAGCGGTCCACGCGATCCACCCTCTTTCCGGGAGGTTTGCTTCGGGCTTGCTTCGAGTCTGCCCGACAGCGCGGGGGTTAACGGCCGGAACTCGATCTTCGGCGTGGCGTTTCCGGACTTCGCTCCGCGACAATCCCTGTCACGCACGGTAATTATCCGAAATGCGTCCCTTGTCGGCCTATGTGAATCTGGTCCCGGCCCTGGCCCCTAGATTCCCCACAGGAGGCATCACCATGGCCAAGAACAAGAAGCAGGAGCGCAGGCAGCCGCAGTCCGCGCGCGGCGGGCAGCAGGCCGAGCAGATCTCGCTGGAGCCGCAGTCCGAGCCGCGCGCGCCGCAGGTGACTCCCGGCGACATGGCCCGCAAGGGCCGGCAGAAGCGCTTCGGGCACAACTGACATCTCCATAACGGGTTGTTGAGACCCAGGCACAGATGAGAGGGGCACACCCCGTAACGGGGTGCGCCCCTCTCGCACGTCAAAAGCCTTCCGTCAGCCCGCGCAACGAGAGCCTGCCGTCAGCCCGCCAGGCACGACGGCCCCAACAACACCTTCAGATCGCCGAACAGCGCCGGATCCGGCTTCACACGGTGCCGGTCGAGGCGCAGCACCGTCGTCTTGGTCGGCCCCTGGAGCTTGATCCGCACCTCGCTGTCGCCCCTGTGGTGCGTGAGGATCTCCCCGAGGCGGCTGATCATCGGCGGGGTGACCCGCGTTGCCGGGATGGTGAGGACGACGGGCGCGTTGGTGCCCGCGTTCGACAGGTCGGGGACCATCAGCTCCATCGCCACCAGCCGCGGCACGTCCTCCCGCTTGTCCAGGCGGCCCTTGACGAACACCACCGCGTCCTCGACGAGTTGGGTCGACACCAGCTGGTACGTGGCCGGGAAGAACATGCACTCGATGGAGCCGGCGAGATCCTCGACGGTGGCGATGGCCCAGGCGTTGCCCTGCTTGGTCATCTTGCGCTGGAGCCCGGAGATGATGCCGCCGATGGTGACGACCGCGCCGTCCGCATGCTCACCGCCGGTGAGCTGGGAGATGCCCGCGTCGGCCTTGTCGGACAGGATGTGCTCCAGGCCGAACAGCGGGTGGTCGGAGACGTACAGACCGAGCATCTCCCGCTCCTGGGCGAGCAGATAGGTCTTGTCCCACTCGTCGGTGGAGAACTCCACGTCGAGACCGAAGCCGGGCTCGTCGCCGGCCTCCTCGCCCATGCCGCCGAAGAGGTCGAACTGGCCCTCGGCCTCCTTGCGCTTGACCGCGACCACGTTGTCGATCATCGGCTCGTACTGGGCGATCAGGCCCTTGCGGGTGTGCCCCATGGAGTCGAAGGCGCCGGCCTTGACCAGCGACTCGGTGGTGCGCTTGTTGCAGGCGACCGCCTCGACCTTGTCGAGGTAGTCCGGGAAGGACTGGTACTTCCCCTTGGCCTTGCGGCACCGGATGATCGACTCGACGACGTTGGTGCCGACGTTGCGCACGGCGGACAGGCCGAAGAGGATCACGTCGTCGCCCTGCGCCGCGAAGTTGGACATCGACTCATTCACGTTGGGCGGCAGCACCTTGATGCCCATGCGACGGCACTCGTTGAGGTAGACCGCCGACTTGTCCTTGTCGTCCTTGACGGAGGTCAGGAGCGCGGCCATGTACTCGGCGGGGTGGTTGGCCTTCAGGTACGCGGTCCAGTAGGAGACGAGGCCGTACGCCGCCGAGTGCGCCTTGTTGAACGCGTAGCCGGCGAAGGGCACCAGCACGTCCCACAGGGCCTGGATGGCCTCGTCGCTGTAGCCGTTCTTGCGGGCGCCGGCCTGGAAGATGACGAAGTTCTTCTCCAGCTCCTCCGGCTTCTTCTTGCCCATCACGCGGCGGAGGATGTCGGCCTCGCCGAGCGAGTAACCGGCGATGATCTGGGCGGCCTTCTGCACCTGCTCCTGGTAGACGATCAGGCCGTGGGTGACGTCCAGGACCTCCCTGAGGGGCTCTTCGAGCTCCTTGTGGATCGGGGTGATCTCCTGCTGGCCGTTCTTGCGCAGGGCGTAGTTGATGTGCGAGTTCATGCCCATCGGGCCCGGCCGGTACAGGGCCGAGACGGCGGAGATGTCTTCGAAGTTGTCGGGCTTCATCATGCGCAGCAGGGAGCGCATGGGGCCGCCGTCGAACTGGAAGACGCCGAGGGTGTCGCCGCGCTGGAGCAGTTCGAAGGTCGTGGGGTCGTCCAGCGGCAGCGACAGCAGGTCGATGTCGAGGCCCTTGTTGGACTTCACCATCTTGACGGCGTCGTCCATGATCGTCAGGTTGCGCAGGCCCAGGAAGTCCATCTTCAGCAGGCCGAGCGACTCGCAGCTCGGGTAGTCCCACTGCGTGATGGTCACGCCGTCGGTGTGCCTGACCCAGACCGGGACGTGGTCGGTGATGGTCTCGCTGGACATGATCACACCGGCGGCATGCACGCCCATCTGCCGGACCAGTCCCTCGACGCCCTTGGCGGTGTCGATGACCTTCTTCACGTCCGGCTCGTTCTCGTACATCCCGCGCACCTCGCCCGCCTCCGAGTAGCGGGGGTGCTCGGGGTTGGTGATGCCGTCGAGGTTGATGCCCTTGCCGAGGACGTCGGCGGGCATGGCCTTGGTGATGCGGTCACCCATCGCGTACGGGTAGCCCAGCACGCGCGCGGAGTCCTTGATCGCGTTCTTGGCCTTGATGGTGCCGTACGTGCCGATCATGGCGACCTTGTCGGCGCCGTACTTCTCCGTCACGTACCGGATCACCTCGACGCGCCGGCGCTCGTCGAAGTCGATGTCGACATCGGGCATGGAGACGCGCTCGGGATTGAGGAACCGCTCGAAGATCAGGCCGTGCGGGATGGGGTCGAGGTCGGTGATGCCCATGGCGTACGCGACGATCGAGCCCGCCGCCGAGCCCCGGCCGGGGCCGACGGCGATGCCGTTCTCCTTGGCCCACATGATGAAGTCGGCGACCACGAGGAAGTAGCCGGGGAAGCCCATCGAGATGATGACGTCCATCTCGTACTCGGCCTGCTTCTGGCGGTCCTCGGGGATGCCGCCCGGGAAGCGGCGCTCCATGCCGCGGCGGACCTCCTCCTGGAACCAGGTGACCTCGGTGTAGCCCTCGGGGATGTCGAACTTGGGCATGAGGTCGCGCTTCTCGAACATGCCGGTGGTGTCGACCATCTCGGCGACGAGGAGCGTGTTGGCGCAGCCCTCCTGCCAGGCGTCCGAGGAGTCGATGGCGTACATCTCGTCCGTGGACTTCAGGTAGTAGCCGGTGCCGTCGAACTTGAAGCGGTCCGGGTCGGAGAGGTTCTTGCCGGTCTGGATGCACAGCAGGGCGTCGTGGGCGGTCGCCTCGTGCGAGTACGTGTAGTGCGAGTCGTTGGTGACCAGCGGGGGGATGCCGAGCTTCCGGCCGATCTCCAGCAGCCCGTCGCGGACCCGGCGCTCGATCTCGATGCCGTGGTCCATCAGCTCCAGGAAGTAGCGGTCCTTGCCGAAGATGTCCTGGTAGTCGGCGGCCGCCTTCAGGGCCTCGTCGAAGTGGCCGAGGCGCAGCCGGGTCTGCACCTCTCCGGAGGGACAGCCGGTGGAGGCGACGATCCCCTCGGACCACTGGGAGATGGTCTCCTTGTCCATCCGGGGCCACTTCTGCAGCCAGCCCTCGGCGTAGGCGTCGGAGGAGAGGCGGAAGAGGTTGTGCAGGCCCGTCTTGTTCACGGCCCACATCGTCTTGTGGGTGTAACCACCCGAACCGGAGACGTCGTCCCGCTTCTGGTGCGGCTGGCCCCACTGGATCTTGCGCTTGTTGCGCCGCGACTCGGGCGCGACATACGCCTCGATCCCGATGATCGGGGTGATTCCGGCCTTCTGCGCGGAGTGGAAGAAGTCGTACGCCCCGTGGAGGTTGCCGTGGTCGGACATGGCAATGTGCGTCATGCCCATCTCGTTGCACGCGTTGAACATGTCCTTCAGCCGCGCGGCACCGTCCAGCAGCGAGTACTGGGTGTGGACGTGCAGGTGCGTGAACGGCGGCTTCGACACGTTCGGCCTCCAAGAGAAACGCCGGGCGACAGGCTGCGGACAGTCTGGGGGGACAGCGTCGAAGTCTATGCCTCGGCACTGACACTCGCGGGCCGTCCCCGCGTACCTTCATGCGAGGGTCGCGGGCACTCCCGCGTACCGTCGAACGTTGATCCGAGCGGACGGTCCGCGCCAGCCGGTGCGGAGGATCCGCGCCCTTCATGTCACGCACCACCTGCACCAGGAGGCACCCAGCGATGTCGGTCCCGCAGCTCAGCGTCGAGCACCGCGGCGAGGAGATCCTCACCGTCTTCGACACCGCCTTCGGCGAGCTCCTGGCCGCCGACCCGGCCGCGTTCCGCGTGAAGTTCCGGAAGATGGCGGCCTCGGCGTTCGCGTTCTACCGGGGCACGGCGTGCCTCTTCTACCACGACCTGGAGGCCGACAACGCCGGGCGGGGTGGCGGGAAGACATTCAGCGGCCCGTACCTGGACGAGCGCACCTCGCGCGTGTGGATCCACGGCGACCTGCACGCGGAGAACTTCGGCACGTACATGGACGCCCACGGCCGCCTGGTCTTCAACGTCAACGACTTCGACGAGGCGTACGTCGGCCCCTTCACATGGGACCTCAAGCGCTTCGCCGCCTCCGTGGCACTCATCGGGTACGCGAAGGCGCTCAGCGACCAGCAGATCACCGAGCTGGTGCAGATCTACGCGGGCGCGTACCGCGAGCGGATCCATGCCCTGGCCACCGGCGCCAAGAGCGACGAGGTGCCGCCGTTCACGCTGGACACCGCGCAGGGCCCGCTGCTGGACGCGCTGCGTGCCGCCCGCTCGCTGACCCGCTTCGGGCTGCTGGAGTCGATGACCGAGATCCGTGACTTCGAGCGCCGCTTCGCGCCGGACGGCGGCTCCATCGAGCTGGACGCGGCCACGCGCTACAAGGTGCTGGCCGCCTTCGACGGCTACCTGGAGACGCTCCCGGACGCCTCGCTGGCCCGCCCGGACTCCTACCGCGTGAAGGACGTCGTCGGCCGCCGCGGCATCGGCATCGGCTCCGCGGGGCTGCCGTCGTACAACATCCTCCTGGAGGGCCACAGCGACGCCCTGGAGAACGACGTCGTGATCTACATCAAGCAGGCCCAGACCCCGGCCGTCTCCCGGCACATCACGGACCCGGCGATCCGTGACTACTTCCAGCACGAGGGCCACCGCACGGTGATCTCCCAGCGCGCCCTCCAGGCGCACGCCGACCCGTGGCTGGGCTGGACGGAGATCGAAGAGGGAGGGGGCCGGGCGGGCCAGCTGGTCGCCGAGGTCTCGCCGTACGCGGTGGACCTGGACTGGGGCGACATCGACGACCCGGAGGAGATCGCCCACGTCGTCGCCGACCTCGGCCGGGCCACGGCCACGATGCACTCGGCGGCGGACGACACCTCCGGCGAGTCCCTGGTGCCGTTCTCCACGGAGCGGGCCATCGACGCGGCGATCGCGGCCGACGAGAGCGACTTCGCGCCGCTCCTGGTCGACTTCGCGCACGGCTACGGCGCACGCGCGCGCGCCGACCACCAGATCTTCGTGGACCTGTTCCGCAACGGCCGGATCCCCGGTCTGTGACGGACGCAACCTGACCGGAAACCCATGGCCCGACGGCCTCGCACAGGGACCCTTTAGGGGTCTCTTACAGGCCGGCGTGACACACTCTCCTATCGCTATGGACATATCCGGGATCCACCTCAGAGCCGTACGCGCGGCGCTGTTCACGGCCGTGGTCGTGACGCTCAGCACCGCGTCGCACGTGCTGCTGTCCCGGGTCCCGCTGCCGCTGAACACGGTGGCCGCGATCGCCGCCGCCGTGTTCGTCATCGCCTACGCGCTGGCGGGCCGGGAGCGCTCCTTCGGGCGGATCGCCGCACTGCTGGTCCCGCTGGAGCTGGCCGCCGACACCGTCTTCACCACCGGCCAGCACGTCTGCTACGGCAGGGCGGGCGGCCCGGTCGCCGGACCGCTGCGCGCCGTCGGCTTCGACGTGCTGTGCGGCAACGGCACCGGCATCGGCGCCCCGCTGGCCGGCGTGACCGGCGGCTCCGGCCCCGAACGGCTCGCGACCCTGCTCGCCCATGCCGGCCCGGCCACGCCCTGGCTGCTGCTCGGCGCGCACGTCGGCGTCGGCCTGCTCGCCGCCGCCTGGCTGCGCCGCGGCGAGCGGGCGCTGGCGGAACTGCTGCGGGCGGTGACGGTCGCGGCTTCGACAGCGGTCCGCCCCCTGCTGCTGGCGGTGTCAGCGGTCACCGTGCGGCGGGCTCCGGCCGTGCGCCGGCCCTCGCCGCGCCCCGCCTGCCGCGCGACCGCCGCCCGCGATCTGATCCTCACGCACTCCCTGGGACGTCGCGGACCGCCGTGCCCGGCCGTCTTCGCGTGAAGTACCGCTTCACGCGATCAAGCCCCGAGTACGAGCAGTCCCTCATACGCATTCCGCACACGATGTGTGCGCGTCCCACGGAGAACATCACCATGAGCAAGCGGAACAGCCAGGCGGCGAAGACGGCGGCGCGGGAGCGGCTGCGGGCCCAGCGCGAGCGCGAGGCCAAGCGCGCGAAGGTCAAGCGGCAGCTCGTCGTCGCCTGCTCCATCGTCGGCGTCCTGGCGATAGCCGGCGGCATCAGCTACGCCCTCGTCCAGGGCAACAAGCCCGGTCACTGGGAGGCCGCGAAGGACGACAAGCTGGTCAAGCCGGCCAACACCAGCGGCGCGAACGGCACGACCGTCGTCATCGGCAAGCCCAGCGCCAAGAAGACCCTCATGATGTACGAGGACCCGCGCTGCCCGATCTGTGCGCATTTCGAGCAGAGTGTCGGCTCGACGGTGGACAAGGATGTCGCGGACGGAAAATACAAGATCCAGTTCATCGGCGCGACGTTCATCGACACCACCCAGCCGGGCGAGGGTTCCAAGAACGCTCTCAGCGCGCTGGGCGCCGCCCTGAACGTCAGCCCCGAAGCCTTCCTCCAGTACAAGAGTGCGCTCTACTCGACGAAGTGGCACCCCGAGGAGACCGACGACAAGTTCAAGGACGACTCCTACCTGATCAAGGTGGCGAACACGGTCGACGCCCTGAAGAACAACAAGAAGTTCCAGACGGCCGTGAAGGACGGCACCTACGACAAGTGGGCGCTGCTCATGAGCGAGAAGTTCGACACGGACGGCAAGAAGTACGGCTTCCAGGGAACCCCGACCCTGATCATGGACGGCAAGAAGGTCACCGGCAGCGACGGCCAGAGCGCCCCCATGACGGTGGCCGAGTTCAACACCGCGATCGACGCGGCGCTCAAGGCCTGAACCGCCGGTCCCTGACCGCGCGCTGAAGAGCGGGCGAACTTTCCCGAGTTCGCCCGCTCTCGCTGGTACCGATCAGTAACCTGATCGGCCGTGACCAGTCGATACAGATCATCCGAGACCGCCGACTCGCCTGTCTTCCGCTTCCCGCGCCGCCGTACGGTCGTCAAGGCCACGGCGGCCGCCGCTGTCCTGGCCGGCCCGCTCGCCGCCTCCCTGCCCGCCGACGCCGCTGCCGCGGTCCCCGCCTTCCTGCACGGTGTCGCCTCCGGTGACCCGCTGCCCGACGGCGTCCTGCTGTGGACCCGCGTGACGCCCACGCCCGAGGCGATACCCGGTTCCGGGCTCGGCCCGGACGTCGAGGTCGGCTGGACTGTCGCCCGGGACATGGCGTTCACGACCGTCGTCGCCAAGGGTTCGACCGTCGCCACCGCCGCCTCCGACCACACCGTCAAGGCGGACATCCGCGGCCTGGAGCCCGCCACCGACTACTGGTTCCGCTTCTCCGCCGGCGGCAAGGACTCCCCCGCCGCCCGCACCCGCACCGCGCCCGCCGCCGGTGCCGCCGTAGCGGGCCTGCGCTTCGGCGTGGTCTCCTGCGCCAACTGGGAGGCCGGCCACTTCGCCGCGTACCGCCACCTTGCCGCCCGCGGCGACCTGGACGCCTGGCTGCACCTGGGCGACTACATCTACGAGTACGGCACCGGCGAGTACGGCACGCGCGGCACCGTCGTACGGCCGCACGCGCCCGCCCACGAGATCCTCACCCTGGCCGACTACCGCACCCGGCACGGGCGTTACAAGAGCGACCCTGACCTGCAGGCCCTGCACGCCGCTGCGCCGGTCATCGCCATCTGGGACGACCACGAGTTCGCCAACGACGCCTGGTCGGGCGGGGCCGAGAACCACACCGAGGGCGCCGAGGGCACCTGGGCCGCGCGCCAGGCCGCCGCCAAGCAGGCCTACTTCGAGTGGATGCCGGTCCGCCCGGCGATCGCGGGCACCACCTACCGCCGCCTGCGCTTCGGCAAGCTGGCCGACCTGTCGCTGCTCGACTTGCGCACCTTCCGCTCCCAGCAGGTGCCGGTGGGCAACGGCCAGGTCGACGACCCGGACCGCACGATCACCGGCCGGGCCCAACTCGACTGGCTGAAGGCCGGACTGACGTCCTCCGACACCACGTGGCGGCTGGTCGGCACCTCGGTGATGGTCTCGCCGTTCGCGCTCGGCTCGCTCTCCGCCGACCTGCTCAAGCCGCTCGCCAAGCTGCTCGGGCTGCCGCAGGAGGGGCTCGCCCTCAACACCGACCAGTGGGACGGCTACACCGACGACCGCCGCGAACTCCTCGCCCACCTGCGCGCGAACGCGATCCGCAACACCGTCTTCCTGACCGGCGACATCCACATGGCCTGGGCCAACGATGTGCCGGTGGACGCCGGGACGTACCCGCTGTCCCCGTCCGCCGCCACCGAGTTCGTCGTCACGTCGGTCACCTCCGACAACCTCGACGACATCCTGAAGGCGCCCGAGGGCAGCGTCTCCGCGGTCGCCGCGCCGGTCATCCAGGCCGCCAACCGGCACGTCCACTGGGTCGACACCGACCGCCACGGCTACGGCGTCCTGGACCTCACCGCCGAGCGCGCGCAGATGGACTACTACGTCCTGTCCGGCCGGACCGACCCGAACGCGGCGTCGTCATGGGCCCGCTCGTACCGCACCCGCAGCGGCACGCAGAAGGCCGAGCGCACCTACGACCCCGTGTAGCCAACCCCCTGTAGCCGACCCTTCGTGGCCGACCCTTCGTGGCCGACGCCTCGTGGTCGACCCTGTCTGGCCGACCTGTGTGGCCGACCGGTGTGGCCGACCGGTGTGGCCGCCGCCTAGAGACTGCCGAGGAAGCCGAGCGCAACCCGCCAGGTGGCCTCGGCGGCCTCGGCGTCGTAGTCCGGCAGGTCCGGATCGGTGTAGACGTGACCGGCCCCGGCGTATCTGTACACCTCGACGTCGGCGCCGGCCCGGCCCATCTGCAGGTACCAGGCGCTCAGCCAGTCGTCCGGCTCGAACGGGTCCGGCTCGGCCACGTGCAACTGCACCGGCAGGCCGTCCAGCGCGACGTTCGGCGCGAGGTCCGACGTGCCGTGCAGAAGCAGCAGCCCGCGCGCCTGCTCGTCGCCGAGGCCCAGGGTCTGTGCGAGGGCGGCCCCGAGCGAGAACCCGGCGTACACCAGCCCCCGCTCCGAGTACGGCGCCGCGGCCAGCACCGCCCGCTTCAGCAACTGGTCCTTGCCGATCTCGTCCTGGTGGGCCATGCCTTCCTCGACCGTGTCGAACGTCCGTCCCTCGAAGAGGTCCGGCGTCCACACCTGGTGACCGGCCTCACGCAGGCGGTCCGCGGCCTGGCGCACGGCGGGTCTGAGACCGAAGGCCGAGTGAAAGAGCACGATGTTCATGAGGCCATGGTGCCAGCCGGGTACGACAACGCCCTGCGCGCCGCTTCACCAGGGAGCTCCCGGTAGTTCCGGGGGCGCATGTTCGTGGCGACACCGGCCCGGTTACGTTCGAGGGCATGGAGAACCTACTCCGCCCGGTGATCGTCATCGGTGGTGCGGTCGCACTCACTCTCGTCATCGGCTGGGCCACCGACCGCCTGCTGCGCCGGGCCGACGAACGCCGCGGCGAGACCCCGCTGTGGGGCCTGCTGCGCCGCGGCCGCATTCCGTACCAGCTCGTGCTGTGCTCGGCCCTGCTGGGGGCGTCGTACGACGAGGCGCAGGTGCTGGAGGACCACGACGTCGCCATCGGCCGGGTGCTGACGCTGGTCATGATCGGGTCGGCGGCCTGGCTGGTGATCCGCATCGCGGCCGCTGTCGTCGAGACGTCGTACACCAAGTACGCCAGTACCCAGCGCGACCCGGCGCGGGTCCGCCGGGTGCGCACGCAGGTGACGCTGATCATGCGGGTGGTCTCCGCGGTCGTCGGCGTGGTGGCCGTGGCGGCGATGCTGCTGACGTTCCCGGCGATGCGCGCGGCGGGCGCCTCGCTGCTGGCCTCGGCGGGCATCCTCGGCATCGTCGCCGGTGTCGCCGCCCAGTCCACGCTCGGCAACATGTTCGCCGGACTGACGATCGCCTTCGGCGACATGGTGCGCATAGGCGACACGGTCGTGGTGGACGGCGAGTGGGGCACGGTCGAGGAGATCACGCTGACGTTCCTGACGGTACGCACCTGGGACGAGCGCCGGATCACGATGCCCGTGTCGTACTTCACGTCGAAGCCATTCGAGAACTGGTCGCGCGGCGGTGCCCAGATCACCGGAGTCGTCTACTTCCAGCTCGACCACTCGGCGCCCATGGAGGCGATGCGCGTGCGGCTCCGCGACATCCTGCGCGAGTGCCCCGCCTGGGACGGCCGGGACTACAGTCTGGTCGTCACGGACACGACGCCGAGCACCATGGAGGTACGCGCCCTGGCGACGGCGAAGGACGCGGACGACATCTGGACGGTCCGGGTCACGGTACGCGAGCAGCTGATCCGCTGGCTGGCCGACGAGCACCCCTACGCGCTGCCCCGCGTCAACGCCGCGGACGCGGTCCTGCCGCCG
>NZ_JACTVI010000059.1 GCF_014495685.1 Streptomyces sp. TRM68367 | reverse complement strand
TCCCCATGGGGAATTACGTGACCGCGGGGGTGGGGAATTACGTGACGCGGAACCCGCTCCACCTGGGGAATTTCGTGATCGCTCACAGGCGACACGCCCTGAGTGGTCCTTGAAAGGGGTGAGGGCCCCTGGGTTCGGTGTGGATTGCGACATCTACCCGACTGCCAGGAGGCCCTCGTTGTCCCACCGTAACGCCCCGCTGACGCCGACCGGCAGGCTGCGTCTGGCCCGGTGTGTCGTCGACGACGGCTGGCCCGTGCGGCGGGCAGCGGAACGTTTCCAGGTCAGCCACACCACCGCCGCTCGCTGGGCGGGCCGCTACCGCCACCACGGAGCCGACGGCATGCACGACCGCTCCAGCCGACCCCACCGTTCACCACGACAGACCCCGGCCGGCATCGAGGCGGACGTGGTGCGGCTGCGGCACGAGCATGGCATCGGACCGCTGCGGCTTGCTGCCCGAGCCCGGATTGCTGCCTCCACGGCCCATCGCATCCTCAAGCGGCATGGCCTGCCGCCCCTGGCCACGCTGGACCGGGCCACCAAAGAACCCGTCCGCCGCTACGAACGCGCCCGACCCGGCGAACTGGTCCACATCGATGTCAAGAAACTCGGCCGCATCCCCGACGGCGGCGGCCACAAAGTCCTCGGCCGGGCCGCCGGCCGCCAGAACCAGGCCCGCACCGGGCGCGGTTACCTGTACCTGCACACCGCCCTGGACGACCACTCCCGCCTGGCCTACACCGAAGACTTGCCCGACGAAACAGCCGCCACCTGTGCAGCCTTCCTCAAGCGGGCCACCGCCTGGTTCGCCGCCCAGGACGTCACCATCGAACGGGTCCTGACCGACAACGCCTGGGCCTACACCAAGAACACCTGGCGCAATACCTGCCACGACCTGGGCATCAGCCCGCGCTTCACCCGGCCCTGGCGGCCGCAGACCAACGGCAAGGTCGAACGCTTCCACCGCACCCTGCTCGAGGAATGGGTCTACCACCGGCCCTACACCTCAGAAGCCGAACGACAGGCAGCGTTTCCCGACTGGCTGGACTGGTACAACTACCACCGACCCCACACCGGAATCAGCGGCAACACCCCCGCCAGCCGCGTCACCAACCTGTCCGGACAACACATCTAGTCCTCCGGGTCCACGTCCCAGATACGGATCTGGATCTTGTGCGCCAGTTTCTCGATGTCCTTCGCAGCCTGGATGACCTGACCGACGTCGTCTGTGGCGGTCCACAGGACCGTATCCGTATCGATCTCACCGTCGTGCCAGGCGTACCTCAGCCAGGCCAGCACCTCCGGGGCGTCGTCCTGGCGTACGTACCGCAGTGCGCGCACGCCCTCCCCGAGATTCTCCGTGTGGAACGTCTCGACGACCGGAGGCTCGACTGCATCCGGATCATCTGCCTGTACCAGGGCACGCAGTGCCGCCTCGCGTTCGCCTTCCTCTTCTGCTTCTGCAGGCCGCACTGCGGCGAAGACAGGCAGGGGCGTACTCGTTGGCGAGGCGATATGCAGCAGAGCCCGTGTGTCGAACCGTTCCGGGGCGAACGCGTCCGCGCAGCGCCGCAGCGTGCCCGCGAGAAACGGGATCCCGGACTCGCCCGGGTCCTGGGCGTGTGACCGCCACAACAACTCGGCGCACTCGCTCGCCCAGGAGTCGATGTCGCTCCATGACTCCTCATCCCAACGGGGTGGAATTTCGAGCCACAGGCTCGCGTCGTAGTCGATGACGAGATCGAACTCGTGCTCCAGATCCACCCAGTTCTCCGTCATGCCCAGCTCCATCGGAAGGTCGCCATCAACGCATCGAACCATTCGACGAGCGCGTCGGCCAGGTCGTCTCTCGGGTCTCCGGCCCCGATGGTGGAGAAGGCAGCCACGAACCACCGGCTGGGATCGCCGGGCACGGACACCAGGTAATCCACTCTGCGACTGGCCATTTCAGCTCCGCGGCCAGGATCGGCGGGCATGACGCGTTCCTGCCGCACCGCGAGGGCACCGTCGATCTCTCCGCTGCTCAGATCCAACTCCGTGCCATTGCTCCGGGAGATCAAGCGTGCCGCGACCTCGGCCGGATCGGAAACCGCTACGGCGGAGGCATTGGGAGCGGAGTGTGAGGGCAGCCGAGCCTCCGAGACGACGATCGATGCGCCGAGGTTCATCTCGCCCGACAGCCGCATCGGCAGGTAGATCTCCAGCGCTTTGGCCTTCCGAGCGTCCGCGATGGCGGCACGGAGTCTGCGTTCCATCTCAAGCCGGAGCGGTGTCAGCTTGTCGCGCGGTATGTCACCGGGTGCGCGCCGGAATGCATCGGTGGCAATTCTGTGCACGATTTCTTCTGTTTTGCCTTGGCGCAGCGGAATCTGCACCCAGTCCGAAGGGAGGAGCAGACGGTAACCGGTGGGTGGGGAGGTGACCTCAGCCATGGTCGGCGCTCTGCTTGTTCGTGTACCAGATGCCGACGAATACCGAAACGCTGAAGATCACCGCAGGCCAGAGCTGCCAGCGGCCGTCGAGCAGGGCAAAGGGCAGGGCGTAAACGAGATAGAAGCCGCTGAAGAACCGCAGGTGCGACTCCAGCTGAAACACCCTCCCTCGCAGAGCCGGATCCCGGAATCGGAGCCACACCAGCAGAGGGGTGAGAGCAGCCGCGCTCCACTCCCAGGTCGGAAGCGGCAGAAGCGCCTCGCCCTGGATCCTCCTCGTGGCCATAGACAGAGCAACCCGCACGAACGCCAGCATGCAGATTGCCAGTAGCGTGTATCGGTATCGGTCACCGCGCAGCTCCTCGCGAGATTCAGCTTGGGAGGAGCCGACCTGTGAGGTGTGTGAGGTGCCATGAGCCGCGTCCTGGGCGGCCCGCGCCGAGCGGATCCCTTTGGAAGAAATGCGCGGGGAGCGCTGACCTGGGCTCCGTACGCGTCCTTGGCGCACCTTGCGCGGTCGGCGTTGCGGTGCCGCGTCTGATTCGTCCGTCACCAGCTTGTTTCCCTCACCATTGGGAACCGACAGGCGCGGAGAGCCGCGCCTTCGTGCGATCGTATTCGTCGGACGTCCATGGCAGCTCGCCCGCCAGCTTGTCGCCGGCATCGAGGCCGGTGCCCACGATCCACGATCCCTGGTAGGCGCTGAGGTGCTTGCCGGCGGCGGCCGCGCTTTCGTTCAGCGCCGCGCTGGTGGGGAACTGATCGCGCCAGAGCCGGATGTCCTTCACCTGCTTGATGATTGCCTTGTCGCCGAACACGCTGGCCGACTCCCGCAAGGTGGGCTGGGGCAGCTCAGCCTGCTTCACCTGGCGGGCAGCACTCTTGGCCTTCTGGAAGTCGGCGGTCCTGTGGAGGCGGCCAGCCTTGCCTCCTGCACGTCGCGCGGCAGCACTCGCGCGCTGTGCTTCCTGCCTGGCCTGCTTCTTGGCAAGGCCCTCCGCGACTTCGCGAGCACCCTTCTGCAGCCCTTTGATTGCCTTGGCGGCTTTGATTCCGTTTCTCGCCATTTTCAGTGCGCCGATGTCCATGAGAACGTCGAACCACGACCCATTTCCGGTTAGGGCCTGGGTCAAATGGATCAAGGCGACCGCCCCAGTCAGCGCCAGAGCCACGACACCGAAAGCCGGGAAGAAAATCGCCAGAACGGAGAGGCCCGTCGCGATCCAGCTCAACGCCTCGGCCAGCCCGTCAAGCCAGTCGGCATCGCCTACCCACGCTTTGAAGTCGTTCCACAGACTGTCTTCCATGTCGTCGTCGATCGACGACCGGATCTTGCCCGTGTAGTGATCCGCGCGCTCGTCGTAGAAGGACACCGCCGAGTTCAGCTTCCGGCGTGCCTCCTCCAGATCTTCCTCGGCCCGTTTGACGGCAGGGTCCTCGGACGCCCCACCCTTGTCGGGGTCCTTCTTCGTGCCGCCCTTCGTGTCGTCCGGCTTGTGGGCGTCGATGATCCGCCGGGCATCCTGGGCGTCCCGCAGAGCCCGATCGGCCTTCTTCTGGGCGGTCTCCATGTCGTCCGCCCAGCCGTCGAGGTGCCCCTTGACTTCCCGGTAACGGTCCTCGGCGAGGTCGAGCCGCTTGGACAGGCCGCGGGCCTTCTCGCCGATCTTGTCCGCGTACTTCCCCTTCAGGCCATCGCTGTCGGCGATCGCCTGCATGGCTGCCGCTTGATCACGGAGCTTCTTGGCGATCTTCTTCATGTGCGTGACCTCGTCGCGGATCCCGTCCGGGTCACCAGGAACAGGATCCGCTTCGGCGAGCGGAGACCAGTCAGCCGACCGTGCCATGCAAGATTCCCCCGTGCGGAGTAACGAGCGCCGTCGGTCGGTCGGCGCCCAAGTCGCTACTTCTTCTTCCCTTTGGTGGCGTTGGCCAGATCGTCGTCGAGGCCCTTGAAGGCGTCACGCGTCGTCTCGACCATCTCTCCGACCTCCTCGATCTCCTTGATCAGGCGCTTGCGGTTCTTGTCCCAGTTGTCCACGAAGTCGCCCATGGCCTTCTGGACGCGGGGGTCACCGACGACGGCCCTGACGTCCTTCTTCCACTCACCCAGACCGTTGAACTCATCGCGGATATCGCGTAGTTGCTTCGCGCTCGTGGACAGCAGGTGGAAGTCGACCTGGAGATCCGACTCCTTCGACATGCTCACTCCCCGTGCTTCCCGGTCAGCGGTTGACGGCCTGGATCTCCTGGACCACGACGTCCTGATCAGCGCCGAACGTGCCGTTCGGAAGGTCGCCGCCCTGCCCCGTCGTGCTGGTCCAGTTGATCTTCCAGGTGATGGTCGCCTGCAGCTTAAACGAACCGTCGCCCGAGGAGCGCAGGTACTTCACGCCGCACGGCGGGGTCTCGTCGGCCTTGCCCTTCGCATAGGGTTCGCCGATCTGGCCATCACGGATCTCGCACTCACCGGAGGCGGGGTATGTGACGGCGTCGTCCGTGCCGGGCGCGATCTTCAACGAGACCGGTTCGGCAGTGGTGGTCGCGCTGAGACCGAGCAGCGGGACCGACGCAGTGACGGAGACCGGCTTGAACTGTGCGGTATTCAGCCACGCCCAGGTCGGCAGGTTCACCTTCGTGGCGTTCTGCGGAGCGAGTTCGACCTTGGTCGACGGGACGCGGATCTCGGCATAGGCGAGCTGGGCGAGCATCTCGGGATTGATCGCCTGAGGGATATTGGCCGGCGGTGCGTCACCCTCGTCGACCCAGAAGGGCATTTCGTCACAGTCCTGGGCTGCCGGGTCAGCCTCGCGCCCTGGAGTGGTGTACGCGTCCCACCAGGAGCCCTTGCCCGCCTTGTCCTTGTTGAAGTCCTTGTAGGGCTCGCCCTTGAGGAAGTACTTCTTGGTTTTCAGGTTCCACTCGGGGCTGGGCGCGCTGCTTCCCCACACCTGTTGCATCTGCGCCTCAAGCTCCTTGGGCGTGTGCTTCGGCGCGTAGTAGCAAGCGGGAGGAGTCCAGGACGTCGTCGAGGTGACAGCGCCAGCCGAGTTGCCGCTGCCGTTCTTCGAGCGGTCGAAGACGATCACACCGGAGACGGCTGAGGAGAGCTTGGCGCCATCGGCTCCGGCCGAGGCATCGGTGTCCCTGCTCGGTCCGTCACCGTACGACCCGCCACGGCCTCTATCTCGTTCTGCCACCGCAGCGGGCGCCAGGGACAACAGCAACGCTCCCGCAGTTGCTCCAACAACGGCACATTTTAGAGGCTTCGTCACGGCTGGCACGCTGCGGCTCCGCGAGTCGAAGTGATCTTGGTGAGTTCCCAGATGCCGTCCTTGTTCAGACGCATCTGTCCGGTGTAGGCGACGTAGCTGTCCTTGGACGCCTTGGTTCCCTTGAGCTTGCTGGTCTTGATGACCTTGTCGTAGCCCTTGGTCTCGTCTGCGCAGTAGCCGATCGTTGCAGAATCCCTCGACTTCACCTGCACATTCCGGTCGAAGTAGCGCACGGTTCCGGTGATGGTCAGGCCGTCGTCCACATACCCCTTGACCCACTCGTGCGCAGCCGCAGCGGCCTCGCCCTCCGTATAGAAGCCCAGAGCCGGCAGTTTCGGGTCGCCAGCGACGATGGCGGCGTCCATGGCGCGAATCATCTCTGCGTTGTCGCGCAGCACTGCGTCCTTCACCGGGTCACCGGTCCCCTCGGGGGTGAAGGTGTCCTTGACGTCCGACGGGAGCTTGATCTCGGGGCGTCCGGCCGAGTCCGGCGGGCTGGCGCTCGGCGACGCGGACTTCTCGTTGCCCACGTCGGCTCCCGCAATCTTGTCATTGCCCTTGGAGTTGTCGTCACCGCTCCCGCAGGCGGACAGCGACAGGGCCGCTACAAAGGTCAGCGCAGCGGCTGCGAGCAAGGTGGGGCGGCCGTTCACGAATGACTCCCGGTGGGGCGAGGGTTCTCATGAGCTTGCCAACGGTATCGAGGGGACTTGGGTGGCACCAGTTGGGTTTACGTCAAGCCCGGCCATCCAACCGGACAAATCCCCGCAGAAGCTACCGCGAGCGAAAGGGCCGCATGGTCACTGTTTCGTAACGCAACGAAGTCTGTGAACATGGCCGTACCGGTCGAACACGAGCCCCAGGAGCCCCGGATGGCACACATCCCGTACCCGAACAACGGCAGGTACGTCCTCGGAGCTGAGCGCGAGAGGTACGCGAAGATCGCCGCCGAGCGATATGCCGCCGGCGCCACCATCCAGGACATCGCTGACGAACTGGGGCGCAGCCGCAGCTTCGTGAACGGACTGCTGCATCGTGACACCGACATCGAGGTTCGGCCGCGCAGTGTGCCCAGGCGGACAGCCTCCGATTCCTGATGCCGCTATCGCCACCCGTCACGTACGTCGGGTGGCAGGTGCGCGAACGCACCCAGCCCAGCTGAACATTTCGCGATTCGGCCACTTCGAGATCGGGGGGTGTCCGGGACCTCTGAGTCCACCCCGGACACCCTCCCGGAACCTATCCGACCCTGGCGCCGGCATGTGGGGGTGTCACCTGCCGCGGTGCATGCGCTGTCGGTTCGCAGGTCGGTTCGCAGGTCGGTCGCTCGTTTCGGTGAGCAGAATCCTTGAGCAACACGACAGACCGCGGTGCTGAGGGTCATGTTGGGTGTGCCGCACCCCACGGCGTGATCAGGTATTGTACCGCGCTGGACTTGGGCGACGACCGCGTGACCCATAACGTTCCCCTGGACGCCGACGAGGTGATCGAGGGTGTCGTCGATCATCTGCATGTCAGCTATGACGAACGCGCGGTACTTTGACTGACGTCCGCAGGCGACGAGGAGAGCATCACCGCCGTCGGCAAGGCGCTCTTCGGCGTGAAGCCGGGGGAGAGCCTGCGTCTGCATGCGGCGCCGATCATCATCGCCAGCCAGTTTCAGCGGATAGGCAACCACGTCGTCTTCATCATCGGCGACGTAACGGTCAAGATCGGTGACTCGTCGGGACGCTCCTCGGAGCGACCGCCCCTCACCGACGAGGTCATCGCCCGTCGCCCAACCTGAGCGGCTACCAGCAGCAGGTCACGCCGTTCATCAACTTCGAGCGTGCCGACCTGCGCTTCAACGGCGAGTGGCTGAACAAGGCCACCCGTCGGGGTCCTCGCTCGGGTGTCTCCATGTCGCTCCAGCGCGAAGACTTCCGACCCTACTCGCCGAAGGACACGGGCTGTCCGTGGCCGAGTTCGTCAACTCCGTCGTCTGGCGTGGGACTCAGTGGCCATCGACGCCGATGTCGAACTCGGCGGCGTGGACCAGCTGCTGAACCACCAGATGTGCCGCAAGGTCATGGAGATTTCGGACCAGGCCCCCGAGGTCGTCATCACCACCCCGCTCATGAAGGGCACCGACGGCACGGGCACCAAGATGAGCAAGAGCAAGGGCAACTACGTGGGCCTGACGGCGTCGCCCGACGACGTCTACGGCCGGATCATGTCCATCCCGGACCACCTGACCGAGCCGTACCTCCAGTTGCTGACCGAGTGGACGGATGCCGAGATCCCCGCGGTCACCGAGCGCCGGGAGGTGGGGAACCGCGCACCTGATGGCGGTCAAGCGCATCCTCGTCGGCGAGGTGGTGGCCGCTCTCCACGGACTGGACGCCGCCCGCAGCAGCCCGCGCGGAGTTCACTGCGCGAGCCTCCAAGCGCTCCTTCGGGGGTACCCAGAGCCTGCCCGTAGCCTCCCTGAAGGATCACGCCGAGGACACGCTTGGGGCGCTGATCAGCGGCACGCTGGACTTCGTTCCCAGCATCTCCGCAGAGCTGCGGCTGGGAGGCCAGGGATCCGGTGACACGGCTGAGCGAGTGGAGGCCGGGGGGTGACGGTCGACCACGTGAGGGCCGACGGAGCCCGCTCCGCCCCTCTGACGCTTGCCCCGATGAGTCTTCTTCCAGGGACGCCCCGGACCCGTCGAACACGTTATTGGCCAAAGTCCTTGCCATTGCCAGCTGTTCATGTCATTCTACGAGGCTTTGCACACGACATAACGACCAGCACTCTGGGGGAAAACGCATGGTGACGGAGGCGGTTGGCCCGTCCGGTGGGGACGACGAGCAGGTCGCGCGGTTGGCCGCCGGCTCGGCCAACTTCGGCCACCTGCTTCAGTACGAGCCTTTACTGGTGACACTCGGCTGTGCGGCGGAGTCGTATGTCCACACCGATCCGCACGCGGCCATGGTGAAGGCTCGTCTTTACGGCGAGATCATGGCCAAACACCTGGTCACCCTGGTCAACGTCACCGTTCCTGGCAACAAACAGGTCGACCGCATCAATGCCCTGACCCGGGCGGACGTCCTTGTCCCCCAGGTACGTGCGTGGTTCGAGGCAATCCGCACGACGGGCAACCGGGCGGTCCACGAGTACTACGCCAACGTGCGCGCCGCCCTCCAGGCGGTGGAGACGTGCTTCCGCCTTGGTGACTGGTTGCACCGCTCTCTCGACCAGTCCGACACTACGCACCGCGTCTTCCTGGCGCCCGCGCCCCCGTCCGCTGCACCCGTCCCCGAGACGGTTGCTGACGCACAGGAGTTGGAGCAGCTCCGCAGCGAACTCAACGCCTACCGCCGGAAACTGGAGGAGGCCCGACTCCGGTACGACGGCAAGCAGAGCCGGCTGGAGCGCGAGCTGGCCGCTCGTGCGCAGGCTGAGGCGGAACTGGCCCGCGCCGAGGCCGAACGTGCTGCTCTGCACGAGGTTATCTCCGAGTTGAGCGACAAGATCACCGAGCTGACCGCCCCAGCACTGGAAACGCGTAGCAGTGCCCGACCGCTGGGCGGGGCTTCACAGCGCGACGAATTCATCGCCTATGCGCAGAAGGCGGCCCGCCCGCCGATGAGCGAGGCACAGGTCCGTGCCGAGCTGGACCGCATCCTGGAGAAGGCGGGCTGGGCCGTCCAGGACGACAGCGCCAAAAACCTCTTCGCGGGCCGGGGCGTCGCCGTGAGGGAGGTCTCCACCGCCGTCGGTCGCGCCGATTACCTCCTCTACGTCGACCAGCGCCTGGTGGGAGTCATAGAGGCCAAGCGGGAGGGAGCCGACCTGGAGGCCGCCATGCAGCAGGCCGCGCGCTACGCCACCGGGCTCACCCGCAGCCAGCAGCTCAGCGCCTGGCGCGCCAGCCTGCCCTTCCGGTACGTGGCCGACGGCAACACAGTCCGCTTCCACAACGCACTCGACCCCTCCCCGCGTACGCGTGAGGTCTTCGCCGTGCACCGCCCGGAGACGATCGCCCGCTGGATCGACGAGGCCGAGGCCGACCCCACGGCGCCGACCCTGCGTGCCCGGATGCGCCGACTGCCCCAGACTTTCCTCGACCCGGATCCGCTGCGCCCGGCCCAGGAGAAGGCGATCAACGGCCTGGAGCGCTCCCTGGCAAAGGACGACCCGCGCGCCCTGATTCAGATGGCGACCGGCGCCGGCAAGACGTACACGGTGGTCAGTGAGAGCTACCGGCTGCTTAAGCACGCGGAAGCCAAGCGCGTGCTCTTCCTCGTGGATCGCAACAACCTGGGCAGCCAGGCCGCCACCGAGTTCGAGAACTTCGACACCCCGGACGACGGTCGCAAGTTCACCGAGCTGTACGTCGTCCAGCGCCTTGCGGGCGACACCGTCCTCGGCTCCGCGCATGTCGTGGTGTCCACAGTGCAGCGGCTGTGGCTCGCGCTGACGGGCCAGGCTGTGCCGAGCGCGGACGACAACAACGAGGCACTCGACCGGTACGACCTCGTCGACGAGCCGGTGGAGGTTGGCTACAACCCGGCCCTGCCTCCGGAGTCCTTCGATCTGATCGTCGTCGACGAGTGCCACCGCTCTATCTATGGCAAGTGGCGTGCGGTCCTGGAGTACTTCGACGCCCACCTGGTCGGCCTGACCGCTACTCCGGTCATGCAGACCTTCGGGTTCTTCTTCCAAAACCTGGTCAGCGAGTACCCGTACGAGCAGGCCGTCGCCGACGGCGTGAACGTCGACTTCGACGTCTTCCGTATTCGTACGGAGCTGGGTGAGAGCGGCGGAACGATTCCTGCCGAGACGGTCGTGCCGATGCGGGAGCGGAAGACCCGGCGGGAGCGGTACCAGGAGTTGGAGGAGGATCTGGAGTGGAAGGCGTCCCAGCTGGGGCGTCAGGTCATCAGCAAGGGCCAGCTGAAGCTCGTACTCGAGACCTTCCGCAAGCACCTGTTCACGGACATCTTCCCGCCGGTGGGGGAGGGGGAGGTCCAGCGGTCGCGTACGCATGTGCCCAAGACGTTGATTTTCGCCGTGGACGACAACCACGCCGACGAGATCGTCCAGATGGTGCGGCAGGTCTTCGGCGAGAGCGACGACTTCTGCCGGAAGATCACGCATGCGGCGAAGCGGCCTGCCGAACTCATCAAGGCGTTCCGTAACAGCCCCGAGCTGCGTATCGCGGTGACCGTGGACATGATCGCCACGGGGACGGACATCCCGCCGCTGGAGTGCGTGTTCTTCCTGCGGGACGTCAAGAGCTGGGCGTACTTCGAGCAGATGAAGGGCCGGGGTTCGCGGACGGTGGACCCGGCGGAGTTCCAGGCGGTCACGCCCGACGCCGAGGTCAAGGAGCGGTTCGTTATCGTCGACGCGGTCGGCGTCACGGACTCGCCTCGCGTGGACGCACGCCCGCTCAACCGTGTCTCCGAGCGGAAGATTCCGCTCGAGCGGCTGATGGCCAAGACGGCCGGTCTGGCGATGACGGAGGACGAGGTCGCTACACTCGCGGGTCGCCTGGCGCGCCTTGACCGGCAGCTCACTCCGGAGGAGCGCGAGGAGGTCGAGGAACTCGCCGGCCAGCCGCTCCAGGAGATCGTCGGCGGTCTGGTCCGGTCCGTCGACCCCGACCAGCAGGAGCGGGCCCGACGGATCGGCGGCCAGGGGCAGGTCCGTCAAGACATGCTGGAGGCCCTGAAGCCGATCGCTTCGAACCGTGAGTTGCGAGACCGACTGATGTCGATGCGCCGCGCCCACGACATTGTCATAGACGAGGTGAGCGTGGACGAGGTGAAGGAGGCGCGCGGCATCACGGCGGACGAGCTGGCGATTCGGCGTGTGTCCTCCTGGCAGCAGTACCTGAAGGACCATCGGGACGAGGTCGCCGCGTTCACCATCGCGTTCAGCGAGCGGCGGGATCCAAAAGAGGTCTACCGACGCCTTCGGGATCTGGCGCGGAAGATCGAGCGTCCTCCGTTCCAGTGGACTCCGGCGCGGCTGTACGACGCGTACGTGCAGCTGGGCAAGGCGGCTCGGCATCCACGGGGAGCGGCAGGCGTCGTCGATCTGATCGGCTTGCTGCGGTTCGAGCTGGGGCTCGATGAGGAGGTACGGCCGTACCGGGCGCTGGTGGAGGAACGGTACGCGGCGTGGCGGGCCCGGCAAGACCAGGCGGGGGCGGCGTTCACGGCGGATCAGGTGTGGTGGCTGGACCGGATGGTGGACGTGATAGCGACGGATGCGGCGATCGAGCCCGAGCACTTGAAGGACGTACCCTTCATCGAGCGCGGGGGCGTGGACGGGTTCCTGAGGGAATTCGGGGCCGATCGGGGGGCCGATATTTTGGATGAGCTGGGACGGGAGTTGGGTGCGTGAGTGGGTTGCCTAGCGGATGGGTGCGGGTCCGCCTCGACGAGATCGCCGAGGTGCAGGGAGGTATCCAAAAGCAGCAGAAGCGGCGCCCGGTTGACAACAAGTTCCCCTTTCTTCGGGTCGCGAATGTCGCCAGCGGGTCCCTTGATCTCCGAGATGTGCATGAAATCGAACTATTCGGAGGTGAGCTAGAGAGGTTCGTACTCCGCCCCGGTGATCTGCTTGTTGTGGAGGGGAACGGCAGTGTTTCCCAGCTCGGGCGGGCCGCTCGATGGAATGGTGAGATCGAGAACTGTGTGCACCAGAATCACTTGATCCGGGTACGGCCAGGTCCCGCGATTTCGACTCGATTCCTGGAGTTGCTGTGGAACTCGCCTGTGGTCTCAGAGCAACTGCGGAGTGTGGCGGCTTCGACCAGTGGGTTGCATACGCTGAGCACTGCGAAGCTGAAGAGGGTATGCATTTCGCTGCCTCCGTTGGAGGAGCAGCGGCGCATCGTTGCTGCGCTGGAAGAGCAACTATCGCGGCTCGATGCAGCACAAGGCAACGCGGCGGACATGCGCAGGAAGTTGCTGGCGTACAAAGCGAGTCGCGAACGTGAAATCGTGCCTTCACCGAGCCCTGATGTCGCGGAAAAGGTACTCCCGAAGGAATGGCGGATGGTGGGACTGGGTGATATTTCGCACTCATCTGGTTACGGTACGTCCACCAAGTGCGGCTATGACGGTACTGGCAGTCCGGTGTTGCGTATTCCGAACATCCAAAGTGGCTCCATCGATGCTGCTGACCTCAAGTATGCGTTGGACTCAGACCTCGACCTACAGGGCTACAAGGTAAGAGCTGGCGACTTGCTCGTTGTCCGCACGAATGGGAGTAGAGACCTGATCGGGCGAGTAGCGGTCTCGCAGCAGGATACTGACTATGCGTTCGCGTCTTACTTGATCCGCTTCAGGATCAATACGGATATCTCTTCCCCTACTTGGGTGGCCAAGGTTCTCTCTACTCGTTCGTGGCGGCGACTCATTGAGGCGGCAGCTGCGTCGACCGCGGGACAGTACAACCTGAACCTGAAGAAGTTGGCCTCGCTGCCGATTCCATTGCCTCCGCTCCAGCAACAGCATTCACTGGCCGCTGCACTGGATGAGATCGATGAATCAGTGCGGCGTCTTACTAGCGCCGTCGACGATGCTTCGCTGAAGGGAGACGCTCTCCGCCGCTCCCTCCTCGTCGAAGCCTTCGCTGGCCGACTCGTCCCACAAAACCCCGCCGATGATCCCGCCGACGCCCTACTTGACCGCATCCGCGCCGAGCGTGAGGCGGCCGAAGCAACCAAGCCCCGGCGCCGAAGCCCCCGCCGGACGCCCGCGCAACGTAAGCGCACGCCGGACACCGCACAGGCACCGGACGCGCCTCCGCCACCCCCGGCCGACGCTCCAGCCCTCGCCACCGCCACTCAGCCCACCCTCGACATGGAGATCCCCTCGTGACCACGACCGAGGCCCGTCGGCTCGTCGACAAGCTCTGGAGTTACTGCCACGTCCTACGCGACGACGGCGTCTCCACCATCGACTACGTCGAGCAGTTGACGCTTCTTGTGTTCCTGAAGATGGCGCACGAGGCGCAGTCCCGCCCGCCCACGTTCCGCGAGCAGATCATGCCCGAGGGATCGGTCTGGGAGGGCCGTGGTTGGCCCGAGTTGCTGAACAACGACGGCGCCGCGCTCGAAGCCGCGTACACCGAGCTGCTCGAGGACCTCGGAAACCAGCTCAAGGCCACCACCTTCCATCTGATCTTCAATGGGGCCAGGAACCGAATCCACGACCCTGCCAAGCTCAAGCGCCTGGTCAAGGACCTGATCGACAAGGAGAACTGGTCGGGTCAGAAGACCGACATCAAGGGCGACGCCTACGAGGAGCTGCTATCCCGGGGCGCGGAGGACATCAAGTCGGGTGCAGGGCAGTACTTCACCCCGCGCTCGTTGATCCAGGCGATCATCGACTGCGTCCGTCCGACCCCGGACGACACGATCACCGACCCCGCCTGCGGAACCGGCGGCTTCCTTCTGGCCGCCGCCGAGTACATCCTTCACGAGTACGGCAAGCAGCTCACCCCCGATCAGCGCGCGCACCTCAGTAGCGGCGGCATCTGGGGCACCGAGCTGGTCAGGAACACCGCCCGTCTCGCCGCGATGAACCTCTTCCTGCACGGCATCGGTCAGCCCACCGGACCCGCACTGGTTCGCACCAAGGACGCCCTCGCCGCCCCGCCTGACAAGCGGGCGAGCCTGGTCCTGGCCAATCCGCCCTTCGGTAAGAAGTCGTCCATCACCGTCTACGGCGAGGACGGCTCTGCCGCTCGCGAGGCGATCGCCTATGAGCGGCGCGACTTCTGGGTCACCACGACCAACAAGCAGCTGAACTTCGTCCAGCACATCGCCTCGCTGCTCGAAATCCACGGCCGGGCGGCGGTCGTCGTCCCCGACAACGTGCTCTTCGAGGGCGGCGCGGGCGAGACCATCCGGCGGCGCCTGCTGAACGAGTACGACGTCCACACGCTGCTGCGCCTGCCCACCGGCATCTTCTACGCGGGTGGGGTCAAGGCCAACGTGCTGTTCTTCGAACGCAAGCCGGCCCGCCCCAACAACCCCTGGACCGAGAAGCTGTGGGTCTACGACTTCCGTACGGCCCAGCACTTCACCCTCAAGCAGAACCCCCTCACACGGGCCCACCTCGAAGACTTCGTGCAGTGCTACCGCCCTGAGGAGGACCGCTCCAAGCGCGTGGAGACGGAACGCTTCAAGGCTTATTCGTACGAGGAATTGATCGCCCGCGACAAGGCGAATCTCGACATCACCTGGCTCCGCGACCCGAGCCTCGACGACGCGGACAACCTGCCCGCGCCTGAGATCTTGGCCGCCGAGATCGTCGAGGACCTTCAAGCCGCCTTGGAGGAGTTCGCGGCGATCGCGGAGACGCTGCAGCAGGCCCGGGGCGAGGGGGAGAGCGCTGCAGCGGAGGAAGCGCACGTCGCGGACTGAGCGGCACATGCGGCCCGGTATGCGTGAAGTCGGGTACGCGGCCCGCTGGACAGAGATCCTGGCCGTTGAGTAGGGCGGCCCTTCCCTGCCTCCGGTGGTGGCGGGCGCCATGGTCGCCGCCGCTGCGGGACGCTCGTGCGCCGGACGTGCAGCCGGTGCGGGTTCGTCCTGTGGAGCTGAGCCCTTCTACTACCTGATGACGATGTTGAAGTGTGCATTGCCAGCGTCGTCCTCGAACTGCAGCGTGCCGGAGTTGTTGGGGACTCCGAGTACCTCCGTTGCCTTGACATGCTCGCCGGGGCGCGGTTCGGGCGTGCTGGAGAAGGGGTCGTACGGGATCAGCTTGGGATCCTCGGGTCCGATCACGAAGACAGGACTGACGGCTTCCCTGTTGGTACCGGACCAGCGTGGGCTTTCCAGCCAGGAGGTGTTCCACTCGGTCGTGCCGGTCGAGCTGAGGTTCTTGACCTGCATGGTGTAGACGACGTACTGCTGTCCGGCATCTGCCTTCGCGTCGCCGATCGCAGTGGCGTTGTGGACGGCCAGCAGGGTGATCTCAGCAGGCCCGTCCTCGGTCGTGACGGTGATGATCTGCCCGGCCTTCAGCTCGCGCGCCTCCGACGGTGTCGGCTTAGGCGGAGGTGTGGGCGACGGGGACGCCGGTGGCGGCGACACCCCCTCCACCCCGGTCAGCGTCGGCGTCGGGGCGACTTCATCGTCGTCACCGCAGGCGGTAGCGCCGAGAACGAGGCCGGTTGTTGCCAGTGCAGCTATTAGGCAGTTCCGGATGTTCATGTTTCCTGACAGTACGCCTGCTATGTCCCTTCACCTGCTCTACTGGCCGGTATTGATTCGTCGGCGGCTAGGACCTTGGCCGTCGCCATCGACCTCGTGCGGGACCGCGCTCGCGCCGGGGACCGTTGAAATGAGACGCGGCCCCGTGAGGGCAGCCCTGCATGCCGAGAGCGTCGACCGCGGAGCAGTGGGGTGTAACGTCGAAAACGCACTCATATCGGAGCTGCCTGCCTCGCACGTCGAGAAGGTTCTGCTGATGACTGGCACCCCGCCTTCGCAGCCCCCGCAGTGGGGGCCTCGCCCCGAGGGTCCGTCGCCTCCCGCCTCGGGTGCGAAGATGAAGAGGCCCCGAAGGATCTTCCTCTGGATCTTCCTTTTGGTGCAGTTGCTGTTCGTGATCTGGATCATCACGGGCGTTAACGCGGCCAGCGACGACCCCTCATGTGAGGGTCTGACCGGCGAAGACCTCCGGATCTGTGAGGAGGCCGGGGACGTTGGTACTGCGCTCGGTGTTGGCCTCATCATCGCGCTATGGGCCGCCGTGGACATCATCCTCGGCATTACCTACGGCATCTATCGGCTCAGCCGGAGGCCGCGATCGTGATAAATCCAGGATATTTCAAGGCGCACGCTCCTCATCGACCTGCGTTTATGCAGGTCAAGCACAGCGCTCACCCATCCATACTGCGCGACTACCTCGACTAGGTCGCGGCCCGTACGACGGACAAGGCCCGGTTCCCTCGCAGGGAGCCGGGCCTTCGTGCTGTCCCACGGATGCGGGACGCGCTGAGCTGGATCACTCTGGGTGTCCCATGATCACCTCAGAGTGAGGAGTGCGCATGCGAGGTCGCTTTGTCCGGGCGCTGGCCCGGCCGCTGGTGCTGGTGGCGGCGGCAGTTGCCCTACCAACGGCGTCCGCCGGCCCCGTGGCCGCCGACAGTGTCGTCGTCGGTGGTTTCCCGGTCGATGTGTCGGAAAGTCCGTGGACGGTGGCGCTGTCCAGCCGTGACCGGTTCGGCGGTACGCGCGCGGGGCAGTTCTGCGGGGGTGTGGCGGTCGGCCCGACCACCGTGCTTACCGCGGCCCACTGCATGGACGAGGAAGTCCTGGGCGCGCCGCCGGACCGGGTGCCGGACCTCCGGGTCATAGCGGGCCGCACGAACCTGCTCTCGGACCGGGGTGCCGAGGTTCCCGTGCGCAGTACCTGGGTGAACCCGGGCTACGACGACTACAGCAACTCGGGGGACTTCGCCGTGCTCACTCTCGCCGAACCCCTTCCCGCGGGCTCGGTCATCGGGATGGCCGCCGCCGGCGATCCCGCGTACGCGCCGGGTACGAGGGCCATGGTCTACGGCTGGGGCGACGCCACGGGTGCCGGTCAGTACCCGAACGGTCTGCGGGCGGCACGCGCGCGCGTGCTGCCCGACGCCAACTGCGCACGGGCGTATCCGGGCGGTGGTGAGGGGACGTACCGCGCCGCGAGCATGCTGTGCGCCGGGGAGGCGCGGGGCGGCCCGGACGCCTGTCAGGGGGACAGCGGCGGCCCGCTGGTCGCCCAGGGGCGGCTGATCGGGCTCGCGTCCTGGGGCAGCGGCTGCGGACGGCCGGGCAGTCCCGGCGTGTACACGCGCGTGGCCGAGATCCTGCGGACGCTGGGCTGGGCGCGGGCGTAGCTGCGCCGAGCGCACGAGCGGGGCGGCTGCCCTTGCCTCGGCAAGAGCAGCCGCCCTTTCACCGGCCTGTGCCGGGCTGGCTCGTCGGACGCGAGTGTCAGCGCTCTTCTTCGGAGGATGCCGGAGCGGAAGTCAGGCGCTCCGTCTCGTCCTGTATCTCAGCGGCGATCTTCTTGAGTTCCGGCTCGAACTTGCGACCATGGTGGGCGCAGAAGAGCAGTTCTCCGCCGCTCAGCAGGACGACGCGCAGGTAGGCCTGGGCGCCGCAGCGGTCGCATCGATCAGCGGCCGTCAGCGGGCTCGCGGAAGTCAGAACAGTAGTCACGTCGCCTCTTCTCTAGCTCGACGAGCTGTCGTACCAGGGTCAACATCCAACCAGCCTCAAAACGTTCCCGCTCGTGGCTTCTCCTTGAAAAATCTCTCGGAGGCGGCTGTCTGCTGCCGGTTTGGCGGCGAATGTGCCGTAGTGCGTGTCTGTGTGTCGTACGGGTTCGCGCTGTCGGTCAGTGTCTGGTCCTCCCGGCTGGTTGCCGGTTTGTTCATGAGGACGTGCCCGGAGCCTAAATGGTTCATGCCTCGAAGGGAACGTGATATGTACTTCACTCCATCGAGGGATCGAACAAGCATGCGACTCTGGACTAGTGTGACTTCAGAGGAGGGTGGCGTTACAACGGCTCTACCAGGCCTCGGTACCCTCTGAACGACGATGGAGCCGAGCCCTTACCCAGATGGGCCCCAGATGAAATTCAGCGAGGAGCGAACCGCGTGACCGCCGAGACGTCCGTGCCGTCCACTGCGCTGCTGGCAGGAGCAGACCGGGACGGGTCCAACTACACCGCGCGGCACCTGCTCGTCCTTGAGGGGCTCGAAGCCGTGCGTAAGCGCCCTGGCATGTACATCGGGTCGACCGACAGCCGCGGCCTGATGCACTGCCTGTGGGAGATCATCGACAACTCCGTGGACGAGGCCCTCGGCGGCTACTGCGACCACATCGAGGTGATCCTGCACGACGACGGCTCGGTCGAGGTCCGTGACAACGGCCGCGGCATCCCGGTCGACGTCGAGCCCAAGACCGGCCTCTCCGGCGTCGAGGTCGTCATGACCAAGCTGCACGCCGGCGGCAAGTTCGGCGGCGGCTCGTACGCCGCCTCCGGCGGTCTGCACGGCGTGGGCGCCTCCGTGGTGAACGCCCTCTCCGCCCGCCTCGACATCGAGGTGGACCGCGCGGGCCACACCCACGCCATCAGCTTCCGGCGCGGCGCCCCTGGTGCCTTCGCGGCCGCGGGGCCGGACGCCAAGTTCGAGGCGAAGAGCGGGCTGCGCAAGGCCAAGAAGATCCCGAAGAGCCGCAGCGGCACGCGCGTGCGGTACTGGGCCGACCGCCAGATCTTCCTCAAGGGCGCCAAGCTCAACCTGGAGACACTGCACCAGCGCGCCCGCCAGACCGCCTTCCTGGTGCCCGGACTGACCATCGTCGTCCGTGACGAGTTCGGCCTCGGCGACGGCGGCAGCAAGGGCGAGGAGTCCTTCCGCTACGACGGTGGCATCAGCGAGTTCTGCGAGTACCTGGCCACCGACAAGCCGGTCTGCGACGTACTCCGCCTCACGGGGCAGGGCACGTTCAAGGAGACCGTTCCCGTGCTGGACGACCGCGGTCACATGACCCCCACCGAGGTCGTGCGGGAACTCGGCGTCGACATCGCCCTGCGCTGGGGCACCGGCTACGACACGACAGTCAGGTCGTTCGTCAACATCATCGCCACCCCCAAGGGCGGCACCCACGTCGCCGGCTTCGAGCAGGCCGTCGCCAGGACGATGAACGAGGTGCTGCGGGCCAAGAAGCTGCTGCGCGTCGCCGAGGACGACATCGTCAAGGACGACGCCCTGGAGGGCCTCACCGCGGTCGTCACCGTCCGCCTCGCCGAGCCTCAGTTCGAGGGGCAGACCAAGGAGGTCCTCGGTACCTCGGCGGCCCGCCGCATCGTGAACCAGGTGGTCTCCAAGGAACTCAGGGCGTTCCTGACCTCCACCAAGCGCGACGCGGCCCAGCAGGCCCGGGTCGTCCTGGAGAAGGCCGTCGCCGCGGCCCGTACGCGCATCGCCGCCCGCCAGCACAAGGACGCGCAGCGCCGCAAGACGGCCCTGGAGTCCTCCTCCCTGCCCGCCAAGCTCGCCGACTGCCGCAGCGACGACGTCGACCGCAGCGAGCTGTTCATCGTCGAGGGCGACTCCGCGCTCGGTACGGCCAAGCTCGCCCGGAACTCCGAGTTCCAGGCGCTGCTGCCGATCCGCGGAAAGATCCTCAACGTCCAGAAGTCGTCCGTGACGGACATGCTGAAGAACGTCGAGTGCGGTGCGATCATCCAGGTCATAGGAGCCGGATCCGGGCGGACGTTCGACATCGACGCGGCCCGCTACGGCAAGATCATCATGATGACCGACGCCGACGTGGACGGCTCCCACATCCGCTGCCTGCTGCTGACCCTGTTCCAGCGCTACATGCGGCCCATGGTCGAGGCGGGCCGGGTGTTCGCCGCCGTGCCGCCGCTGCACCGCGTCGAGCTGATCCAGCCCAAGAAGGGCCAGGACAAGTACGTCTACACGTACTCGGACCGCGAGCTGCGCGACACACTCATGGAGTTCCAGACCAAGGGCATCCGCTACAAGGACTCCATCCAGCGCTACAAGGGTCTCGGCGAGATGGACGCCGACCAGCTGGCCGAGACGACCATGGACCCGCGCCACCGCACCCTGCGCCGGATCAACCTCGCCGACCTGGAGGCCGCCGAGCAGGTCTTCGATCTGCTGATGGGCAACGAGGTGGCTCCCCGCAAGGAGTTCATCTCCAGCTCGGCGGCGACGCTGGACCGGTCGCGTATCGACGCGTAGCCGCTGCGGGACGCTGCGCCGGGCTCGGACCGGGGCCTCACCGGGCCCCGGCCGAATCGGATTTCAGCGCCGGCCGACCGTGTCGATTTCGTTGTCGGGCGCCGGGCGGCCCGGTGAGGTGTCCTCGTCACGTCATCGGCGGCCGTGAGCGTTGTGCCGGTGCCGGTGCCGGTGCCGGAGTCGGAAAGGGCGGGTGTGTCCACCCGTGGGTGGAGTCCTCGCCCGGTCGGGTATCCACCCATGATCCACCCGGGCTCCGACCCCGCGACCTGGCGATTTCCGTAGCGTCGAAGGCGTCGGCGGCACTCGCTGCCGGCTCTCCCTTCCTCGCACACGGAGGCTGTGATGTCCGGGCTCGTTGACGCGTTGGTGATCGTGGCGGTTGCCGGCCTGGTGATCGTCCGGCAGTTCCGCCCAAACCGGATCGACGACGAGCGGCGCTGGTGGGTCCCGCCCGTGGTCCTGACCGTCGTCGCCCTCCGCGAGCCCGGCCTGCTCGACACGCATCACCTCACCGCGTCGGCCCTGCTGCTCGGCACCGAGGTGCTCGTGGGCCTGGCCATCGGAACCGGCTGGGCCTGGACCACCCGCATATGGGCGGCGGAGGACGGCACCGTGTGGAGCAGGAGCACCGGGGCGAGCGCCGCCGTGTGGATCGTCGGCATCGGCCTGCGCGCCGGTCTCTTCGCGCTCGGCGCGGCCATCGGCGTGCACCAGGACAGCTCCGCGCTGCTGCTCGCCCTCGCGGGCACGCTCCTGGTCCGCTCGGGCATCCTGGCCTGGCGCGCTCAGCTCCTGCGCCCGGCCGCGCCGACGGGCACGGCGTACGGGCACGGCGTGTACCGGCCCGCGCGAAGGGAGTCCGTGTGACAGAGCACACCTGGACGCGCTGGCCGTCCCGGGAGGCGCTCGGCCGCGAGGGGATCTCGGGCCCCCGTCGCCTGCTCGCCGCGGTCATCCGGACGCTCGTGCTCGGCATGCTGCTGTGGGGCGTCGTCAGCGACTCCCACGCGCGCGGCTGGGCCGCGGTCGGCGCGGCCGCGGGCATCCTCCTGGCCGGCTTCGTCGCATGGGCCTTCTTCCGCACCACGTACGCGCACAGACTGTGGCCGTCCCTGGCCCTCATCGCCGTACTCCTGGGCTGCGCAGCCGTGGCCCAGTTCACCAATCTGGGTGTCGCCGCACTCGTCCTGTGGTGCGGCTGTGCCATCTGCGCCCTGGAACGGCTGCCCATGGCGGCTGCCTTGCCCGTTGCGTCGGTGTCCCTCGCGTCGTACGCCGCAGTCAACGACGACCCTTGGCTGACCTCGGCGGTCACAACAGCGGGGCTCGCCCTCGCCGGATACGTCCTGCGGCTGGACGCCGAGGCGCGGGGCAGCGCCCAGCGGCTGCTCGCCCAGGAGCGCGCCGCGCGGGCGGCCGAGGCGGAGACGGCGGCGCTCGCGGAGCGGGGCCGGATCGCCCGGGAGATCCACGACGTGCTGGCGCACAGCCTCTCCGCGCAGCTCGTGCACCTGGAGGCGGCCCGGCTGCTGCTCGAACGGGATGCCGACCGGGACCAGATCCTCGACCGGGTCGTGGCGGCACGGGGCATGGCGCGCGACGGGCTCGCCGAGACCCGGCAGGCCCTGTCCGCGCTACGCGGGGAGCTGAGCCCGCTGGAGGACTTCCTCACCCGTGTCGCGGGTACGGCGCCCGGTGCCGAGGTCACCGTCACGGGTGAACGCAGACCCCTGCCGGCGGAGGCGTCGCAGGCCGTGCGCAGAGTCGCCCAGGAGGCCCTGACCAACGCCCGCAAGCACGCCCCGGGCGCCAAGGTCAGCGTGTTGCTGGACTACGGCCCGCACGAAGTGACGCTGGACGTAAGAGACTCGGGCGGCTCGCCGGGCGAGCTGAGCGGGTCCGGAGCCGGGTACGGTCTGCTGGGCATGCGGGAGCGTGCCGAACTGCTCGGCGGTTCGCTGGAGGCGGGGCCGGGCGAGGAGGGGTTCGTGGTGACGTTGAAGGTGCCGGTGTGACGGAGGAGGCCGAGAGGGAGACCGCGCGTGTGGTGGTCGCGGACGATCAGACCGTGGTCCGTGAGGGCATCGTGATGCTGCTGGGGCTGCTGCCCGGCATCGAGGTGGTGGGTGCGGCCGGGGACGGGCAGGAGGCGGTGCAGCTCGTCGCCGAACTTGCCCCGGACGTGGTGCTGATGGACCTGCGCATGCCCCGCTGCGACGGAGTGGAGGCGACCGCGCGGATCCGCGCCGAGCACCCGGCGACGCAGGTCGTGGTACTCACCACCTACGCGGACGACGACTCGCTGTTCCCGGCGCTGACAGCGGGGGCGCGCGGCTACCTCACCAAGGACGCGACCGGGGACGAGATCGTGCGAGCCGTGCACGACGTGCTGTCGGGCGACGCCGGGCTGTCGCCGAGCATCCAACGGCGGCTGCTGGAGCGCCTGTCGGAGCCCGGGCCGCCGAGACCGGCGGAGCCTGCCGGGCCGCCGGACGGGCTCACAGCGCGGGAGACCGAGGTGCTGGTGCTCATCGCCGAGGGACTAAGCAATCCGGAGATCGCCCGACGACTGCACGTCTCCACGGCGACGGTGAAGACCCACATCAACAACATCTTCACCAAGACGGGGCTCAAGGACCGTGCCCAGGCGGTGCGTTACGCGTTCGGGAAGGGATCGTGAGGCCACCAGCAGGTTAGTCACCTGATGGGGTGAACAGCGCGGGGAAGAAGCGTCGGGGATGTGCCCGTTCTGTCCATCCTTGGGCATGCAGTCACGCAACGGTTACGACGACCCCTGGTACGACGCGCTCGCCTCGGGCTGGGGTGAGGCGGTCGACGCGCGGGGCACCGTACCCGGCCCTGCCGTGCCCGTGGAACCCCGGGAACACGGGGCCGCGGCCGACGTGTATCTGGAGGTGCAGCGCAGTGCGGCCTTCCAGGAGGTGCGCAGACGACACCGGAGGTTCGTCGTGCCGGCGGTTGTCGCCTTCTTCATGTGGTACGTGGCGTATGTCGTGACCGTCACGACCGCGCCGGAATTCATGGCCCGGCCCGTGGTGGGCGCGGTGAACGTCGCGATGCTCGCGGGGCTCGGGCAGTTCCTGACCACCTTCCTGCTGACCTGGGCCTATGCGCGGCACGCGCGGTTGCGCAGGGACCGGGCGGCGCTCGAACTGCGCTGGGACACCCAGGAACTGGCGCGCGGCCTGAGAGGCGGCACCTCGTGACGGGCGATCATCAGACGCTGGCGCTGCTGCTGTTCAGCGGGTTCGTCGCCGTCACGCTGGCGATCACGTCCTGGGTGAGCCGTAGCCGGCGCGGTTCGGCGGAGGAGTTCTACGTCGGCGGCCGTCTCTTCACCCCGTTGGAGAATGGTTTTGCCATCGCGGGCGACTACATGTCGGCCGCCTCCTTCCTCGGCATCTCTGGGCTCATCGCGCTCTACGGCTACGACGGGATGCTCTATTCGGTGGGGTTCCTCGTGGCGTGGCTCGTCGTGCTGTTTCTCGTCGCCGAACTGGTACGCAACTGCGGACGGTTCACGCTCGCCGATGTGGTGGCGGCGCGGATGAGGGAGCGGCCGGTGCGGATCGCGGCGGGAACCTCCTCGGTCACCGTGTCCGTTCTGTATCTGGTGGCGCAGATGGTGGGCGCGGGCAGCCTGGTGGCGCTGCTGCTCGGGGGCACGGGCGAGGCGGCGCAGGCCTGGACCGTCATCGGCGTCGGCGCGCTCATGGTGATCTATGTCTCGTTGGGAGGGATGCGGGCCACCACCTGGATCCAGATCGTGAAGGCGGTCCTGCTGCTCGGCGGCACCATCGCGCTGACCGTGCTCGTGCTGCTGCGCTTCCACGGCGACCTTGACCGGCTGCTGCTCACCGCGGCCGAACGCAGCGGTCACGGGGCGGACTTCCTTGCGCCGGGGCTGAAGTACGGCGAGGACTGGACCGCCCGCTTCGACTTCATCAGCCTCGGACTCGCCCTGGTGCTGGGCACGGCCGGGCTGCCGCACATCCTCTCCCGCTTCTACACCGTGCCCACCGCCCGGGCGGCGCGGCGCTCGGTCGTCTGGTCGATCGGCCTCATCGGCGGCTTCTACCTGATGACGATCGTGCTCGGCTTCGGCGCCGCCGCCGTCGTGGGCCCGGACGCCGTCCGCGGATCCAACGCGGCCGGAAATACGGCCGTGCCGTTGCTCGCGCTCGATCTGGGAGGCGGTGCGGACTCCACCGGCGGAACGGTTCTCTTCGCGGTCGTCGCCGCCGTCGCCTTCGCCACGATCCTCGCCGTCGTCGCCGGGATCACGCTCGCCTCCTCGGCGTCCGTGGCCCACGACCTGTACGCGTCCCTGCGGCGCCGGCGCGCGGAGCCGCGCGGCGAGGTGGCCGTGGCCCGTGTCGCCGCGGTCGGCATCGGCCTGGTCGCGATCGCCCTCGGCCTGCTGGCCCGCGACCTCAACGTCGCCTTCCTGGTGGGACTCGCCTTCGCCGTCGCCGCGTCGGCGAACCTGCCGGTACTGCTCTACTCCCTGTTCTGGCGCGGCTTCACCACCCGCGGCGCCGTGTGGGCCGTCTACGGCGGCCTGATCCCGGCCGTCGTGCTCGTGCTGCTGTCCCCGGTGGTGTCGGGCAGCCCCGAGTCGCTGTTCCCGGGGGCCGACTTCCAGTACTTCCCGCTGCAGAACCCCGGCCTGGTCTCCATCCCGCTGGGTTTCCTCGCCGGCTGGCTCGGCACGGTCACCTCGGCGGAGGTCCCGGACGAGGCCAAGCACGCGGAGACGGAGGTCCGGTCACTGACGGGGGCGGGGGCCGTGTAGCGGGCGCGCCGGCACCGATCGTACGGCTGTCGCACGACGGTGGCGTCATCTGGTGGCCGCGTCGTCAGGACCCGGCCCGTGTCCGTCGAGACGGTGAGGGGCCGGCATCCGTATCGGAGGAGGGCGAGGTTCCCTTCCCCCGCTCCACGAGCCGTGTCCTCAGGCGCGGGTCGCCCACACGTAACGGTGTTCCGGGCGGCCCGCGTCGCCGTACTTGAGGGTCAGCCGGGCCCGTCCCGTGCGCTCCAGGAGTTTCAGATAGCGCTGCGCGGTCTGGCGGCTCACCCCGGTGCGTTCAGCGATCTCCTGGGCCGACAGGGGCCCGTCGGCGTTCATCAGGGACTGGCGCACGAGCTCCGCGGTGGTGGGGGAATGCCCCTTGGGCAGATCGGGCTCCGACGGCGCCGACAGGGCGCCGAAGATCTTGTCCACCTCGGCCTGCTCCGCCTCGCCGCCGCTGTCGAGCGTGCGGCGCAGCTCCGCGTACGCCTCCAGCTTGGCGCGCAGCCCCGCGAAGGCGAACGGCTTGACCAGGTACTGCAACGCGCCGTGCCGCATCGCCGCCTGCACGGTGGACACGTCCCGTGCCGCCGTCACCATGATCACGTCGGTCTGGTGGCCGCGCCGGCGCATCTCCTGGACGACCGCCAGACCCGTCTCGTCGGGCAGGTAGTGGTCCAGGAGCACCAGATCCAGCCGGGGCAGCGTCTCCACCCGGCGCAGCGCCTCGGCCGCGCTGTGCGCCTCGCCGGCCACGTGGAAGCCCGGCACCTTCTCGACGTAGGCGGCGTTGACCCGTGCGACCCGGATGTCGTCGTCCACGACCAGGACCTCGATCATCGTGACCCCTCCTCGGCGGCGATCCGTTCGGCTGACGGCGCCGTCAGGGCCGGTACCGGGCCCGGCTCGGCCAGTGCTTCGGGCAGGACCACGGTGAACTCCGCGCCCCCGCCGTGCGCCTCGCCCACGGTCGCGCTGCCGCCCTGCCGTTCCGCCAGCCTGCGCACCAGCGAGAGCCCGATGCCCCGCTTGCGGTGCGCCGGCGGCTCTTTGGTGGACCACCCGTCGGTGAAGATCAACTCGCGCTGTTCCACCGGAATTCCGGGCCCCGTGTCGCGCACCACGAGGACCGCGGTACGGGCCTCGGCGCGCAGTTCCACCTCCACGCGCGCGTGCGTGGTGCCCGTGGCGGCGTCGAGGGCGTTGTCCACCAGGTTGCCGGCGATCGTCACGAGCCCCTGGGGATCGACCAGCCGGTCCGGCAGCCGGGTCCGGTCCGAGATCCGCAGGGCGACGCCGCGCTCGGCCGCGACGGTCGCCTTGCCGACCAGCAGGGCGGCCAGCAGCGGGTCCTGTATCTTCTCGGTGACCTGCTCGGCGGTGGCCCGGTGGTCGCCGACCACCTCTCCGACGAACTCGACCGCGTCGTCGTACATGTCCAGTTCGAGCAGCCCCAGGAGTGTGTGCATCCGGTTGGCGTGCTCGTGGTCCTGGGCGCGCAGGGCGTCGATCAGGCCGCGCGTGGAGTCCAGCTCCCGGCCGAGCTGCTCCAGTTCGGTACGGTCGCGCAGGGTGGCGACAGCGCCGCCGTCGTCGGTGGGCATCCGGTTGGCGACCAGCACGCGCTGGCCGCGGACGGTGAGCAGGTCGGTCCCGGTCACCCGGCCGGCCAGCACGTCGGCCGTACGGCCCGAGCCGAGCGCCTCGTCGGGCGAGCGTCCGACGGCCTCGTCGCCGATGCTCAGCAGGCGCTGCGCCTCGTCGTTGAGGAGGCGGACACGGCCGGTGCGGTCCAGGGCGACGACGCCCTCGCGGATGCCGTGCAGCATCGCCTCGCGTTCCGCGAGGAGCGCCGCGATGTCGGAGAAGGCCAGGTCCCGGGTCTGCCGCTGGACCCGCCGGGAGATGAGCCAGGCCGCGAGCGCGCCGACGGCCAGCGCGCCCCCGGCGTACGCGAGCAGCCCCGGGATCGCGTGCAGCAGCCGGGCCCGCACGCTGTCGTACGCGATGCCCACCGAGACCGCCCCGACGATGTCGCCGCCGCTGTCCCGCAGCGGCACCTTGCCGCGCGCGGAGCGGCCCAGGGTGCCGCTGTCGATCTCCATGACCTCCCGGCCTGCCAGGGCCTGGCCGGGGTCGGTCGAGACGTGCCCGCCGATCCGCCCGGGGTCGGTGTGCGACCAGCGCACCCCCCGCCGGTCCATGATCACGACGTATTCGGCCTTGGTGGCCTTCCGGATCCGCTCCGCCTCCTGCTGCACCGGTCCGTTCGGCGACGGCCGGGTGCTCTGCAGGTCCTCGACGATCTGCGGCTGCTGCGCGGTGGTCTGCGCGATCGCGAGCGCGCGGCGCATCGCCTGGTCGTCCAGCTGGTTGCTGAGCGGCGCGAGGAACAGCCCGGTCGCGAGCACCGCGACTCCCGCGGCGATCGCCACCAGCATCAGCAGCACCTGCGAGAACACCCGCCGCGGCAGGCCGAGGCGCAGGCGGCGTGCGGGGGGAGTGGGGCTCATACCCATGACGGTACGTGGGCGGGCGGGGCGGGCCGTAGGGGTGTGGCGTGGATCTCTTGGAGGGGCGGCGGATGACGGTGGCAGATCTCAGCAACCGTCACCCGTGATCCGTTACCCGGCGGGCGCCCAGGGTCCTTCTGATGGATCTCCGCAGGAGAAGGAGCGGCGTTCGGTGCGTGCGATCGGCGTGCGGTGCGTCAGAAGGGCCCTAAGTCCCGGCAGCCACCTCCCGCACGTCCACCACGTCCATCCGCGCGGGTGCCTCCAGCACCGACGCCCCGCAGCTCTCCGCGCGCGGCGGCAGCGATGCGCCCTGAGCCACCACGACCCGCCAGCGGCGCCCGTCGGTGTGCGCGACGGTCACCTCCCAGCGCGGCGCCGCGCCGGCGGTCCGTACGACGCTCAGGGCCTGCGCCGCGTTCTCGCGGACCGTCCTGCGCACAGCCAGCTCGGCCGCCTGGCCGGGGCGCTCCCAGGCGGAACTCCCACGGCACCCGTCCACGACGATCCGGCCCTCTTGGACGCCGTGCAGGACCTCCTTGACGGCGTGGGCCTCGGCGCGGCCGTACGTGTATCCGTGCGGCAGGACGAGCAGCGTCGGGGAGAAGCGGTGACCCCCCAGGTGGGTGACCTCCCAGACGCCCTCGACCCCGGAGGCGGCGAGTTCGGCCGCGAGGGGGCGGCCCAGGAGCGCGCAGCAGCGGTCGCGCTTGCCGTTGGTGCAGACGAGGGCGAGCGGGTCGCCCGTGTGGGGCGCCGCGTCCAGGGCCGTGTCGAAGCTGCGGGGGTCGCCCTTGCCGAGGGCCGCGAAGTCGAGGCCGAGCAGGCGCCGGGGGTCGGTGATCGTGGCGCCGTGCAGCCATACGTCGCCGGGGACCGTGTGGGCCGCGTACACCCGGCGTTCGGTGGGCGTGCCGCAGTCCGCGTGCCGTCCGGGGCGGCGGATGAGGGCGATGCGTACGCCCGTGCCCTGCGCCGCCGCCTCCAGGGCGCGGCCCAGCTCGGGATCCAGGTGGCTCGACGTGAGCGCCTGGGCACCCCAGGGGCCGGGCTGTTCGAACAGCAGCCAGGTTCGCGCGGTGGCCGCGGTGCCCGCGACGGGCTCGTCGAGGTCCCGCGATACGGTTGAGCACCTACTCACAGAGGTGAGCCTAACCTGACTTGGCGCGGGGCGTCTTTCCGGTCCGTCCGTGTTCTGCTCAGGTGGGGAGGACAGGCTGCTCAGGAGGGGAGGCGGGCCGCCAGGCGGGGGAAGGGGCTACTCCCGCGGAGTCCAGAGGTCCTCTTCCGGAAGTGGCCGGGGCGGCTTCGGCCCGGTGTACAGCCCGCTCGGACGCATGCGCAGCGGGCGTTCGCCGTACTCCTCCAGGGCGTGGGCGATCCAGCCCGCCGTACGGGCCACGGCGAAGATCGTCTCGCCCGCGGTCGCGAGCATGCCGCTGGACGCCGTGAGGACGGCGAGCGCGAGGTCGACGTTGGCGTGCAGCGGGGTGTGGCGGGCGGTGGTGGCGACGATGTCGCGGGCCGCGGCGAGGGCGGGCTCGGCGCGCGGGATCTCCTCCAGCAGGCCGAACAGGGCACGCGCGCGCGGGTCCTCGCCGGAATAGAGCCGGTGGCCGAGTCCCGGAACGCGGCGCCCGGCCCGCAGCTCGTCCGCGATCACCGGGGCCGCGTCGCCGTGGTCGAGTACGTCGAGCAGCAGCCGGTGGGCGAGTCCGCTGGCCGCGCCGTGCAGCGGGCCCTCGATCACGCCGAGGCCCGCGGAGACGGCCGCGTAGGCGTGCGCGCGGGCCGACGCGGCGACGCGCACCGCGAGCGTCGAGGCGGCCAGGTCGTGGTCGACCAGGAGTGCGAGTGCCGCGTCCAGGGCGCGCAGGGATGCCTCGTCGGCGGGGCGTCCGCTCAGCCGGGTCCACAGACGGTGGGCCAGTGGGCCCTTGCCGCGCCGGTCGTGCCGCACCGGGGGAAGGGCGGCGACGAGGGTGGGGATGAGGGTCCGGGCGGTGCCGAGCACGGCGTCCTCGGACAGGTCGAAGCGCAGCGGGTCGGCGGTCGCGGCGGCGATCGTCGCGACCCGCAGCCGGTCGGCGGGCGCCGCGTGTTCGGGTAGGGCGTCGACGGCGCGGCGGGCGACCTCGACGGAGGCCTCGGGCGCGGTGAAGGTGACGCCGGGACGCAGCCGGCCGGTCCACAGCCACTCGGCGACCTCTTCGTAGGTGTGGCGGGCGGCCAGTTCGGTCGCGTCGACGCCCCGGTAGTAGTACCGGTCCTTGTCGATGAGCGTGATGCGGGTCCGTACGGACAGCTCCCCGCCGGAGCCCGGACTCCCGCCGTTTTCCCGCCTGTTGCGCCGGGCGAGCGCCTCCACCTCCTGCGCGTCGAAGGTGCTGCCCCGGCCGCCGGGCACGCGGCGGCTGCTGAGCTGACCGCGGCTGACGTACGCGTACACGGTCTCGGGCTTCACGCCCAGCAGTTCGGCGGCCTCCTTGGTGCTCAGCCGCCGCTCCCCGCCGACGGGACCGGCAGAGGAGGGTTCTTGATCGCGCATAGGGGTCACCGTATCCGCCTGGTGAGGCATTGACCGACGTATTGATCACTACAGGATCTACATGTTGACTTAATCAATGTTGACAGTGAAATAGTCAATCATGGACAGTCAAATCAAGTCCAGGGAGGAAATCATGTCCGTCAACAGGTCCACAGCCACTCTCGTCGACGTGCCGCGGGGACTCGCGGGGGTCGTCGTCACCGACACCGAGATCGGTGACGTCCGTGGCCTCGAGGGCTTCTACCACTACCGGCAGTACTCCGCCGTCGAACTCGCGCAGACTCGCAGCTTCGAGGACGTCTGGCATCTCCTGGTCCACGGTGGCCTGCCGGGCGCGGAGCGTGGCGCGGCCTTCGCCGCCGAGACCGCGGCGCTACGGCGGCTGCCCGAGGGGGTGCGGGCGGCGCTGCCCGCCATCGCGGCGGCCGGCGGGCGCTCCGGCCCGCTCGCCGGGATGCGCACGGCACTGTCCCTGCTGGGCGCGGCGCAGGGCTTCCGCCCGGTGTACGACATCGACGCGGACCGGCGCCGCCGCGACACCCTCGTGGCGGTGGCCGCCGTACCGTCGCTGCTCGCGGCGCTGCACCGACTGGGCAAGGGGCTCGAACCGGTGGAGCCGCGCGAGGACCTGTCGTACGCGGCCAACTACCTGTACATGCTGACCGGTTCCGAACCGGACGAGGCGCGCGCCCGGGCGATCGAGCAGTACTTGATCTCAACCATTGATCACGGATTCAATGCGTCAACCTTCACGGCGCGGGTCATCGCGTCGACCGGCGCGGACGTCGCGGCCTGCCTCGCCGGAGCCGTGGCGGCGCTGTCCGGGCCGCTGCACGGGGGAGCGCCCAGCCGGGCGCTGGACACCCTGGACGCGATCGGCACCCCGGACCGCATCGACTCCTGGATCCGTGAACGCGTCCTCGCCGGTGAGCGCATCATGGGCTTCGGGCACGCCGTGTACCGCACCGAGGATCCCCGCTCGCGGATGCTGCGGGAGGTCGCCCTGGGCTTCGGCGGTCCGCGCGTCGACTTCGCCGTGGAGGTGGAGCGCCGGGTCGAGGCGATCCTCGCGGAGCTGAAGCCCGGCCGCGAACTCCACACCAACGTCGAGTTCTACGCGGGCGTGGTCATGGAACTCTGCGGTCTGCCGCGTGAGATGTTCACGCCGACGTTCGCGGCCGGGCGGGTGGTCGGCTGGAGCGCCAACATCCTGGAGCAGGCGCGGGACCCGAAGATCATCCGGCCGGCGGCGCGGTATGTGGGGCCGGTGCCGCCGGTGGCGGTGCCCCACGTGACCTGAGACGGTTGGTGTCCTCCCTCACGGCGTTCCGGGAGGGGCGTGGGACGGAGCAAAGACCGCGCTGACGCCGCCGAAGTATTCCCCAGGGTGCTTCGTCGGCTGCCCCGGAGTGCGCGGAGACGATATCCGCACCTGAGCGAGGAAACGCCGTCTGAAGGCGGTCGACGCCATTCCGCGGGCGAGGGAGGATCCGGTCCGCTCGGGCGGCAGCTCACCGTGGAGCGGCGCGGTTGCTCCGTGTCCCTCATGGCCAGGTAAGGCACGCTGTGGTGCGCGGCCCAGGGGGCGACATAGGCCCGGCCGCCCGGTCCGGCGGGGGAGGGCACGCATAACCACCGTGTGCGGTCACGGTGGTCGCCGACACCCCAACCAGCCGACACCCCAACCAACGGACCCCGTGCCGGAAATGGCGGCACGGGATCCGAGGCGGAGGGCAGGCTTACGCCTCGGGAATGTCGGTTTTGGCACGCACCAGGGTTTCGCGGCTGATCACGACGATGCGTTCGTCGTCCGCACGTGCTGCGTCGGGTGGCAGCTCACTGTCCAGGGCTGTGGTGGCCTCAGTGCCGATGACAGCGAAGTTGCCGTCGCTGAGCTCGAAGATGTCGGGGCATGTCTGGCCGGTGGCGCTGCCGCGCTCCCGGGGCGAGGCGCCGACTCGACGCACGATCTTCAAGTCCGTTCCTAAGTCGATCGAGGGAGGGGCCGACGCGTGCGCCGGACGCTCCGCGAGCTGATGGCCTCATCTTGCGTCCAGTGAAGCTCATGAGTGGGCCCACTGATGCTCATGAAGGGCTGCTGTTCCCTGTGGGGACGGCAGCCCTACGCAGTACCAGTTGCCGCCGCACAAGGAGTTGCTCTTGAGGCGGACGGGGGCAGACTACACCTGATCATCCTGGCGATTCGGGGACTCCGAGCGATGATCACTCGTCCGGCGTCTGCCCGACGACCCACCACTCCTCGCCATCGTCCTGATCTTCAAACAGGGAGCCCATGTCCTCGACGAGCGCGTCCATCATTTCGCCCAGCACGGCTTCCTCGGACGAAGCCGGCAGACTCTCCCGGTGATGACGGGTGGCGGCCCAGTACTCGCGGAAGATGTTGTTCCGGCACATCACCCTCAGATGCCCGTACAGTTCCGCCAGGTTCAGCGCTCCGATGCGATGGAAGTACAGCGCGTTGACGTACAGAGCGTTGGCGAAGAGGTACTGGCGCTGCCTCTCCGGCGACACGTCGCTCTCGTAGGTGTCCAGGACCGCGGCCAAGGCCGGGTCCGCCATGGCTTTGCACAGCAGGTCGAAGTGGAGCCGGTGCTGCTCGGCGAGTGCTGCTCGCTTGCGATGCCGCAGGCTGCGCTCCGCGATGGTGTGCGCGGCGATCGCAAGCCTCGACCGTGCGGTGGAGCCAAGCCTCCGTATTCCGGAGCTCTGTGTGGCCATGTCAACCCCCGAATCAGGCGGCCGTCCGCCGGTCGTCGGGGTGCGGGTCGCCGGAGGGGACCGGCGAGCGGTGGGCGGCGCTTGCCGTCTCCCAGAGTGCCGAGCGGCTCTGATCGGCGGGGAGGCGGAGAGGAGGCGCACAGAGGGATGTGCAGCTCGCGTTTCCCTGCGCCCTGCACAACGTGTGCCCCGCGAGCGCCGCTAACAATCGTTCACTTCGCGGTGATTCCACCCACTCGTATCCTGGGGCGGCATTCAAACCTCGTACGAGAGCCGCCCCGTTCCGGGGAGCGCCGGTCCGTGAGCTGCTGTCGTACGTCCGCCGGTGCGTGAGCCGGCGCACGCAGCGGTGTGAGAAGGGGCGCACGTTGAGCAAGCAGCAGATCCCGGTCGTGGTGCTCGCCGGATTCCTGGGTTCAGGGAAGACCACGCTCCTCAACCACCTGCTGCACCGCAGCGGCGGCAGCCGGATCGGGGCCGTCGTCAACGACTTCGGGGCCATCGAGATCGACGCGATGGCCGTCGCGGGCGCGCTCGGCGACTCGACCGTCTCGCTGGGCAACGGCTGCCTGTGCTGCGCCGTCGACGCGAGCGAGCTGGATCACTACCTCGAGCGGCTCGCCCGGCCCGAGGCGGGCATCGACGTCATCGTCATCGAGGCCAGCGGCCTGGCCGAGCCGCAGGAACTGGTGCGCATGCTGCTCGCCAGCGAGCAGCCGGAGATCGTGTACGGCGGGCTGGTCGAGGTCGTCGACGCGGCCGAGTTCGATGACACGCGCGCGAAGCACCCCGAGATCGACCGGCACCTTGCCCTCGCCGACCTCGTCGTCGTCAACAAGACCGACCGGACACCGGACGCCGGGCGGGTCGTCGGCCTCGTCCGGTCTCTCGCCGACGGCGCCGCGGTCGTCCCGGCCTCCTACGGCCGTATCGACCCCGGGTTCCTCTTCGACTGCCGGCCCAGTGGGGAGCGCATCGGGCAGCTGTCCTTCGACGACCTGCACGACCACGACGGGGACGGCCACGCCGACCACCTGCACACCGCGTACGACAGCCTGCCCTTCGTCTCCGATGTGCCCCTCGACCCGCGCCGGCTGATGGAGTTCCTCGACGGCCGGCCCGAGGGGCTGTACCGGATCAAGGGGTACGTCGACTTCGGCCCGTACGACCCCCGCAACCGCTACGCCGTGCACGCCGTCGGGCGGTTCCTCCGCCTCTACCCGGAGTCCTGGCGGGCGGGCGACGCGCGCGCGACCCAACTCGTGCTGATCGGCTCCGGCATCGACGCCGCCGCGCTCGGCAAGGAGCTCCAGGCGTGCAAGAACGACGCCCCGCACGCCGACGAGCAGGGTATGTGGGGCGTCCTGCGCTATGTACGGGAGGCCGAGGATCCCGGGGACTGGGACTTCGAAGTCCGGGACCTCGAAGTCCGGGCCCCCGACGACATGGAAGTCCGGAACCCCGACGATCTCGACATCCGGGACCCCGACGAGCAGGGCGCTGACCACCCGCGTCAGTACACCTAGACCGGCCCCGCCACCACGGCAACCGTCTTCTGCAGAGACACGCCCGAACCGTCCCGCCGCGGGTCCATCTCCGGCAGGTCCGCCGGGGAGCCGTTCTTCTGCGCGGCCCGCGCCGGCGCGGCGCCCGCCCAGGCCAGGGACAGGCAGTCCTCGCCCTTCAGGAACCGCTGGCAGCGCACACCGCCGGTGGCCCGGCCCTTGCGCGGGAACTGGTCGAACGGAGTCAGCTTGGCCGTCGTCTGCACGGAGTCGTCCAGCGTGCCGCGTGAGCCTGCGACCGTGAACACCACCGCGTCCGCGGCGGGGTCGACCGCCGTGAAGGAGATGACCTTCGCGCCCTCGGCGAGCTTGACGCCCGCCACGCCGCCCGCCGGACGGCCCTGCGGGCGGACCTGCGAGGCCTGGTAGCGCAGCAGCTGCGCGTCGTCGGTGATGAAGACCAGGTCCTCGTCGCCGGTGCGCAGCTCGACCGCGCCGACGATCCGGTCGCCCTCCTTGAGCGTGATGACCTCCAACTCCTCCTTGTTGGCCGGGTAGTCGGGCACCACACGCTTGACAACACCCTGTTCCGTGCCGAGCGCCAGGCCCGGCGACGACTCGTCGAGAGTGGTCAGGCAGACCACCGTCTCGTCGTCCTCCAGGGAGACGAACTCCGCCAGCGGCGCGCCGCCCGAGAGGTTCGGAGAGGCCATGCTCTCCGGCAGCTGGGGCAGGTCGATCACGTTCACCCGCAGCAGGCGGCCGGCCGACGTCACCACGCCCAGCTCGCCGCGGGCCGTGGCCGGCACCGCGGAGACGATCACGTCGTGCTTGACGCGCTTGGCATCGGCACTCTCCGGGAACGGCTCGCCGTTCGCCGTACGGGCCAGCAGACCCGTCGCGGACAGCAGCACCCGGCAGGGGTCGTCCGCCACCTGCAGCGGCACGGGCGCCGGGGAGGTCGCCGACTCCAGCAGGACCGTACGCCGGTCGGTGCCGAACTTCTTGGCCACCGCGGCCAGTTCGGCGGAGACCAGCTTGCGCAGCTCAGCGTCCGACTCCAGAATCCGGGTCAGCTCCTCGATCTCCGTGTTGAGCCGGTCCTTCTCCGCATCCAGCTCGATCCGGTCGTACTTGGTGAGGCGGCGCAGCGGCGTGTCGAGGATGTACTGCGTCTGCACCTCGCTCAGCGAGAACCGCTCCATCAGGCGCTCCTTGGCCTGCGCGGAGTTCTCGCTGGAGCGGATCAGGCGGATGACCTCGTCGATGTCCACCAGGGCGACCAGCAGACCCTCGACCAGGTGCAGCCGGTCCCGCTTCTTGCCGCGGCGGAACTCCGACCGGCGCCGTACGACGTTGAAGCGGTGGTCGAGGTAGACCTCCAGGAGCTCCTTCAGGCCCAGCGTGAGCGGCTGGCCGTCCACCAGGGCCACGTTGTTGATGCCGAAGGACTCCTCCATCGGCGTCAGCTTGTACAGCTGCTCCAGGACCGCCTCCGGCACGAAGCCGTTCTTGATCTCGATGACCAGGCGCAGGCCGTGCTCGCGGTCGGTGAGGTCCTTGACGTCCGCGATGCCCTGCAGCTTCTTGGACCCGACCAGGTCCTTGATCTTGGCGATCACCTTCTCCGGGCCGACCGTGAAGGGCAGCTCGGTGACGACCAGGCCCTTGCGGCGCGCCGTCACGTTCTCCACGGACACCGTCGCGCGGATCTTGAACGAGCCGCGGCCCGTTTCGTACGCGTCGCGGATGCCGGTCAGGCCGACGATCCGGCCGCCGGTGGGCAGGTCGGGGCCCGGGACGTGCTTCATCAGGGCGTCGAGATCGGCGTTCGGGTACCGGATCAGGTGGCGGGCGGCCGCGATCACCTCGCGCAGGTTGTGCGGCGGCATGTTCGTGGCCATGCCGACCGCGATGCCCGAGGCCCCGTTCACCAGCAGGTTCGGGAAGGCGGCGGGCAGGGCCACCGGCTCCCGCTCCTGGCCGTCGTAGTTCGGGACGAAGTCGACGGTGTCCTCGTCGATGGACTCCGTCATCAGACTCGTCGCCGCGGCCTGCCGGCACTCGGTGTACCGCATGGCGGCAGGTGGGTCGTCGTTGCCCAGCGAGCCGAAGTTGCCGTGGCCGTCGACCAGGGGGACACGCATCGAGAAGGACTGGGCCATGCGCACCAGGGCGTCGTAGATCGACGCGTCGCCGTGCGGGTGGAGCTTGCCCATGACCTCGCCGATGACCCGGGCGCACTTCACGTAGCTGCGGTCGGGGCGCAGGCCCATCTCGTTCATCTGGTAGACGATCCGGCGGTGGACCGGCTTGAGACCGTCGCGGGCGTCGGGCAGCGCACGGGAGTAGATGACCGAGTACGCGTATTCGAGGTAGGAGCCCTTCATCTCGTCGACGACGTCGACGTCGAGGATCTTCTCCTCGTACGAGTCGTCGGGCGGCGGTGTCTTCGTGCTGCGGCGGGCCATCGCTGCCGGCTCCTTGCTGACGCGTGATCGGGTTCTGACGCGGACCATTGTGGACCGCCGCACTGACAACCGGGACCAGGACCCGGTACCGGGCACCGTGCCCGCGGCCTCCCGCGGGTCACGTCAGCCTCACCGCTCACCCTTTTCTCGCTCTCGGCGTACGCCGACCGGGAACTTCACCGGCGCCTCGCGCGCTTGCATACAGTGGCAGGACCGGAAGACCGCGGTTCGGGACGACCACCTCCGCACACGACCGCCTCCGCAATCGAAGGGACATACATGCCCATGGGTCACACGGCCACAGCCCAGGCAGGCTCCGGCGGCCTGACAGCGACCGAGCACCGCCTGGCCAACGGCCTGCGCGTGGTGCTCTCCGAGGACCACCTGACCCCCGTAGCGGCGGTGTGCCTCTGGTACGACGTCGGCTCGCGCCACGAGGTCAAGGGACGTACCGGCCTGGCTCACCTTTTCGAGCACCTGATGTTCCAGGGCTCGGCCCAGGTGAAGGGCAACGGGCACTTCGAGCTGATCCAGGGTGCGGGCGGCTCGCTCAACGGCACCACCAGCTTCGAGCGCACCAACTACTTCGAGACCATGCCCGCCCACCAGCTGGAGCTCGCGCTCTGGCTGGAGGCCGACCGCATGGGCTCCCTGCTCGCCGCCCTGGACGACGAGTCCATGGAGAACCAGCGGGATGTGGTCAAGAACGAGCGCCGCCAGCGCTACGACAACGTCCCCTACGGCACGGCCTTCGAGAAGCTGACCGCCCTCACCTACCCGGAGGGCCACCCCTACCACCACACGCCGATCGGCTCGATGGCCGACCTGGACGCGGCGACCCTGGAGGACGCGCGCGCGTTCTTCCGCACCTACTACGCGCCGAACAACGCGGTGCTCTCGGTCGTCGGGGACATCGACCCGGAGCAGACCCTCGCCTGGATCGAGAAGTACTTCGGCTCCATCCCCGCATACGACGGCAAGCCCAACCCGCGCGACGGCTCCCTTCCCGAGACCATCGGCGACCAACTGCGCGAGGTCGTCGAGGAGGAGGTGCCGGCGCGCGCCCTGATGGCGGCCTACCGGCTGCCGGAGGACGGCACGCGCGCGTGCGACGCGGTCGACCTGGCCCTGACCGTCCTCGGCGGCGGTGAGTCCTCGCGCCTGTACAACCGGCTCGTACGGCGGGACCGTACGGCCGTGGCGGCCGGCTTCGGCCTGCTCCGGCTGGCCGGGGCGCCCTCCCTGGGCTGGCTGGACGTGAAGACGTCCGGCGACGTGGAGGTGCCGGTCATCGAGGCCGCCATCGACGAGGAGCTCGCCCGGTTCGCCGAGGAGGGCCCCACCGCCGAGGAGATGGAGCGCGCCCAGGCCCAGTTGGAGCGCGAGTGGCTGGACCGGCTGGGCACGGTCGCGGGCCGCGCCGACGAACTGTGCCGGTACGCCGTCCTGTTCGGCGACCCGCAGCTCGCCCTCACCGCCGTCCAGCGGGTGCTCGACGTGACGGCCGAGGAGGTCCAGGAGGTCGCGGAGGCCCGCCTGCGGCCCGACAACCGCGCGGTGCTCGTCTACGAGCCCGTCGCCACCGAAGCCGAGGACGCCGACGAGGCGGCAGCCGCGGCCACCGACGAGACCGAGGAGGCGGCGAAGTGACCGAGCTCGCCACGATGGAGTTCCACCCCCAGCCTCAGGGGGGCGAACCCAAGCCCTGGGCGTTCCCGGCCCCCGACCGCGGAACGCTCGACAACGGCCTGACGGTCCTGCGCTGCCACCGCCCCGGCCAGCAGGTCGTCGCCGTCGAGGTGCTGCTGGGCGCGCCCCTGGACGCCGAGCCGGCCGGCCTGGACGGCGTCGCCACGATCATGGCGCGGGCCTTCTCCGAGGGCACGGACAAGCACTCCGCCGAGGAGTTCGCCGCCGAGCTGGAGCGCTGCGGCGCCACCCTGGACTCGCATGCCGACCACCCCGGCGTCCGCCTCAGCCTCGAGGTGCCGGCCTCCCGGCTCGCCAAGGGGCTCGGCCTGATCGCCGACGCCCTCAGGGCGCCGGCGTTCGCGGACAGCGAGGTCGAGCGGCTGGTCCGCAACCGCCTCGACGAGATCCCGCACGAGCTGGCCAACCCCTCGCGCCGCGCCGCCAAGGAGCTCTCCAGGGAGCTGTTCCCGGCCAGCTCGCGCATGTCGCGCCCGCGCCAGGGCACCGAGGAGACGGTAGCGAACATCGACTCCGCGGCCGTACGAGCCTTCTACGAGAAGCACGTCCGCCCCGCCACGGCCACCGCCGTGGTCGTCGGCGACCTCACCGGCATCGACCTGGACGCGCTGCTCGGCGACACGCTCGGCTCGTGGACGGGCTCCACGGTCCAGCCGCGGCCCGTGCCGCCGGTCGTCGCCGACGACACCGGGCGGGTCGTCATCGTGGACCGCCCCGGCGCGGTCCAGACGCAGCTGCTGATCGGCCGCATCGGGCCCGACCGGCACGACCGCGTGTGGCCCGCGCAGGTCCTCGGCACGTACTGCCTGGGCGGCACCCTCACCTCCCGCCTGGACCGCGTCCTGCGCGAGGAGAAGGGCTACACCTACGGTGTGCGGGCGTTCGCCCAGGTCCTCAGGTCCTCCCCGGAGGGCACCGGTGCCGCGATGCTCGCCATCAGCGGCTCCGTCGACACCCCGAACACCGGCCCGGCCCTCGACGACCTCGTCAAGGTGCTGCGCACGCTGGCCGCGGAGGGGCTCACCGACGCCGAACGCGACGTCGCCGTGCAGAACCTCGTGGGCGTGGCGCCGCTGAAGTACGAGACCGCCGCGGCCGTGGCGAGCACACTGGCCGACCAGGTCGAGCAGCACCTGCCCGACGACTACCAGGCCGCCCTGTACCGGCAGCTGGCCGCGACCGGCACCGTGGAGGCCACCGCGGCGGCTGTGAGCGCCTTCCCGGTGGACCGGCTGGTGACCGTCCTCGTCGGCGACGCCGCGCAGATCAAGGCGCCCGTCGAGGCCCTCGGGATCGGCGAAGTCACCGTGGTCTCCGCCGAGTAGGCGGCACGCGCGCGTAGCGGCCCTGGTGACTCGCGGGTCACCAGGGCCTCTGTATGTCCGATTTGGGGGAGAGGCTACCCGTCTGCCCTGTGGCATGCGCTACAAAAACCCTGTTCCGTTTGGGGATTGAAAGCGATCGCGCTTAGCTTCGTCCGGGCTGTTCGTCAGGCAGTGCGCCGCACCCGCGGCACCGGACAGTCATCGCCGAGTCCCCGTACGGCGCGAGCCAGGGGAGCCGGGGACCCAACTATGCAAGTCCCTGGGGTGAATCGGGCGCCCGCGCACATCGCGAGGGGGTCCGTAGGAGACCTTCCTGCTCCGAACCCGTCAGCTAACCCGGTAGGCGAGAGGGAAGGAAAGGACCAGCCTGTACATGGCGTTCACTCGCGCCACCGGGAAGCACCGTCGTCCCAGCCGGACGCAGCGCACCTCCGCCCGCGTGGCGGGCGTCGCGGCGCTCACCGCCACCGGCGCCGTCGGCACCATCGCTGCGCCCGCGCTCGCCGCCGAACCCGCCACCGAGCAGACCGGCCTCACCCCCGTCATCACCATCGGTGACTCCATCGCCGCCCAGATCGACGCCCAGGCCGCCGCCCAGCAGCACGCCGCCGAGGAGGCCAAGGCCAAGAAGCGGGCCGAGGAACTCGCCCGCAAGAAGGCCGCGGAGGCCGTCGCCAAGGCCCGGGAGGCCAAGGAGCGCGCCGCCCGCGAGGCCAAGCGCAAGCGCCTCAACACCTTCGTGCCGCCCATCTCCGGCTCCTACGTCTCCACCGGCTACAAGTCCGGCGGCGCCGTCTGGTCCTCCGGCAGCCACACCGGCGTCGACTTCCACGCCTCCAGCGGCACGCCCGTCCACGCGGTCGGCATGGGCACCGTCGTCGAGGCGGGCTGGGGCGGCGCCTACGGCAACCAGGTCTTGATCAAGATGAACGACGGCACGTACACCCAGTACGGCCACCTGTCGTCCATCGGCGTCTCCGTTGGCCAGCAGGTCACCCCCGGCCAGCAGATCGGCCTGTCCGGCGCCACCGGCAACGTCACCGGGCCGCACCTGCACTTCGAGGCCCGTACGACCGCGGAGTACGGCTCCGACATGGATCCCGTCGCCTACCTGCGCTCGCACGGCGTGAACGTCTGACGGCTCAGGCCCCTGAACGTCCGACAAGCACGCGCCCGTCTCCTGAAGCCCCGGCTCCCCGAGCCGGGGCTTTCGGCGTTCCGACGGCCCGGGTGCCCGCACTTCCGGCCCCGCTGCCCGTTTCGCCCCGCCGTTGTCCAAAAAATATCCTCGGATTCCGGTCCGCCGTCGGAAATTCCGGCTCATTGGAATAGAGTCACGGAACACACGTCCATCGTCGGCGTTTCACGGGGATTAAGCGGAGGTCGGGCATGCGTATTCCCGCGCACTCGGTGTGCACGGCGATCCGGGACGACATCGTCGCGGGTGTCTACGAACGCGGCAGCCGGCTCACCGAGGAACTCCTCGCGCGCCGCTACGGCGTCTCGCGCGTCCCCGTCCGGGAGGCCCTGCGCACGCTGGAGGCCGAGGGGTTCGTGGTGACCCGGCGGCACGCGGGCGCGTGCGTCGCCGAACCCACCGAGCAGGAGGCCGCCGACCTGCTGGAGATGCGCATGCTGCTGGAGCCGCTCGGCGCCTCCCGGGCCGCCCAGCGGCGCACCGAGGCCCATCTGAAGGTGCTGCGCGGCCTCGTCCGGCTCGGCCAGGAGCGCGCCCGGCGGGGAAACAGCGACGACCTGCGCTCCCTGGGCGGCTGGTTCCACGAGACGCTCGCCCAGGCCTCCGGGAGCCCCGCACTGACCTCGATGCTGACCCAGCTGCGGCACAAGATCGCCTGGATGTACGCGGTGGAGGCACCGGCCGACCCGGTGGAGTCCTGGACGGAGCACGGCGCCATCGTGGACGCCGTGGCCCGCGGCGACAGCGAACGCGCGCGTGCGGTCACAGCCCTGCACAACGAGCGCGCGAGTGCCGTGCACCGACTGCGCTTCGCCTCCGGCGCGGACCGCGCGGAGCGTGTGAGGAACTCGCAACATCCCGTAAACACGCCGAGCCTGCGGCATTAACACGGGCGCCGTATACAAAGAGAGAGCAATTCGCGGGGGATTATTTTTGCTGCCCGAAAGCGAGAAATGCGAAGGGCTCGCCCGTTGATTTCGGGCGAGCCCTTCTGTGTGGGTGGATGCCGCCTGTCAAACGACGACAACCGCAACCATCGATTGAGGAACCCCAACGACGCGCAACCAGGTCCGCGAAAGCGGCGCCGGCTTAGGCGCAAAAGGGGCTCAGACGGTCTCGGGCAGCTCCTCAAGGCCCTCGGAGACCAGCTTGGCCAGCCGGTCGAGGGCGGCGTCCGCGCCGTCGGCGTCGGAGGCGAGGACGATCTCCTCGCCGCCCTTGGCGCCCAGGCCGAGGACGGCCAGCATGGAGGCCGCGTTGACGGGGTTGCCCCCGGCCTTGGCGATCGTCACCGGGACGCCTGCGGCCGTGGCGGCTCGGACGAAGATGGAGGCGGGGCGGGCGTGGAGACCCTCGGCCCAGCCGACGTTGACGCGGCGCTCAGCCATGTGATGCTGCCCTTCAGGTGTTCAGGTTGTCTAGACCAGTTTCCCACAACGTGAAGCAAGCCGGGGCGGTCCTTCGTCCCGCCCCAGGTGGCGTCGGGCCGCGGCCTCGGCCCGACGTTCGTCCTCCACAGACTGCCCTGCGCCGTTGTCGGACGCGAGCCGTACTCTGGGGCCCATGCAGACCTCGTCGGACCGACAGGAGTATCCCGCCCACTGGGAGGCCGACGTGGTGCTGCGCGACGGCGGCACCGCGCGCATCCGCCCCATCACCGTTGATGACGCCGAGCGCCTGGTCAGCTTCTACGAGCAGGTGTCGGACGAGTCGAAGTACTACCGCTTCTTCGCGCCCTACCCTCGTCTGTCCGCCAAGGACGTCCACCGCTTCACGCACCACGACTTTGTGGACCGGGTGGGACTCGCGGCCACGGTGGGCGGCGAGTTCATCGCCACCGTACGCTACGACCGGATCGGCCCTGACGGAACGCCCGCGTCCGCACCGGCTGACGAAGCCGAGGTCGCCTTCCTGGTCCAGGACGCCCACCAGGGCCGCGGCGTCGCCTCCGCCCTGCTCGAACACATCGCCGCGGTCGCGCGGGAGCGCGGCATCCGCCGCTTCGCCGCCGAGGTGCTGCCCGCGAACACCAAGATGATCAAGGTGTTCACGGACGCCGGGTACACCCAGCAGCGCAGCTTCGAGGACGGCGTCGTACGCCTCGAGTTCGACCTCGAACCCACCGACCGCTCCCTCGCCGTGCAGTACGCGCGCGAGCAGCGGGCGGAGGCGCGGTCCGTGCGGCGGCTGCTGACGCCCGGCTCGGTCGCCGTCATCGGCACCGGCCGCGCGCCCGGCGGGGTGGGCCGCAGCATTCTCGGCAACATCCGGGACGCCGGCTTCACCGGCCACCTGCACGCCGTGAACCGGGCCTTCCCCGAGGAGCTCAAGGACGTCGACGGCGTGCCCGCGTACCGTTCGGTGCGGGACATCGAGGGACCGGTCGACCTCGCGGTCGTCGCCGTGCCCGCCGGGCACGTCCCCGGGGTCGTCACCGAGTGCGGTGAGCACGGCGTGCAGGGACTCGTGGTCGTCTCCGCCGGGTACGCCGAGAGCGGCCCCGACGGACGCGAGCGCCAGCGCGCCCTCGTACGGCACGCGCGCGCGTACGGGATGAGGATCATCGGGCCGAACGCCTTCGGGGTCATCAACACCTCCCCTGAGGTACGGCTCAACGCCTCCCTCGCCCCCGAGATGCCCCGCCCCGGCCGGATCGGCCTGTTCGCCCAGTCCGGCGCCATCGGCATCGCGCTGCTCTCCCGGCTGCACCGGCGCGGAGGTGGGGTCACCGGCGTCACGGGCGTGTCGACCTTCGTCTCGTCCGGCAACCGCGCCGACGTCTCCGGCAACGACGTCCTGCAGTACTGGTACGACGACACCGACACCGACGTCGTCCTGATGTACCTGGAGTCCATCGGCAACCCCCGCAAGTTCACCCGCCTCGCCCGGCGCACGGCGGCGGCGAAGCCGCTGGTGGTCGTACAGGGCGCGCGGCACGGGGGCGCGGCACCGCAGGGGCACGCCGTACGGGCCACCCGGCTGCCGCACGCGACAGTGTCCGCGCTGCTCAGACAGGCCGGCGTGATCCGCGTGGACACGATCACGGACCTGGTCGACGCGGGGCTGCTGCTCGCGCGCCAGCCACTGCCGACCGGGCCCCGGGTGGCGATCCTAGGGAACTCCGAGTCGCTCGGCCTGCTCACCTACGACGCGTGCCTCGCCGAGGGGCTGCGCCCACACCCTCCGCTGGACCTGACGACGGCCGCGTCGGCGCGGGACTTCCACGCGGCGCTTTCGCGTGCGCTGGCCGACGACACGTGCGATGCGGTGGTCGTGACCGCGATACCGGCGGTGGGGGAGGGGTCGTTGGGGGATGCGGAGTTGGCGGAAGCGCTGAGGTCGGCTGCCGAGGCCGTTCCGGGAAAGCCGGTGCTGGTCGTGCACGTGGAGCTGGGGGGCCTTGCGGAGGCGCTGTCGGCTGCGGCGAGCACTGCACCACAGGCAGGTTTGAACGCACCCGGCGCTGCGGGCGGTGCCCGCCCGTTCCGCCCGGCGGAGCGCCTGCCCGCCGCGGTAGCGGGTGCGGGTGGGGCACAGCCGCCCGCCGAGGCGGAAACGCTCCCCTCCGGCACCTCCGTCGGCGCCGAATCGTTCCCCTCCCGCACCCCCGCTGGCGCGCGAACGCCCTCCGGCTCCCTCCTCATCCCCGCCTACCCCGCCGCCGAGCGTGCCGTACGCGCGCTCTCGCAGGCCGTCAGCTACGCGCAGTGGCGGCGCGACGGCGCCGATCCCGGCAAGGTGCCCGAGTACGAGGACATCGACGAGAAGGGCGCCGCCCGGCTGATCGACGGACTGCTCGCGCGCGGGCAGGGGCTCACGCTCGGCACCGAGCGGACCTGCGATCTGCTCGGCATGTACGGCATCCATGTCCACCGCGCCCTGCCCGCCCCCACCCCCGACGCCGCCGCCGAGGCCGCCCGTACTCTCGGCTACCCGGTCGTCCTCAAGGCCACCGCCCCCCACCTGCGGCACCGCGCCGACCTTGGCGGCGTCCGCCTCGACCTCGCCGACGAGGAGCAACTGCGCAGGGCCTACGCCGAGTTGACCGGGCTGTTCGGCAGGCCGGAGGAGCTGCGGCCCGTGGTGCAGCGAATGGCGCCGCGCGGCGTCGACACCGTCGTACGGGCCGTGATCGACCCGGCGGCAGGGGCCGTGCTGTCCTTCGCCCTCGCCGGGGCCGCCTCGCAGCTGCTCGGCGACATGGCGCACCGGCTCATCCCGGTCACCGACCGGGAGGCGACCTCGCTCGTCCGCTCGATCCGGACGTCACCGCTGCTGTTCGGCTGGCGTGGCTCGACACCGGTCGACACGCCCGCCTTGGCGGAGCTGCTGCTGCGCGTGTCCCGGCTGGTCGACGACCACCCGGAGGTCGTGGCGGTCACTCTGGAGCCGGTCGTGGTCGCCGCGCACGGCCTGAGCGTCCTCGGCGCCTCCGTACGCTTGGCCCCACCCCCGGCCCGCGACGACCTCGGCCCGCGCACGCTGCCGGCGTACTGAGAAGGCCGCGCACCCGGACCGCGGCCCGGCACGCACGCGCGTGGGCCGCGATCACCGAGACACACCGGACGTGCCGGGACCACGCCGAGCGGTGCCTCGCAGTCAGTGGTCCCCCGTAGGATGGGCGTCATGGCCAAGACCAGTACGACGACCCAGGGGCTGCGTGCGGCAATCGAGCGCAGCGGCTACTACCCGGCTCTCGTGGCCGACGCGGTGGAGGCCGCTGTGGGCGGCGAGCCCATCCGGTCGTACCTGGTCCATCAGGAGACGACGTTCGACCAGAACGAGGTGCGGCGGCACGTGACGGTGCTGGTCCTCACCGGCAACCGCTTCATCGTCAGCCACACCGACGAGCAGGCCGCGGACACCACCTCCCCGACGCCGTACGCGACGACGTCCACGGAGTCCGTGAAGATCGGCCGGATCTCGTCGATCGTGGTCAGCCGCGTGGTCGCCAACCCCGAGTCGTACCGGCCGGGCACGCTGCCCCGCGAGGTCGTGCTCACCATCGGCTGGGGCGCCGTCTCCCGCATCGACCTGGAACCCGCCGCGTGCGGCGACCCCAACTGCGAGGCGGACCACGGCTACACGGGCAACTCGACGGCGGACGACCTCAGCTTGCGGGTCAGTGAGGCCGGCGACGGCCCGGAGACGGTCCGCCAGGCGCTCGCCTTCGCGCAGGCCCTCTCCGAGGCCACCGCGGACGTCACCCACTGATGTCCACGCCGTCCCCGCCCGCCGCCCATGACCGGGGGAGTTCCGCGGTGCCCGCTCCCGCCGCCTGGGGCCGGCACCCGGAACCGCTCGCCCCCGACTCCGCGCCCCTGCCCGCATACGGCGCCGGATCGCTCGCCGACCTGCTGCCCACGCTCGCCGCCGGCATGGGCGTCCCGGGCATGACTGCCGCCATCCGGGAGCTGACCCCTGCCGACCGGAACTGCGTGTTCCTGATCGACGGGCTCGGCTGGGAGCAGCTGAAGGCGCACCCCGAGGACGCCCCCTTCATGACCTCGCTCATGAACACCTCGCGCGGCGGCACCGGCCGTCCGATCACCACCGGCTACCCGGCGACCACCGCGACATCCCTCGCCTCCGTCGGCACCGGCCTGCCGCCGGGCTCCCACGGTCTGCCCGGCTACACGGTCCGCGATCCGGACACCGGCGAGCTCATGAACCAGCTGCGCTGGCAGCCGTGGACGGAGCCGGGCGCCTGGCAGCCGTACCCCACGGTGTTCCAGCTCGCGGACGCGGCGGGCGTCCACGCCGCCCAGGTGTCCTCCCCCGGCTTCGAGAACACCCCGCTGACCAAGGTCGCGCTCAGCGGCGGAACCTTCCACGGCCGGCTGTCCGGCGAGGACCGCATGGACCTCGCGGCCGAACAACTGGCCGCCGGCGACCGCTCCCTGGTCTACACGTACTACGCCGAGGTCGACGGCGCCGGCCACCGCTTCGGCGTCGACTCCGACACCTGGCGCGGCCAGCTCATGTACGTCGACCGCCTGGTCCAGCGCCTGGCCGAGCAGCTCCCGCCGCGCAGCGCGCTCTACGTCACGGCCGACCACGGCATGATCGACGTCCCGTTCGACGAGCAGCACCGCATCGACTTCGACGAGGACTGGGAGCTGCGCGCCGGCGTCGCCCTGCTCGGCGGCGAGGGGCGCGCCCGGCATGTCTACGCGCTGCCGGGCGCCGGTAGCGACGTGCTGACCTGCTGGCGCGAGGTGCTCGGCGAGCAGTTCTGGGTGGCCTCGCGGGACGAGGCGATCGCGGCTGGCTGGTTCGGGCCGCAGGTCGAAGAGCGGGTGTACGCGCGCATCGGCGACGTGGTCGCGGCCGCGCGGGACGACGTCCTGATCATCGCCTCCGAGCGGGAGCCGAAGGAGTCGGCGATGGTCGGCAACCACGGTTCGATGACCCCCGCCGAGCAACTGGTCCCGCTGCTCGAAGTACGCTCCTGAAGCCCGTCGATCACATGTTCGCCGAAAGGTGCTCGTCTCGCCATGCCCGAGCTGGTGTTCTTCTCCGGAACGATGGACTGCGGGAAGTCGACTTTGGCGCTACAAATCGAACATAATCGAACGGCGCGTGGTCTGCAGGGGTTGATCTTCACGCGTGATGACCGTGCGGGGGAGGGCAAACTGTCGTCGCGTCTGGGGTTGGTGACCGACGCGGTGGAGGCCGGGCCGGGGCTGGATCTGTACGGATACGTGGTCGAGCAGTTGTCTCGGGGTGGCCGGGTCGACTACGTGATCGTGGACGAGGCCCAGTTCCTGCTGTCCGGGCAGATCGACCAACTGGCCCGGATCGTGGACGACTTGGAGCTGGACGTCTTCGCGTTCGGCATCACCACCGACTTCCGGACCAGGCTCTTCCCTGGCTCCCAGCGTCTGATCGAACTTGCCGATCGCCTGGAGACTTTGCAGGTCGAGGCGATGTGCTGGTGCGGTGCTCGGGCCACGCACAATGCGCGCACCGTGGGGGGAGATATGGTCGTCGAGGGGGAGCAGGTCGTCGTGGGCGACGTGGCTCAGTCGGCGGCGGAGGTCGGGTACGAGGTGCTCTGCCGACGTCATCACCGCAGGCGTATGACGAGCGCCGCGGCGCGGGCAGCGGCGTTGTCACCGGACGTGCTGCCGGTCACCGCCACTTGACCTCTGGCCGGCGAGAAGCGCGTCGACTTGTTTGCCGGCCGCGCTGGCCGTGGCGAAGGAGCGTTGGGGAGCGGCAGGCTCTGGACCGTGGGCTCGGAGGGTGGCCTTGGTCGGCAGGTTCGAGTCCTCGGCGGGAGCCAGAGGAGATGGCTGGTCGTGCGTGGGGCGCTGATCTGCGGATTCGCGTCACGGTAAGGGCTGAGGGGCGAGCGCGGCTTGTGCCGCTCGCGCCGGGGACGGTCTCGACGGCGGCCGAATCCGCGGGCATGGCGAAGAAGAGTACCGCCGCAGAGTGGACGCGTGACGGGACGGCCGCCCCGGCTGGCCTTCTTCTACACAGGCCCTAGTAGGGCTTTGTTAGGTCCTGTGGTGGGGTTCGGGGGTGGGTGCGGGCTGGCCGCATATCGAGCAGGCGCCGGTCCAGGTG
>NZ_JACTVI010000058.1 GCF_014495685.1 Streptomyces sp. TRM68367 | reverse complement strand
CGGCGTCTCGGGCCACTCCCTGGGCGGCATGATCACCCATGGCCTGCTGACCTCCTGGCCCGACCGCCGGATCATCTCCGCCAACCCGCAGTCCTGCACCGACATGGGCAACCCGTCCAGTTCGGTCTCCGCCAAGGTCCTTTTCGTCCACGGCGACCGGGACTCGACCACGGGGTACAACTCGGCCCGGCAGGCGTACAAGGAGATTGCCTGGCCCAAGGCGTTCCTCACCTTCGTCGGCGGCAGCCACACCAGCTTCTGGAGCGACAAGCGCTTCCCGAACACCGTCGTCGACTGGGCCCGCTGGAGCATGTACGGCGACACCGCCGCGCGGGACCGCCTCCCTGCCGACGCGGCCGGACCCAACACCAGGTGGGAAGCCGTCCTGGGCTGAGGAGCAACCGCTCCACACGCCCGGCGTGACGTTCCCGTACGTGGCCGGGGCGGGTGCGGTGATGTCTGCGGCGGGCCTCGCAATGGTGTCTCCGGGCACCGCCGGTGCGGCGACGACTGGAACCACAAAGTTCTACTGCGCCGACAGTACCGACGACCTGAAGACCTTCTCGCCCCTGCGCGAACTCCCGGGCCTGTCCGGCACTGTCCACCACGGCACAGTCATCGCCGACAACTGACCCCGTCCCCTAGGCATGCACATCCCCCCACACCGGAGGTCACTGTGACCGACTCTCACCCGTGCCCCCGCACGGCGCCGCGTCCACGAAGAATCCGCCGAGCCTCGGGCGGCCGCGCGGCAGGCGTTCTCGCCGCCGCCGTCGCGCTGGCCGCCTCCGCGCTCACCGTGCTGCCCCAGACCGCGCAGGCCGCGACCGCGCGACAGGTGGAGCGCCTCGACCGGGGACTGACCAGTGTCCACACCAGCAGCGGGAACCTGGTGTCGTGGCGCTGGCTGGCCACCGACCCGAACGACGTGGCGTTCAACGTCTACCGCGGCGCCACCAAACTCAACTCCTCGCCGATCACCGGCTCCACGAACTACTTCGACTCCGGCGCCCAGGACTCCGCCGACTACACGGTGCGCCCGGTGGTGAACGGCACCGAGCAGGCCCCTTCCGAGCGCGCGCTGCAGTTCCGGTCGGGTTACCTGGACGTGCCGATCTCGCCGCCGGCCGGAGGCACCGCCCCGGGCAACTCGGCGTACACCTACGAGGCCAACGACGCGAGTGTCGGCGACCTGGACGGCGACGGCAGGCCCGACCTGGTGCTGAAGTGGTATCCCACCAACGCCAAGGACAACGCCCAGTCCGGCTACACCGGCAACACCATCATCGACGGCATCAAGCTCGACGGCACCCGGCTGTGGCGCATCGACCTGGGCCGCAACATCCGCTCCGGGGCGCACTACACGCAGTTCCAGGTGTACGACTACGACGGCGACGGCAAGGCCGAGGTCGCCATGAAGACCGCCGACGGCACCCGGGACGGCACCGGCGCCGAGATCGGCAGCGCGTCCGCCGACCACCGCAACTCCAGCGGCTACGTGCTGTCCGGCCCCGAGTACCTGACGATGTTCAACGGGCAGACAGGCAAGGCGATGCAGAGCGTCGACTACGTCCCGGCCCGCGGCAACGTCTCGTCCTGGGGCGACAACTACGGCAACCGCGTCGACCGCTTCCTGGCCGGAACGGCCTACCTGGACGGCGCACGTCCCTCGCTGATCATGGCGCGCGGCTACTACACCCGTACGGTGATCGCCGCCTGGGACTGGCGAGGCGGCCAGTTCACCCACCGTTGGACCTTCGACACCAACTCCTCCACCAACAGCGGCAAGGGCTACGACGGCCAGGGCAACCACAGCCTGTCCGTCGCGGACGTCGACGCCGACGGCAAGGACGAGATCGTCTACGGCGCCATGACTGTCGACGACAACGGCAGTGGCCTGTGGACCACGAGGCTGGGCCACGGCGACGCGGGCCACGTCGGCGACCTCAACCCCTCCCGGGCGGGCCTGGAGTACTTCAAGGTGTCCGAGGACCGGAGCAAGCCCGGCTCGTGGATGGCCGACGCGCGCACCGGACAGATCCTGTGGCGTACGGCCTCCGGCGCGGACAACGGCCGCGGCGTCGCCGCCGACGTCCACGCCGGCAGCCCGGGCGCCGAGGCCTGGTCCGCCTCCGACACCACCCTGCGCTCGGCCACCGGCGCCTCCCTGGGCCGGGAGCCGTCCAGCATGAACTTCGTCAGCTGGTGGGACGGCGACACCGTGCGCGAACTCCTCGACGGCACCCGCATCGACAAGTACGGCACGTCCGGCGACACCCGCCTGCTGACCGGCTCCGGAGTCCACTCCAACAACGGGACCAAGGCCACCCCGTCGCTCTCCGGGGACATCCTCGGCGACTGGCGTGAAGAGGTTATCTGGCCGACGTCGAACAACAGAGCCCTGCGGATCTACTCCACGCCGCACCAGACGAACACAAGGATCACGACCCTGCTGCACGACACGCAGTATCGCACGGCGCTGGCCTGGCAGAACACCGCGTACAACCAGCCGCCGCACCCGAGCTTCTTCATCGGCAACGGGATGCCGACGGCTCCACGGCCCACCGTCATCATGAACGGCTTCACCAAGGCCTGAGCGACGGGCCGTAGACCTCAACCCGCGCATCGACTCGGTCAAGGATGGAACTGGTGACTGTAATGGGCATGCCATTAATGCGCTCCGGAGGGCATGGGGCCCGGCTGGGAGCAGCGGGCCTGCTGACCCTTGCGACGCTGGCCGGCACCGGTGCGGCGCATGCCGATGCCGCCGCGCGGGCTCTGCCGGCCGGTTGTTCCGGCACCGCGCCGATCAAGTGTCACTACGCGGTCTCACCCGGCAACTACGACGTGACGGTCTCCATCGGCGGCGCGGCTTCCGCTGGGCAGACCGAGATGTGGGTGGAGGCCCGGCGCCTGATGCTCCCGGCGACGAGGACGGCGGCCGGTGCCGTCGCCACGTACTCGTTCACGGTCAACGTGCGGCAGCCGGAGGGGCAGCCGACCGGTCAGGGCGGCACCGGAAACCCCGGTCTGGACATCCGGTTCGCGGGGACCAACCCGCAGGTGTCGGCCGTCTCCGTGAAACCGGCGACCCAGCCGCTGGTCGCCTACCTGGCCGGTGACTCGACCGTGTGCGACCAGCTGATCGCCCCCTACACCGGATGGGGCCAGATGATCACGCCGGCTGTGGGGCCCGGCGCGGCCGTCGCCAACTACGCTGACTCGGGGGAGAGTTCGGGCAGCTTCCTGTCCAACTCGGCGCTCTTCCGGGCGCTGCTGCCGAAGGTCAGGGCGAACGACGCGGTGTTCATCCAGTTCGGCCACAACGACAAGCAGACCAGCGCGTCCGCCTTCCGGAACAACCTCACCTCCATGATCACGCAGGTCCGTGCGAAGGGCGGCGTCCCGGTCCTGGTGACCCCGCCGGTCCGCCGGCACTTCGACGGCAACCGGCTCACGGCAACGGCGCTGCACGTCAACGGCGTCGGAGTCGACCTGCCCGCCCAGATGCGCTCGGTCGGCACGGCACAGAAGGTGCCGGTGATCGATCTGACCGCCAAGAGCAAGGCGCTGGTCGAGTCCCTCGGACCGTCCGCCTCCGCGCAGCTCTTCCTGCGCTCCTCCGTCGACGGCGTCAAGGACAACACCCACTTCTCGCAGTACGGCGCGACCCAGATCGGCGGGCTGGTGCTCCAGAGCATCCGGGAGCAGCGCCTGCCCCTGGCCGCGCACCTGCGCTGACCGACCCGCGGCGGCGCCCGCGCCTGCGGGGAATGGCGTCCTTGCCGTACCTGCTGGTGGTCGCCGTCCGTTCCTGTCCCGGGTGGCGGGCGGCGGTCCCGGCCTTGCACCGGCTGGTCACCAGCCGGTGACGCGCTTTCGGAAGGCCTGGATCGCCGGTGCGGTGTTCGTGGTCGGGGTGCTGTCGACGAGGTGGCAGCCGTGGAGCTGGGCGGCGGTGGCGCAGGCGTGGTTGGGCAGGATGCGCAGGCGGGTGCCGACGGGCAGGCGGGCGCCGTCACGGGCGGTGAGGGTGCCGTGTTCCCGGCTTGCGGCCGTCATGACCAGGCCCGGGACGAGGGTGCCGTCCAGGCGGACCCACGCGGCCTCGAACAGCGGGAGAGTGCCGGCCCGGGCGGTGGTGGCGGTGACGACCACATCGGCCCGGGCGCAGGCTTCCTCGGCGCCCGCGCCACGGGCGGTGTGGCCTCGTGCTGCCAGTGCCGTGGTCATATGCTCGGTGCGTTCGGCGCTACGTCCCACGCCCAGGACCTCGCCGTTGGGCCGGACGCGGCTGACGGCCCCCACCTCGTAGGCGGCTTGGTGGCCGGTGCCGAAGATCGCCGGCGTGGTGGTACCGGTACGGGCCAGCGGACGGCTCTTCCTACTACTGCCAGACGTACCAACGGCAGTGGTACATACGGGAGTCGTCCCAAAACTGTCTGCTCGTTGTATCGCGCCGTGTGCCGCACAGTGGATGCAGTGCCGCACCGAAGGCCCGGTGAGGCGGCTGCCGATCGTGTTCAACCCCGGCCGCCGCACTCCTCCCGGGCCGGGGGCCCGCATCGTCCGCCGCGGCGCGAACCGTGTCCACAGACGTCTGCTCGACCGGCACCGCGGGACACACAGACCATGACGCCACCCGGCGGGACTGCTCACCCGCAGCAGTCGTCCACGCGCTCGCCCAAGGAGAACCCCCCCATTGCCCCGCCGATTCCTCTTCATCCTCGGCAGCCACCGCAGCAACGGGAACACCGAGTTGCTGTCCGGGCGGCCATGGCCGGACGCACCCTGTGGGGCGTCACCCTCCGCGGGTGACCTGCCCTGGCACGCCGAACCGCTGGTCAGCACCATCAACAACGGGGCCGCCTTCATGAAGATGAACGTCGGTGGCGTCCTTCGCGGCAACGGCACCGCCCCGGGGGACATCCTGAAGGGCACGGAGGCGCTGGCGCACGCGAAGACGTTCTTCGCCCAGGACGCGCCGCCCGCCAGCTTCCCGGGCGGTTACACACGGCCCGAGTCCGACACGGAATCCGCCGCATAACCGTCTTGCGGAGTCACCACGCCGCTGCCGGCACGTGCGCTGTCACGCCCGTCCTCCGTCGACCGAGAGAGTGGTCATGTCCACCAAACCACCCGAGTCAACTGTTTCTCCCCCCGCGTCAACTGTTTCTCCCCCCGAGGGATCTGCGTCCGCCCCGTCCCGGCGCACGTTCATCGCGACCACAGCCGTCGGCGGTGCGGTCGTGGCGGGCGGTCTCATAGCGGGGCAGTCCGTGTTCGGCGCCGAGCCTGCGGACGCCGCCCAGGCGCCGCCCAGCAGCCGCGTCACCCTGACCGTCAACGGCGAGCGCCGCACCGTCACGGTCGACAACCGGACCTCCCTGCTGGACCTGCTGCGCGAACACCTGGGGCTGACCGGCTCGAAGAAGGGCTGCAACGCCGGTGCCTGCGGCGCCTGCACCGTCCTGGTCGACGGCCACCGGGTCAACTCCTGCCTGACACTGGCGGTCCGGATGGACGGCGCCGAGGTCACCACCATCGAGGGCCTGTCGAGCGGCGAACGGCTGCACCCGCTGCAGCAGGCGTTCATCGACCAGGACGCCTTCCAGTGCGGCTACTGCACCTCCGGCCAGATCATGTCCGGCGTCGGCTGCATCAACGAGGGTCACACCGGCTCACCGGAGGAGATCCGGGAGTTCATGAGCGGCAACATCTGCCGCTGCGGCTGCTACGTGAAGATCGTGCGGGCGGTCGAGCAGGCCGCGCACGGGAAATGAGGCACGGTCCCCATGCATCCCTTCTCCTACACCAGGGCCGCTGACACCCGGCAAGCCCTCGCCGCGGGCCGCGACGGCGGCCGTTACATCGCCGGCGGCACCACGCTGGTCGACCTGATGCGCGAGACTGTCGAACGTCCCGAGACGCTGGTCGACATCAGCGCCCTGCCGTTGCGCGAGGTCACGGTCACCCGGCGCGGGGGCCTGCGCATCGGCGCGCTGGTACGGATGTCCGAGGCCGCCGCCCACCGGGGGGTGCGCGCCCTGTATCCGGTCATCTCGCAGGCGCTGGAGCTGAGCGCGTCGGCGCAGCTGCGGAACATGGCGACCATCGGCGGCAACATCATGCAGCGCACCCGGTGCACGTACTTCCGCGATGTGACGGCCGCCTGCAACAAGCGTGAACCGGGCTCCGGTTGCGCGGCCCTGCACGGCGTCAACCGAACCCACGCGATCCTCGGCACCTCCGACGACTGCGTGGCCACCCATCCCTCCGACGTCGCCGTGGCCTTCGCCGCCCTGGAGGCGAGCGTGCACCTGATGGGGCCGGACGGCGAGCGCACCGTGCCCTTCGCCGACTTCCTGCTCAAGCCGGGCAGCACACCGAACCGCGAACAGGCCCTGCGTCACGGCGAGTTGATCACCGCTGTCGAGCTTCCGCCCTTTCCGCGCCCGCTGAAGTCGGGCTATCTGAAGGTGCGTGACCGGCAGTCCTACGAGTTCGCGCTCACCTCGGCGGCCGTCGCGCTGCACATCCGCGGCGGGGTGATCCACGAGGCGAAGGTGGCTGCCGGAGGCGTGGGCACCGTGCCCTGGAAGCTCGCTGCCGTCGAGCGGCAGCTGGTCGGGCGGCGGCCGTCCGACGCCCTGTGGAGCAAGGCCGCCGAGCAGGCGGCGGACGGGGCCCGGCCCCTCGCACACAACCGTTTCAAGGTCGAGTTGCTCAAACGGACCGTCGAGCGCCAGTTGCGCGTCGTAGGAGGTGGCAAGTGAGCACGCAGCCGCAGGCAGCCGTCGGAGCGCCGCTGTCCCGGGTGGACGGGCGGCTGAAGGTGACCGGCCAGGCCAAGTACGCCGCCGACCACGACATCGACGGAGTCGTGCACGCCGTCGTCGTCGACAGCAGTGTCGGGCGTGGCCGTATCACCGGCATCGACGCCCGCGCTGCCAATGCCCAGCCCGGAGTCCTGGGCGTCATCAGCCACCTGGACAAGCCCAGGCTGGCCTACCGCGACAACCCGGGCGCCTGGTTGGACCCCTTCGCCGGCGAACGGCTGCACGTCTTCCAGGACGACAAGGTCCGCTTCTTCGGACAGCCCGTCGCCGTGGTCGTCGCCCGCACACTGGAGGCCGCCCAGCACGCCGCGGACCTGGTGAAGGTCTCCTACGACGCCGAGAAGCCGTCGACCGACATGACGGCATCCGGAGTCCGGGAGAACGACCCCCTGCCGCCGCAGGACTACGCGCGCGGCAAGCCCGAAGACGCACTGGCGTCGGCGGAGGTCAAACTGGAGGGCACCTACCGGCTCACCCGTAACCACCACAACGCGCTGGAGCTGCACGCCACCATCGCCCGCTGGGACGGCGGGAAACTCACCGTGTGGGACAAGACCCAGTGGGTGGTGGGCGCGCGGGACGAACTTGCCGCCGTGTTCGGCATGTCAGCGGAGAACGTACGCGTCATCTCGCCGTTCGTCGGCGGCGCGTTCGGCAACGGGCTGCGTACCTGGCCGCACACCACCATCGCGGCCCTCGCCGCCCGCCAGTTCCGCCGCCCGGTCAAACTGGTCCTGACCCGCGAGCAGCTGTACTACGGGGTGGGCTACCGGCCCGCCTACGAGTACGGGTTGCGTCTGGGCAGCACCCGAGGCGGACGCGTGACCGCGGCGGTCCACCGGATACGGGCCGAGACGTCCTCGTACGAGCACTACGTCGAGGGCGTGATGGCCCCGGGGCAGATGCTCTACGCCACGCCCCACGTCCGCCAGGCGTTTCGGACCGTGCCGCTGGACGTGAACACACCGACGTTCATGCGGGGGCCCGGCTGGTCCAGCGCCGCCTTCGCCATCGAGTCGGCCATGGACGAACTCGCCCACGAGACCGGCATCGACCCGATCGAGCTGCGGCTGCGCAACGAACCGCAGGAGGACCCCTCCAACGGGCTGCCCTGGTCCACCCGGCGCCTGAGCGAGTGCCTGCGGACCGGAGCCCGCGAGTTCGGCTGGCACCGGCGCAACCCCAAGCCCCGCTCCCGGCGGGACGGCGACTGGCTGATCGGCATGGGCATGGCCAGCGGTATCTACGACACCCTGCGCATGCGGTCCGAGGCACGGGTCAGGCTGGACGCCGACGGCACGGCCCTGGTCCAGGCGTCGACCAGCGACATGGGCCCCGGCACCTACACCTCCATGACCCAGCTCGCCGCCGACGCCCTCGGCCTGACCATGCGCACGGTCCGCTTCGAACTCGGCGACTCCACCTTCCCGGCGGCCCCGCCGCACGGCGGCTCGCAGACCATGGCCGGCGTCGGCTCCGCCGTCCAGGACGGCTGCGACAAGCTGCGACAGGAGGCGATCAAACTCGCCGTCGAGGACGAGCGGTCACCGCTGCACGGCGTCGACGCCGACGACATCGTGGTCCGCGGCGGCCGGCTGCACGTCAAGGGCAACCCCGCGCGCGGGGAGACCTACCGGCAACTGCTGGCCCGTAACAGCCGTACGCACCTGGAGACGCGCGGGACCTTCACCCCGAGCGGCGACGACCGGTACTCCATGAACGCCTACAGCGCGGTGTTCGCCGAGGTGGCCGTCGACCGGCGGCTGGGCCTGGTGCGGATGCGGCGGATGCTGGGCGTCTACGACGTCGGACGGATCATCAGCCCCAAACTCGCCGACAGCCAGGCACTCGGCGCCATGGTGGGCGGCATCGGCCAAGCCCTCCTGGAGCACACCGTCACGGACCACCGCGATGGCCGGATCCTCAACGCCAACCTTGCCGACTACCTGGTCCCCGTCAACGCCGACATCCCCGATCTCAAGGCGATCTATCTGGACGGGGAGGACCGCCACGCCGACCCCATCGGCGTCAAGGGCCTCGGCGAGATCGTGAAGGTCGGGGTCGCGCCGGCCATCGCGAACGCGGTCTTCAACGCCACCGGCCGTCGCGTCCGCGACCTGCCCATCACCGCCGAAGCCCTGCTCTGAACCCCGGGCGGCAGGGGCCCCTCCCGTCATCCCGGCGGGGTCCCGACGGCCGTCCCACTGATCGGCCCGCCGCCGTGCCTCCCCATCCCCATGCCGGCACGGCGGCGGGCTTCCCAACCTCCCCCAGGAGAGCCACTCATGCTGAACATCGCGGACACGCTGTACCGCTGGTGCCGCGAGGCCCGCCCCTTCGCCCTGGCCACCGTCATCCAGGTCAGCGGCAGCGCACCCCTGCCACCCGGCACCGCACTGGCTGTGGACACCGACGGCGAGGCGGTCGGCAGTATCTCCGGAGGGTGCGTGGAGGGCGCCGTCTACGAGCTGTGCCAACAAGTGCTGGAATCGGACGAACCCCCGGTACGGGCCTCGTTCGGCTACTCCGATGACGACGCCTTCTCCGCGGGCCTGACCTGCGGCGGCGAACTGGAGGTCCTGGTGCAGCGGGTCGACCCCGCCGACCAGCCCCATCTCGCCACCACCCTGGAACAGGTGCCGGCCGGGCTGCCCGTCGCCGTGGCACAGGTGGTGGACGGGCCGCAGCACCTTCTCGGCCGCACCCTGTCCGTCCTCGGGGGCGGCAGCGCTTACGACGGGACACTCGGCAGCCGGCAGGCGGACCGGGCGGCGGCCAACCAGGTCCGCGCGCTGCTGCGAGTGGGCCGGACCGCCCGCGTCGAGGTCGGCGGGGACGCCGACACCTGCCCGGAGAAGCTGACGCTCCTGGTCCACACCCAGGCAGCGCCGCCCCGCATGCTGATCTTCGGCGCCGTCGACTTCGCCGCCGCTCTCAGCCAGGCCGGCCGCTTCCTCGGCTACCGGGTCACCGTCTGCGACGCCCGCCCCGTGTTCGCCACCGCTCAGCGCTTCCCGCACGCCGACGAGGTCGTCGTCGACTGGCCCCACCGCTACCTGGAGGCCACAGCAGTAGACGCCCACACCGCGATCTGCGTCCTCACCCACGACGCCAAGTTCGACATCCCCCTGCTCCACCTGGCCCTCGGCCTCCCGGTCGGCTATATCGGCGCGATGGGCTCCCGGCGCACCCACGAACACCGCCTGGAACGTCTGCGGGAGGCCGGCGTGCCCGAGGAGCACCTCGCGCGCCTGCACTCACCGATCGGACTCGACCTCGGCGCCCACACCCCCGAAGAGACAGCGATCTCCATCACCGCCGAGATCATCGCCCACACCCACAACGGCACCGGGCTGCCCCTGTCCCGCGTCCCCGGTCCCATCCACGGGTCCGTCCCCGTGGCCCGGATGTCGTCACCAGCCGCACTCCTGGCCGCATGACAGCGTGCGCCGAGTGGTCGCGCGCTCGCTGACGGACCACAAGAAATCCGATATGCCCTGACGAGAGGCCCCACGTGCTCATCGACACCCACGGCCGGGTGGCCACCGACCTGAGGGTCTCACTGACCGACCGCTGCAATCTGCGCTGCACGTACTGCATGCCGGAGGAGGGCCTGCGGTGGCTGGCCAAACCCGGCCTGCTCACCGACGACGAGATCGTCCGCCTCGTCGGCATCGCGGTCCGTGTCCTCGGCGTCACAGAGGTCCGCTTCACTGGCGGCGAGCCCCTGCTGCGGCCCGGCCTGGTCGGCATCGTCGAGCGCGTCGCCGCCCTCGACCCGCGCCCTCAGATGTCCCTCACCACCAACGGCATCGGCCTGCGACGCACGGCGACGGCCCTGAAGGCCGCGGGCCTGGACCGGGTCAACGTCTCCCTGGACACCCTGCGCCCGGACGTCTTCAGGACCTTGACCCGCCGGGACCGCCATCAGGAGGTCCTCGACGGCATCGCAGCCGCCCGCGCCGCCGGGCTGAGCCCCGTGAAGGTCAACTCCGTCCTGATGCCCGGGCTCAACGAGGACGAGGCCCCCGAGCTCCTCGCCTGGGCCGTGGAGCACGACTACGAGCTGCGCTTCATCGAGCAGATGCCCCTGGACGCCCAGCACGGCTGGAAGCGGGAGAGCATGGTCACGGCAGGCGACATACTCGCCTCGCTGCGCACCCGCTTCGAGCTGACGCCCGAGGCCCACGGGACGCGCGGCTCCGCCCCGGCCGAACGCTGGCTCGTGAACGGCGGCCCGCACCGCGTCGGCGTGATCGCCTCGGTCACCCGCCCCTTCTGCGCGGCCTGCGACCGCACCCGCCTCACCGCCGACGGCCAGATACGCACCTGCCTGTTCGCCCGCGAGGAGACCGACCTGCGCGCCGCGCTCCGCTCGAGCGCCTCCGATGACGAGATCGCCCGGATCTGGCGCCTGGCCATGTGGGGCAAGAAGACGGGCGCGGGCCTGGACGCCCCGACGTTCGTCCAGCCGGACAGGCCCATGTCGGTGATCGGGGGCTGACCGAGTGACAGGCAGGCCAGGGAGGTACGGAGGCATGGCAGCCGACCGAGCCCACGAGCACCCCGGCGAGCAGGCGCACCCCCAGCCGATCAGGCTGATCGCGATACGACAGACACCGCTCTGCCTGGCCGAGATCTTCCAGGCTGTCGGCGACGAGGCGGCGGGCGGGATCGCGCTGTTCGTCGGCACGGTGCGGAATCATGACTCAGGCGCGGACGTGGACGGACTGGGGTACTCGTGCCACCCGACGGCCGAGGCCGAGATGCGGCGGATCGCGGAGAAGGTCGTGGCGAACTACCCGGTACGTGCCCTCGCCGCGGTGCACCGGGTCGGTGAACTCGAGGTGGGAGATCCGGCGGTCGTGGTCGCTGTGGCATGTCCGCACAGGGGAGAGGCCTTCGAAGCCTGCCGGAAACTGATCGACGACCTCAAGCTCGAGGTGCCCATCTGGAAGCACCAGAAGTTCTCGGACGGAACCGATGAATGGGTCGGCGCATAGCGCAGTCATGTCTCAGCGCAGCGGCTCCATCTCCCAACTGGCCAGCATCCGCAGGGCTTCCTCAGAGCGGGAGCCCGGCTCGGCGTGGTAGGTCATCAGCCGCATGGGGGCGCCCCCGGGCAGCGCCATGGGTACGTGGACGAGGTCGAACTCTCCCACCAGTGGGTGCCGCATCCGCACGGACTCGCCGATGGTCCCGCAGCTCACCTCGTGCCGTGCCCACAACCGCCGGAACTCCTCGCTCTTCTGCGACAACTCCTGGATCAGGGAAGAGAGGTATGAATCGCGGGGGCTTTTACCGGCGTTCAGGCGCAGAACGCCAGCGATTCTCAGCGCCGTACGGTCCGGTTCGGCGAACCGGTCGCGCGTCTCGGGCGAGAGGAAGGCCAGCCGGGCCACGTTGCGCTCCTCGGGCGGCAGCAGGGCCCAGTCCCCGAAGACGGCGGCGGCGAGCCGGTTCCACCCCAGGATGTCCAGGCGCCGGCTGACGACGAAGGCGGGCACGCCGAGCCCGTGGAGCAGGTGCTGGACGCTGGGCCCCAGTTGCCGCGGCGCGGCCGCGGCCTGCGCCGTGCTCTGACGCTCGGGCTGGGCCAGCCGGATCAGATGGTCACGCTCCTCCTCGCTCAGGCGCAGGGCGCGGGCGACGGCGTCCAGCACCTCGGCCGACATGGTGTCGCCGTATCCCTGCTCCAGGCGCGCGTAGTACGCGTACGAAACCCCCGCCAGTTGCGCCAGCTCCTCGCGCCGCAACCCGGGAACCCGACGCCGCCCGTACGAGGGCAGGCCCACGTCCTCGGGCCTGAGCCGGGCCCTGCGAGACCGCAGGAACTCCCTCAGCTCGGTACGCCGGTCGAGTCCGGACGTCACTTGGTCACCGTCCGCCACATGTGAAGACATCTCTGTCCTCCGGTCATCCAAACGTTCCCCGCAGATGCGGAGCAGCGTACAGCATCGACTCTACGGCTCATATTGATACTGCGTCTCAGCACGATGTAGAGTCTCCTCGTAAGACTTCGTTTCGAAGGGGAGTGTTCTCGTGAGCAAGATCTGGTTCATCACCGGCTCGTCACGCGGCTTCGGCCGCCAGTTCGTCCAGGCGGCCCTGGAGCGTGGCGACAAGGTCGCGGCTACCGCCCGCAACACCGACTCCCTCGCGGACCTGGTGGCCGCCCACGGCGAGGCGATCCTTCCGCTGACGTTGGACGTCACCGACAAGGCCGCCGCCACCGAGGCCGTCCAGCAGGCGCACGACCACTTCGGCCGTCTGGACGTCGTCGTCAACAACGCCGGCTACGGCCTGTTCGGCACCGTCGAGGAACTGACGGAGCAGCAGGTCCGCGAGCAGATGGAGACCAACTTCTTCGGCGCCCTGTGGGTCACCCAGGCCGCCCTGCCCCTCCTGCGGGCCCAGGGCGGCGGCCACCTCGTGCAGATCTCCAGCGTCGGCGGTGTCACCGCCTTCCCCAACCTCGGTGTCTACAACGCCTCCAAGTGGGCCCTGGAGGCGATGAGCGAGGCTCTCGCCCAGGAGGTCGCCGAATTCGGGATCAAGGTCACCCTCGTCGAGCCCGGCGGCTTCGCCACCGACTGGGCCGGCTCCTCCGCCACCTTCGCCGGGCAACTGCCCGCCTACGACGACCTGCGCGCGGCCCTCGCCGCCAACTGGAGGAACATCGAGCGCGGTGACCCGACCGCCACCGGCGCGGCCCTGCTGAGCATCGTGGACGCCGACAACCCGCCCCTGCGGGTCTTCTTCGGCACCTCCCCGCTCCACCTCGTCCCGCAGGTCTACGCCGAGCGACTGAAGACCTGGGAGGAATGGGCCGACGTCGCCACCCAGGCCCAGGGCGAGGCCGCATAGCCCCACAGGAGGCCCGCAGTTGTTGCGGCGGGCCGACCCTTCAGGTGGTTCGACCGGGCGATGGCGCGTTGGCGGAGTAGCCCGCCCGCCGCTCAGCGGTGCCTGGGCCTGGCGGTCTCGCTCGGGGAGATTGGCCCCGGCCGGCCCTTTCCACGTCCGTGGGTACGTCCACGGAGTACGTCTGTATCGCGGTGTCACGCCCGCTGTTCGGCGAACCGGGCCCGGCGGACCAGGATCTCCCGCGACTCGGTCCACACACCGACCAAGCGCCCGGTGAACCCGCCGGCCACCTCGGTGGAGAGATAGCGTCCGTCCAGGCGGGCGAGGACATCGGTTCCGGGTCCGTCACCGATGCCCAGTTCGATGTCGTCCGGTCCGTTCCAGGTCGGTTCCGTGGATCGGATGCGGAGGGTGACAGGGGAGTCGGGCAGCGGGCGGGAGCCGAGAACCGTCTGGATCTGTCCGATCCGTGCGACGGCCCTGACTTCGCCGTCGGTGACGCGCAGCCCGTACCAATGAGCACCATCGAGCCGTAGTGCGACGGTGAACGCACCCTGTCCCGGATCGACGAGGAAGTCGGCCTCCCAGTGGTCGCCGCCGACGCGGGTGAACAGGCCCGAGGGCTCACCGGTCTCGCTCGGTGCGTGGCCCACGACCACCCCTTCCGGCACGCTGTGGACGAACCGCTCGGGATGCTCCCCCGGCGAGACCCACCTGAGATGGAGGGCGGGCGCGGAGAAGTCGTCCTCGAAGTCCCGCTGCCAGGGGGGGACGCGTAGGCTCGCCGGCTCGAACTGTGGCCAGTCCTCGGCCCAGGAGACGTCGGCGAGGAACGTCTCACGCCCGTTGACGTGGAAGCGCGGGCTGCGGCCCCGCGGCCGTGTGCCGAGATACACCGCTGCCCACGTCCCGTCGGGGCGCTCGACCAGATCGGCATGACCGATGTTCTGGACGGGATGCGCCGTGCTGCGGTGACTGAAGACCGGATTGTCCGCGGCGGCCTCGAACGGCCCTCGGGGACTGCGTGAGCGGGCGACCGACACCACGTGGCCCCGGTCGGTGCCGCCTTCGGCGATGACCAGGTACCACCAGTCGCCGCGCCGGTACAGGTGCGGCCCCTCGGAATGGGCCAATCCCGTGCCGTGCCAGATCCACCGCGGCTGCTCGAGGACCACGCCCCGCTCCGGATCGACCGCGGCCTGCCTGATGCCGATCTCGGTCTCCGACCACGAGCAGTAGGTGACCAGGCACGTTCCCTCCTCGTCCCAGTCCAGGTCCGGGTCGATGCCGTCGAGTTCGGTCAGGCACACCGGCGCGGACCACGGCCCGGCCGGGTCGGTCGCGTGGTAGATCTGATGCCCGCCACGAGCATCGTCGATGTTCGTGGTGATCAGCCAGAACCGTCCCTGGTGATGGCGCAGCGTCGGGGCGTAGACGCCGCGGCTCGACGGCGACCGGCCCGCGGGGAACTGATCTTCCCTCGTCAGGGCGTTGCCGATCTGACGCCACGAAACCAGGTCCCGGGAATGCCAGATCGGGACGCCGGGGCTGTACTCGAACGACGAATTCGCCAGGAAGAAGTCCTCCCCGACCCGGCATACCGATGGATCGGGGTACATCCCTGACAAGATCGGGGCGGTCGCCGCGTCGGCGCTCCCACCGCTTTCCGGCAGCGTCGAACTCATGCGAACACTTCCTTGGTTCGAACCCGGCAGATCAGCAGCCCTCCAGCCGGCCGCGGCCGCTGACGACGACGTAGCACTCCGAGCAGACGAGGTGCATGTGGGGCGAGCCGCCGTGTTCGTCGTCCGCCGTGGGCCAGGGGTACACCTCGAGCTGGCTCAGTCCTACGGATCCGGGGAAGTCGGGGAGGGCGGTCACGGCGCGAACCTCTGGGCGATCGGCTCGAGTTCACGGCGGTCCACCATGCGGTCGATGAACACGAAGCGGTGGTTCAGGGACAGGGTCTCACCGGGTTCGAGCTTGATCTCGGTGTCGAAGGCGGGGGAGGGGTTGAGGCAGGCGAAGGCGTTGCTGCGGGCGAACCACTTCAGCGGGACGGCGGCCGTGGTGGTGCCGGCGTAGGCGAGGACCGTGGCACCGCCGTCGATCTCGTCGTGCTCGCCGGTGATGGCCGCCCAGGCGCCCTGGGTGCCCATGACGGCGTCGCCTTCATGACCCCCGTCGGCGATGACGTCCGCGCCGGTCCAGGCCCGGGGCCCGCGCCAGAACAGTCCGGTGTAGCCGGCGTTGGGGCGGCCGTGTGTGGTGGGGCTGCCCAGTTCCAGGGGCTCGTGGTGAACGTTGGTCAGGGCGGTGGTGAAGTCCAGCGCCCAGACACCGTCGTCGGTGTCGGCGCTGTGGAAGCGCAGGACGCGGGTCTCGTCGATCCACACCTCGTCGCTGGAGGCGACCCAGTCCAGGACCTCGGCGATCGACACCTCGCTGCCGCTGTCGTCCTGCTGGTCGAAGCCGCGGTGCACCTGCCGGCCGTGGTTCTCGCGCCAGACGTAGCCGTGGCCGGGCGCGCCCTGTTCGAAGGTGGGCCCGCCCCAGAAGTTGTCGCCGGACAGATGCGACCAGGTCATCTGCAGGCCCTTGTGCCAGCGGTGGTCCCAGGGCCGGTAGACGCCCACGGGCCCACCGGAGAGGGTCTTCAACGGGTAGAGATACGGCTTGGGGGATTCTTCGAGAGGACTGTCCGGCCGGTAGACGTACGTGGCGAGGTCCGTGCCCGCGGTCGACACCACGAACTCGGTCCCGGCCTCGTCGTGTTCGATCCGGAAGTGAGTGTCAGACACCGGTCTCCTCCTTGTCGGCGTTGTCCTGGGCGGCGCGGAGCGGGCCGTTCATGGAGTGGTAGAAGGGGTTGTCCTGGGTGATCATGTCCGGGGTGACGGGTCGTCCGGTCATCGCCGACTCGTACAGGGCGGCGATGAAGGCCAGGACGCGGCGGCCGTCGTTGCCGCTGGCCTCGGGGCGTTGTCCGGTGCGCAGGGACCGCAGGAGCACGCGCAGCTGCGCGGCGTGCGAACTGGCCTCGTCGTCGAGCGGTGCCCCGAGCTCGCCAGCCGTGGCCTCGGCCCGGTGGGGCGCGGGGGTCCACTTCCAGTGGGAGTTGTCGTAGCCGTAGAGGTGGGACAGCTCGACCGTGGCCTCGGGGAAGTCGAAGCGCAGGTAGCTGGTCTCGCGGGGGGAGAGCAGGCTGTTGACCATGGACACCATGGCGCCATTGGCGAAGCGGACCATCGCCATGGAGACGTCCTCGGTCTCCACCTTCCGCGCCAACCTGCCCATGGCGGCGCGGACTTCGGTCCATTCCCCCATCAGGGCCAGCATGAGGTCCATCTGGTGGATGCCGTGGCCCATGGTGGGACCGCCGCCCTCGGTCTCCCACTTGCCGCGCCAGGGGACGTCGAAGTAGGCGTCGTCCCGGTACCACAGGGTGTGGCAGACACCGACCAGGGGCGCGCCGAGGCTGCCGGTGCGGATGTGCTCCCGCAGGGCTCGGGCGGCGGACCCGAACCGGTGCTGCAAGACGTAGGAGACGTACGGGCCGCCCTCGCGCTCGTGGGCGCCGATGACGTCGTACTCGGCCACCGAAAGCGTGGGGGGCTTCTCGCACCACACCCACACACCGGCGTCCAGGCAGGCGGTGACGGCCTCGCGGTGCGCGACCGGGGGCGTGCAGACGATGACGAGGTCGGGGCGCTCCTCCCGGAGCATCTGCCGGAGGTCGTCATGGGCGGCGGGGATGTCCCACTGGGCGGCGAAGGCCTTGGCGCGTTCCTGGTCGACATCGACGACCGCGATGACGGTGGCTTCGCCGTTCTGGGCGTGGACGGCGGGCATGTGGCAGCCACCGGCAATGTTTCCGGCGCCGACAATCGCCACCCTCACGGGCTGTCTGTCCTCAGTCATGTGGCTCTCTCGTAGAAGCTCGGGTGCTGCGGTGCGCGCGGTACCGGGTCCTGGCCTGGGCGCGCCCATGTCTCCCTCTCTGACACGTCGATGTGCCACCAGGGGCGCGTTCACGGGGCGCGGTCGAACAGAACGACATCGCGCGGATGGAGCCGGCGCTCGCCGACGTGACGTGGCAGCAGCAAGAACGTAGTGATCGGTCACGTTTGAGGTCAAGAGTTACGCAGTGATCGATCACATTTCGCTGTGAAAGTCTCGCCTCGCCAGGTCATGGGCGGTGGGCCCCGAAGGCCAGGCCGGATGCCCGACGGGGCCGAGCCCTACCGGCGTGCTGGGCCGCTCGAATCTCGCGGAACGATCCGGAACAGGTCGTCGACGTCAGCCACGGGCGCGGACTCGCCGCGCAGGAGGGCGAGCAGCGACAGCATCGCCCGGCGGCCGACCTCTTCCTTGTTGATGTGCACCGTCGAGATGGTCGGCGAGAAGTACTGGGTGAACTCCTCGTCGTCCCAGCCGAACACGCTGACATCCTCCGGGACGCGCCATCCGCGGTCCTGGAAGCCGCGGATCACACCCATGGCGACGTAGTCGTTGGCGGCCAGCACAGCTGTCACGCCGGAATCGCACGGCAGGTCCCGAGCGGTGTCGTATCCGGAGCGCATCGACCAGTCCCCGTCGACGACGCCGTAGGACTCCAGGCCCAGTCGCTCGATCGCCTCCACGTACACCGCACGCCGGTTGCGCGCCGAGGCCCACTCCCGCGAGCCGGCGACGTGGAGGAACCGGCGGTGCCCCTGGTCCGCGAGGTGACGCAGGATCTGCTCGGCGGGCCGCCCGTCGGCCAGTCGTCCCCGGGAGTGCAGATCGTCGTCGTACTCGCCCAGCACGACGACGGGCCGTTGCCCGGCGTCGGCACCGTCGGGCATGTCCGCCAACGGCACCAGCGACAGCACGCCGTCCGCCTGCTGGGCGTCCAGCAGGGACATCACAGTCTGCGCTCGCCGCGACTTCCCGCCCTCAAGGCCGATGACGTCCGTCAGGTACCCGGCGTCGTGCGCGGCGGCCGACGCACCCCTCAACAAGGGGATCGGAACGAAGCTGCTCAGTTCGGGCAGCACGATGGTGATCCGGTTGGACCGCTGGGTGCGCATGGACCGCGCAATGAGGTTGGGCCGGTACTTCAGCTCGGCGACGGCACGCTCGATCCTCGCCCGCGTCGCCGGCCTCATGCCGCCGTCGTTCTTGAGATACCGGGAGACGGTCTGGTGCGACACTCCGGCCCTGCGGGCCACCTCCCAGATGGTCGCCCGCTTCTTCTCCGGTCCGGGTCCCTCCCCGGCGGCCCGCTCGGCCTTCCTCACGCGCAGGGGACGTCCCGCCTGCTCGCACAGGGATTCCAGCAGCTGCGCACCGGACGCCTGTGCGCGCAGGCCGTAGGCACCGGCGAAGGTCCCGACCCGCGCCGCCAGGTCGTCGACATCCACCAGGCCACGGGAAGCGGCTTCGGCGACGACCGCGCCGACACGGGCGGCGTCGGCACGGACGCGCAGCAGGTCGACGACGGTCCGCTGCACCGTGGTGACGGGCAGGCCCTCGACGACGGTGATGTCGCCGGCATCGGTCCGCGCGCAGTGCAGCACCACGCTCTCGTCGCGGGTGGTACGGCGTACCGGAACAGTCAGCTCCACGCGATCGGCGGGCCAGTCGCCCAGTCCGTGCACCGCGCAGGCGGAGGCGTGCGAGACGATGCCCGACTTGGGGCCCTCGGCGCCGCGGTGCCGCAGTGGCGTCCTGGGATCCAGCCGCAGCCACGCGACCTTGATCCTGAGGTGCTCCGGCGGGGCGGAGGCGACCATGCGGTACACCCCGTGGCCGACGCTCTCCAGCAGGCCGGCGCGCTCCAGCCTCAGGAGCTGCACTCCCTGCACGCCGTCCAGCTTGGCCTGGGCGGTGGTGACCAGCCCCCACTGGTCGGCCGCCCTTTCTTCCAGCGCCTTCAGCACGTCAGCCTGACTCATTCAGCAATCATTACACGGGCGTACGTCGAACATTTCGGGTGGGCGGACACCCCCGGTGATCGGAGGGTGTCCGGTCCGCCGACCGGGGCGGTCGGTGAACCGGACACCGGGCTGATGGGATGGCCCGCAACGCGGGCGCCGCCTACTTCGGTTCAAACACCCAGACCGTGCTCGAGTCCTGCGTTCCTGAGTTCCACTTCACTTCACCCGCGGGGTTCCTGTACAGGTATGCCCTCCCCGCCGAGTTGTTCTTCACGCGGAACCCGCCTCCTGCGACCCCTTCCAGGCTCCAGAGCGAGCTGTCCGAAACGGCTCCGGAATTCCAGATGACTCCGTTGTTGCTGGATACGGTTTCCAGGTAGTTGCGCCCCGGCCTTGCGTTCTTGATGGTCCAGGATCCGGACGAGTCCTTGGCGACAATCCAGTCCTGGTCGTCGTAGACGGTCTTGGAGACCAGCGTCACCGCACCGTTCAGATCGGTGTCGAGGTACAGACCCGAGGAGGAGTGCCTCATCTTGTAGGTCGCGCCGCTGACGAGGTACGTGACCCGCACGCATTCGCCGGCCGCCAGATCGATGGCGATGTCCCCTGAAACCGTGCTGTATGTCTTGGCCGCGGCCCTCACCCAGTTGTCGTTTCCGTCGTAGTGTCCGGTCTCGACGGACCTCACGACGCCGACGGTTCCCGGCAGTGTGAACGTGGCCTGGCCCGTGCCGGTGAAAGCGAACTCGGCCGCACCGCGCCTGACACCGAATGCCTGCCCACCACTCGATGTCGTGTACGTGATGTTCACGCCGCCCACGGGTTTGGTGGTGGTGACGCCAGCGGTCGCGTTCCGATTGAAGGTCTGCAGGTTGGTTCCGCCGGCTTCTACCGGGCTCTTGCTGGCGAGATCCCGGCTGATCTTGTTCAGCACGTGGTTGAGGGCGGCGACCTTGTCGGAGACGGCCTTGCGGGTGACGACCTTGGTGGTCGGATTGAAGTTGTACAGGCCGTGGTTGCTGCTGCCCGTGCTGGAGTCCGGGTCCAGGGCGGCGTAGAGGTTGAACGCGGTGTTGCCGGCGATGGCATTGAACTTCTGAACGTCCGCTGCCGGGGTGCCGGCGAAGTTCTCCATGATCATGGGGAAGTTCTTCCCCTGGGCCCAGAAACCGTCCGTCCCGTAGTGGTAGAGCACGTCGTTGCTCTGTGTGTACGGGTCCCTTCCGAAGAAGTCGATGAACGTCTTCCCTTGGTTCCTGAGTGCCTCGTTCTCGGTGATCGGCCGGGCGTCCCCGACGACGTTGACACGGGTGTAGACCGAGTGGTTCGACTGCTTCACCACCTGCCCCAACTGGTTCAGGTAATCGAGCAGCACGTCATTGCGGAACTTCGCCGCGTCGGTGTACCCGCCGCTGTTCCATCTGTCGGTGCTGTAGCTGCTGTAGCTCCGGTCGGAGGATTGGCCCCACTGCATCTGCGCCACGTTCGGTTCGTTCAGTACCTGCACCCCGATGAGGGTGTGACTGGTGTCGGCCAACGCGATGTGGGCCATGAGCCGGCCGAGTACGTACTTCTCCCTGCTGAGCAGGTTGGGATCGGTCTTGTCCAGTAGGTTCGTACCGTTCAGCGCCAACTTCGTGCCGTCGGACTTCAGCACGAGCTGGTAGTCGTTCAGCACGTAAGGGGGAAACCGGGGCGCCAGTGAGAAACCGGTCGAGTCGCAGCCGAACCACAGGAGTTCGAGCTTGAGGCCGTATTCCTTGCACCAGGCGAGGTACCGGTCGATATCGGTCCAGCTGAAGGTGTCCTTGGAGGTCTCCACCTGCGACCACCAGATCGGGATGTTCACCACGGTGAAACCGTCGTCGCGGATCATCTGCAGCACGGGCTTCAGCTGGGCGTCCGTCCAGCCGAAGGTGTACTTGTGCTTCTCGTACCGGAACTGGATCCCGCTGTGGTACAAGGGCTTCCCGTCAACCATGAGTACGAGCTTGTCGTACGTGGACTTCGAGGTGTCGACGTAGGAGACCACGTCGGCCGCCGCGGCCTGCGGGAGGTTTCCGGCGAGATCGAGGGCGACACCCCCCAGGGCTGCTGACCCGGTCGTGGCGAGGAACCTGCGGCGCGACCACAGATTGCTGTTCGACTTCATTGGACTACCTCCGTGATACGGCAATCAACCGCCGATTGATGGAAATGCTGGTGTCGTCTGTCATGCGTTGTCGCCATGTGGACTCCCTGGGGGAGGCCCCTGGCAAGGTTTTCTTCGGGAAGGCAGGCGAGTTGGTCAAGCTCCGCGCCTGAACTGCTGGTTGGTGCCTGAGCCGCAGGTCCACTGGATCAACTTGGCGCCGTCGGCCGTGGACGCGCTCGCGACGTCCAGGCACTTGCCGCTGAGCCGGGAGACGAGGCGGACGTAGCCGTCGCCGGCGGCAGGTCGGTCGAGCGGTACACGGAGACGTACCGGAAGGTGTTGTCCACGCCGCGGTTCTCACCGAACCGGTAGTAGTACGTGCCGACCTTGATCACCCCGCCGCCGTGGGCGTGGACCACGGCACCGGTGGTGTCGGTGAACCGGGTTCCGTTGGTGATGGTGACCGTCGCCGCGTGTGCGGTGCCCGCCAGGAGCGTCTGCGGCAGCAGGGCAACGAGCATGGCGAGGACGAGTAGCCAGGCGCGGCGCATGGAATGTGCCTCCACTTCGGCTGCCGCTTGCAAGACGAAGGCAACACGGCGGGACAGGAGCGATCAGAGATTGACCGAGACGACCGAGCGCAATCGAACAGAAGTTGACTGAAACCAACACTGTCGCACATGAGACTGGCGGGACCGCTGGTGTGTCAATGGTGTTAACGAGGTGAATTCGCCGCGGCTCGCGGCTGCGGCGGCCCAGCTGACGGCCGCTGAGCGGTGGTGATGAGCCCGCAGACGGCCTTCTCGTGAGGTGGATGCGGTGCGGCTATGTGATCGATCACGCGCAGACATCTTGACCCCTGGGGTGATCGATCACTACGTTTCCTGCGCAGTCGTCGGACGGCACGTTTTTCCCGATGGATCTCCCTGCTGATCAGGGGCCCCGGGCGAGCACGGTTCCCGCCGGGCACCGGTCGACACCGCCAGAGATCAAGGGAGATCAATGTGTATACCGCCAAAGGCAGACAGGGGTCCCGGTCCCGAAGATGGGCCCGCCCACTCGTCGCCGGGGCCTTGCTCCTGTCCGCCCTTCTCACTCCACACGCCGCCTCGGCTGCCGAAACCCCAGGTGCAACGCTGATCAACGAGACTTTTGACGCGCAGACAGATCCGCCGAACTTCGGCTTCCCCGTCGGAGCCGGCATCAGCGGCGGCGTTCTGAACGTCACGCAGGGCATGGGCAACTACACGACGTCGGTACGGCCGTTCGCGTCGTCCACCTTGCAGGAGAAGACGCTCGATCTGCGCTTCGACTGGAAGACGGACATCGCCAGCAGCGGGATGAAGACCGGTCTGGAACTGCGTGACGACGGCGGGCGTCTCGTTTTCGCGATCGCGGCGACAGGCACCGAACTCCGCTACGCCGTGACCGGGCCCGTCTCGGACTCCACCGCTGCCCCGGACTCGCTCAACCCCACCTGGATCAAGACGAGTTTCGACCGGAGCAAGTGGTACACGGTCGATCTGCACATGGACTTCACCCTCGGCAAGGTCCAGTACTCGATCATCAGCAAGGAGGCCGCGCCGGTGGTGATGGCATCCGCCACCGGGTCCATCACCGGGACGAAGCTCGCGAAGTTCGTCGCCTGCAACTACTACGGGACCGGCAAGCAGTCGATCGACAACTTCCGGCTGGTCCGGCCCGCGAACTCCGCCTATGGATCCCTCGTCGGCAAATCGGTCTACGCCTTCGGCGACAGCATCGTCTACGGGCACCAGTACTCGCGCAGCTTCTTGAACTTCGTCGCCGAGCGGGAAGGAATGACGCTGACGAAGTACGCACGGAACGGCGCGACCGTGGGTCCGGCGCCCAACGCCAGCGGTGGACAGATCATCACTCAGGTGCGGGCGGCCAGCTCACAGGCGCCCGATTTCGTCGTCTTCGACGGTGGCACGAACGACGCGATCGAGGTCCACGACAATCACACGTACGCGATCGGCACCATCGGCGGCTCCAAGGATCCCACCACGTTCGACACGGGCACCTACGCCGGTGCGCTGGAGAACACCATCTACACGATGAGGCAGAAGTGGCCGGCCGCCCAACTCGTGTACGTGGCCGCCCACAAGATGGGCTCGCGTGACTGGGACACGCAGCTCGCCCTGCGCCAGATCAACCTGCGGGCCGCCCTGAAGTGGGGCGTTGCGGTCGCCGACGTCTTCGGGAACACGACGCTCGACACCCGTGTCGACGCTCAACGAGTGGCGTACACCTTCGACGGCCTCGCGGGCGGCTACCCGGGCAGTGGCGGCAGTGGCACCCATCCGAACATCTCCGGGATCACCGACTTCTACGTGCCGGAGCTGACCGCCCAGCTGTCCCAACTCGTCCCGACGACGATGAAGGCGCGGCACTCGGGCAAGTGCGCCGACGTGGCCGGCTCCTCGACCGCCGACGGGGCCGCGGTCCAGCAGTTGAGCTGCCAGGGCGGCGACAACCAGCAGTGGCGGTTGCGGAGCGCCGGTGGGGGCTACTACCAGATCGTCGCCCAGCACTCCGGGAAGTGCCTGGACGTGGCCTCGGCCTCTACGGCCAATGGGGCTGCGGTCATCCAGTGGACCTGTCACGGCGGCACCAACCAGCAGTGGCAGCCGCACGATGCCGGCAGCGGCTACTTCGAACTCGTCGCCCAGCACTCCGGGAAGTGCCTGGACGTGGCCTCGGCCTCGACCGCGGACGGTGCCCGTCTGCAGCAGTACAGCTGCTTGGACGGCCAGAACCAGCAGTGGAACCTCGAGGGCTGAGGAGCCGGGACCCGCAGCGTCGCGGGCGGGTGAGACCGCTACGGTGCCCGCCGGCCGGCGACCGGCGGCGGAACGCGGTGGCCTCGGTCCCAGGAACCGATGGTGACACGGGAGAATTCAAGGCGCGCGGTCGCCGCCGACCGGCGGAGTCGGTCGCGGCATACCGAGGAGACGACGAGAGTCATGGCACAGACGGCCGTCACGCCCTCGGCAGTAAGGTGCCGACGGCCATTCGGGGCGGAGAGAGGCGGCGGGGAACTACTGTGGACGCGGACGCGAGACCGGAGCGATCGGAGCGGGATGTGGAGCGATCGAGGACTCCCCGCAAGAAGCGTCCCACCATCCTCGACGTCGCGGCGCACGCGGGGGTGTCCCATCAGACCGTCTCCCGCTTCCTGCGGGGCAACGGAGGTCTGAAACCGCAGACGGTGGCCCGCATAGAACAGGCCGTGGCCGACCTGGACTACCGTCCCAACCTGGTGGCGCGGTCGATGCGTACCCGCAAGTCGCACCGCATCACCGTGGTCCTGCCGACCATGACGACCTTCGTGCCCTCCCAGATTCTGCGGGGAGCGTCCGCGGAAGCACAGGCAGCCGGATACATGCTGGACATCGTCGGCTTGGAAGGCGACGAAAGGGCTCGGGGAGACCGTGTCCGTGCTCTGCTCGACTCCGGTCAGGCCGATGGAGTGCTGACCTTCACGCCCATCGGCGACATCGAACGGCTCGGACTGGAGCACACCCCGACCGTGGTCGTCGGCGAGTACGACGACCAGATGCGGTCCCATGGCATCACGGCGGACGGCGAGCCGGCCGCCAAAATCATCGACCACCTCGCCTCCATAGGCCATCGGCGCTTCATCCACGTCGCCGGCAGCACGGACTGGATGTCGGCGCGCAAGCGACGCGAGGTCTATCTGCGGACGATCGCCGAGCGAGGCCTGGAGAACTACGCCGTCATCGACGGTGACTGGTCGGTGCGGTCCGGATACGACGCGGCTCAGAGCCTGTCGGCGGATTCCGGCGTCACCGCGGTGCTCGCCGCGAACGACGACGTCGCCATGGGCGTCATCCGCGGGTTCCAGGACCGCGGATGGCGGGTCCCGCAGGACGTGAGCGTCTTCGGCTGGGACAACCAGGAGTTCACCGCGTACTTCAATCCCTCCATCTCGACCGTGGACCTCGACCGCGAAGCCATGGGTCGGCAGGCCATGAAAGCTTTGCTCGCCCGCATTCGCCAGGAGGCGGAGCCGGAACTCCACCTGGACCTCACCTCACGCCTCGTGCTGCGCGAGTCGACCGGCCCGGCACGGACCGGCGAGGTCATCCGGTAGAGCTCAACCGCACCCTCACCAAACCGACGGCCCGTGGCAGGGTGGTTGCCCACCTCGGTCGGTGCGCAGCTTGGTGATGCTCTTCAGACGTGCCAAAACCGTGCTCGACCGGCGCCCGCAATCGGCCGCTGACCTGGGAGCAAAAGCATGCCAATCGGCTGCTGGCGGCCTGTAGCTGTCACGTCCGGGCCGCGCGGCCCAGGCTCACGCCCAGTCCCGCGAGGTCGGCAAGCGGCTGCCACCGAGGCGGTGACCCTGTCCCGGGGGTGCCGTGACAGGTCAGCCGTGGTGCTGCCAGGGTGGCGCGCCGTGTGCCGCGCCACCCTTCTCGCCGACCGCCTCCGGGAGGTCGGCGATGCCGGCATCGGCGAAGCACCGGTGGTGGCCCGACCGTCCGTTTCAGGCCACAGGCCTGGCTGGCCGCAGTTCGGGATCGCTGGCGTACCAGATTCCGTCGGCGAGTCGGAGCGTGGCGTAGCAGTAGTTGCCCATCGGCAGCCAGTACGCGAATGCCTGCGGTGATCTGCCCTGGTACACGAAGAGCAGCTGCATGCGGTCCGCGTAGATCGCCCGCAGCAGACGCTTCCGCTTCGCTCCGCGATCGGAGAAGGTGACGGTCCGCTCCAGCTTGACCAGGTTGCCGAGCGCCTCGTCGTGGGAGTCGAGGACATGCAGATCCGGCAGTGTCGCCAGACCCTCATCGAATCCGTCGCGCAACGGGGGCAGATCCTCGGCCGTGACCTCTGTCGGCAGCGGGCTGATCCAGGCGGCGACGTAGGTGTCCGGGTCGGTCCGGTCCGGGGTGAGGAGCACGCCGTCACGGCCTTCGCCGAGGCTCTCGGCGTGCCAGTCCCAGGGATGGCGGAAGGAGAATCTGCCGCCCGGCTCTTGGTAGCCGGTGATGCCGGTGAACTGGGGGACGTCCTCGCTCACTGCGCCTCCCTCGTCGATGCCGCCGGTACTACCGCGCCCGAGAGTGGCAGGGTGCCGGCGAAGTGGCAGGCCGACCGGTGCCCGTTCCCCACGTCTTGCACGGGCGGGGTCTGCTCGGCGCAGACCGGCTGAGCGTAGGGGCACCGGGGGTGGAAGTAGCAGCCGCCGGGCGGAGCGGCCGGGCTGGGCACATCCCCGGTCAGCAGTTTCGGGCGGGTGCGCAGCCGTGGGTCGGGCTGGGGCACGGCGGCCAGCAGCGCCTCGGTATAGGGGTGTTGCGGGGCGGTGTAGATCTGCTCGACCGAACCGTTCTCGACGACCCGCCCCACGTACATCACCACGACCCGGTCGGCGAGGTGCTCGACCGCCGCCAGGTCGTGACTGATGAACAGGTAGGACAGGTTCATCTCCCGTCGCAGCTCCTGCAGGAGGTTGAGGATCTGGGCCTGGACCGAGACGTCGAGGGCGGAGACGGCCTCGTCGCAGACGATCAGATCCGGGTCGAGGGCGATGGCCCGTGCGATGCCGACGCGCTGACGCTGGCCGCCGGAGAAGGCGTGCGGGTAGCGGGAGGCGTGTTCGGGGCGCAGGCCCACCAGGGTGAGCAGCTCGGCGATGCGGTCCTTGAGCGCGCGACCGGAGAGCACCTTGTTGATCACCAGCGGTTCGGCGATGGCGCTGCCGACCGTCATCCGGGAGTCCAGCGAGGCGAACGGGTCCTGGAAGACCATCTGCAGATGCGGGCGGACCGCGCGGAGCGTGCGCGCGTCGGCGGATTCCAGGTGCACCGGTCCGAGTTCGCGGTGGTGGAAGACGACCTCGCCGGCGGTCGGCGGCTCCAGGCGCACGATCGCGCGCCCGGTGGTGGACTTGCCGCAGCCGGACTCGCCGACAACGGCCACCGTCTCGCCCCGGCCCACCGTGAGGTCGACCCCGTCCACGGCCTTGACTGCCCCGACCTGACGGCGCAGCAGTCCGCCCCGGACGGGAAAGTGCTTCTTCAGCCCGGTCACTTCGAGCAATGGCTCGGTCACTTCGCGGCCTCCGTCGGCTCCGTGCGGTCTGTCTCGTACAGGTGGCAGTGGACGCTGTGGCCCGGGGTCACCGTTGTGCGTGTCGGCACGGTCGTGTCGCAGCGGCCGGCGAGGGCCTGCGGGCAGCGCGGGTGGAAGGCGCAGCCGGGCACGCGCGTGTAGGGGTCGGGGACGGAGCCCTCGATCACTTCCAGGGGCGCCGTGCGGTCGCCGCCGATCCGCGGGATCGACCGCAGCAGCGCGCGGGTGTAGGGGTGCCGGGGGTCGTGGAAGAGGCCGTCGACGCTGCCGCGCTCCACGATCCGGCCCAGATACATGACGATCACTTCGTCGCAGAGCTGGGCGACGACGCCCATGCTGTGGGTGATGAACATGATCGACATCCCGGCCTGGTCTCTGACCCGTCGGAGCAGCTCGAGGATCTGGGCCTCGGTGGTGACATCCAGCGCCGTGGTGGGCTCGTCCGCGATCAGCAGTGTGGGATGGCAGGAGAGCGCCATCGCGATCATGGCGCGCTGGCGCATGCCGCCGGAGAGCTGGTGCGGGTAGGAGGCGGCTGTCGCGGCAGGATCGGGCATACCGACCTGGCGGAGCATGTCGACGGCGCGGTCCGCGGCCTCCTTGCGGTCCTGCGTCTGGTGGATGAGTACCGCTTCCTCGATCTGGGCGCCGATCGTGTGGACGGGGTTCAGCGAGCTCATCGGCTCCTGGAAGATCATCGCGATCTCCTTGCCGCGCAGCGCACGCATCGGCTCACTGTCGGAGCCGAGCTTGGTGATCTCTGCCCGGCCCGTCGGCTTGTGCAGGGTGATGCTGCCGCCGGTGATGCGTCCGGGTTTCTCGACGATCCGCAGAATCGCCCGCGCGGTCACGCTCTTGCCGCAGCCGGACTCGCCGACGATCCCCAGCACCTTGCCGCGCGGCACGTCGAAGGTGACGCCGTTGAGCGCTTGGACGTCGCCGAGGGCGGTGGGGAAGACCACCTCCAGATCACGGACGGACAGCACGACGTCCTCCGCGTCACCCGGCTCGTCGACGGCCGTCGCCGCCGGCGTCGTGCTCGCCGTTCGTTCGTCCTCGAACCGTTGGGTCATCTGTGGGCTCCCGTGCTGTGTCGGTCGTGGGGTGGCGGTGGAGAGCGCCCCCGGTGTCGCCTCGTCTGCCGCGCCGCCGGTCAGCCGTAGGGGTCCACGGCGTCTCGGACGCCGTCGCCGATGAGCTGGAAGCAGGTCACCGCCAGCACCACCAGGGCGGCGGGCAGCAGCAGCCACGGGTATTGCTGGACGGTCGAGACGTTCTGCGCCTCGGACAGCAGCACGCCCCAGCTAACCGCGGGGGGCAGCATGCCCACGCCGAGGAAGGACAGCGAGGTCTCGGCGATGATGGTGGCCGGGACGGCCAGCATCGCGGTGGCCACGATGTGGCTGGACGCGTTGGGGATCAGGTGCCGGAAGATGATGCGCCCGCTGGAGGCTCCGGCCACCCGGGCGGCTGCGACGTAGTCGGCCTCGGAGTAGGACAGGACCTTGCCGCGGATCTGCCGCGCCAGGCCGGCCCAGCCGACCAGCGACAGGATCAGGGTGATCAGCAGGTAACGGCTGGTGACGGACATGTCCGACGGCAGGATCGCGGCCAGGGCCAGCCACAGGGGCAGTGTCGGCAGCGACATCAGCAGTTCGATGAACCGTTGCAGCAGCGTGTCGACCGCGCCGCGGAAGTACCCCGAGACGGTTCCGATCACCGTTCCGAGAAAGGTGCCGACGGCCACGCCGAGCAGGCCGATGGTCAGGGAGACGCGGGCGCCCTGCATGGCTCGGGCGAACACGTCCCGGCCCTGCCTATCGGTTCCCCAGAGCAGGAGCTTGTGCGGCTTGTCCACGGTGACCAGGTGCCGGTCGGTCGGTATCACCCCGAACAGCTTGTACTCGTGGCCCTTACCGAAGAAGTGCAGGGGGACGGGATGGGAGCAGTCGCTGCGGTATTCGTAGGTGAACGTCGCGGTGTTCAGGTGCTGTTCCCGGCCGCAGATCGCGGGCCCGCCGGACCAGGTGATGCTGGACGGTGGGGCGTGCACGAGTTCCGCGTCCTGCTGGTCGTAGGGGTTGGGGGACAGGAAGCCGGCCAGGATCGCGCACAGGTAGAGCAGGCCGAGGACCACGGAGGCGGTCACCGCCAGCCGGCTCTTGAGGAACCGCCGCAGCATCAGCCGCCACTGCGGCAGCGTCGCCGCCCTGCCCTGTGGCGCGGTCACGGAAGCGTGGCCGTGGTGCTCCGTCTCCGGAGAGGATGCGATCGTCGTCATCTGCGCCTACCCTCCCAGCCGAAGGCGCGGGTCGATCACGGCGAGCAGGGTGTCGGCGACGAAGTTCCCGATCACCAGCAGCGCCGACAGCATGAGCAGGATCGTTCCTGCGACGTACATGTCCTTGTTGAGCAGGGAGTTGACCAGCAGCGGACCGATGGTCGGCAGGTTGAGGACGATGGACACGATCGCCTCACCGGAGATCAGGACCGGGAACGTGGTTCCGAAGGTCATCACGAGCGGGTGCAGGGAGTTGCGTACCGCGTGCTTCCAGATCACCCTGCGTTCCCGTACGCCCTTGGCCCGCGCCGTCTGCACGTACTGGTTGTTGAGGACGTCGAGGAGGTTGGCGCGCATCACCCGGGTGAGCCACGCCGTGGAGCCGGCCGCGATCACGACCAGCGGCACCCACAAGTGGTCCAGCAAATTCGCGAATCTGGCCCAGCTCCAGGCGGCGTTCTCGTACTGATTGGAGAAGAGTCCGCCGACGTCCGTCCCCAGGTAGTTGGCCGCCAGGACCATGACGACCAGGGCGAACAGGAACTCCGGGATCGCCACCCCGATGAACTGGATCACTGTGATCACGGCATCAGGGAGCGAGTGCCGGTGGGTGGCGGAGTAGACACCGAGCGGGATCGACAGCCCCCAGGCGATGAGCAGCGCGCCGATGCTCAGTACGAGCGAGAGGCCGAGGCGGCTCCAGATGAGGTCGCCGACCGGCTCGTTCAGCGTGAAGGAGTGGCCGAAGTCGCCGTGCCAGAAGCCGGAGACCCACTTCCCGTACTGCTCGAACCACGAGTCGCCGACGCCGTACTGCTCCTTGAGCGCCTGGACTTGTGCTTCGGTGACCTCTCCACCCTGGCTCTGAAGTTGGGAGATCTTCTGCGACAGCGCGCTCCCCGGCGGAGCGGCGATGATCGCGAAGCTCAGTACCGAGACGATGGCGAGCGTCACGATCATGTAGACGGTCCGGCGCGCGGCCACGACCAGCATGCGGTCCTCCAGATGTTCTCTGCCGTGAATCCGTGGACACGCCTGGTCAGCGGTGCTGGTCCGGGTTGGTCCAGTACCAGCACTCCGGGTCGTAGGTGGCGGGGGCGGGGATGTGCCACGGTCCGGTGATCCCGCCCAGGGCCAGGTTCTTGGGGTCCGGCACGTTGGCGAGGTCCCGGTTCTTGGTAATTACTTCCGGGAAGTTGGCCGTCGACCCCATGAAGAACGGGCCGTCCTCGATATGGATGCGCATCATCTGCCAGACCAGACGGTTGCGCTTCATCGCCTCCGGTTCGGCCTTGGCCTGGTTGTACAGCTCCGTCAGCTTGCCTACCGAGTCGCCGTCCTCCGGCGCCATCCGCGGCGGGTGGCGCTTGATCGGGTCGACGTCGAGCTCCTCCTTGTTCTTGCCGGTGCCGCTGTTGGCGTACCAGGCGGACTGGAGCGGGGCCCAGTACTGGGTGTTCACCGGCACCAGCCAGTTCGGGACCACCATGATCGAGGTGCCGTTGGCGTTCGCCCAGTTGGTGTGAGACATCAACTGTCCGGCCATCCACTTCTCGCCGAACGCGGTCGGCGACATCGGGACCCGCTTCATCCGCAGCCCGATCTTCTGCATGTCGGCAACCAGCTGGTCGTCCTTGGCCGCCTCCGGTGCGGCAATGTCGGCGGCGTATGGGATCTCGATGGTCAGCTTCGAACCGTCGGGGAATTCCACGTAGCCGTCGCCGTCGGTGTCCTTCAGCCCGATCTCGGCCAGCAGGGACGTCGCCTTCGCGCGGTCCAACTCGACGTAGGAGTCCCGCCACTGCTCGTACAGCTTGGGGCCGTCCGGACCGACGTGGAACTCCGTGGTGCTGGGGCCGATCGTCCCGGTGGTCAGCTCGCCGGTGTCGAAGTAGAGCGTCTTGCGCGCGGTCTTGCGGTCCCAGCCGTGCGAGATCGCCTGCCGGAACCGCTTGTCGCGGATCAGTTTGCCGTACTTCTCGTCCTTGGCGATGTAGTCGTAGTTGAAGAAGAAGATCGAGCCGGTTCCGTCCCCGCTCTTCCACAGCAGGATGTCGTAGTTTCCGGAGTCCTTCTTCTGCGACAGCGTCGAGACGTCGGCCAGGGAGAGCTTGTTGGGGAAGCCCTGGCAGTAGTCGACGGATCCCTGCTGGATCTTCAGCTTGATCGCCTGGTCGTTGGTCTGCACCGAGAAGCGGATCTCGTCGATGTAGGGGAGCTGGTCGCCGTTGGTGTTGACGACGTAGTAGTACGGATTGCGTTCCAGCACGATGCCGGTGTTGTTGTCGAACGACTTGCACTTGTACCCGGTCAGCGTCGGGCAGTCGCGGTTGCGCTTCCAGTCGGCCATCTGCTCCCACAGTCCGCCGGGCGAGTCCCAGTCCTTGGGGACCTTCTTGTTGTACTTCGGGTGGAACTGCTTCAGGTAGTGCTTCGGGAGCACCCAGGTCGGGCCGTTTGTGCCCAGTCCGCCCTTGACGTAGGTGGCCAGGTGCTCCGGGAAGAGCGGCTGCGGGGTGTCCCAGGCGAACTTCAGCGTGTTGTCGTCGATCTTGGTCATCTTGACCAGAGTGCCCTTGCCGGAGATGTTCGACGGCGGCGGCGTCTGCGCGTTGTGCCCGGGCAGGACGATGTCCTCCCACCAGAAGAGTATGTCGTCGACCGTGAACAGCTCTCCGTCGGACCACTTGAGGCCTTTGCGGAAGTGGACGGTCCACTCGGAGGCGTCGTCGTTGGCACTCCAGCGGTCGGCCAGTCCCGGACCGACGTCCAGCCCGTCGTTGAGGAAGCGCAGCGGGGAATTGCCGTAGAAGAACTCGGGGATCGGAAAGGCGTTCGCGGCTCCGGTCGACCCGAAGACCGTCGTGTTCAGCGTACCGCCGTACTTGCCGGCGCCGGTCCACCGGTGCGGAAGGACGTACGGGGCCATGGGGATCCGCTGCTCGACCGGGGGCAGCCCCTTGCCTTTCAGCGACGGCGCTTCCTGGATCGTGCCCGGCCGCTTGAGCGCCTTGGTGACATCTCCCTTCTTGGCGGATCCCGTGTTGCCGGGCTTCTTGTCCGGGGTGCCGGACCTGCCGCTCGTGCATCCCGCGAGCATCACACCGCCGGCCACGGCGGCCGTGGTGCGCAGCAGGTGGCGTCTGCTGAGTTGACTCATGATCCAACCCCTGTGGCATCGAGAGAACGAAGATCGTTGGCAGTGCGCTGTCGCCGGCTCAGGACGGCTCGGGACGTCTCAGGTCTGAGAGGGAACAACTCGTCGTGGGTGGAGTGGAAGGGAACGTAGTGAACGTTCATCTTTGCGTCAATGGATTGCGCGTAATCGCTTTCTGTCTCGGGGTGGGCGGCCCAGGAGACGTCGTGTGTGGCGCGATCGGACCTCGGTGCAGCGGCGCCGTGCGAGGGCAGGGCGAGGGTCTGTCCCGGACCGACCACCGGGGCGTCGAGGGCCAACAGGCCGGTCGTGTCCGGCGGCCCGGCACCGTACGGGTCGACCACCGCCTCTCGCGGTGGGGTCCGAACCGGGGCAGATGGGGGAGGGTGCCGACGAACTGCCTCACCCCCTCCAGGGTGCCCAGGCCCCGGCGGCGCGCCTGCGGCCGCCGGGGCCTGACGAGCCGTCAGCCGAATGCTCTCCCGATCGAAGGAGGTGCCCAGGCGGGTGGCGACACCCCGGCCGTACCGGTGACGTTGTGTGTGCTTCGGAGTGCCGGCGAAGTGGGCACCCCCGAGCCCGACGGCGTGCCGGCCACGCGGCCAGGAGTGGACGACCGGAACCGGGAAGCGGTCAGGAGGCGGACGAGGGCCGCGCGGCCGGGGGCGGGGCGACGGACTCGCGCCAGATGACCGTGTGCGTCGGGCTCCGGGACGGCTCCGGCGCCCGGCCGCTGATCGCCTCGACCAGCCGCACCATGGCGTTGCGGCCCAGGCCTTCGAGGTCGATGTGGACTGTGGTCAGCGAGGGCGGGAGGTAGCGGCAGATGTCGCTGTTGTCCCAGCCGGTCACGCTGAGGTCGCCCGGCACGTCCAGCCCGCGATCGCGAGCGCCACGGATGACACCCGCCGCCACCAGGTCGTTGGCGGCGATGACCGCGGTCGGCAGCCGGCCGGCGTCCAGTGCGCGGATCGCCGCCGCCCCGGATTCGCCGGACCAGTCGCCGTCGGCCACACCGACGGACTCGAGCCCGAGCCGCTCGATGGCCCGCAGGTAGGCGTCCTTGCGGGCGCGGGCGGAGGCGAACTGCTGGTCCCCGGCGACGTGCAGGAAGCGGCGGTGACCGAGCCCGGCGAGTTGCTCGATCAGCTCGGCGACCGGTAGGGCGTCGGTGAGTTCACCAATGCCGCGCATGGAGTCGTCGAAGTCGGCCGAGACGACGACGGCCGCCCCGGTCGGCAGCCGTTTCTCGACCTCCGGCCGGATCGGGGCCAACGCCAGGATGCCCTCCACCTGCCCGGAGTCGGCCAGTTCGAGCACCCGCTCGGTCCTGGCCCCAGCGCCGCCCTCGAGGCTGACGACTTCCACCGCGTACCCGGCCTCGTGCGCGGTGGCGGCCGCTCCGACGAGCATTCTGTAGGGGCTGAAGGTCATCGCCGGTATCACGACCGCGAGGCGGCCGGTGCGGCGGGTGCGCATGGACCGGGCCACCAGATTGGGACGGTAGCCGAGTTCACGCACCGCTGCGTCGATGCGGGCGAGGGTGGCGGGCTTGAGGCCGTCGCGGGAGCGGAGGTAGCGCGAGACGGTCTGGTGTGACACCCCGGCCAGGCGGGCGACTTCCTTCATGGTCGGACGCCGGGCGGCGGATGAACGCTCGGGCATGCGCGCGCTCCCCCCTTCTCTGCGGTCGGTCCATTGTCGGAGCTCGGCCAAGTGCACTATAGTTCCGGGTCATAGTATTGAGCCTGATGGTGAACGTTCACTATGATGCGTGGGTCGCGGAATACGAACGATGACTGTCGACGGCCCGAGGGAGAAGCCGATGCCGGCCCCCGGTGCTCCTCCCGGCCCTCACCGCACCCACCGCGTCACCGTCCCGCGCACCGCCGTCATCGGCGCCCGCATCGCCCACGCACACGCCCCAGCCCCTCGCCGACCTGCGCGGACGCGACCGCCTCAGTGCGCTCGCCGTGCCCGGCCCCACCCGCGCCGCCGCCTTCGGCACCTCGTCGCCGACGGCACCCTCGGCCGCCCGCTCACCGTCACCTGGGAAACCCTGTGGTACTTGCCCGGCGATGGGCCATGGCATCCACCGGCTGGGCCTGCTGCTGTTCGTCCTCGGCTCGTGGACCGAGGTCAGCGCCTTCTCCGGCCGGTGTCACGGCTGCTGGTGGTGGCGCTGACCGAGGAGCGGGGGCGGCTGTTGTGAGTCTCGGCGGTGCCGCCCGGCCCGTGCCTCGCGGTGGCCGCTCGCCACGACCATCTCCCCGCCCATCTGCGGGCGGCCGGGCTCGGTGCGATCGCCGACTGGAGTACGCCGGACTGACGACAGTGGCGATGAGGGCGACGCGGCGGTCATCACCGGCTACTGGGCCGCCTGCACTGGCCGCTGACCCGGGCACAAAGCAGGCCAACCGGCTGCTGACCACCATGCGGACGCCGGTCGAGCACAGCTTCGCGCGTCTGAAGAACTGGCGGGTCATCACCAGGCTGCGCACCGGCCCGAGGTGGGCGACCGCACTGGTACCGGCCTTGCTGGTGCTGACCTGCGGGGAAGTCACGCACTGCCCTTAGGGCGTGCAGATCTTTAACCCGTGGCTTCCCGTTCGGTGGGTCGTTGCTCTGGTATGGGTGGGCTGGAAGTACCGCGGGCCGTGCTGGCAGCGAAGTTCGGGGCGATTCTGCCGCATCTCGACGAGCGGCAGCGGCGTCTGTTGATAGGGGCGGAGGCCCGGTCGCTCGGCCACGGCGGGATCAGGGCGGTGGCCCGTGGCGCCGGTGTCCGTGAGGCCACTGTGTCGCTCGGGGTGCGGGAACTCGACTCTGGCGAGGCTCCATTGGGACGGGTCCGCAGGGTCGGCGGCGGCCGCAAACGTGTCGTCGGCCTAAACCCGGCCCTTCGGGCGGCTCTCCTGTCCCTGGTCGAACCCGATGTCCGCGGGGATCCGATGTCTCCGTTGCGCTGGACCACCAAATCCACCCGCAAGCTCGCGGAGGAACTGACCCGCCAAGGCCACAGGACCTGCGCGGACACGGTGGGCGACCTCCTGCGCGAGGAGGGCTTCAGCCTGCAAAGCAACGCCAAGACCCTGGAGGGCAAGCAGCACCCCGACCGGGACGCCCAGTTCCGCTACCTCGACGAACAGGCCCGCAACCACCAGGATGAACCGCCGACTTGTATGGGGGTAGCGGGACGCGGTCGGGTTGGCCGCTCGTAGCGTGCCGTAGGACGCCGGGCCGGGTGACTCGTGAACCGTCTGCCGCTCTTCGGGGCTGGCTCTCCCGGGGTATGTCGCCGGTCCGGTGTCCGTCCGCGGTCTGACTCAACAGAGGCGTGTCCCGGCCGGTTGGTTCCGGAAGTCGGCGTGTCGGCCGTGGATGCCCTGTCGTCCGACCGTGAGGAACACTGTCCCGTGATACTGCTCGGTGTCGACCCCCACAAGTCCACTCACACCGCCACCGCCGTCGAGCCGGAATCAAACCAGCAGGTCGGGACGATGCGGATCGAGGCGAGCCTGACGGACTACCGGCGGCTGCTGGCCTGGGCCAAGCGGTGGCCGCAGCGGAAGTGGGCGGTGGAGAACGCCAACGGATTGGCCGGCATCTCGCTCAGTGGCTCATCGCCCGCGGCGAGAGCGTCGTCGACGTGCCTGCCGCAGCGACCAGTCGGGTGCGCGAACTCTCCCGCGGTGGACGGCGCAAGAACGACCAGATCGACGCCGCGGCCGCGGCCACCGTCGCCTGTCTGCAGGGAGACGGACGGGATGTCGAGCCCGAGGACCACACCACGGCGCTGGCTCTTCTGGACGAACGGCGTGTGAACCTGGCCCAGGCCCGGGTCCGCGCAGTTAACCAGCTTCACGCGCTGCTGCGTGATCTGCTGCCCGGCGGCGCCCCGACCCAGCTGTCCGCGGACCTGGCCGCCAAACTGCTGCGGTCCGTCCGTCCCGCTGGCGACGTCGAGACCGTCCGCAAGGACATCGCCTGGGATCTGGTCGCCGAGATCAGGAAACTGGACAAGCAGCTCGCGGACAATGCTGCCCGGATGCAGAGCCTTGTGGAGGCATCGGGCAGCGCACTGATGGACACCCCGGGCATCGGGCCAGTCATGGCCGCCCGGCTGATCGGCCGCACCCGACGGGCTCACCGATTCCCCACCTCGGCGGCGTTCGCGAACTACGCCGGTGCCGCCCCGGTGGAGATCGCCAGCGCGGACAAGGCCCGTCACCGGCTCTCCCGCTCCGGCGACCGCCAGCTCAATTCTGTCCTCCACACCATCGCAGTCGTGCAGATACGGATGCCGAAATCACCCGGACACGCCTATTACCAGCGCAAACTCTCCGAGGGTAAGACGCCGAAGGAAGCGAAGCGGTGCCTGAAACGCCGCTTGGCCGACCACGTGTGGCGCGTCATGATCGCCGACGAACAAAGAGTCAAGTCCCTCGCTGACCAGGCGGCTTGACAAGACACAGAGGCACCCCGGGTTCGGTGATCAGCGTGGACACGAAGAAGAAGGAAATGGTCGGCCCCTTCAAGAACAACGGCCGTGAATGGGAGCCGAAGGGCCAGCCGGTGCGGGTCGACACCCACGACTTCCCCGACCCGCGAGCTGGGCAGGGCGGTGCCCTACGGCATCTACGATGTCGCCGCCAACACGGGCTGGGTCAACGTGGGCACCGACCACGACACCGCGGCGTTCGCGGTCGAGTCGATCCGCCGCTGGTGGAACGCAGCCGAGCCGCCCCTCTATCCGGCGGCCGGCCGTTTGCTGATCACCGCCGATGCGGGCGGCTCCAACGGGTATCGCACCCGCACCTGGAAGACCGAGCTCGCCCGGTTCGCAGCCGAGTCCGGCCTGACGGTCACCGTCTGCCACCTGTCTCCCGGAACGTCGAAGTGGAACCGGATCGAGCACCGGCTGTTCTCCCACATCACCATGAACTGGCGCGGCAGGCCCTGACCAGCCACGAAGTCATCGTCGAGAGCATCGCCGCGACCACTACCAAGACCGGCCTGGCCGTGCATGCCGAACTCGATACCGGCCAGTACCCCACCGGCAGCCAGGTCAGCGACGACGAGATCGCCGCCCTGCCGATCACACGGCACCGCTTCCACGGCGACCGGAACTACACCCTCCACCCCCAGCATCCGATGGACGCGATGGCGGTCAAGAGCACGTCAGGCCAGGCCCCGGCGAACAAGCCGCATCGCCTCACGCGGCATTGGCTGCAGGACCCTGAACTGACCGGCATGACCCGCCAACAGCTCAGCGGACTCATCGACGCGCTGACTCCCGCGCTGGAGGTTCAACGCGAGCAAGTGCTCCGCACACGTCGCGGGCACGAGCGTCTGGCGGCCCCCGGTGCAGGCGCCAAAGCCAAGCTCACCACAGCCGACCGGATCCTGGTCACCGTGCTCCACCTGCGCAAGCTCGCCAAAATGGACCTCCTCGGCCAGCTCTTCGGCGTCACCGCCCCGACCATCAGCCGCGCGAAACAGGAAGTCGGTCCGCTCCTGGAAGCGCACGGCCACCACATCACCGCCTTCACCGCCCGCTTCCGCACACCATCCGATGTCGCGACGTTCCTCGCTTCCAAGCCCACCTGAAACAAGATCAAGAAAGCGTGTTGATGATCTGCACGCCCTTAGGCTGGCGGCGGACTTCCGCCCTGATCAGCCCGAGTCCCCCGAGACCCGCGCGCGCCAGTCCCGTGACGTGCGACTTCACGGTGAACACTGCCCACTGAGGGCTCGAGCAGCGCCGCGCAGAGCCTTGACCGGGATGTGGTCCGTCACTACGCTCGCTGCGTGAACGTTCACTATTGTTGAGGTCATGCAGCCCTCAACCCGGTGCGGTGCTCGCGGTCAACCAAGCGCAGCAGCTCGGTACGCCAAGGACAAGGTCCCAGTTCTGAGAAACCGCTTGCAGGAGCGCTTCCGAAAGGAACCCCCGCTGTGCCCGATCCGCGCATGACCACCTTTCGCCGTCGGCTGCCGGGAGTCGTTTACGGCGGGGACTACAACCCGGAGCAGTGGCCGACGGAGGTGTGGCAGGAGGACATCCGGCTCATGCGAGCCGCAGGCGTGCGGCTCGTCAGTCTGGGCGTCTTCTCCTGGGCCATGCTGGAGCCGGCCGACGGCCGGTTCGACTTCTCGTGGCTCGACGAGATCATGGACCTGCTGTGGTCGAACGGCATCCATGTCAACCTCGCGACGCCGAACGCCGCGCCACCGCCGTGGCTCGCCACGGACTTCCCCGAAACACTCTCGGCCGACCGGCAGGGAGTGCGGCACGGCATCGGCAGCCGAGGGCACTTCTGCCCCTCCTCCCCGGTCTACCGGGACCGCAGCCGACGCATCGCCACCGAATTGGCCGAGCGGTACGGCAAGCATCCCGGCCTGGCGATGTGGCACATTGGCAACGAGTACCACTCCGACTGCTTCTGCGACTCGTGCGACGACCGCTTCCGCGAGTGGCTGCAACGGCGATACGGCACGCTGGACGAACTCAACCGCAGGTGGGGCACGGCGTTCTGGAGCCAGCGCTACAGCGACTGGTCCCAGGTGCACCTGCCCGGGCCCGTGCGCGGTTGGGACAACCCCTCCCGTGAGCTGGACTTCTCCCGCTTCACCTCCGACCTCCTGCTGGAACTCGTCACACAGGAGCGCGACCTGCTCCACGGGATCACGCCCGATGTGCCGGCGACGACCAACTTCTTCCAGTGCCGGCTGACCGACAGCCACCGGTGGGCGAAGGAACTCGACGTCGTCGCCTTCGACTGCTACCCCGACCCGGGAAAGCCCCACTCGCTGGTCACCGCGGCCTTCCAGTACGACCTGATGCGCTCCCTGCGCGGCGGGCAGCCCTGGATGCTGATGGAGCAGGCGGCCGGCGCGGTCAGCCAGTGGAAGACCAACCAGGTCAAACAGCCGGGCCGGATGCGCCTGGGCTCCTACCAGGCCGTCGCGCACGGCTCCGACGCGGTGATGTTCTTCCAGTGGCGGGCCTCACGCCAGGGGCAGGAGAAGTTCCACTCGGCGATGCTCCCGCACGGCGGTGAGAAGACCCGGACGTGGCAGGAGGTCAAGGCGCTCGGCAACGAGCTGCGCACCATCGACGAGGTCGCCACGGCACGGACCGGCGCGCAGGTGGCGATCGTGTGGGACTGGCAGAACTGGTGGGCCGTGGAGGGCTGCGCCCACCCGGACAACACTTTCGACTACCGGGACACCGTGGCCCGGCACTACCGGGCCCTGTGGAACAGCCAGGTCGCGGTCGATGTCGTCACCCTCGACGACGACCTGTCGCCCTACCGGGTCCTGGTCATCCCCAACCAGTACCTGATGACCCGTCAACACAGCGCAGCGCTGAGGACATTCGTGGAGGACGGCGGCCATCTCCTCGTCTCGTACTTCTCCGGGATCGTGGACGAGGACGACCGGATCGTCGGAGGCGGCTATCCGGGGGCCCTGCGCGAGGTCATCGGCGCGCACGTCCAGGAGTTCTCTCCGCTGCCCGCCGAGGCCACGGTGCCGGTCCAGGCGGCAGTCGAGCGGACCGCACTGAACGGGTTCTCCGCGACCGCTTCCGTGTGGCAGGACGACCTCGATATTGAGACCGCCCGGCCGCTCGCCGTCTACCGCACGGGTCGGCTCGTCGGCCAAGCCGCGGTGGTCGAGCGGGAACTCGGCCGGGGCCGTGCCGTGTACGTCGGCACGCGTCTGGACGGCGACGCCCTCGAAGCCCTGGTGCGGCACGTCCTGGACCGTGCCGGGGTGCGACCGGTGCAGGCCGCACCGCGGGGCGTCGAGGTCACCGAGCGACGGACGGACACGAGCGCCTACTTGTTCCTGCTGAACCACCGGCAGGGCAAGGCGACCGTCACCCTCGACCGCTCCGGCACCGATCTGATCACCGGACGCCGCCTGAAAGCCGGGGAGACGCTCGTCCTCGACGCGGCGGACGTCGCCGTCGTGCGCAGCCCCCTGGCCACGTCGCAGCACACCGAGCCGCCGCCGAGCGGCTCCTGAACCCCGCACCCGGTCCAGGAACCCGAGGACGATGACTGTGCTCCGCACACCCCTCAAGCAGGCGGCCAGAAAAGAGGAACGTGCCGCGTGGGTCTTCGGTCCCGAGCACGTGCGGCGGCAACGCAGGCACACCGCTGCTTTCAGGCGGCGGGTGCTCGTCAGCCGGTTACTCAGAGCCAGTCCCGCCGCTTGAAGATGATGTACAAACTGGTGCATACGATCGCCATCAGGAGTATCGCAAAGGGGTATCCGAGCACCCAGTGCAACTCCGGCATGTGGTCGAAGTTCATGCCGTAGATCGTTCCGACCAGTGTCGGGGCGAACAGAATCGCCGCCCAGCTGGAGATCTTCTTGATCTCCTCGTTCTGCTCGAAGCCCGCCTCCGCCAGTGACCGCATCTCCGCGTTCTGCTCCTGGGCGACCAGGGTCGCGTTCACCGTCAGGATGTCGGTGAGGGCCTGGCGGAAGCCGTCGACGCGTTCGCTGGTGTGGGTGACGTGGTCGGCGACGTCACGCAGGTAGCGCTGGAGTTCCTCGTCCGTGCCGTACTTGGCGAAGCCGGCCATCAGGCTGTGCAGCATGCCGACGAGCGGGCGGGTGGCGCGCTGGAACTCGACCATCTCGCGGGAGAGCTCGTAGATGCGGCGGGACACTTCCGGGTCGCCGCGGAACACCTCCGTCTCGATCTCGTCGATGTCGTTCTGGACGCCCGCGACGACCGGCAGGTAGCCGTCGACCACCGCGTCCAGGATCGCGTACAGCACCGCCTCCGGGCCCAGCTTCAGCAGGTCCGGCGTCTCCTCCATGCGGTGCCGCACCGCCGACAGGTCCGGGGCGGCGCCGTGCCGGACCGTGATCACGAAGTCCGGCCCGACGAAGACGTGCAGCTCGCCGAAGTCGACCTGCTCGGGGGCGTCCAGGTAGCGGGCGGCGCTCAGGACGACGAACAGGGTGTCGCCGTAGCGCTCCAGCTTCGGCCGCTGGTGCGCCTCCATCGCGTCCTCGACGGCGAGCGGGTGCAGGTCGAACTCGCTGGCCAGGGAGAGCAGTTCGCCCTCCGTCGGGCGGGCCAGGCCGATCCACGCCATGCCGGCCCGCTGCTGGCGCAGCTCGCGGTAGGTGTCGGCGAGGGTGGCGGGGGAGGAGACGCGGACGCCGTCCTGGTACAGGACAGCCTGTACGACGCTGGCCACCTCGGCCGGTTCCGTGGACGGCGGGTCGGCAGGTGACGCCGGGTCCTGCTCGGCGGGCGGCTGCGGCGGGGTCAGGGCACGGCGCCAGACGGACTTCCGGGAGGTGTGCGCGGTGGGGCGGGCGCGTCGCTGGGGCATCACGGTGCCTCTCGGGTCGAGGCTCGTCGGATCGATCACAGTGAGGATATACGGGGCAAATGGCGCCGCAATGGCGGGCGGTCCCGCAACGGGATGCCCTCGCGGACAGCGGCTGTCCGCGTCCGGCGCTAGCGTGCGGGACATGACGAAGCGGACCAGGGCCATGGGCGGTACGGCGGCGTCGGGCGCGGGTGGTGCGGCGGTGCCGGGTGCGGGTGGTGTGGGTGGTGCGGCGACACCGGGACCGGGCACTGCGCAGGGTGCGGCGAGGTCGGGCCCGGCGAGCGCGGGCGGTCCGGCGTCGAAGGCGGCCACGGCGAACACGGACCGCCCGGCACCGGGGACGAGCACGGCGCCCGAACCGCAGGGATCCGCGGCCCAGGCATCGAAGCCCACCACCCCGAAGAAGGCCACCGCCACGAGCAAGACCCCGGTCAAGAAGGCAACCCCCGCGAAGGCCGTCACCCCAGCCCTCACCCTCGACCCCCGCGCCCTCAACCGGGCCACCCTCCACCGGCAGCTCCTGCTGCACCGTTCCCCGATGTCCGCGAAGGACGCCGTCGCGCATCTGGTCGGGCTTCAGGCACAGAACGTCAAGCCGCCGTACTACGCCCTCGCCGCCCGGCTCGACGGGTTCGTCCCGCAGGAGTTGTCGGCGCTGGTGGCCGAGCGGGAGGTCGTCCGGATCGTCACCATGCGGTCGACCATCCACGCGCACACCGCCGACGACTGCCTCACCCTGCGCCCGCTGGTGCAGCCCGCCCGGGACCGGGAACTGAAGAACTTCCGCAAGGGTCTGGGCGGCGTCGACCTGGAGCGGCTCGCCGCGCTCGCGCGGGACCTCGTCGAGGACGAGCCGCGCACGATGCGGCAGTTGCGCGAGGCGCTGTCCGCCGAGTGGCCGGACGCCGACCCCCGGGCCCTGTCGATCGCCGCCCGCTGCAAACTCCCCCTCGTCCAGGTCACCCCGCGCGGGCTGTGGGGCCGCAGCGGCCAGGTCGCTCTCACCACCGCCGAGCACTGGCTGGGCCGCCCCGCCGAACCGGCCTCCGCACCCGACGCCACCGTCCTGCGTTACCTCACCGGCTTCGGACCGGCGTCCGTCAAGGACATGCAGACCTGGGCCGGGCTGACCAGGCTGCGGGACGCCTTCGAGCGTCTGCGGCCCGAACTCGTCACCTTCCGGGACACGCACGGCGTCGAGCTGTTCGACCTGCCGGACGCGCCCCGCCCCGACCCCGACACCCCGGCGCCGCCGCGCTTCCTGCCGGAGTACGACAACCTGCTCCTCTCCCACGCCGACCGCACCCGCGTCGTACCCGCGGAGTACCGGGGCCGCACCTGGCAGGGGAACCTGGCCCACTGCACGTTTCTCGTCGACGGCTTTCTCGCGGGGGTGTGGAAGCTCGCGGACGACACCCTCACCGTCGAGCCCTTCGGCACGCTCACCAAGGCACAGCGGGACGCGGTCACCGCGGAAGCGGCGCGGATGCTGGGGGTGATGCACCCGGAGAGGTCGTACCACGTCCGGTTCGGGACCGTGATCCGGCCCTAGCCGAGGCCCGTGCCGCCGTCAGTCCGCCCGGCCCGTCACCGCCACGGTCACGCCCAGGCCGATCAGCGTGCAGCCGCCCGCCCCGCCGATCACCGACAGCCGGCGGTCCGAGCGGGCGAACCAGCTGCGCGCCGCCGACGCGGTCAGCCCCCACAGCGTGTCCGTGACCAGGCCGATCGTGATGGGCACCAGGCCCAGCAGGAGCATCTGCAACGGCACGTGCCCGGCCGAGTGGTCCACGAACTGGGGCAGGACGGCCGCGAAGAACACCACGCCCTTGGGGTTGGTGGCGCCGACCAGCACGCCGTCCAGGACGGTCCGCACATCGCCCCTGGCCGGACCCTTCGGCTGCGTCTCGATCCGCGCCGCCGTCAGCTCCCTGCGGTGCCGGAACGCCTGCACGCCCAGGTAGACCAGATACGCGGCCCCCGCGAGCTTCACCGCCATGTACACGGTCACCGACCGCTCGACCAGCGAGCCGACCCCGACCGCGACGGCCACCACCAGCAGATACGAGCCGACGACATTGCCGAGGGCCGTCGCCACGGCGGTCCGGCGGCCGTGTGCCAGTGCCCGGCCGATGACAAAGAGCACGCTCGGCCCCGGGATCAGCACCACCAGCACCGACATCGCGACGAAGGCGAGGAGACGGTCGGCGGACACCATGCGCATCACTCCCATCCGCCGGCCATTCAAGCCCACTCGAACAAGCCCAGGGAAGCCAACACCATGGAAAGGGGGCGCTGCGGGCCGCTCGTGGAGGCCCGCAACGCCCCCTGGTTTTTCACCTGAGGGGTTGCTCAGGAGTTCCGTGGGTGCGCTACGAGTTGACCTGCGCCGCCACCTGGCCGGAGAAGGTCGTCAGCCGGGTGTACACGCCGGGGGAGCCGGCCGCGGCGCACCCGTCGCCCCAGGAGGTGATCCCTGCCAGGACGCCTCCGATGAGGAAGGGCCCGCCGCTGTCGCCCTGGCAGGTGTCCACGCCGCCGGTGGTGAAGCCGGCGCACACCATGTCGCTCTGGACGAACCGGGAGCCGTACGAGCTGCGGCAGCTCGCGTCGGACACCGTCGGCACGGTCGCGGTGCGCAGCTGGTTGGAGGAGGAGCCGTTCGAGCGGGTGGTGCCCCAGCCGATGATGCGGGCGGTGGTGCCCGCCGCGTACACCGAGTTGTCCGAGGCGGAGACGTATCTCGCCGTCGTGTACGGCATCGCCGTCGACAGCGTCAGCACCGCCACGTCGTCGCCGCGCGTGACGGTGGCGTAGTCCGGGTGGATCCAGATCTTGCTGACCCGGCTGACCGTACCGTTGGTGCCGTCGCGGTAGGTGCGCCCGCCGACCACGCGCACGCTGCCCGGCGTCTCGCCGACCATGCAGTGCGCCGCCGTGACGACCTTGGTGGGGGAGACGAGGGTGCCGCCGCAGAACTGTTCCTGCGAGGCGTCCGTGATCTGCATCATGAACGGGTACGCGGACGTCGTGGCCGTCGTACCCCCGACGATCGGCTGCGGAGCGGCCGTGGCACTGGGAGCGGTGAGCAGTGCGGTCGCGGCGGCGGCAGCGGTGGCTGCGGCGAGGGCGGCGGCCTTCTTGGCACGGGCGAGCCCGAACATGAGTCTCCTCATTGTTTGCCGGTGGGGAGGTCGCGCGGGTGGGGGGTGATGCACCGGGGGTCTCGGGTCAGACCCCCGCGTGCCCGGCGAGCGGCACGGCCTCACGCTAGAGCCCGGCGTACAGAGCGCCCAATGAGGGAACCCCCTAGGGGAGTTGGGCAGGGAAAACCCTCGGTTGCCCCCTGACGAACCCGCGTGGGGCTCAGCTCGTACGCCGCCCGGCCGCCAGTCTGACGATGTCCACCCGCGATCGGATCCCCAGCTTGCGGTAGACCCGCGTCAGGGTCGCCTCGACCGTCTTGACGCTGATGAACAGACGCCCGGCGATCTCCCGGTTGGTCGCCCCCTCCATGACGAGCGAGGCGACCTGACGCTCCATCGACGCCAGGCACTCCAGGGAGTCCGGCACGACCGCGGGCGCGCGGGCCGGTTCCGCGGGGCGCTCCGCCGCGGCCGCGTCCACCTGACGCAGCCACGGCAGCGCCCGGCAGCGCCGGAACAGGCGGGCCGCCTCGTCGTACGACACCGGCCCGGGGACGGAGATGCCCCCGGCTCGGGCGAAGCCGAGAGCCTGGGGGACGTGGCGCAGCCGGGCCAGTGCGAAGGCGGCCCGCGCCTCCTCCAGGCCGAGGCCCAGCTTGGCTAGCCGGTCCTGAACCGACGTCAGCTGGGCGGCGGCGGCCTCGTGTTCGCCGCGTGCCGCACGCACCAGCGCCTCCGCCCGGTCCAGCACCGCCAGCACGCTCTCCCGGCCCAGCCGCAGCGCGTGCCCGCGCGTGACCTCGATGACGTTCTGCGCCTCGGCGGTCTCCCCGATCCGCACCAGTGCCTCGGCGAGGTCGCCCTGCCAGCGCCCGCGCGCCGGATCGGTGATGCCGATGCCGTGCTCCAGCTCCCGCAGCCGGCGCAGCGCGTGCACCGCCTCGCGCGCGTTCCCCGCCACCAGCTGGGCGTGCCCGAGCGCGGCCAGGGCCCGCGACAGGTAGACGGCGTCGCCGTCCTCCTCGGCGCGGCCCACCGCCTCCCGGGCGAGCGCCAGCGCCCGCTGCACATCGCCGCCGGCCGCTTCGGCGAGCGAGGTGAGCATCGCCCCGGCGCCCTCGCCCATACCCGCGTCCCGGGCCAGCCGCAGGCTCTCCCGGGCCAGGTCCAGGGCCCGGCCGCAGTGCCCGGAGCGCAGTTCGGTCTCGGCGAGGAAGCGCAGGAAGTGCACCTCGCTCTCGACCATGCCGCGCCGCCGCACCTCGCGCAGCAGCGCGGTGATGACGCCGCGCGCCTCGGCCAGCCGGTCGCTCATGATCAGCCAGCGGAAGCGGGCGGAACCGGCGCCGTTGTGGTGGCAGGCCACCCCCGGGTCCTGGGGCTCCTTCAGCGCCCGCTTGATGGTCGCGGGGGCGTCCGGGTGTCCCATCAGGATCTCGGCCTGCGCCCGGAAGGCGAGAGCCAGCAGCTCGGTGCGCCGGTCGCCGGCCCGCGCGGCCAGCTCCGCCGCATGCGCGGCCTCCAGCCGGCCCTCCTCGAAGTCGCCCTCCACGACCAGGCCCCGCCACGCCAGCTGGTAGTGGACCAGCGCGAGCAGGCCGGGGTCGTCACCCGCGTCGGCCAGCGCCTGCGGGAAGACCGCGTCGACCTCGCCGAGAGCCTGACCGGCCGACTCCAGCACCACCATCCAGGCCCGCACCCGGTCCGCGGGCACGGTCGCCCGGGTCAGCACCTCGCGGGCCACGTCCCGGGCGAGGTCCGCCTCGCCGGCGGTGATCGCGTCCTCGGCGGCCCGCAGGCGCCGTTCGTCCGGGTCCGGCGTGCCGTCCGCCGGGGTGTGCCGGGCGGCGAGCAGGCCGAGCGAGGCGGCCACCGACGGGGCCCCGCGGTCCCGGGCCAGCGCGGCGGCCTCGCCGAGCCGGGCGGCCACCTCCGGGTCGGTGCCGGTGGTGGCCAGCGCCAGGTGCCGGGCCCGCTCGATCGGGTCGGAGGCGGCCGTGGACAGCGCCGCGTGCGCGGCCCGCCGCTCGTGCGCCGGGGTCTCCGCGTACAGCGCGGCCGAGATCAGCGGATGCGCGAACCGTACGGCGGACCCCCCGGACTCGGTCGCGAGCAGCCCCAGTTCGGCGGCCTGGGCGGTCTCGGACTCGGCGTTCTCCCGGCCGGCCGCGTGCAGCAGGGCCAGGGTGGGGCGGGCGCCGGCGCTGGCCACGAGCAGGGTGCGGCGGGCCTCGGCGGACAGCATCTCCAGCCGGTGCAGCACCAGGGCCCGCAGCGAGGTCGGCACCGGCAGCGGCTCGCCCGGCCGCGGCGGGGCGGGGTTCTCGGCCAGCACGCGGCCCAGCTCGAGCGCGAACAGCGGGTTGCCGCCGCTGGTGCGGTGGATGTCGCGCACCGTGGAGCGTGACAGGCCGGTGTAGCCGCGGTGGTCGAGCAGCGCGGAGACCTGGGCGCGGGAGAGCGGGCCGAGGCGGACGGCGAGGGTGTCCGGCGGGGACGCGCGTAGATGCCGGTCGTACTCCTGCCCCTCGGTGCGCACCGCGCACAGCAGCCGTACCGGGGTGTCGCCGAGGCGGCGGGCGGCGAAGCCGAGGAGTTCGGCGCTGGCCGGGTCCAGCCACTGCAGGTCGTCGGCGACGACCAGGACGGGTCCGTCGGCGGCCAGCGCGCGCAGCGCGGACAGCACCGCCAGGCGCAGTGCGAGGCCGTCGCGTTGCAGGGTGGACTCGCCGCGGCCGGTGAGCGCCGACTCCAGGGCGGTGCGCTGGGCGGCGGGCAGCCGGCCCGCGACCTGGTCGAGGGCGAGGCCCAGCAGGTCGGCGAGGGCGAGGAAGGGGAGATGGGATTCGGACTCGGTGGCCGAACAGCGCAAGACGGTCCGCGCCGTGGGGGCGTATTCCGCGGCCAATGCCCGCAGGACGGTCGATTTTCCTATTCCGGCGGGCCCGTGGAGCAGCACGCTGCCGCCGCGGCCGAGTTGCTCACGCGCCGCGGCGAACAGCTCCTCCCGGCCGATGACCAGGTCGGGGCGGCATCTCGCAGGCTCCTGGAAGTCCCGTGGCACGGTCACCGCTCCCCTCCGTGTGTCGTGTCCTGGCCAATGTTAGGCAATGGTTCATTGAATTTCGGACGGTTGGTGTCGTGAGGGAAATAACAGTGTGCGCGGGCATGGACGGAATTCCGGCGGTCGGCGGATTGAATACGGGTGGGAGAGCGGCGCTGTGACCTGAGCTTCTCGAAATACCGAACAGCGCCAGCCTCGATCATTCACGTGCGCGCGCCGGCCTGGGGTGGTCGGTCGGGGTTGAGGATTCGTCCTGGTTCGTCCTTCGGGTGGTGGTGA